>NZ_CANMJY010000004.1 GCF_947498345.1 uncultured Winogradskyella sp.
AGCGTTCTGTAGCTATCGGAATAAATTCAACAACAACGGCAGCAGGAACAGGATCTATGGCTATAGGTGAATCTTCTGAGGCTAGTGGTGTTAATGGCCATGCTTATGGGTATTTCACAAATGTATCAGGGGATTATGCGACAGCAATCGGTCAGCAGAGTACAGCTTCAGGAGGCGCATCTTTAGCTGCAGGTTCTTTTGCCAATGCAACAGGTGATAGTTCTGTGGCTTTAACCGGAGGCACGGCATCAGGCGAGAATTCTTTTGCATGGAGTGCTGAAGCTATTGGCCAAGCATCAATTGCTATGTTAGAAGGTACTTCAAATGGAGATCAATCTGTAGCTATTGGAGAAGAAACTATTGCAAATAGTTTTAGGGAATGGGCTTTAGGATCTTACAATCAAACTAATGTTGCAATCAGTACGACTACATGGAATGCAAATGATTGGTTATTTAGTCTTGGTAATGGTCTTAACAATGGTAGTAGAAGTAATGCCATAACAGTATTAAAAGATGGAAAAACAGGATTTTCGAGAATACCAACTACTAATGTTATTGAAGTCAATGGTAATGCCTCAAAAACGGCTGCTGGTGATTGGTTAGCCAATAGTGATGGACGTTTAAAAAAGAACATCAATACTTTTAATGAGACTGATGCCTTAAACAGGTTATTACAAATGCGAGGTGTCACCTACGAATGGAATGATAACCATACAGGAAATAACCGTCCAGAAGGCCAGCAATATGGTTTTATAGCACAAGAATTGCAAGACGTATTTCCTGAAAATGTGAGCTTAGATAATCAAGGCTTTTACCAAACAGCTTATGGTACTTATGATGCTTTATATGTACAATCGATTAAAGCCTTACATACAAAAATTGAAACTTTAGAACAAGAGAATAAGGCATTAAAAGCAAAACTTGATGCGCTATATGAAATGGTAAAAGCAAGTGCAAATAATTAGAAATTATAAAAGCATCTGAAAGCTGTCATTCTTAATTAAACAAAGAATCTTTTGTAAAAAATGAATAGACTATTCGTTATGTATTGAATGACAGCTATACACTACACTTTCAGAATGCTAAATACTTATTGAATAGGAATATAAAACTCGGTCTTTAGTTTTTCTTCTGCTACCCGGTCTGGATGACTAATGTATTTTTCTCTACAAGGTACATCTCTTAGTTCGTATTCTGTGTTGAGTAACCAATCGTTAAACATATAGTCATAAACCTCTGCAAAGTATTTGTAACTACCTTGGTATAAGAATATTGCGTACTTTCCGCCTTTAAGCGTTTTTACACCAATATCACCTTGAGGTTGAGCATCCTTATGGATTATCAAACAAGCGTCGTAACGTGTTTTGTCTGGGTCTGTTACATTTGGGTCATCATAAGGTAAGCCAATATGCTTAATCCCCTTGGTAAATAGTTTCTGTGTTTTCACTTCTGCCCAAAGCTTTTGCCATGCAGTGCCGTAATCCAGGTCTTGGTATTTGCCATGCATTGTGTAATACAAACACTTTTGGTCTTCTACATCTACAATTTTCGGTTTTTTAATGTTTAATTCTGTTGTCTTCATGATGTTCTGTTTTTTGATTATGAATTCTTTTTTGTTACGATAAGCATTTGGAGATATTCCAAAGTGGTTTTTAAACGCCTTAGAGAGTGAAGAAGGTGTTTCAAAACCCACGCTATATGCAACAGCCTCAATGGTGTTGTCGGTATACCGAATCATTTTTGCAGCAGTCTCTACACGTGTTCTACTAATGTAGGCGCCTAAAGGTTCACCAAGCATAGCACGTGTGATGCGATGAAAGTGATACAGCGAAAAATGCGACAACTCTGCTAAATGCGCAATATCAATTTTAGTATCTAAATGGTTATGAATATAATCCACAACACGGTTGAGATTCTGTTGATAATAGTGCTTGGTTTTGGGTTGTTCTGCCATGTGATATCGTTTCTATGAAGACAAAACTAAAGATAGCGGTTGGTAATCACTTTTCCAATCTTGCTCAATTTTGTACGAATAATATGTTAATACTTTCTTAAATGTTCGTCATTCAGTAACGATAAGTGTAACAGTTGATTTTTTTATTAATCGTATACGATATATGATGATAATTTAAACCACTCAAAAATGAAAAAATCAGTTTTTATTCTCTTATTACTTACTTCAATTAGCTTTTCACAGTCTAAAGAACTCGTTCAAAGGCTAGATAGTGTTACCAACTTTATCGATGAACAGCTTAACATAAAACCAGGTACTTCTATTATCGTAACAAAAAACAACAAAACTTTGTACACAGCAAGTAACGGATTGTCTAGTATAGAATTGAATACCAAAAACACCATCAATACGATGTACGACTTAGCTTCAATAGCTAAAATGTTTACAGGATATGCTATTGCCACTTTAGAAGTTGAGGGCAAACTATCTATGGATGATGATATACGAACCTATCTTAAAGACTTTCCAGAATACGATCATAAAATTACCATAGGACACTTAGTGCATCATACCAGTGGTATAAAGAATTGGACCTATCTTATTAATGAAATGGGTTGGTCTAGTGAGGATAAAATCTCTACAGATCAGTTGCTTAGAGCAATTTATGCTCAAAAGCATTTAGATTTTGTTCCAGGCGATAGATATCAATATTGTAACTCCGGCTATGTATTATTAACTAAAATCATTGAAGAAGTTACTAATCAGTCTTTTGTAAATTGGACAGATGAGTATATTTTTAAACCCCTCGGTATGAACAGTACCTTTTTCAACGAAGACCAGAATAAAGTTATTGAAGGTATGGCATCCGCCTATATGTTGGATAATGATGGCAATAGAATACGAGAAGCATACAATACCAGTGCTTTAGGTTCTAGCTCGCTAATTTCTAATGCTACTGATATGGGGAAATGGATGAATTTTTTGCTATTTCCAACAAAGGACAAAAAAGGCATTGTAGACAAAATGTTTACCACGACAAAGCTTAATAATGGAGATGCTAATAATTATGCTTATGGTATTGAAATTGAAGAATTTAATGACCATAAGGTTATTGGTCACGATGGGAGTTGGTCATCATTCACGTCTTACATGACAATAGTGCCAGAGTTGAATGTTGGTCTTTTTTTTGCGAATAACTATCGAGTTGGTACAGGTCAGATTAGGGACTTATATTTAGAGGTCTTCTTTCCAAAAGAAAAAGAAGCCAATACAAATTCAAAAGAAGAAAAGAATAATGCCAAAGAGAACTCAACCGAACCTGAGAAAGAAGTTGTAATACCTACAGAACAATTAGATAAGTATACTGGAATCTATAAACTTTGTGAGGCTTGGTATTTGGATATTATGAAAAAAGGCAAGGACCTATATACACAGGCTAATGGTGAAAATGCATTTTATATGAAACCTGTTAACGATTCTACATTTATAGTTCGTGCATACGGTAACAGAACAATTACTTTCATTACTAATAAAAAAGGAAAAGTAGATAAATTAGTATATAATGATATAACAGCCAATAGAAAAACGACTCCTTTTTATTTTAATGAAGAAGCGTTTAAAAAATACGAAGGAGTATACTATAGCACAGAACTCGGTGTCCTTTACAGTATTGAGGTTAATAGAGATGAAATGTTATATAAGAATATTAAAACAGGTAATTTTGAGCTTATTTATGAAAATGATAAACTCTTCTTTTCTGATGGAAAATTATCAAAAATTACTTTCGAGTATAATGATGAAAATCAAATTACAGGATTTTATAAGATAAACTGGGAAAAGAAAAAATTATATTATTTCAATAAAGCGAATTAAATAATAAATGGTTTTGATAGAAAAAATAAACTTTAGAGATTAGGTTAAAGACTTACTATTGCATAAAATGCGTCATGGCGTATTGAACCCTAAAAAGTCTATTTCTCTGGCATCATTGGCCAGAGAACTAGATGTTAGCGTAACACCAATTAGAGAAGCTTTAACACAATTGCAAACATCTGGTATTGTAGAGGCTATACCCAATAGAGGTTTTTTTATTCCAGAACTTAATAATGAAGAAGCACAAAATCTGTATGAATTAGTAGTTTCGTTGGAGTCATTGGCCATAAGAAATTCAGTATTCTCTGAGAAAACAATAAAAAAGCTAGAAACTGCAAACAAGATTTTTAAAAACGCTAGTGACGAAATTCAACGCATCAATGCAGATATCGACTTTCATAATTTATTGACGTCTAATTATAAAAACCCAATTGCGTTGAAAATCTTATCAGATCTAAAAACCAGAATTTTCTTTTATGAGGTTGATTTTATGAGTAAACGAGAGAACTATGCTGACTCTGACGATGAACATCAACAAATCATAGGACATATAAGAAATGATAACCTAGAACATGCTTGCCAAGTTTTAAAAGAAAACTGGCTTAAGGTTTTAGATTACCAATAAGTTATTTTCAATCTTATGATGTTATAAATACCTTACTTTTACGACCATTAGTCTAATAGTTTTTCAAAATTGAAAGTCGAAAAATTTTCACCAGAAATTAATAAAGTATACTTTATGGAAAGGTATACACTTATTCATATTCTATCAGGTAAAGGAGGCATACAAGTAGACTTTAAAAACTATTTCGATTGGCAGGAAAAAGCTATCTTCTTAGAAAAAGGTCAATACATTAAGTTTTTATCAGACGACTTTACCGTTAGAAAAATAGAGTTTTCTAATTCAGATAAATTTTATGACAAAGACGTAAGAGTACTATTTAAGCACCTTATTTCTCTAGGTTATATCGATTTATTAGAATGCGAAGAGTGTAATGCGTTTTTATCGCAAACTACCTTAACTGATAATTCGGCAGATATCATAGATGTATCTTCAAAACAATGGTATTGGCAAAATCCGTTTAAAGCTAATAAAGAAGAATACCAGGTTATTTTTGATACTAAAGATATTATCGATAAAGAGTTTTCTAATAACCTCACAAGCAATGATCTGGTTAGTCTTATTAACGATAGAGGTTATAATGCCCAAGCCTTAATTAAAGATAAAGTAGGACTGTCCGTTAAAAAATTAATAAACTCTAAACGACTTAATGAAGGGCTTAAAGAAGTGGCATTTACAGATAAAAATATCCAGGAGATCTCATATGATTTGGGTTATAAAGACGATGCCTACTTCAATAGAGTCTTTAAGAATTCTACAGGTCAAACACCAAAAGCGTTTCGAGAGCATTTTGACTTTAAGAATAGAGACATGTTTTCGCAAGACCTATTAGAGCTACTTCAAAAATACCATACCCAAGAACGTACCTTAGGCTTCTATGCGGATAAAATGAACCTGTCAATAAAAGCCTTATCTAATAAAGTAAGGACAAAGATGAATGTCTCTTTAGGGCAACTCATACGCTTAGAATTGATTAACTCAGCAAAGCTAATGCTGCTAAATGGTCAGTCGGTTAGCTCTATATCAAGGCGATTAGGTTTTGAAGAGCCTAATCATTTTTCACGCTTCTTTAAACATTATTCTAAACTGACTCCAACAGCGTTTCAATCCAAAAAGTACAATTCTTAGTCCTTTTTTTGTAGCAACTATCTTTTACATCTCATTGATCTTTGCAGTGTATTAATTCACTAAAAAAGAAAAAAATGAATATTAAAGAACAAGTACAAAAAATGGACACTATCGTTGCTCAGGGAGCTATCGTAGATGCCGTAAAGGAATTCTTTGCAGACAATGCTAACACTTCAGATTACGGAAATGGTGGCACAGCAGGAAAAGCCGAAATGATTATAAAAATGGAAGGCTTTGCAGGTGCTATTGCTAAAGTTAATGGGATTACACATCATCATTCTATTGTTGATGGTAATGTGTCAGCTTCAGAGTTCACCTTTGATTTTGACATGAAAGATGGCAGTAAAATTTACTGGCACGAAATCATCAGAAGAATATGGAATGATGAAGGTAAGGTCACTCACGAAGAATACTTCAATGCTGAATAGGGCTGAATGTTAAGAAATTGTCCTGTGGACAATTTTAATGAAGAGCCAGCGCTGAGGCGTAGGATAACAATAACCATTAAAATTTTTAAAAAATGAACACATTAAAAACCATAGTAACCGCAGTAGCATTTTTATTCGCTACAACAATATTTGCACAAGACAACAAAGCAAATAACATAGACAACAGTAATATAGCATTACAAGGCTATAGCCCTGTATCGTATTTAGATTTGGGCTTAGCTCAAAAAGGAAACAAGAGCTATAAGTCTGAATACAAAAAAGTAGTGTATTACTTTACATCTAGTGAGCAAAAGGCAAGTTTTGATAAAAACCCAGAGCGTTATTTACCACAGTATGGAGGGTTCTGTGCTTTTGGCTGCTATGCAGGTGCTAAATTTAGAGTAGACCCAAATAAATTTATTGTTGAAGATGGAAAATATTACTTGTATTTAAACAATGTAGAATTAGATGCGAAGCAGTTATGGTTAGCAGAAAATAATCACAATAAGCTAAAGGCTGTTGCGGATAAGAATTGGAAGAAATTGAGTAAAACACATAACTAAGTCATGAAATTCGTCACCAAAAGAATACACGCGTTTTTAGATTATCCTGTAGCTATAGCACTTATGGTATTACCATTTGTGCTAGGCTTAGGAAGCTCAAATCCATTAGCATTATGGCTTTCTGTAACTACTGGTATAGCAGCATTACTATTAACGGTATTAACAGATCATCACTTAGGCATCATCAAAGTGATCTCGTATAAAATGCATTTACTAGTAGATTTTATAGTCGCTATCGTATTTATAGTCGCTCCTTTTATCTTTTCATTTGAAGGTATAGATGCCATATATTATTGGGTAAATGGAGCAGCAGTACTCATTGTTGTAAGCTTACATAAACCAGAAATGGCGATGTAGATCATAGTGTAATTTGTTTTGTTAAAAGGCTCGGTATTTTAATAGATATCGAGCTTTTGGTGTTTTAAAATATACGTAGGGTTACGTATGGATTTCTTAAGACAAAAAAACTAACTTCGCTTAACGTCTGGTATAAGTCATTAAAACGGACTCATACCATGAAAGTTAAGCGGAACTACATTTACCATTCCCATTTCATCCCAAAAATCCCGTAATTTTAAAAAGTCATAACTTTTTTGTGACATTTTTTTAAGTACTCCGTTATTATAACAACTACCAATCAAAGACTACTAATTTTTGGAACGACAAGAATTAATAAAAGCATGTAAGCAGAATAATCTAAAAGCGCAGATGCAAGTGTATCAGATGTACAAGGATATGCTATATAATGTCAGCTTAAGGATTATTAAAAATCAGCACGATGCACAAGACACTGTGCATGATGCCTTTATTAAAGCGTTTCAGAATATGTCTAAGTTAAATAACGACCTTAACCTTGGGCCTTGGTTAAAACGTATTGTCATCAACTGTTCTTTAGACCTTTTACGGCACAAAAAGAAATTAGGTTGGTTACAGGAATCGTATGAATTTCAACAAGAAGACACACAAACTGACGAGTTTGAGGATATATCTTTAAAAGTTGAAGACGTAAAAAAAGCAATACATGCCTTAAAGGATAAATACCGCATCATATTAGTACTGTATCTCATCGAAGACTATTCGCACAAAGAAATAGCAGAGCAATTAGGCTTAAAAGAAGGCACAGTACGCAATCAATATGTAAGAGGGAAACGTTTGTTAAAGCAGCAATTGCAAAATAAAATGATAGTATGAGTTTAGAGAAATTTGTTAAGGAGCACAAAACAGCATTTGACGATGAGAAAATGCCAGAAGCTGCAAGCTTAGATTTTGAAGCAAGGCTTAAAAGCGCATTGCATCCTAAGGAGACTAAAGTAAAGAGTTTAAAAACGATACGCTATGTTTCTATTGCAGCAAGCGTCGCATTATTAATCACGTTTGGGTATTGGTACCAAAACAAGCAAGAACGTATTGAAATGAGAGATAACCTCGTTTTAGCCTTGGGCGAAAGTGACACCAATAGTTCACGTCTCGAAGCCATTTACGAGATTGAAGATCAGTTTGCAAATGAAAAGGAAGACGAAAAGATATTAAAGGCCTTCTTTAAAATTTTAAAAGCTGATTCTGATGCCAATTCAAAAATAGCCGTCATCGATGCTCTTTTAAAATTCCCAGACAATCAATTAGTAAGAAACAATCTCATTGAAGCCTTAGGCAATGAAACAGAGCCTCTGGTGCAGTTAAAACTCATAAAATCTGTTGCTACGCTAAGAGAGCAACGTGCAAAAGCACCACTTAAAAAAATCATTGAGGATGAAGAAGCTTTACCATTGGTAAAAGGCAATGCTTCAGCCTTATTAGCCATGTTAAATCAATAAAAAACGAATAGAAATGAAACGTATAATAATACTTGTAGCACTGCTTTTAATAGCTGGTGTTGGTCACACACAACAGAAAGAAAAACGCATTAAATTTAATAAAGGAACACTTAAAATATGCTCTAACGCACATATGACCATTAAAGGTTATGATGGAGATGAAGTGATTATAAAGAGTCTTAACCAGCCACGCTATTCCTACTATTACGACTTTGGAAACAAAGACGAGAAGTTATTAGACTCATTAGAAGAGGCATCAGACACTCTATTGAGAAAGAGCTACTATTTGGTGTCTTCACAATACAAAGACGCAGAATTAGAAAAAGGTCTAAAGCCTTTAGGTAATAAATCTACAAACCCTAAAGACAATCTATATCTGGATATTACAGAAAAGCCTGGTGAGTTGATCATTAAAGATTATAAGTATAGCCAATCTGGTAACAATAAGTTAATTGGTTATACGACCAAGTCTTCAAATGGTAATGTTAATAAAAAGAAATCAAATAAGAATACGGCTTCGGGCTTTGCTAATTTTGCTTCAATAAATAATAAGTATGAAATTTTGATTCCTAATTCCATTAAATTATCCTGGAATGTCGAAGATTGCTCTAAGAAGAATTCTAACACGTTTTTTATAAGAACAACGTCAACACCTTGGGAACTAAATGATTTTAAAGGAGAAGTAGAGATTTCGACATCATACAACTCTATAAGTTTAGCTAATGTTAGTGGTCCAGTCATTGCCAATACTATCGGAGGAAATATCACTGTAGTCTTTGATACGATCAAACCAACGAAGTTATATTCTTTGGTAAGCAACGATGGTTATATAGATATAACCTTGCCAACTAATGCTGATGTAAAGGTAGACGTCAATGGTAAACGTATACTAAGCGATATAGACTTTACGGTTTTGGATGAAACTTTGCAAGATGGTATTAAAGAAATGATGCTTCAGCTAAACTCTGGTAAAACAAAAATGAAGCTAGATGCAGGCTCTGGTAGTGTCTACTTAAGAAAGCAAAAATAAACCTTAAAAACGTCTGACTTATCGGGTTAGACGTTTTTATTCCATTTATTATTTCCAATTTAATTCTTACTGGCTACAAGATAGGTGACTTTATTATGTCATAAAATAGCTAATAGAATTTATCAAAAAACAATTTAAAAAATTCAATTATGCGTTTGTTATGTTTTATCATGACGCTATGCTTCATTGCCAGTTGCGAGGGTCAAAAAAAGAGTGAAAATAAAGCTTTAGAAGAGCGAATTTCGCGAATAGAAAATGGCTTACAATCTAATTTACGAGTTCAATATGGAGATAGCGTAAATATTCAATATTTTAATATTGAAGACCGACTAAAAGAACTAAATATTCCTGGAGTAAGTATAGCTGTTATGAATAATGGTGTTGTGGAATGGGCAAGAGGATACGGTATGGCTGATACTAGTCAGAATAAAAAGGTAACCACAAAGACATTATTTCAGGCAGGTTCAGTTAGTAAACCCATTGCAGCTACCAGAGCACTTCAACTTGTAGAAGAAGGTCAGTTAAATTTAGATAGCAATGTAAATGACTATTTAAGAAGCTGGAAAGTATCAGAAAATGAATTTACAGTCAAAGAGAAGGTGACTTTAAGGCGATTGTTAAATCATTCCGCAGGACTTACCGTTCATGGTTTTCCAGGGTATTCGATCAAAGATACAATTCCAAGTATTATAGACGTATTGGATGGTAAAGGGAATACGGATCCAGTTCGTGTCTTTAGGGCGCCTGGAGAAAAGGTAGGCTATTCAGGTGGAGGTTATACAGTTATGCAACTGATGGTATCGGACTTAGAACAAAAGGAATTTTCAGATATTATGCAAAAGAATGTACTCAATCCATTAGGTATGACATCGAGCACCTATGAGAATCCACTTCCTAAGGCTTACCATAGTATAGCTGCTGCAGGTTATAAATCTGATGGCTCTCAAGTAGCAGGAAAGTGGCATACCTATCCTGAAATGGCGGCAGCCGGACTCTGGACAACACCATCTCAACTTTTGCTTTGGGCAAAGACTATTCAAGACACCTATCAAAATCAAAAAGACGGATTTTTAAAAACACAGACGGTGAATGAAATGCTAAAGGACTATGGAAATAACCAAGGTATGGGCCCTTATGTGGTTGAGGATTTATTTGGTCATGGTGGTTCTGATGAAGGATTTGTATCAGATCTAAGAATTTGGAAAGCATATCCCATTTCTGTAGCCATAATGGTGAATTCGGATAATGGTAATGATATTATTCAAGAACTATTTTTAAGTATAGCAAAAGAGTACAACTTACCTGGAATTTACCATAGGTTAAGGAAATACAATGAACAATCCAAAGCACAACGCGCGCGCTATGTAGGAGCATATCAATTTTCTGAAGATGCTATTGCTAAAGTCAAAATAAAAGATAATGGTTTAGAATTTTCAGAGGGTCTTGTAAAGAATCCTATCTTTTTATTGCCAGAAACGGACACTTTATTCTTTAGTTCTAAAAGTGGCTTATATTTTGAGTTTGTTTTTGAAAATGACTTGGTCACAAATTTGAAAGTGGCTGGATATAATGGTCAAAAAATGCAAGAATAGTCGTTTGGCAAATGGCTATTATAATGACTAAATCTCTGGCACTGAATTTGTTTGTAACAAAACACATCGTTTTACTACATATAAGTATAATAGGTTTAACTAAAAAAGAAAAATATGATTCAGTATAAAGGAGCACTTGTTTTAGGCGCATTAATTGGCGCAGCCGCAGGTGTGTTGTTAGCACCAGATAAAGGTAGTGTTACCAGAGACCATCTTAAAAAAGAAGGTAAAGACATTAAAGAACAAATTACTCAAGATTTTAATGAGGTAAAAGATGATTTATCTAAAGCTGCAAAATCTGGTAAGGATAAGTTTAAAGAAGACCTAAAAGATTTTGCTTCTAAAGCAAGCTATAAAACAGAAGAAGCAATTACGTTTTTAGAGAAGCAATTGGCAGTTCTAAAAGAAAAGAATAAAACGCTACAGCAAACAAGCTAAAAGGTTTTGAAAATGGTCGCTTTAATTTGCGGCCATTCTTCTTTTAATATGCCATAACAACAGGTACTACGCTTAAAACCATCACTCATCAAAGTATCTTTACGTAAAATACCTTCGAGTGTTGCTCCCAATTTTTCAACAGCACGACGCGACTTGTTATTGCGTTCGTCAATTCTAAATTCTACCTTATCAAAATTTAAAGTTTCAAAGGTATATTGCAGCATTAAGAATTTGATGTTAGCATTCAATCCTGTACCTTGAAAACTGTGACCTATCCATGTCCAGCCAATATGTAAGACTTTATTTTTCCAGTTGATGAGTCCAAAACGTGTTGAACCAGCATAAGCTTCCTTTTTTTTATCATAAATGATAAATGGAATAATTGTTTTATGATAATAACCATCAACAGCAACTTGCACATAATCTCTTAACTTTTCTGGTGTAGAAATATCGGAAGGTGAATAGAAAATTAAGTCTTTTTCCTGCGCTATTCCTTCTAAATGTTGGTAGTTGCTTAGGTCTAAGAGACTAAGCTTAACTCTGTTGTTTTCTAAAGTTGGTACTGTCATACAAGTGCATTTATATAATCTACATTAATCACATGCTTTCCTTCAAATGGAAGTATAGTTACTCTACTACCAAATAATTCTTTAGCTCTTAAAGATTCTTGTTTTATACGGGTTTCATCTAGGTACTCGTCTTTGGTGCCGTAGATTAATTTTACTTTACTTGTTTCATTCAAATAAGCAAAATCTTTCTTAGTAAGCTCTTTAGGAATACCGCCAGAGTGTATAACTAGTTGCGAACATTGTAATTTTCGCTTTACCATATAGCGCATCGCAACACTAACACCTTGTGAATAACCCAATATAATTAAGTTAATATCATTTGGAATTTGCTCAGCTTCAAAAACAGCATCAAAATAATTGAGAATGTTTTCCATTCCAGCTTTAGTTTCATCTCTTGTAAGCCAATTGGCACCAACATGCATTTTTGGCTGAATATAATACTTGCTCGGAGCTTGCGGAGCAATAATGTAATTTCCTTCAGGATTAATATGTTTAAAATATCTAAGGAAATAGCGGCTCAAATAACCCATACCATGGCACACAAACCAAACAGTGTTAGTATGTTCCGTTAGTGTGTTTAAAGTAGAGTAGGAGCTACAGGTTTTATATGTGATTTCTTTCTCTTCTGAATTCATTATTCTTAGCAGTTTCAGTATTTTTGTAATAGACAATAAAACTACTGATTTTCTATGCAACAATCTAAAGAAGAATTCTTAGCTAAAGTTAATGCTGTGAGTAAAAATACATTAATGGAAACCTTAGAAATTGAAATTGTGGATTATGGTGATAATTTTTTAGTTGCAAGAATGCCAGTAACACCAAAAGTACATCAACCAGATGGTGTTTTGCATGGAGGCGCAACTGCAGCTTTAGCAGAAAGTGTTGGTAGTTTTGCTTCGCATATTTTCACTGATTTAGAGAAGTATTTTGTAAGAGGTTTAGAAATTACAGCTAATCATCTCAAGAGTGTAAAGACAGGTTATATCTATGCTAAAGCAACATTTTTACATAAAGGACGTACAACGCAGTTGCTGGATATTAGAGTTACTGACGAAGCAGACAACCTGGTTTCTATTTGTCGTTTATCTACCATTTCATTACCTAAAAAGTAATAGTTGATGGAGATAAATTCTTTTTTTGAAGCTCTAGAGCATCAGTATAACAAGCAACTTCCTTTTGTAGTCTACAGCAGACCCATTAATTCAATAATCAACTCTTGGTTGCAAAGCGATAACAGGTTACACACAACGACCACATTCACCGAAAGTGGATTTGTATTTGCACCATTTAATTTATCTAATAAGACGGTTTTATTCCCAAAAGACAATTGTGAGTTTCGTAGTATAGAATCTAAAGCTAAAATCGAGCTCAAAGATTGGGGTCAGTTTGTGCCAACAGATAGTGATTTTATCAACAAAAAAGATCATTTAGACTTAGTTTTAAAAGGTATTTCGGATATTGAGGATGGGTACTTAGAGAAAGTCGTTTTATCCCGTATTGAAGCCTTTAAGCTTAAAAATGTTAATCCAGTAGAGGTATTTAAACGCTTATATAATACGTATAAGAATGCGATGGTCTATTGTTGGTATCATCCAAAAGTTGGTTTATGGTTAGGTGCTACACCAGAGCTATTATTTAAAGTTGAAGGACAGCAATTAACAACAATAGCCTTAGCTGGTACACAACCAAATAACAACGCTTCACAAGTTAAATGGGCCAATAAAGAGATTGATGAACAGCAAATAGTTGTGGATTATATAATACATCAGATAAAACCATATGCTAAATCGATAAATGTATCTGAAGTAGAAACGATTTCAGCAGGTAGTTTATTACATCTAAAATCCCGGATTACAAGTCGTGTTGACGATAATGCCAATTTAAGATCTATAATAGAAGCTTTGCATCCTACACCTGCAGTTTGCGGATTTCCGAAACAAGGCTCTAAAGCATTTATCCTTGAGTACGAAAATTACGATCGTGAGTATTATACAGGGTTTCTTGGTGAGCTTAATTTAAAACAATCTAAGTCTAGAAATACGAATAGGCGTAATGTTGAAAACAATGCCTACGCTGTGGTAAAAACACAATCTAATTTCTATGTGAATTTGCGTTGTGCTCAAATCAAAGATGAAAAAGCTTTAATCTATGTAGGTGGTGGTATTACTAAAGATTCTATTGCAGAAAAAGAATGGGAAGAAACTGTCAGTAAGACTAAAACTATGCATAACGTTTTAGGATAGAACTATTGATATTTCGTATTTTTGTGATTAGATGAAGCATTCTAAAATTCCCTTATCTCAAACTGTAGTTACCTTATGCAAAACGCATAATATTAAGCACATTGTTATTTCACCAGGAAGCCGAAATGCACCTTTAACCATTGGGTTTACACACGATGATTATTTTAGTTGTTATAGTATTGTAGATGAGCGTTGCGCTGCATTTTTTGCCTTGGGAATTGCACAACAACTACTAGAACCAGTAGCAGTAGTATGTACATCTGGTAGTGCATTATTGAATTACTATCCTGCAATTGTAGAAGCTTATTATAGTAATATCCCTTTAGTAGTTTTATCTGCAGACAGGCCCAAACATTTAGTTGATGTAGGAGATGGACAAACCATAAAGCAAAAGAATGTTTATGGAGAGCATGTGATGTATAATACTAATCTAAAACTAGATTTAAAAGAAGAGGCAAACAATGATGAAGATGAGTTGCCAATAATGAAAAGTATAGAAAATAAGCTTGAACATTTTCTAGGGCTTCAACAAGACATACAATCTTATAATGAATCTGAGATTCACGAAGCGCTTACTATTGCTAATTTAAAATCAGGACCAGTACATATAAATATTCCTTTTAATGAACCATTATATGATATGGTTGATGAATTATCAATCAATCCGGGTTTGTTCAAGGTTCAAAATAGAGCAGAACAGGTTGATGAGGTTGAAATAGAGCAAATAACGAGTGTTTGGCAAAATGCCAAGCGCAAAATGATTTTGGTAGGAGTATTGCAACCTAATACTGTCGAAGCGCAATGGCTTCAAAAATTAGCTGATAATGATAGCGTATTAGTATTTACAGAAACCACTTCTAATTTACATCATCCCGATTTTTTCTCTGAAATAGATAAGATCATTGCTCCTTTAGATGATAAGGCATTTAAAGCGCTTCAACCAGAAGTATTATTAACTCTAGGTGGTTTGGTGGTTTCTAAAAAGATTAAAGCTTTTTTAAGGCAATATATGCCATTGCATCATTGGCATGTAGATTTGTTTAGAGCTAACGATACATTTTTCTGTTTGGATAAACACATCAAACTGTCACCAAATACTTTTTTTGGTTCGTTTTTACCTAAGGTTCATTCAATTGAGAGTAATTATAAACCGAATTGGCTATTAGTAAGAGAAAGGCGTCGTGAGCTTCATAACAAGTATTTAAAAACAATTTCTTTTTCAGATTTCACAGTCTTTAATTTGTTATTAAGAAGTATTCCTAGTCATAGCCAATTGCAGGTTGGTAATAGTTCAGCTATCAGATATACCCAGTTATTTCAGCTTAGAAAGGATATTACAGTATTTTGTAATAGAGGCACTAGTGGAATTGATGGAAGTACAAGTACAGCTGTTGGCGCATCTGTTGCTTCTAAAGAGCGGGTTACATTCATCACTGGTGATTTAAGCTTTTTCTACGACAGCAACGCATTATGGAATAGTTATATTCCTAATGATTTTAGAATCGTTGTTATTAATAACAAAGGTGGAGGTATCTTTAGAATTTTACCAGGTCATAAAAACATCGATAATTTTGATACGTATTTTGAAACTAAACATCATTTAACAGCTAAGCAATTATGTAATATGTATAATATTAACTACGTGAAAGCTGATAATGAAACCTCTTTAAGAGAGGAACTCAAAACATTCTACGAAGTGTCTAACCAACCCAAATTACTAGAGGTTTTTACACCTTCGGTTATAAATGATAAGGTGCTATTAGATTATTTTACTTTTATAAAGTAAATATTAGGCGAAGTGTACTAAGAAGTGACGAACCAACTTTTAACGTGTCTAAAAAATACTTACCTTTAGTGAGATATTATAATTAACTTAAAAACATATTATTTAGCATGAGTAAAAGAGATGAATTAATCGCAAAGTATGCGGCAGATTTAAAAGATAAATGTGGTGTTAACGCTGACATGGATTTATTAACTAAAGTTACTGTAGGCTTAGGGCCTTCAATTTATAATGCAGATTCATCAACAGTATCTGGTTCAGATGATAAAGAATTGGCAACTGTAAAGAATAACTTTTTAATAAAAAAGCTGGGATTAAGTGATAGTAATGATTTAGACAAAGGCATAGCATCTGTTATGGATACCTATGGTCAATCTAATAGAAATAAATACAGAGCGGTTGTTTATTATCTATTGGTAAAACATTTTAATAGAGAATCTGCATATTAGTAGATCTTCTTTAAAAAATATAAAAGCGTTATAATACTTATTATAGCGCTTTTTCTTTTGGTTAATTTTTATCTGTAGATAAACAAATAAATATACTATCTATTAATTTCATTTCAGTATCTCACTAATATCAATACATTTGCAGTATGATACATTTAGGTGAATATAATACACTCGAAATATTAAGAGATACTGAACCGGGTTTGTTTTTAGGAGATGGGGAAGAGGGAGAAGTTTTGCTGCCAAATCGTTATGTGCCAGAAACATTTGAAATAGGTGAAAAAATAGATGTATTTGTATACTTAGATAACGAAGAGCGGCCAGTAGCAACAACAGATCAACCCTATATTAAAAAAGGAGACTTTGCTTTGTTACGCTGTAATCAAGTAACTAAGTTTGGAGCTTTTTTAGATTGGGGTTTAGTTAAAGAATTATTCTGTCCATTTAAAGAGCAAGCCTTTAAGATGACAACCGGTGGCTGGTATTTAGTACACTGTTATTTGGATGAAGAAACTGAACGTTTGGTAGCTTCGAGTAAAACCAATCGCTTTTTAGACAATAAAGAATTGACGGTTAATCAGTTTGATGAGGTTGATCTAATCATATCCCATCCTTCAGATATTGGAATGAATGTTATTGTAAACAAAAAGCATTTAGGTTTAGTATTTAAGGATGATATATATAAAGATATTAGTGTTGGTGACCGTTTAAAAGGTATAGTAAAAAAAGTGCGCCACGATAATAAGCTAGATATATCTTTAAATCAAATAGGTTATAGAAATATAGAGCCTAATGCAGCGTTTATATTAAACGAGTTAAATGATAATAATGGTTTTATCCCTTTGCATGATAAATCGAGTCCAGAAGATATCAAAGAGCAACTGCAAATGAGTAAAAAGAGTTTTAAAAAAGCAATAGGAACGCTTTATAAAGAAAGGCAAATAGATATAAAGGAAGACGGCATCTACCTTAAATAGATTAAATTTTGCAGGAAAGTGATTCTTCAACCCAAGTCACTGCAGAATCTAATTCTTTAAAAACAGATCTGTTAAACGTGAAGAAATGATTCTCAATTTCAAAAACACGTTCTGTTATAGTGTTGTATACTACAACAGCATAAGCTCTTAGATTAGGGAAGTTAGCATTAAATTTAGAAGCATCGGTTAAGTTTATAGAATAAGAATTTATTCTATTTGCAATAAACCCAAAATGTCTGTCTTCAAAATAAACTTTTATAAGCTCTGAAACCTCATTGAAGTTTTCAAAATTAATATCTATACCTTCTTTGAAATCTGTAATAATATAATTATCAAAAAGATATACACTCCCTAAATTTGTTTTAAGGAGCGTATGTTCTTTGCTATTAAGGTAAGGGCTATTAATCATTTATAGTTATGAAAAGGCTGCAAATATATTATGCTTGCATAATAAAATCAAATAAAAATAACTCTTAATGCATTATTATTAATTCCTTATTTTTGCAGTCAAAATAATGAGAAATATGAGTCATATAGGTTGGAAAGTTGCCAAATCTTATGAAGATATAACATATCATAAAAGCAACGGAGTTGCAAGAATTGCTTTTAATCGTCCTGAAGTAAGAAACGCCTTTCGTCCAAAGACAACGTCAGAGCTTTACGACGCATTCTATGATGCTAATGAAGATGTAAATATTGGTGTTGTGTTGCTAAGTGCAGAAGGTCCGTCTTCAAAAGATGGTGTTTGGAGTTTTTGTTCTGGTGGAGACCAAAAGGCTAGAGGACACCAAGGCTATGTAGGAGAGGATGGTTATCATAGACTAAATATCTTAGAGGTACAGCGTCTTATTCGTTTTATGCCAAAAGCAGTTATAGCGGTTGTGCCAGGTTGGGCAGTTGGTGGAGGTCACAGTTTGCACGTAGTTTGTGATTTAACCTTAGCGAGTAAAGAGCACGCAATTTTTAAGCAAACCGATGCTGATGTTACAAGTTTTGATGGAGGTTATGGCTCTGCATATTTAGCAAAGATGGTTGGCCAAAAGAAAGCTAGAGAAATATTCTTTTTAGGGCGCAACTATTCTGCTAAGGAAGCTTATGAGATGGGAATGGTAAATGCTGTGATACCTCATGCTGAATTAGAAAAAACAGCCTATGAATGGGCACAAGAAATATTGGCTAAATCACCAACATCAATAAAGATGCTTAAATTTGCTATGAATCTTACTGATGATGGTATGGTTGGTCAACAGGTTTTTGCAGGTGAAGCCACTCGATTGGCTTACATGACAGACGAAGCAAAAGAAGGAAGAGATGCTTTCTTAGAGAAAAGGAAGCCTAACTTTCCTAAGAAATGGATACCTTAATCTAATTAATTTGAATGAAAGAAATTAAACCATGGCTTGCTGCCATGCGCCTCAGAACTTTACCACTTTCCGTTTCTGGTATAATAGTAGGTACATCTTTTGCCTATTATAATGGGCACTTTAGTTGGTGGGTATTAGTTTTAGCTATATTAACGACAATTAGCCTGCAAATCCTTTCTAATCTAGCAAACGATTATGGGGATAGTGTTAATGGGGCTGATAATGATGAACGAGTAGGTCCCAGACGTGCTGTACAGAGCGGTAAGATTACACCAGAAGAAATGTTAGATGCAATAAAGTTTAACATTATTGTAGTTATTATTTTAACTTTATCACTTATCTGGGCTGCTTTTGGATCCACTAATTTCCTTTTTTTATTGTTGTTTATTTTTCTTGGCGGTGTTTCAGTATATGCTGCATTAAACTATACTATGGGAGATTCACCTTATGGTTACAGGGCTTTGGGTGATGTTTTTGTTTTTGTATTCTTTGGACTTGTAAGTACTATTGGGAGTTACTTGTTGTATATGCATACTATTGATCATGTAGTTGTGCTTCCAGCAATAGCTTTAGGGTTATTGAGCGTAGGTGTGCTTAATTTAAACAATATGAGGGATTTAGAGGCAGATGCAAAGGTTGGAAAAATAACTCTTGCAGTAAAGTTAGGAGCGCAAAGAGTTAAACAATACCATTTTTTCCTTATTATTGGCGCAATGCTTATTAGTATAGCATTTTCAATCTTATATTATGTAGAGCCATATAACTTTATATATCTTTTGGCTTTTATTCCGTTGATTCTTCATATAAAAAAAATTAAAGTAGCTAAAACACCTGATGATTATGATGGCCAATTGAAAGTCTTAGCATTATCTACATTCCTCTTTTCATTCTTATTAGGTATTGGCTATATTTTGTATTAATTTTAAAAACAAATTATCTCTAAAAACTTTTATAAATGAAAATAACATTCTATGGACATGCAAGCTTAGGTATTGAGATTGATAGTATTCATATTCTTGTTGATCCATTTATCACAGGAAATGAAAAAGCTTCTCAAATAGATATTGAAAGCTTAAAAGCAGATTATATTTTAGTCACACATGCACATCAAGATCATATCTTAGATGTTGAAGCTATTGCTAGGCGAACAGGAGCTGTTATTGTTTCAAATTATGAAATCGTTACACATTATCAAAACTTAGGATTAAAAGGTCATCCTATGAATCACGGCGGCTCTTGGAATTTTGATTTTGGTAGATTAAAGTATGTTAATGCTATACACACATCATCCTTCCCAGATGGAAGTTATGGAGGGCAACCTGGTGGTTTTGTGTTACAAGCTGACAAAACTATATATATAGCTGGTGATACTGCATTAACTTATGATATGAGATTAATTGGTAAGCAATTTGATTTGGACTTAGCCATTTTACCTATAGGAGACAACTTTACAATGGGTGTGGATGATGCTATACAAGCAAGTAAATTTGTAGATTGCGATAGAGTCTTGGGATATCACTATGATACGTTTGGTTATATTGAAATAGACAAAGTACAGGCCAAGGCTAAGTTCGATTCCAGATTAAAATCATTAAAGCTTTTAGATATAGGCGAAAGTATGGAGGTTTAATCAATAAATGTAAAGACGGTTAGCAATTAATATTTGTCTCTTGTTTTCAAAATAGAATCTAACCACTCTTTTCTTAAATCATCACTTATTTTTCCTGAGCCATCATGTTTCCATCCTGGTGGTTTAATGAAATACTGCAAGCGATTTTTTAATGACTTTTTTCCTGTAAAGGCATCTTTAAACATATAATACCATTCAATGAACGCTATCTTTATGGGATTGAAGGTTTTAATATTTTTTACTAAGCCGTAATTCACTTTTTCATTTTCAAGTTCTGGTTGAAAAGTACCAAATAATTTGTCCCAAATAATTAAAATACCTGCATGGTTTCGGTCTAGATAGATAGGGTTGCTTCCATGATGAACCCGGTGATGGGAAGGGGTGTTAAAAACAGTTTCAAACCACTTCGGCATTTTGTTAATGGCTTCTGTATGAATCCAAAATTGATATAAGAGACTAATGGACATTTGCAGTAAAATCATTGCGGGATGAAAACCAAGTATTGGTAGCCATAGCCAAAAAATAAAAGTATAAAAACCCCCAGACCATGTCTGCCGTAGCGCTGTACTTAGATTGTAATGCTCAGAAGAATGATGTACCACATGCGAAGCCCAAAATAAGCGACATTGGTGCGAAATACGATGAAACCAATAATAAGAAAAATCATCGGCAAAAAATAACAGTAAAAAAGACCACCAGACTACAGGGATTTCGAAAAGTTTAAAATTGTTATATACCCACAGTAATGTTAACCAAACCAATGCTTTACTGACATAGCCTAAAGCTACGTTTCCCAGTCCCATTGCAATAGACGAAAAAGCGTCTTTTGCTTCATAGGTTTTGATATGTTGTTTGGTCGTCACATACAACTCTAGCAACATGGCTAAAATAAAAAATGGAATAGCATAGAGGATAATATTTGGGAATTCTTGCATTTATTTTTCTTTAAAAATAGGATTTTTAAAATAATACTACTTTTAAAAAGTGCTAGTTGTGTATTTTTATGATTTAATTTTTTGAGATTATTATTTATGAGGTTTAAACTTTTCGTTTTACTATTTTTTTTATTAAGCAATTATTGCTTCAGTCAAGTTGAAGAATCCCAAACAGGGGCTTGGTATATGTATTTTTATAATCATCAGTTTAAGGATAGCCTGTGGGGAATTCAAGGGGATTTTCAATATAGAGATTGGCAAGGATTAGGTGATATGGAACAACTATTATTACGTTCAGGTATTACCTATTCTCCAAAAAATGCAGGTGTAAAGTTTACCTTGGGTTATGGCAATATTACCACAGGTCAGTTTGGCGAAAGTGAAGAAACTTCTGGTGAAAGTAGAATATACCAGGAAGCCTTAATTCCACAGAAATTAGGAAATAGGTTTTATTTAGTCCATCGCTTTAGATACGAACAACGCTTTGTAGAAGATCAAGATTTTAGAACACGCTATCGTTATAATCTTTTTTTAAATATACCTATAAACACTAAAACACTTAGCCCTAAAACTATATACGCAGCATTATACAACGAACTTTTTATCAATGGGCAAACTGATATAGGAGATGGTAGGGAAGTTCAAATATTTGATAGAAATCGTACCTATTTGGGAATGGGTTATGTATTAAATCCTAAAATTCGTTTTCAATTTGGTTGGATGAATCAAAAAACAGCTAATTGGGGAAAAGGGCAATTACAGTTAAGTATGCATCATAATTTTTAAAATGATAAAAGCCAATTATAGTAAATATATTCTCAATTTTAAACAGCCAAGTGGTACATCAAGAGGTATAATGACGACCAAAGAAACCTGGTTTATTCAACTGTTAGAAGATAATAAAACAGGAGTTGGTGAGTTTGGTATTCTTAGAGGTTTATCAATTGATGATACTACAGATTATGAAAGTAAGTTAAAATGGACTTGCGAAAACATTACCTTAGGGTTAGATACTTTGATTACTGAACTTATCGAATATCCAAGTATTCAGTTTGGTCTAGAAATGGCTTTTAAATCTTTAAAAAGTGACAACCCATTTTTACTTTACCCTTCGGCATTTACTAAAGGATTTGACAACATACCAATTAATGGGTTGGTGTGGATGGGAGACGAAGCTTTTATGCGAAAGCAGGTAAAAGAAAAGATAGAAGCGGGTTTTGATTGTATAAAACTAAAGATTGGCGCCCTGAATTTTCAAACAGAATTGGCTATATTAAAATCTATCCGAAAGGAATTTTCAATAAATGATATTGAACTGCGAGTTGATGCTAATGGAGCGTTTTCTTCTGATGAAGCATTAGAGAAGTTAAAATACCTTTCAGATTATCAGTTGCATTCTATTGAGCAACCTATAAAGCCTCAACAGCATGAATCTATGGCAAGATTGTGTGAGCTCACACCATTGCCAATTGCCCTAGATGAGGAATTGATTGGCATTTTCTATTTAGAAGGCAAGCAAAATGTATTAAAAACCATTAAACCACAGTACATTATTTTGAAACCTAGTTTGGTTGGTGGCTTTTGCGGAAGTCAAGAATGGATTGATCTGGCAGAAAATCAGAATATAAAATGGTGGATTACAAGCGCACTAGAAAGTAATGTTGGTCTCAATGCTATTGCACAATGGACTTATACTTTAAAGAATATGTTGCCTCAAGGTTTGGGTACCGGGAGTTTATATACCAATAACTTTGATTCGCCATTAACCGTAAAAAGTGGTACTTTGCACTACGATTTAACTCAACATTGGAAATTTAATTTACAACCATGAATTATATACAACAAGCCTATAAAGGACAGCGTGAAGTATGGATGTTTATTTTAACAACATTTTTAGTAGCTGGTATTTTTCTTACCAATTTTGTTATCTATTTGGTTAGCGATCCGGCGGATTTAGAACTTGCAATGGATTTAATGAAACAATGGCCAGCAAATATCTCTTTAATCGTTAACCTAATACCTTTTGCATTTTTACTATTACTTTTATTTATACTGGTAAGATATGTACACCAACGAAGTATTTTGTCCTTAACCACAGCAAGACCAAAAGTAGATTATAAGCGTATTTTGTTCTCTTTTTTAATGGTGTGCACATTTACGCTAGTAACCTTTTTTATAGGATACTCAATAGATTCTTCTGAGTTAGTTTTTCAATTTAATGCTAGTAAGTTTGCCATATTATTTTTAATCAGCATCATTTTATTTCCATTTCAAATAGGTTTAGAAGAATACCTGTTTAGAGGGTATTTAATGCAGCATATAGGCATTATGGTAAAAAATAAATGGTTCCCTTTAATATTAACTTCAATTTTATTTGGTATTGCTCATGCGGCTAACCCTGAAATTGGAGCAATTGGTTTCTGGAAGATGATGATTTTCTATGTGGGTACAGGATTATTGTTAGGTATCATGACCTTAATGGATGATGGTCTAGAGCTTGCTCTGGGTTTTCACTTGGGCAATAATTTATTAGCATCTCTATTAGTAACTGCAGATTGGACAGCATTACAAACCGATGCTATTTTTAAAAGCACAGCAGACCCTTCTATGAGCTTAATTTCGGAAATATTAATGCCAGTATTAATCATTTATCCAATTATGTTATTGATTTTATCTAAAAAATATGGTTGGAAAAATTGGCAAGACCGTTTATTTGGAAAAGTAACAAAACCCCCAAAAGAAGATTATAAAATTATTGAATAGATGACACCAAAGTACAATAAGGTACATAATCGTTTTAAGTATAATGGTATTCATTTTAATCATGAAGATCTTAAAGAAGTTGCTTACAGTCTCATAAAGGAGGGTGAAACCTTTGAGAAAGTTACAGGAAATTTTTTGATAGATTGGCTAAATGATAAAGATTATCTAATTGTTTATACGTCGGGTTCTACGGGTCTACCAAAACCCATTAAATTAAAAAAACAAGCTATGGTAAATTCTGCTATAGCAACAGGAGATTTTTTTGGTTTACAGCCAGGAGATTCTGCATTACATTGTTTGCCTAGTCATTACATAGCTGGTAAAATGATGTTTGTGCGTGCTTTGGTTTTAGGTTTAGAGTTAGATTTTGTTGAGCCTAGTTCGCAACCTATTTTTGATTATAAAAAACATTATGATTTCTGTGCTATGGTGCCTTTACAATTAAAGCATACTATTAATTACGTACAGAATATTAAGACCATTATCGTTGGTGGTTCTATGGTCACAAAACCATTGTTGGAAAAAATTTCTAATAGTACTTCCCGGTTTTTTGAAACTTACGGTATGACAGAAACTGTCACTCATGTTGCCGTAAAACAATTACAGTCTATTAAGAATACAGGTGAAGCACACTTTAAAGCATTGCCCAATGTTACCTTTAATAAAGATAAGAGAGGTTGCCTAATTATCAACGCCCCAAAACTTGTAGAAGAAGCTTTGGTCACCAACGATATTATAGATTTAAAATCAGAAACCAGTTTCAAACTACTTGGCCGATATGACAATGTTATTAATTCTGGGGGAATAAAACTCTTTCCTGAGCAGATTGAGGAAAAACTTCAATCAACAATTAAAGAGCGTTATATTGTTGCTGGCGAAGCCGATGATACACTTGGTGAGAAATTAATTCTTATTATTGAAAACCCTGATGAATCTATAGAAGTTATCTTTAAGGCTATTGAAAAGCTTAAAACCTTAGATAAATTTGAAATCCCCAAGCATATCTATATAACCGATAAGTTTATTGAAACCAGTACAGGAAAAATTCAACGTAACGAAACTCTAAAAGCTGTTCTTGGATAGTTAACTCATTCAAAGACTTATTTTACTCATTCTCGATTTTATATTCTAGGTAAGGCATATAGTTTTATACCAACTTTAAATGCCAAACCAATGAAATTTTCAAAAAAAAATCACGAATTCAGAAGGAGAAATAGTAGAGAAGTAAGTAAAGCATTTGTTGTATTTATACTTGTCGTCATATTATCATTTACGAGTTATGCACAAGAAAAGACCATAGAAACAGAGTCTGTAACCATAGATAATCTTATTACATTTATTGTAGAACACTACAATGTTAAAGAAGATTCCACTAAAATAAAGCACATTACATTTTTGATTGAAACCTATGCTGATAGTTTTAATACAGAAGATAAGGTTATTCTAAAACAAGCTTTTAAGTTGTTGTCAAATCGCCTTACTGAAAAAGACTTGATAAATATAGCTGTTTATTCTAGTTTTAATGGAATAGCGCACAGTCAAGTAGGAGCAACGGATATTAAATCCTTGCTATATGTTATTGAACATCCAAAATCGAGTGTAAAAACACTTGAAGATGATGGCATAGAGAGTGCCTACAAATTTACAAAAGATAACTTTGTTGAAGGTGCCGAAAACACTCTGGTTATGATACGTATTCCCAATCGTAAATCAGAAATCGCTAAAACCGAAACTTTTAGCACTGATAAAAAAACCAAAGCGAAAAGTAATGCTGTGGTGCTGACTGCTATTGCACTATTACCAGAGTTGATTTCTGTTATTAAGGATTAAAGCTCTATTGATAAATAAATTACATTGTAAAACATTAATTCCCAAGATTTCTGTCTGGTTGACGACGTTGATCATATTTTAAGTCTTTTAGTAAGTTAGACTTAATACCTATAAAAAAGTTCCAGGAGGTATTAATACCAATTGGAGTCCAATTAAAATTCATTCGCCAACTCAATAGGTCACGTTCAAATCGCAGTTGGGTTAGCGTAACTCCTTGGTTTAAGAAATCATATCCTGAAGATATACCAACACTCCAACGCGGAGATAGTTCTATATCACCAGAAAACATTAGAGAATGCGAAGATATTTCATCCTGCCGTCTTGTGTTTGAATAATTTGCAACATAGGCTAAATTGAATCTCCAAGGTATTTTAAAGTTGTAGAATTCGTTATCCTCTTCGTCTTTATTTTCATTCTTATTCCGATCGCCTAAGCGTTCATTTGCAAAATCTTGTGATACTCCAAAAAGGTCGTCTGTTCTGGCATTTGCATTTGCGGCACGTCGTTTTTTATCCTCATCCTCCTCCTCCTCCTCGGCATTGCCAGAAAAGGTATTGTTAGATAGTTCATAGTTAATATTAAGATTGGCAGAAGTTAATCTAAATAAACTTCCTCCGTTATCAATATTAAAAGTATTGATGATGTTATTATTACTGTCTAAGGCATAAGGATTAAGTGTCATGCCAAAGTTAATGTTCATTTTATTTTTAAGAATTTGAGTACCACCAGTGACACGTAGAGGACTCCAATTTAAAGAGTCAGCAGCAAGATTGTATGATGTTGAAAAATTAAGATTACTCAATAGCATCACTTTTTCGGGTTCTGTTTTAGTAGAGTCTTTAGCGCGGACTTTAGCTTCAAAATTATTTCCTAAAGAAAATCCTATACTACTCGAATACCTATTATTTGGCGAACCAAATAGAGAGTTCTCAAAGCGTGTATACTCTACCTGATCTGTTGTATTACCATCGGCATCTATGACATCATAGGTTTCGTAATATTGATCAAAGGCAGGAGTTACGCTATAACTTAGACTTGGTCTCACTACATGCCTTATGGCTTGTATTTTTGGGTCCTTACCTTTTTTCTTAAAGTCGTACATACCGTATAAGGTTGTACCAATACTTGCTCCAAAATTATAGGTTAAAAAACGGTCGAATCCATTTTGATCAATAGTTACGTCTTCTTGGTTTGTTTGATCCCAAAATCGTCTTACAGTTTTTAGGGTCCAGGTTTCTTCAAAGTTGGCACTTGTGCTGACACTAAAATGATTAAATATTTTAAAATTGGTTGTTACAGGAATGCTATGTCGCATGCCTGCTCTGGCATCGTCAAACATTTCGCTTTTACCAAATAACGAATCGGTAGTATTGATACGGTATTCACCTCTGGTATTTACCTGAAAGTTGATATTTTGAATAGCTCCTTTTTTAGCTCCAGATTTTGGTGCAAAAGGAAAAACCCTACTCATCGAAGCTTGTAAGGTAGGTAAGGTTAAATTTATGGTTTCGGTATTAGTATTTTGGTTATGTGTAGCCGTAAGGTTGAGGTTTACTTGAGGCTCGCCTTGAAAAGTTTTAGAATAAGAAACCGAAGACGCTAAAGTATTAGTAAGCGAGTTATTTAAATTAATCTGATTAATAGACTGTCTAAAATACTGGCTACTACCCAAATTAACTGAAGCTGAAAATCTTGAATTTGGGTTGGCCTTAGCATCCTGACTGTGAGACCATCTAATATTATAAATAGTTCGTTGACTAAAGTCTGGGAAACCACGTTCACTGTTTAATAGATTTTCGTATCTAAAGGATAAGTTCCCTCTAAATTTATACTTTACTGCATAATTACTTTCTAAACGTAAGCCATAACTACCATTAGTATAATAATCCCCTAAAACTGCTAAATCTACATAATCATTTATAGCAAAATAGTAACCTCCATTCTGCAAAAAATACCCTCTGTCGTTTCCAGTATCTTCACCAAAAGAAGGAAATATAATACCGGAAGTTTGCTTTTTAGACATAGGGAAATATGCAAATGGGATAGCTATGGGAGTAGGTACATCGTAGATGTACATTTGGCTCATTCCCGTTACAATCTTTTTGTTAGGTACAATCTTAGCTCTATTCATTAAGATGTAATACTCTGGGTCTTCCAAGTTCTCAGAAGTAGTGAATTTTCCTCTATATATAAAATATACGGAGTCATTTTCACGTTTTGTACGTTCTGCTATTACGGTTCCACCACTTTGTTCTGTAACGGAATTAAAAATGAGTGCTTTTCTAGAATCGGTATTAAAAATGATTGAGTCGGGTTCAATGATATTAGCACCTTGTTTAAAAACAGGTTTTTGAGTATACCCTGTAGAATCCTTTATACGACCTGCATATACTAGGTTTTTACTATAATCAATAACAATAACTCCTGATGTAATTTCCATATCATCATAGACCACCTTTGCCTCGTTATATAAGCGTATTCTTTGTTTTCTTTGATTTACCGAAACATAATCTTTAGCCGTATATGTAACCGTACTTTTTAAAAACTCATCTTTTTTTACGGAATCTTGCTCTGTAGAATCTACCACTTTAGTATTTACAGTTTTGCCTAATAGTGAATCTATAGATACAGCAACAGAATCTTTGGCAACAACAGTAGTATCCTTTTTTTTCTCTGCAGGAATTTCCTTGTTGTTTTTTGGTAATTCTTGTGCAAAGCTAAAAGTGTTGATAAACACTGTAAAACTCAAGGCAAAAAGTATGTGTAAGCTATTTGTACGCAATCCTTTTAAATGTATTTTTGTAAAAGTATGGCTCGGTTTTTGAAACGCCAAAAGTACAGTTATTTTTTTGTGATTAAATTAATATAACTCTAAAGTTTAAAAATACTGTTTTACTAACAATAATCTGTAATAATTAAAGTCTATAAACCGTTAGATTACATATGCAAACGAAGCGAAAATATATAAAAGTATTTCTGGTTTTCACATTTATCACTTCTTTAACATCATTTGCTTCATTGCAAGCACAAGAAGATAAATTTGTAGTAGTAATTGATGCTGGTCATGGAGGTCATGATCCAGGTCGCCCCACAAAAAATGGATATAAGGAAAAAGATATTGCATTAAAGATAGCTTTATTAGTGGGAAAAGAACTAGAAAAGAATGCAGATTTTAAAGTTATTTACACACGTAAGGCAGATGTGTTTGTAACCCTTAAAAATAGAGCAAAAATCGCTAATAAAGCAGATGCAGATTTATTTGTATCTATACATTGTAATGCACATAACTCTCAAGCACACGGAACAGAGACATTTGTATTGGGTGCCAAGAATTCTGAGCGTAACATGTCTGTTGCAAAAGCAGAGAATGAGGTAATTTTTTTAGAAGAAAATTATCAAGAAAACTATGCTGGTTTTGACCCGAGTTCACCAGAATCTACTATAGCTATTGGTATTGAACAAGAAGTCTATGTTGAGCAGAGTATTATTTTAGCTCGTAAAATTGAAGATAATTTTTCTGGTAAACTTAAAAGAAAGAGTAGAGGTATAAAACAGGCCAGCCTTTGGGTAATGCATAATACATATATGCCAAGTGTACTTGTAGAGACAGGTTTTATAACTAATAAAAAAGAAGGTGCTTATTTAAATTCAAAAAAGGGACAAAGTGCAATAGCAAATGCAATTAAAGATGCTATTATAAATTACAAAAAACAACTCGATCAAAATGTTGGTAGCAGTATATTAGGAACAGTCCCGGAAATTACAGATACCTTAGAAGATGTTCCTCTAATTTACGAAGGCATTACATTTAAAGTACAGATAGCTGCCAGCTCAAAAGCATTAGAACCAAAATCTTATAATTTTAAAGGTTTATCTGATATCACCCGATTAAAAGTAGGAGCGATGTACAAATACTATAGTGGTAATACTTCAGACTATAACGAAATTAAAAAACTACAAGAAGAGGCAAAGTCTAATGGTTATAACGATGCCTTTGTGGTGGCCTATAAAGATGGTGAACAAATCAACATAGCAGAAGCCTTAAAATCTACTACAAATTAGTCACCTTAATTAGAAACATTATTAATATATTTATGACTAATTTTGTTTTTAATCAAAGCTTAGCCCATTGAAAATCTCAAGAGAAGTTAAAACAGCCGTACTGGTACTATCAGGTATTGCACTTTTTATATATTTAATGTCATTCTTAATGGGTGAAAACCTATTTGATAATTCTGAAACATATTATACCGAATTTGATTATAATGCATTAAGCCCATCATCTGTAGTTACTATTAAAGGTAATAGAGTTGGTAAAGTTGAAGACATTAAATACGATTTTGAAACTGGTAAAACCAGAGTTTCTTTTTCGGTAACACCAAAACTAAAATTTTCTAAAAGCAGTGTCATTCGTTTATACGAAACAGGTATAATGGGAGGCAACGCATTAGCTATTGTAAATACTAATGATGAAGAACTAGCCGAGCCTGGCGATTTTATTCCATCAGAAGTAAAACCTGGACTTATAACGTCCTTAAAAGGTAACTTTTCAGATATAAGTTCGGATTTAGACAACACAATCAGATCTGCTGATACATTAATGACCAACCTTAACGCTTTGGTTGTTGACGAAACAGAAACAGGTATAAAAAGTACCATTGCAGAATTGAATGCTACATTAAAATCATTTAAGAGTTTATCGTATTCTGTTCAGGGAGTTATAAAAGAAAATGACAATAAAATAGCATCAATATTAAATAATTTTAATGTCACAAGCGAAAACTTATCAAAACTTTCAGATGATTTAAAGGATATTGAATTGGCAAAGACAATTGCAAAGTTTGATGAGTCTCTATCGTCCATAAATACATTGTTAACAAGTGTTAATAGTAATGAGGGAACATTAGGGAAACTTCTTAATGACGATGCGCTTTACAATAATCTTGAAGCGGCATCTAAAGAAATGGAAGAATTATTACTAGATATTAAACTGCATCCAGCAAGATATAGGAGAATTCTTTCTAAAAAAGAAATTCCTTACCAACCACCAACCAAAGATCAAAAAAACTAGACCATTTTTAATATGGATTATGTACCAAACATTCTTTTTGCCGCTATCCTCGTTTTGGGTGTTGGCTATTTTGTTAGAAATATTAAAAAGCTAATAAGAAACATTAAACTGGGTCAAAAAATTGACGTCAGTGATAATAAGTCTGAACGTTGGAAAAATATGGCACGTATAGCTCTCGGTCAAAGCAAAATGGTGAGACGACCAGTCTCTGGTTTTTTACATGTTATCGTATATATAGGTTTTATAATTATTAATATCGAGGTTCTAGAAATTATCATTGATGGTTTATTCGGTACTCATCGTATAGGATTAAAAGTATTGCCAGAATCTGTATACGGATTTTTAATAGGCTCTTTTGAAATACTTGCAGTACTAGTTTTGGTATCTGTAATTGTATTTTGGTTACGAAGAAATGTTATAAAAATAAAACGCTTCCTAAGTTCAGAAATGAAAGGCTGGCCAAAGAATGATGGTAATATTATTCTGTATTTCGAAGTTGTTCTAATGTGTTTGTTTTTGGTGATGAATGCAACAGATACATCCTTTCAAACAGCCAATGAAGGGAATATTATTAGTCAATTTATTGCACCCTGGTTTGAAAGTATGTCTGCCGAGACCCTCCATACTGTTGAACGTACAGCATGGTGGTTGCATATAGTTGGTATACTAATTTTCTTAAATTATTTATACTTTTCTAAGCATTTACATATTCTTTTAGCATTCCCAAATACATATTTTGGAAGTCTGGACCCAAAAGGAAAAGTTAACAATCTCGAAGCGGTTACAGCTGAGGTAAAGCTAATGATGGATCCAAATGCAGATCCTTTTGCAGCAGCACCAGAAGGTACAGAAGATGAGGAGCCAGCCAAGTTTGGAGCGAGTGATGTGATGGATCTCAATCAAATTCAATTACTCAATGCGTACACTTGTACAGAATGTGGTCGGTGTACATCTGCATGTCCTGCTAACCTTACAGGTAAAAAACTATCACCTCGCAAGATTATGATGGATACACGAGATCGTTTAGAAGAAGTTGGTAAAAATATAGATGCTAATAATGGGGAGTTTAAAGATGATGGTAAACAGCTTTTAGGAGACTATATTACTAACGAAGAGCTTTGGGCATGTACAACCTGTAATGCTTGTGTAGAAGAATGCCCGGTAAGTATTAATCCATTGTCTATTATTTTAGAAATGCGTCGTTATTTGGTTATGGAACAGAGTGCTGCACCTATGGAATTGAATAATATGATGACCAATATAGAAAACAATGGAGCACCTTGGCCTTACAATCAAATGGATAGGTTAAATTGGAAGGATGAATAGATAATTAAACCTTTTATTTAGTCAAAAAAATTAGCTAAATATTTCAAAACACTAAACGCTATACTATATGAGCGAGCAACTAAAAGTGCCAACAATGGCAGAGTATATGGCAGAAGGCAAACAACCAGAAATCTTATTTTGGGTAGGTTCTGCTGGTAGCTATGATGATAGGGCTAAGAAAATTACAAAAGCCTTTGTAAAAATATTAAACAAAGCTAATGTTGATTTTGCAGTTTTAGGAACGGAAGAAAGCAATACAGGTGATGTCGCTAAGCGAGCTGGTAATGAGTTTTTGTTCCAGATGCAAGCTGTTATGAATATTGAAGTGCTTAATGCTTACGAAGTAAAACGTATCGTAACCTGCGACCCGCATTCGTTTAATTGTATTAAAAACGAATATCCAAACTTAGGAGGTAACTATGATGTAGTGCACCATACGCAGTATATAAAAGAATTAATTAGTTCTGGACGTTTAACTCTGGAAGGCAATACTTATAAAGGCAAACGTATTACATTTCACGATCCATGTTATCTTGGTCGTGCCAATAGTGAATACGAAGCGCCTAGAGATGTACTTAAAAAAACCAATGCCAATTTGGTTGAGATGAAGCGTAGTAAAAATACAGCTTTATGTTGCGGAGCTGGTGGTGCGCAAATGTTTAAAGAACCCGAAAAAGGTGATAGGGACATTAATGTACTAAGAACGGAAGATGCCTTAGAAACAAAACCAGATATTATTGCTACAGGCTGTCCATATTGTAATACTATGATGACAGATGGTATTAAAGCTAAAGAAAAAGAAAATGAAATTTCGGTAATGGATATAGCCGAGTTAATTGCAAACACATAAATTAGATGTATAGAATCACTTTACTGTTTATAATATTTGCTATTGGAAATAACCTAAATGCGCAGAAAAAATCAAAGCAAGAGGTAGTTGACCTTATGGCAGAAGACACCTGCGAGTGCATAGCTCAAAAAAAGCTGAAGACTTCTGATAGTATGGAAGAAAAAGAAATAGCCTTAGGACTTTGCCTGATTACCAGCTTTAACACGCATAAAGGTAAATCTAAATACTATAAGAAAAAATCCTTAAACGATATAGAAGAAATAGGTCAGGATGTAGGTATAGTTATGGCAACTATGTGTGCAGATGATTTTATGTCTATATTCTCTTCAGAAGAATTAGTTGATATTATTGAAGATAAAGAAGACGATATCATTGGTTTTGTCAATTCTGAAGAAAACAACCTTTCTATTGAAGTAGAATTAGTATCCATGAATAATGATGCCATATCCTATATTAAAGCCAAAGACGATTTTGATAAAAACCACATATTCTTAATTACTGAAGAGTTTGAAGGTTATGATTTATTGAAGAAATCAAATTTCGGTAAATCTTTTACAATCACTTTTAAAGAAGTAGAATTATTTGATCTAAGTGAAAAGCAATACATTACCAAAAAAGTAATAACTAAGATAGAAGCACTATAATGCTAGTAAAATTTGATACTTTACCAGAGGAATCCAGAGTTTGGATCTATCAAGCTAACCGGTCGTTTTCTGAAGATGAACTATTAGAATTAAATTCAAAAATTAAAACTTTTATTGAAGTATGGACAGCTCATGGGAAAGACTTGCGCGCAGGTTATAAGATTGTTTATAAACGTTTTATAGTTATAGCCTTAGATCAAAACTTAAATAGTGCTACAGGGTGTTCAATAGATGCTTCAGTCCACTTTATACAACAGCTAGAGAATGCCTATAGCGTAGATTTAATGGATAAAATGAATGTATCCTTTAAACAAGGTGAGTATGTAGCATATAAGCCATTAATAGATTTTAAAAAAATGGCAAAGAACAGATCGATTTCAAAAAACACTATAGTTTTTAATAATCTGGTTACTAATATTGCAGAATTTAAAGAGAATTGGGAAGTACCAGCAAGTGAAAGCTGGCATAGCCGATTTATCAAGTAATATCCCCTTATTACGAATTTTATAGATAATCCCATTTATTATTGTAAAATTCTCAGTCTTAATAATTTTTATTTTTCAGATAGAATATTGACTTTTACAGCTTGTTAAAATAAAAACTGCAAAAGTGGCTACAGATATTTTCTTATTGAATATTTCAGGACAGGATAAACCAGGACTTACATCTGGTTTAACTAGTGTTTTAGCAGAATATGACGCTAAGATATTAGATATAGGACAAGCTAATATTCACGACACCTTGTCTTTAGGTATAATGTTTGAAATAAAATCTGGTAAAAAATCTGCTGCAGTTTTAAAGGATTTATTATTTAAATCTTACGAGTTAGGTATTACAGCAAAATTCTCACCAATCTCTCTTGAAGATTATGAACATTGGGTGAGCTTACAAGGAAAAGACCGTTATATCGTTACTATTTTAGGCGAAAAATTAAAAGCCGAACAAATATCTGAAGTCACCAAAATTATTTCAGAAAAAAACTTAAATATAGATTCCATAAAACGCTTAACAGGGAGAACATCGTTAGTTAAAACTGAAGAGTATCCAAGGGCTTCAATACAATTATCAATACGCGGAAAGCTTAATAGTAAATCAGAATTCACTTCAAAATTCATGGAAATTTCGAGAGAGTTAGATGTAGATATAGCGTTTCAAGAAGATAGTATGTTTAGAAGAAATCGACGATTGGTATGTTTTGATATGGATTCTACACTAATACAAACCGAAGTTATTGACGAACTTGCAGAACGTGCTGGTGTTGGTAAAGAAGTGAAAACGATTACTGAGTCTGCCATGCAAGGGGAATTAGATTTTAATGAAAGCTTTGAAAAGCGAATGCAACTTTTAAAAGGATTAAGTGAAGATGTGTTGCAAGATGTTGCTGAGAAGCTTCCGATTACAAAAGGAGCTAAGCGCTTAATAGATACGTTACATTATTATGGTTATAAAACCGCTATACTGTCTGGTGGATTTACATATTTTGGTCATTACCTAAAAGAGAAGCTAGATATAGATTTTGTTTATGCTAACCAACTCGAAATTAAAGATGGTGTTTTAACCGGAAACTATATTGGTGATATTGTCAATGGAAACAAAAAAGCAGAGTACCTTCAACAACTTGCTGATGATATGGATATTGATATCGCCCAAACCATAGCAGTAGGAGATGGAGCTAATGATTTAGAAATGCTGAATCTTGCAGGGCTTGGTATTGCTTTTCATGCTAAACCTAAGGTAAAAGACAATGCTCAGAATTCAATATCCAGCATAGGTTTGGATGGTGTTTTGTATTTATTAGGCTATCACGATAGGCATATTGATTTAATGATATAGTTATTTGTATAACTGTTAATTATACAGTTTATAAAAGTATCACAAAGGCTTTTTACTTCTTATTAATTATGCTATTTTGGCATAGTATTCGTTACATATTAAAAAACGATAAAAGATTTTATATGCGTTATTTGTCCCTTGTGCTTATATGTTTTTGTGTTCAAATTAATTTTGGACAAGAATACATTAATAACCCTTTACTTTCCGAAGACCCAATAGAACAACAAAAGTGGGTTGATAGTATTTATAACTCTATGTCTGTAAAAGAACGCATAGGTCAGCTATTTATGGTACAGGTAATGTCTAAAAATAGTGATGCAGCTAATAACAAAGTTGTAGATTTAATTAAGAAAGAACATATTGGCGGAGTTATTTATTCTAATGGAGGGCCATACAGGCAAGCAAAATTGAATAATCAATTACAAGCTGCTTCTAAGCTTCCACTTTTGGTAGGTATGGATGCAGAATGGGGTTTGAGTATGCGTCTAGATTCTACATATGCTTTTCCATGGAATATGACACTTGGTGCTATTTCTAATGACAGTTTAATAGAACAAACCGGACGACAAATCGGTGAGCATTGTAAACGATTAGGAGTGCACTTTAACTTTGCACCAGTGGTAGATATTAATACCAATCCTAAAAATCCAATTATTGGCAATAGATCTTTTGGTGAAGATAGGGACAATGTCACTTTAAAGGGCTTGGCTTTTATGAAGGGCATGCAAAGCGCAGGAGTTCTTGCCAATGCTAAGCATTTTCCAGGTCATGGCGATACTGAAGATGATTCCCATAAAACATTGCCTACAGTATCGTTTAGTGAAGAGCGTATAGATTCTATAGAATTATATCCATACAGACAACTTATAAAAGAGGGATTGTCTAGTGTTATGGTGGCACATCTCAACGTGCCAAGTTTAGAAAAGAGAAGAGGGTTTCCATCTTCATTATCTAAACACATAGTTACAGATATACTTAAAGAAGAACTAGGTTTTAAAGGATTGATATTTACTGATGCATTAACCATGAAGGGTGCTGCAGATTATGTAGAAAAAAGTGTTGATGGTATTGCTCCAAAAAGTTTGACTACAGGTGGAGAAATAGATTTAATGGCATTTTTAGCAGGAAATGATGTTATGCTCATGTCCGAAAATCCTAAAAAGGGTATTGCGAAATTTATTGAAGCATTTAATGAAGGCGTTATTACAGAAGAACGTTTGGCACATTCTGTAAAGAAAATATTGATGGCAAAATATAAGGTAGGATTAAACAACTATTCGCCAATAGGTTTATATAATCTCTCAAAAGATCTGAATCGTATTAAGGATGATGTACTTTATGAAAATTTAATGGAAAGCGCGATTACTGTTTTAAGAAATACAAAATCACTATTACCATTCCGAGATTTGGAAACTAAAAAAATTGCTTATGTATCATTAGGCAATGATGACGGCTCTATTTTTCTTAACGAATTAAAAAAATATACAAAAGTTCACGAAATAAAAGCTGATAAACTAGATGGTCTTATTTCTAAGCTTCAAAATTATAATACCGTTGTTGTAGGTTTTCATAAGTCTAATGCTAATCCGTGGGAAAAATTTCAATTCTCTCAACGCGAAATGGCTTGGCTTTACGAAATTGCCAGAACTAACACTGTTGTTCTCGATGTGTTTGCCAGACCTTATGCCTTAAACGATTTATTATCTATTGAAAATATAGAAGGAATTATAATGAGCTACCAAAATAGTAGAATAGCTCAAGAGAAATCAGCACAACTAATTTTTGGAGCTATTGGAGCTAAAGGTAAGTTGCCAGTAACTGCCGGACCATTTTTTCCATTGGAAACAGGTGAAACATATAATACTTTATTGAATTTAAGTTACGGACTACCAGAACGTGTAGGTGTAGATTCAAAGCTTTTAAGCAAAATTGATTCTATTGCAAATTATGCAGTAACCAGAAGGATGACACCAGGTATTCAAATGTTAGTAGCTAGAAAAGGTAAAGTGATTTATAACAAAAATTTTGGTTATCACACCTATTCAAAAAAGAATAAAGTCGATTTTGACGATGTATATGATGTTGCATCACTTACAAAGATACTGGCAACACTTCCTGTGGTAATGGAATTAGAGCAACAGGGATCTATATCTTTAAATTCTAAGTTAGGAACATTATTACCAGAATATAAAAAGACTAACAAGAAAGATATTACATTAAAGAAGATGTTATCGCATTATGCGCAATTAAAACCCTGGATACCATTCTACTATGCTACCTTAGATTCAGTAACCAAAAAACCAGACCCTAAATATTACAGAAGTAAGCGAACAGGTATCTATAATGTAGAAGTTACTAATACGCTTTTTATGAGAAATGACTATCAAGATTCCATACAAGATATTATAAAAGAAAGCGAATTGTTATCCCGTTTACGTTACAGATATAGTGATTTGCCATATTACATACTCAAAAATTATTTGGAAGGGTTTTACGATAAATCCTTAAACGAGATTACCCAAGATCGTTACTATAAATCTTTAGGCGCAAACCATACGACCTATAACCCACGAAAAAAATTCAGTTTAAAAGATATTGTACCAACAGAAGTTGACAACTACTACAGATATAAAAAAATACATGGATATGTGCATGATATGGGCGCAGCTATGCAAGGAGGTATAGGAGGTCATGCGGGTATTTTTAGTAATGCTAATGATGTAGCCAAGATTATGCAAATGTATTTACAAAAAGGATTTTATGGAGGAAAGCGTTATTTTAAAAATGAAACGTTAGAAAAATTTACCAAATGTCACTATTGTCATGCTGATAATAGACGCGGTATAGGGTTTGATAAACCGCAATTAGGGGAGGAAGGACCAACATGTGGTTGTTTATCTATGACTAGTTTTGGACACTCGGGTTTTACAGGTACTTATGCATGGGCAGACCCAGAAGAAGAGATTCTCTATATTTTCCTGGCTAACCGAACATATCCGGAAGCGGGTAAAAATCTTTTATTGCGAGAAAATATTAGAACTGAAATTCAACGCCTAATTTACGAAGCTATTATTGAATAATGGGTTAGTGCTATAAGTTAAAATGTACTTAAAGTTAAAACCCTATTCGATAAAACATATAACTTTATAAATTTTAAATAAGGTGTAAGTATTTTAAAAGACTTGAGACTCTATAGGCTAATTACTTATGCACATTTTAACTTTAATACTTATAATTTTTAAATGAAAATAGGAATTGTTTGTTACCCAACATTTGGTGGAAGTGGAGTGGTAGCCACAGAATTAGGTTTAGAACTTTCTAAACGCGGTCATGAAATTCATTTTATTACCTATAGTCAGCCTGTAAGATTAGAACTGCTAAGTAATAATTTACATTTTCATGAAGTACATGTGCCAGAATATCCTTTATTTCATTATCAACCATACGAGTTAGCACTATCAAGCAAGTTAGTGGATATGGTGAAACTACACGATATTCAATTATTACACGTGCATTATGCTATACCTCATGCCTATGCTGCATATATGGCGCAACAAATGTTATTAGATGAAGGTATACATGTACCAATAGTTACCACATTGCATGGTACTGATATTACTTTAGTAGGAAGTCATCCGTTTTATAAACCTGCAGTAACTTTTAGTATTAATAAATCTGATGCTGTTACTTCAGTTTCAGATAGTTTAAAGAAGGATACAATGCGTCTTTTTAATATTAAAAAAGATATTCATGTCGTTCCAAACTTTATAGACTTAGAAAAGCATCAGCATAGTTTTACAGATTGTCAACGCGAAATGATGGCGAATGAAGATGAACGTATCATCACGCATATAAGTAACATGCGAGAGGTAAAACAAATACCAGATGTTATCAAAATCTTTTATAACATTCAGAAAGAAATCCCAGCTAAATTAATGATGGTAGGTGAAGGTCCGGAAAAAGAACCAGCTGAACGTTTAGTGGAGCAATTAGGAATCTCTGATAAAGTGGTGTTTTTTGGTAATAGTAACGAAATAGATAGAATTCTTTGCTTTAGTGATTTATTTCTATTGCCTTCTCTAACCGAAAGTTTTGGATTGGCTGCTTTAGAAGCAATGGCAAGTAATGTTCCTGTAATATCCACTAATACTGGTGGTTTGCCAGAAGTTAATGAAGATGGCTTTTCAGGTTATTTAAGTGATGTTAATGCGGTTAAAGATATGACTGTTAAAGCTATTAAGATTTTAAAGAATATTGAAACATTAAATCAATTTAAAATCAATGCTAAAATTCAATCTCAAAAGTTCGATTTACATAACATAGTGCCTATGTACGAATCTATTTATGAAGAAACTTTGAAAAACTTTCTGGTAACTAGTTAGACCATACTGCGTAACGTTCTCTTCGTAATTCTAAAGCAATTTGTTTTTCAGCAATTAAGGCTTCTTCTCTCGAAAAAAAAGGATCAATATGATTATAAAGACTAGGGCGTAAATACAAGCCATATTTCTCTACTATACTAGAAGATAGCTTATAACCTTTCTTATTTCTGTAACCTGTTTTATGTTGCAAAAAACGCTCTTTGGGTGTTTTACTTGTCATACCTACATAAAGACACTGAAGCACACCATTAAATTGAGGATTAGCAGCTCTAAATTTAGAATTTTCTGTATAGACGCGCTTCGATAGTTCAACAACATAAATGCGGTATAGAGTTCTGGGCATTTTAACTTAAAATAAGAAATGTTTTAGTACAACTAAATATAGTAACTTCTATTAAATCTGAGTTAGAAATTTTATAATATTCTATATATAACCATAAAGGCAATAGCAGAACATTTTACTTCTTCTTATGTGTTTGCTTTTTTGGCTTTTCGACAATAGTTATTGCAGCAATTAAATCCTTGGTGTCCATACCTTTTATATTCTCATTTGTAAAGGAAACAGAGAGTTTGTCTTTGCTGTAATTGTAGATTTTCCAACGTTTAAACTGATATTCTAAAGCAGTAAAATTTTCTACCCAATCACCAGAATTTAAATATGTGGTTTTACCATTTTTATTCTCCTTAACCAACATTTTTGGCTGATGTATATGACCACATATAACATAATCATAACCATTTTCTATGGCCAAATCTGTAGCTACTTGCTCAAAATTATGTATATATTTTAAAGCACTTTTTACGCTGTTTTTTATCTTTTTTGAAAGAGAATAACGTTCTCTTCCCATTTTTTCTAAACACCAGTTAACGAAACGATTCAATAAAATCAATATGTCATAACCATGACCTCCTAATTTTGCTAACCATTTAGCATTTTGTATAGAAATATCGAATACATCACCATGAAAAAACCAAGCCTTTTTGCCGCCAAGATTTAAGACTAATTTATTTACAATTGAAATATTGCCAATTTCGGTATCGGCAAACTTACGCAGCATCTCATCATGGTTTCCTGTAATGTATACTACTTCTGTACCATGAGCTGCAAAATTCATTATTTTTTTGATAACGCTTAGGTGAGATTTTGGAAAGTATCGTTTTTTAAATTGCCATATATCAACAATGTCGCCATTAAGAATTAGCTTTTTTGGCTCAATACTATTAAGGTATGCTAATAACTGTTTAGCATGACAACCATAAGTACCTAGATGTATATCAGATATTACTGCTATTTCAACTTTCCTTTTTAGATTCAATAGTACCAGAAATATTTTTTACAAATAACAGTAAATAATATTACCAAGACATCAAGACACAATTAATTAACTATAAGGAAAATGTTAAGTCAATGTTATGAAAATTATCTCATTAGTCTTCTTTTAAAATCAATTTTGAACTTCGAAAACTTCACCATGATTTTTGTTTCTGTGATAATACAATTACATTAGCGTAAAATAAGTTTTAATGGCAGGAAATTCCTTCGGAAAATTATTTAAGCTCACTACTTTTGGTGAATCTCATGGAAAGGCTATAGGTGGAATTATAGACGGTTGCCCGTCAGGTATAAAATTAGATTTTGAAGCCATTCAGAATGAGCTAAATAGGCGTAAACCTGGGCAATCTAAAATTGTAACTCAGCGTAAAGAACCAGATTCTGTAGAATTTTTATCAGGTATCTTTGAAGGGCAAACAACAGGAACACCAATAGGATTTATTATATATAACACCAATCAAAAATCAAAAGACTATTCACATATTAAAGATGTTTACCGTCCAAGTCATGCCGATTATACTTACGATAAAAAGTATGGTGTGCGCGATTATAGAGGTGGTGGAAGAAGTTCTGCGAGGGAAACGGCTTGTCGTGTAGTAGCTGGAGCTATTGCAAAACAATTTATAAAGACTATTAAAATTAATGCCTTTACCTCTTCTGTTGGTGACATTTTTATTGATAAACCATATGAAGACCTAGATTTCTCTAAAATTGAGTCTAATGCTATTCGTTGCCCAGACGAAACATCCGCTGAAAAAATGATTGCTAAAGTACAAGAAGTTAAAAAACAAGGTGATACTATTGGCGGAACAATAACCTGTGTATTACAAAATGTACCAGTTGGTTTAGGTGAGCCTGTTTTTGATAAGTTACATGCAGAACTAGGCAAAGCCATGTTATCTATTAATGCTGTAAAAGGCTTTGAGTATGGTAGTGGTTTTTGTGGTGCTAAGATGAAAGGTAGTGAGCATAACGATAAATTTAATGAAGATGGAAGCACCCAAACTAATTTGTCTGGGGGTATACAAGGTGGTATTAGTAATGGTATGGATATTTATTTTAGAGTAGCCTTTAAGCCAGTAGCGACAACATTACAAAAGCAGGACACTATAAACAGTAAAGGAGAAACCGTTGAAATGCAAGGTAAAGGAAGACATGATCCCTGTGTTGTACCAAGAGCTGTTCCAATTGTAGAAGCTATGGCTGCTTTGGTTCTGGCAGATTATATGCTTTTACGCAAGCAAGAGTTATAAACTTCTAATAATATAAATACTAATACAAATGAAACAACTAAAAGTATTTGCAATAATTCTTTCGATTTCCTTTTTGACAAATTGTAAGAATAATGAAATGTCAGAAAAAGAAAGAAACATGTCTTATAGGTCTATAGAACAACCTATAGCAAAAGAAGTAGCTGATACCTTGTTAGAACATGGCAATATACGAATAGACAATTATTTTTGGATGCGTTTGAGCGACAGCCAAAAGAGTTTTGAAGAACCAGACGCTCAAACTAAAGATGTTTTAGATTATTTAAATGCTGAGAATACCTATACTCAAAAGGCAATGACGCATACAGATTCATTACAAGAAAAGTTATACAACGAAATAACTAGTAGAATTAAAAAAGATGATGAGTCTATACCATATGATTACAATGGTTATACTTATTATTCACGATTCGAAAAAGGTGCTGATTATGCCTTGTATTGCAGAAAGAGAATAGGAACTGAGAATGAAGAAATTTATATCAATGCGCCAGAACTTGCAGCTGGGAAAGCATATTTTGGTTTGGGCAGTTCAACATTTAGTCCAAATAACGAAATATTAGCTTATGCAGTAGATACTATATCTAGACGTCAGTATACAACTTATTTTAAAAATGTAAAGCATCATAAACTCTTAACCGATAAACTAGATAATACTTCTGGAAGTTTTGTTTGGGCAAATGATAATAAGACTTTGTTTTACATTACCAAAGACCCTCAAACATTAAGAAACAATAAGATATATAAGCATGTTTTAGGAACTTCGCAGTCTGATGATGAATTGGTTTATGAAGAAAAAGATGAAACATTTAATTGTTTTATAACCAAGTCAAAATCTAATGACTACCTATTTGTTTATAGTAGTCAAACAGTTTCAACAGAAGTTCGTTTTTTAGATGCTAATACACCAAATGCTGATTGGCAAATTATTCAACCAAGAGAACGAAACCTAGAATATTCAGTTGATCATTATGACGATCACTTTTATATTCGAACTAATCATAACAATGCTGAAAATTTTAAACTAGTAAAAACACAATTAAATAATACAACAAAAGAGTATTGGATAGATGTTATACCACATAGAGATGAGGTGTTTTTACAAGGGTTTAATTTATTTAAGGACTATTTAGTTTTAAGTGAAAGAAAAGATGGCTTACGCACATTAAGAGTAATAAGATGGGATGAGTCCGATGATCATTATATTAAATTTAATGATCCAGCTTATGCTACATATTCTAGCATAAACCTGGATTTTGACACAGATGTTTTTAGATATTATTATACATCATTAACAACACCAGGTACTACATATGATTACAATATGAAAATCAAATCACAAGATTTGTTAAAGCAAGAAGAAGTTATCGGTGATTTTGACTCTAATAATTATGAGAGCAAACGTTTTTTTGTAACAGCACGAGATGGTGTAAATGTGCCTGTGTCTTTAGTGCATAAAAAAGGACTTGATATAAATAAAAATACTCCGGTGCTTTTATATGCTTATGGTAGCTATGGAAGTAGTAGAGATCCATCGTTTAGTATATCAAGATTAAGTTTATTAGATAGAGGTTTTGTATATGCTATTGCTCACGTTCGTGGCGGACAAGAAATGGGATACAATTGGTATAAAAATGGCAAATTATTAAATAAAAAAAATACGTTTACAGATTTTATTGATGTTGGTAAACACCTCATAGATGAAAATTATACAAGTAGCGATCATCTTTATGCTTATGGTGGTTCTGCAGGAGGATTGTTGATGGGAGCAATTGTTAATATGGAACCTCAATTATGGAATGGTGTAATAGCTGCAGTGCCATTTGTCGATGTTGTGTCAACAATGTGGGATGAATCTATTCCTTTAACAACATTTGAATTCGATGAATGGGGAAATCCTAAGGACAAGACATATTATAATTACATACTTTCTTATTCACCTTATGATAATGTTGAAGCAAAAGACTATCCAAATTTATTAGTAACTACTGGCTATTGGGACAGTCAAGTGCAATATTGGGAGCCAGCAAAATGGGTTGCTAAACTAAGAGCATTTAAAACTGATAATAACCTTCTTATTTTAGATTGTGATATGGAATCTGGCCATGGTGGTGCATCTGGTAGATTTAAAAGCTATAAAAAAACAGCATTGAATTATGCCTTTTTATTAGATTTAGAAGGTATAACAGAGTAAAAAGAACGTATGAAAAAACTAGCATTACATTGGAGGATAATTATTGGAATGGTATTAGGAGTGCTTTTTGCGCTTTTAATGATTAATTTTGAATGGGGAGCACAATTTATTAAAGACTGGATAAAACCCTTTGGAACCATTTTTATCAATTCGCTTAAATTAATTGCTATTCCTTTAATACTAGCAGCTTTAATTAAAGGCATCACTGATTTAAAAGATATTTCTAGTTTATCTAAAATGGGCACAAGAACTATCGTTATTTATGTTATGACTACTGTTATTGCGGTGTCTATAGGCCTTATAGTTGTAAATTTAGTTCAACCTGGGGACACATTAACAGAAGACACCAGAACAGAATTAATAAATGCTTATGCTGATGATGCAGCTGCAAAGCAACAAGCATCAAAAGACCAACAAAATAAAGGTCCGTTACAACCACTTATAGACCTTGTTCCAAGCAATATATTTGAAGCTGCAAGTAGTAATAGAAATATGTTACAAGTCATATTTTTTGCAGTTTTTTTTGGTATATCTTTAATATTAATCCCTGAAATTAAAGGGAAACCAGTTAAAGATTTCTTTGATGGTGTAAATGATGTCATATTAAAAATGGTTGATTTAATTATGCTAGCAGCACCATATGGAGTTTTTGCACTTCTAGCAGCTTTAATAGCAGAATCACCAAGCGCTGACCTTTTTGCTGCTCTAGCTATGTATGCACTATCTGTGGTTGGTGGTTTACTTATTATGGTTATTATTTATGTTTTTGTTGTTAAAACCTACACAAAGAAGAACCCAAAATTCTTTTTAAACGGAATTTCACCAGCACAGTTATTAGCTTTTTCTACAAGCAGTAGTGCAGCAACATTACCAGTAACAATGGAACGAGTTACTGAACACCTTGGTGTCGATGAAGAAGTGTCAAGTTTTGTACTACCAGTCGGTGCTACTATAAATATGGATGGAACTAGTTTATATCAAGCGGTAGCAGCTTTATTTATAGCTCAAGCCTTTGGTATAGATTTAAGTTTCGGGACTCAATTAGGTATTATAGCTACTGCTACGTTAGCTTCTATAGGTAGTGCCGCAGTTCCTGGAGCTGGTATGGTAATGTTAGTTGGTGTCTTAGGCTATGCAGGAATTCCTGAAGCTGGCTTAGCTCTAATTTTTGCAGTAGATAGACCACTCGATATGTGTAGAACAGTGATTAATGTTACTGGAGATGCTACTGTATCTATGGTTGTAGCTAAATCTATAGGTAAGTTAGGCGAACCCAACATAAAAAATTGGGATGATAATTACGAGGCTGTAAAATAATTTTTCATGTTCATTAAAACTTATTAAATTTAAAGACTATAGATAACTAACTAAAACTCATTAGGATGAATATTTGCTTTATAATGTATCCATGGGAAAATATAGACCCAGAAAATGATACGAGTTTAGCCTTGATAAAAGAGTGTGCAAAACGAGGACATGGTGTAGCCATGTGTACACCTGCAAACCTTACCATTAGAGATAGTGTTACCAATGCGTTTTGTAATGTTATAGGCAGAATGGATAAAGTGCCTTCTACACTAAAATCATTTTACAACAAAGCAAAACTTAGAGAAGAAATGTTACCCTTAGCAGGTTTTGATGCTATATTTTTTAGAGCTAATCCACCTCTAGACCCCTTAATGCTTAATTTTTTGGATTCTGTAAAAGACGATGTTTTTATTGTAAATTCCTTACAAGGCATGCGAGAAGCTAATAATAAACTCTATACAGCAGCTTTTGGTGATGCGCATAGCAATATTATTCCTAATACTCATGTGTCAAAAAACAAAAAATATTTAGTGCAACAGATTAAAGAATCTAAGGCAGATAAAATGATATTAAAACCTCTAAATGGTTTTGGTGGTTCTGGTGTTATTCTTATTGAAAAATCTGCTATGAATAATATCAATTCATTATTAGATTTCTACATCTCAGCTGGTGATGGAGGTTCAAATTATGTCATTTTACAAGATTATATAGAAGGTGCTGATCAAGGAGATGTTAGAATTTTATTACTAAACGGAGAACCAGTTGGTGCTATGAGACGTATTCCTGGTTCTGATGATCACCGTTCTAATGTGTCAGCAGGAGGTAGTATAGCAAAACATACATTAACAAAAGCTGAAAGAGCATTATGCAAACAAATTGGGCCTAAGTTGGTGAAAGATGGACTATACTTTGTTGGTATTGATGTGATTGGTGGGAAATTAGTAGAAGTTAATGTAATGTCTCCAGGTGGAATTACATATATTAATAAAGTCTATAAGAATAAGCGAAAAGTTGAAGAAAAAGTTGTTGATTTTTTAGAAAGCAAAGTATTAGATCAACTACAAGCTTTTGATAGACGTGCACGATTACGTAAAGCTGTTGATGAAGCATAATCGATTGTAAATGAAGCTTTTTAATTCAAAAATAAAATTATTAAAAGGTGTAATTATAATAGTTTTAATTGCTGTTTGTTTTTGGGTATTAAAATCGAAAGCATTCCATGATTACTATAGTGCGTATCAATGGAAAAAAAACAGAATATCAAATCAAAATATACAGGTTTATTCTGAATTCGACTCTTTAAAAACTGACGACTATATTCAGTTTGAAAGTATAAAAGGATTTAAGGCTCAAAAAACATACAATTATGCCAAGGTTACTAAAATTACCAAAGACTCGGTAACTATAGTGCCTTTTCTTTTTATGAGGGGTATAAAACTAAATCTCATAGATCGTCATTATAACAAAGAAAAAGAAAACTTACAGTCCATAACATTGAGCCGGAAAGATTTAGAAAATGGTATATGTGACAATTACTTTCCTATGATTGGATTTACATTTTGCGGGGTAGAATTTTTAGATTCAAAAGAAAAATTAAGACTGTCAAACATTAATAATACTACAGAACCCATAATTAGATTTTCTGATTTAGATATTAAAGATTCTGGTAAGTTTTATATATCATTTTATAATGTTGGGCAACCCATTTATATGCAAAAAATAATAGTGTCTAATGATACTATTCGGTTTTTTCAAAAAAATGAGTTTCCGTATTTAATAGGAAAAAAGGATTCGAAAAATAGTCATTTTGCTTTAGCTGGTACAGGCTGGGATAAAGACTTGGAGACATCCGTGGAATTAACAGTAATGTTAGATACGCTAAGCGATAAAACTTATACTTTTAAGTTGTCAACTTATGATGAATCTATTCGTAAATTTGAACGTATAAATTAAACTCTAAAGCTATAAAATGAAAACAATCGACTGGACAAGAGATGAGCTCGTTGCATACATACTATTGTTTGCTGCCAATTCAGATTTTAAAGAAGATAATAAAGAGCGCGATGTTATTATCTCTAAAGTAGATATGCAAACGTTTCAGGATATTCATGACGAATTTGATAATGATAATGATTATCAAGGTATTCAAAAAATAATGACGAGTTTAAGACAGCATAATTACGACAAAGATGATGTTGAAATATTGTTAGCTGATATTAAAACTCTATTTTTCTCTGATGGGGAGTTTAATATTAATGAGCGTAATATGCTTAAATCTCTTGAGCGTTTATTTAAAACTTTGTAATAAAGAACTTTTATACTAAATTCTATGTTTACAAACTTTTCTAAGTGGGTAATTACTTATATTGCAAAAATCACACTAATTCTTTGCTGCAGTAGTCTTGTAAGTTTAGTATTATATTTTATTACAAGTAATAGATTAGTTAATTTACTTGATGTACTTCCTGTTTATTTTGGTTTCTTAGGAACGAACTGGGCACTTCTTTATCTAGAAATGCCAAGTGGTACTTATGTGGCTTTAGATATACTAAGGTTATTCTTAATTGTTACTATGATTATTGGGGCAATTATATATATGCAATCAAAAGGGAAAGAACGAAAACTACTTTATTTTTCTTATGCAATCATTTTTATTGGATCGATTTTTAATTTGGCTGATTTTTTATTTAAAAGAATATTTAGAGAAGAATTTGATGAAATTTTTAGTTTTATTACTAGAGATCAATATAGTTATAATTGGGCTTTAGAAATATATACTGTGCTAACATGGTTATTGTTAATTATAATTAGTTATAGTGTTTTAAAACATTTTAATAGTAACACAAGACTGATTACCAACAAAGAAAGTTCTACTGATGTCTATAATAAATCAAGTAATTGGAAACGATTATTTCATTTTATTTTTGACCTAATTATCTTTCTGAGCATTGCAACCGAATTTATGCAAAATATATTGATTCTTGTTTCGCATAAGCTAGGTTCATCAGGCCAATTTAAAGATATTGCTATCCCAATTTTAATTTTCATTTTTACTGTATTGTACTATACGATTTTTGAATATTTGTTTAGCACTACACCATCTAAAATTCTTAGCCATTCAAAAATAATTAGTACTAATAAAAATAATTTGACGTTATCCAAAGCTTTAGGTAGAAGTTTGTCTAGACATATCCCACTAAATCAAATTTCTTTTTTATTTAATAATGGTTGGCATGATGTATTAACAGAAACTACTGTTGTTGATATTGAAGAGCAAACTACCTATTTGGCAATATATTGGGTATTATTTATTATACTAGTTGTTGGTTTAATTGCAAATTATCTTATTTATCCGTTTTCATAATTATGGAAAAACTGACCATTAATCAAATCATATTAAAGATTGAATCTGAAGATACTTTTCATGCGGTTTCAGAGGATTATTCATTTACGTTAAAAATAGATAAATATGTGCCTTATGTATGCGGAGCAGTGCATGATGGTCATCAGTTTAGAAAAGACCTTTGGGAGAATTGTTTACATTCTGAATATGACAGATGGTACGAAGAAGATCCAGAAACTAAAAATATGGTGATATCCCACCCTATTGTAATTGCAGGATGTGATTCGCGTTTTGAGTATGACTTAAATCGTGATCCAGATAATGCAGTATTTGATACTGCTTGGGGAAAACAACTCTGGAAAAACCCTTTGCCTCAAAAAGAAAAAGAAAAAAGCTTGCAAAAGCATACCAGCTTTTACACAGCTGTACATGCTTTAATTAATAAGCTTGAAGAGAAATTTGGTGTTTGTGTAGTATACGACATGCACAGTTATAACTGGCAACGGTGGGATAGGGAAGTGCCAACATGGAATTTAGGAACCTCAAATATTGATAACAAACGCTTTGGTAATGAGGTTGAAACTTGGAGGCAAGCCTTAGAGAGTATAAATCTGCCACATGGTATAAAACAAACGGCTAAAGTTAATGACACATTTAAAGGCAATGGATATTTTTTAAAATTTATTACTAAAAACTTTAAGAATACCTTAGTTTTGGCAACCGAAATTGCAAAGGTCTATTGTGATGAGTATAAGCAGATTAATTACCCAGAAGTAGTTACTGCTGTTGAAGAACAATTACGAATACTTTTGCCAAAGCATGCCAAGGAATTTTATAATACGTTTAAATAATAATGTCCCAAATTAAAACCACTGAAGAATTTCAAGAATTATTTGATATTGATGCTAATCTTAACCGTTTGGTAAAAAATATTGAATTGCTCAATTATATTAATCCGCTAAATATTGCTTCTGAAAAGAAGAAGTTCTTCGCTTCAAAATATAATTATGAACCAGAATTTAAGTACCGAAAAGTAAGATTCAATGGTTATAAGTTGCATCGTTTGTTTTTTTCGCAGCGTTTAGAACGTATTGAGAACGAAGACATAAGACAATTATACGAAGATGTTATCTATGAATATTCAGGTTTAATTGAGTGTATTCAAACCATTGGACAAGGTAGAAAATTCTATTTCAATAGTTTAAAGAGCTTTGGTACACCAACAGAAAAAGATATCGAAAACGCAAAGTTTATACTACGTTTTGATGATTCAGAATTTGACGAACAAATGCTTCCTATGTATAATGCGAGCGAAGCAAAAGAATATTTTAAGGAGTTTTCTAAGCGTTACGATTTTAAATACAATATAAAAATATCTAATAATCTTTCTGCAGCAGCTATGGTTTTGAATAATACTCAAACCTTGGTGTTGCGAAAAAGTCATAAATACAGTTTAAATCAGTTAAAAGTGCTAACCAATCACGAAATAGGTGTGCATATGGTTACTACTTTTAATGGTTTATATCAACCATTAAAAGTGTTTTCTAATGGTTTACCTAATAATGTTGAAACCCAAGAAGGTTTGGCGGTTTATTCTGAGTTTATGAGTGGCTGTCTTACCATTGAACGTTTAAAAGAGCTGGCGTATAGAGTCCTAGCTGTAAATAGTTTAAATAAAGGTTATAATTTTTCAGATACCTTTCATTTATTGCACAATCAGCATAAGTTAAATAGAGATAAGGCTTTTGCTATAACACTTAGAGTACATAGAGGTGGAGGTTTTACTAAGGATCATTTATATTTAAGAGGATTGCGTAATGTCTATAAATATGCAAAATCTGGTAATGACTTAAGCATTTTACTTACAGGAAAAGTGAGTCAAGAATATGTACCTACTATAGAAAAACTTCAAGAACTAGGCTTAGCCATTACTCCTAGATATTATACTGATGCTTATGTCAAGAATGATAACAATAACCAAAATTTGGATTTTATTTTGAGTAGTTTGAAGTAAATGCATTAAGTGACCATATAAGTTAGAGCTCTTACCGAGTAAAAACCCCAAAGCTAAATGTTTCGGTCTATCATTTGTTGACACTATAAAAGAGGTTAGACAAGTCTCTTTATAGAATTTAACTCGTTCCTAACTAACAGAAGCTAGGGTTAAATTAACATCATCTTGCTTTGAGGTTTAGAATTACTAAGCTTAAAAACCATTAACTAAAAATAAGCTCAGATCTAAAGTACTTTAGTTGTCTCAACTACAAAACCAATACTGAGTGTATTGGTTTTTTTAATAAGTAAACGTAATGTTTTAATGAGTTAAAGATTAACGCGTTTTCCTTTGGGATATTTTACGGAATATGAGTGTTCAACTTTGTCGGTTTCACCAGATTCTAAGCTAATAACCCATTTTAAAATACCTTTCTCTTTGTCATATTTTGAAGTACCAGTTTCAATATCATCAAGTTTAATAGATTTATTTTGAGTGATAGGAATTCTATCTAATAGCGTTAATTGAATGTTTGATTGTTTATTGTTTCTAACTTCAATTTCAAAGCCTTTGTAAACAACTTTATTACTTCCTATAAATGTTGTTTTCTTAAAATCATTACGTTGTGTACGTTTAACAACAATATTTGGGTCAACACCAAGAGAAATTGTTAAGCTATCTGTGGTTGCTCCTGGATTTATATTTGTTTTACCAGAATAACTACCTTCAAAATATACATTAGCTTCAGCTGGTAATAGATTATACTGTTCCCAATTACCAATTTTTGCAGTTAAGAATACATTTTCATTTAAAACAGGAGCGGTAAAATATTCGTAATTAGCAGGAACACTAAATTTGTCTACCTCAATAACCGTTACATCTCCATCAGATGGGATACTGTAAGTTTTGTCTATTTTAAAGCTTGTGTTAGTCAGTCCTGTTTCTATAATTATACCTAAGTCATTTTCTTTTCTTTGTTCTGTATTACGAGTTTTAATTATAATTACTCCATCATCCCCTCCTCGGGAACCATAAAGAGCGGTTGAGCTTGCATCTTTTAATACCTCAATAGATTCTATACTATCTGGGTTAATTTTACTTGCTGCTTTAGCAGTTACAGGTACGCCATCTATAATGTATAGTAAACTATTTTTACTATTCACGGAACTTGCTCCTCTAATTCTAATACCAGAAGCAGAACCATACAAGTCACTGACAATATCTTCAGATTTTATGCTAGTTACAGAACTAGCGTAACCATTTTTTGATGTCCCGTAGCCTGCAATAATTACTTCTTCTAATGCATTATCTTCATCTAAGGCAACGTTCATAGTACTAGAGTGAATAGGTAGCTCTTCGGTTTTCATACCAACATACGAAAACTGTAATGTGTTACCAGTTGAGGTTTTTAAGGAGTAACGACCATCAAAATCTGTTTGTACACCATTAGAAGTCCCTTTTTCAACAACATTTGCTCCTGGTAATGGTAAACCATCACTTGTTGTTGTTACGACGCCAGTAACCGTTTTTACTAAAGGATTGTACTTATAGTTATAACTCCTTGTAGCACGTTGAGATTGGTAATTACTATAAGTACTAACAAAGTTTAGGTATTTAGGGTTAACTATTGGTTTTTCGTTGTTAGTATTAGGATCTCCAGTAGAAAGCACCAGATTTACATTTTTCCAGTCGCAACCGGAGCTCTGAAATACATGTGCCTTATATTCTAAATTTATAGGCGTGTTAATCTTATCTGCCTTTAAATCGTAAATAGGAAACCACCCTGCATTTTTAATATTGTAACTAATGTTTAAGTCTAGGCTTAAAGGTTTATCACTATTAAGTTTTATGGTTATTTCACCAGTTTGCACTTTATCATCAACATTAAACTCTACGAGTTGTTGTTTTATGTCTGTTTGTTTTTTTCCATAATCTTCAATTCTACGATTAGATTTATGAATTGCCATTTTTAATTCGGTAATTCGTTCTCTATAGTAGGTAGCAAAAGACTTTAATTGCTCAAGATTTACTACTTTATTGGAGTTGCCAAGTTTTTTATTACTTTGAATAAGACTAACCTCTTCATTATAGCCAGAAATTAGATCGTACTCATTTTGAATTTTACCATCCAGGATTTTTAGCTGATCTTTTAAAGCTGTTATTGAATCGTTTTGTTTTTGCTTAGACAAATAATTGATGCCATAATTAATGGATAGTATAGAAGCTTTTTTTAATCCTGAAATCTGAATACTGCTTTCTTCAATATAAGGGGACAAGTTGTTAAACGTAAATTCTGAAGTGCCAGACTTTAAATTTATGTCTGTTTTTCGGTTGATTTCGGCACCATCGAGATAGACAGTTACATCAGTTATTTTGCTTTCTTGTTGAGCATTTATCGATTGTATACTTAAGATAATACATAAGAATTTCAATATGTTTTTCATAATAGTTTAGAGTTTAAGTTTTATCAAAACTATTATGGAATACAAAAACCCAAAACTTAAAATGAGTGTAATATCTATTATAAAAGGTAAACGCTAAGTCTCAATTAGTGAGCTTATGACTTTTAATACATCTTATAGATGTTATTTGCATTTTTAACTTTTAGAACAATTATAAATGGACTTATATCGAATTTTTTTATACAGAAGTTGATGATATCCTATTTTTGAATAAACAAAATGATGTGCTATTAACCAATTCGTTATCATCCCTCAATACGAATTAAATTTTGTTTAAATTAAATTAAATTAGTTTTAAGTAAGTTGTTAATTTAAAAAAGCCTTTTAGAATACATACTAAGAGGCTTTTTTTATTCAAGGAATTTAGCTTTTAATTCTGGAGTTGGTATCATGCAAGCCTCTTTTTTGCCATACCATTTATAACGATTCTTGGCAACATAATTATACACCCAATTGCGTATAAAATTTGGAACAATAAAAAATACCGCCATTAATTTAGTTGGAAAACTTAAAGATTTAGCTATACGTAATATTGCAGAAGACTTATGAAAAATTCTGCGTTCTTTGGGTTTGTAAAGTATAATTGAGTCTATTTTTACGGTATCTATACTAAACTCATTAATAATAGACTGTCCAATATTACTTTGCAATGGAGCAAACATAAACTTGTTTTTAGTATCTCGCTTTATAACATATAGCACACTGCTATTGCATAAGTTACAAATACCATCAAACAGTATTAATTGCTTGTTTTTTGGGACATTTTCTATCACAATGCAAAGATAAGCCTTAAGTTTATAGTGTATTTAAAAATTGCGTTAAATTGGCTTCCTTATTTAGGGTAAGTTTCTTCTTTAATCGATATTTAGATTTTAATACACTGTCTGGTAGCACATTGAGCATTGATGCAATTTCTTTTGTGGATAGATTCATGCGTAAAAATGAAGCCAGTCTTATCTCTTTTTCAGTAATGTCGCTGGCAATAGCCCTAATTTTATTGTCAAAGTCATTATGTACTTCAGAGAAGTAAGACTTAAAAACTTCCCAATCTTTGTCTTCTGCACTTTCTTTTTTGAGCAGCATTACCAAACGTCTAAATTCAACTTTAAAAAGCTCTGGCGACTTTTTTATTTTTTCTAAATTTTCTTTGAGCTCTTGTATAAAGGTATTTTTTTGTACCAGATGCAAGGTTTGGGACGCTAACTCTTTCTTCTTAAAGGCTATTTCTTGTTTATAGATTTCTTCTTGTTTTTCGCGTTCAATTTTATTTTTCTTAATACGTTGTTTAAAACCAAAGTAGAGGAGGCCTGCGATTGTCAAAAATGAAATCATTCCAATACTATATAGCGTTTTAGTGAGTTTGTCGTTTTCTGCCTGTGCATTGAGTGTTTTTATTTCTTCTTTCTGTAATGCGATTTCACTTTCTTTTTTCTGAGTATCAAACTGTACCTGTAGTTCATCAAACTTAATCACTTTTTCCTTTTTATAAATACTATCCGAAAGGATTTTAAATTCTTTCTGAAGTTTATAAGCTTCCTTGAAATTTCCTTTTTTAAATTCTATAATTGCTAAATTCTTTGTAGCTTCTGTTATACCAGATAACAAACCCATTTTTTGTTTAAGAATAAATGCTTTTTCAATATCCTCTTTTGCTTTATTTAAATTGTTAGTTCTTAAGTTTATTAACCCTTTATTAAGGTATATATCTGACAAACCGAAAGTGTCATTTATTTTCTCGGCTACTATCTTACTCTCATCTAATAACAACTTTGCTTTAACAAATTTGTTTATTTTTATTAACAATTTTGCATGGTCAATAAGCGCTCTGGATTTTAATGAGGGTACATCAATTTTATGAGCTAAGTTTGTTGCTCTTTTATAATAATATGTGGCACTATCAATTTCAATAGGTTTTAAATTAGAGTATAAAAAACCTATTTTAATAGATACATCAGCTTCAAAGTAGGTGTCATTTTCTTTCTGATAAATTGCTAGGCTTTCTTTGAAATAATCTATTGAAATATCTTTGTTTCCTAGAGATTCATTTGCATCGGCTATTATCTGTAAATTATCAGCATATCTCAATATATCACCGAGTTCTTTACTAAGCTTAGCGGCTTTTGTTGCATTTTCTAACGCTAGTGTATAGAAGGCCTTAGACATTAAAAAATTAGCTTTTATGCCATAGTATTTAGCTAAAAGCGATGAATCTTGTTTAGTATTAATAGCTTTTAAGTAACCTTTGGCTTTTTCTAAATAATGTAAAGCACTATCTAGCTGACCAATATCTTTAAAATTTATTCCTTTATTTATTAAAATGTTTCCTATTCGGTTGGTATTACCAAGCTTTTCTTGTAAAACAATAGCTTTTTTATAGTTTTTATTTGAAATCTTATAATTAGATATATTAGAATGTGAGATACCTAATTGTTCGTAAGCTTTAGCCAACAACTTTTTATTAGAAATGGTCTTTGCTAATTCAATAGATCTTGTTGCATATTTTATGGCTTCAGTTTCATTTTCGTAAGTCGTTTTTTGCCATAATTTTTCTAATACCTTAATTTTTTGCTCTGAGTCTTCTATAGTTAGCAACTCGCTTTCTAATTCCGAAATTGATTTTTCTTGCGAAAATAAACTAGAACAAAAGCAAAAGATAATGAGAGTAAAAATCCGAAAAATCATGATAAAATAGTTTTAATAGTTGACTGTAACGAAGTTAGTTAAATTTAAAACGCCATGGACAAAGCGTATCTTAACAGTACTTAGTTAAAAATGGGTTTGTCCATTTGTTGTCTATGTTTTAAAGTTGAGTTTTTGTATTTAATTAGCTGAAAATCAATTAATTAATAAGTTTTTGATATGTCGTTTTTTAAGTGGGATATATAAATTTTTTTACCTGTTGTCCATACTTTGTCCATGCCGATGATTAGATTTTAGTAGATTTCATATCTAGTTTTGACTCAGAAACAATTCGCAAAATTTATTTATTATGAAGACAACTATTAAAAATTTACAATGCATTTTGATGTGTACTTTACTATTCTTAGTATTAGGTTGTAGTAAAGATGATAACGAACCTGGTCCTGGTGATGGTGAAATTGAAGTAACTAATGGTATTACCGAAGACGAATTAGAAAACTACGCAGGTGATTTAGGACTTTTAATTAGCACCAGAGATATAGCCAAAAAAGGATATATGCCTGCTAAGGTTAATATTACAACTACTGCATCTCAAGGAAATTATGACCAAGAACTCGATGTAGACCCTTTCACCAATATAGCTCAACTTATAATCTCTGTGGAAGATCTTTCGGACAGTGAAGAAGAAGAGTTAAGAAATGGAGTAGGATTAGATATAGAAATTTTAGATGAAACAAATAGTGTCATTATATCTGAATCTTATAGTGTAATATCATTTGAGGAAAATGGTAGTCAGATAGATATCGATGCTACCTCCTTAGAAGAATTGTTCGAAGAGCTTGATTTCAAAGATGACATGCGTCATTATTTGCAGCTTGTAAATCCTAGTGGAAACTATGGAGATAAGATTGTTTGGAAACCAGGAAGTGGTGATTCTGGGAGTCTTAGATTAAAAGAAAGAACATCATCTTTCAATCAAGGGATTACTAGCGAGCAGTTCTTTATTTATAAATATCCAAACGAAAATAATGTTTTTGCATTTTATTCAGCAATTACAAATCGTTATCTTAGAATAGGTTCATCAACAAGAACTTTCAGACAATCTGGGGCCTATTCGTACCCATCTACCAACCCGAATAGTTTAGGTGATGATTTAAAATTTAGGATTCAAAAGGAATCTAATGGTTTATATACTATTAGAGGATTTGCAGATGGTAATCCACTTAGACGCACATCAAACGGTGCAGACATCAATTGGCATACACTTCCTTCAGGAACTATACAATATTTTAGAGTAATTGCTTTAGATATTGATTGGGAAGTTACAGAATTAAATACAGAGTACTTACCACCAATTTTGCCAGCAGCAGAAACATCGTTTGGATTTAATAGTACTTTAAAAAACTGTGGTTCAGGTACATTAGAACAGCAAGTTGGAATAGAACGAGAAGTGACAACAACATATACGAGCGTCGTTTCAGAAACAATTGGACTTAGCGCCAGAGTTACTACTAGCGTTGATGTTTCAGTTAGCGCAACGGCAGAAGCAAGTTTCTTTGGGAATGGAGGTTCAGTAACTGGTGAGGTCTCTACGGGGTTAGAGGTATCTACAGAGGTTAGCTCATCTTCAACAGTTTCGAGTGAAGAGTCAGTCTCGGAAACCAATACCTTTTTCTCTAATAGAATCGTTACGGTACCCTCTGGAAGTGCATCATTAGTCTATGATGCATATCAGACCTATTCAAATGTTAGAGTCCCATATGTGAAGCGTTTAAGACTTAAAGGTAATCATACTGAAAACTCAGGATCACTCTCAGGGATTTCAATAGCTACACAATTAGATATTACAAATTTTTCAGGTGTTATTACTAGCATAGGTACTGATTTTGTTGAAATTACTTTGCGCGGAAATATGTATTTAGACAATATTGTAGATACACAGACCGAAGTAAGAGATGTTGCAGCGAATTGTAACTGATATTGCTAGCAATTTGCTAAAGCGATGATCTCAGGTTTGATCATCGCTTTTTTACTTCTTAGCCTCAACTAATTCTAATAGATTCACACTAACGTTAGTTGTAAATAAGCCATAGTTTACTATGGCTTTGTTTTTTTCTATAGTATCAATACTACCAACAGCTCTACCATCGTGCATACGTACGCGATCACCAACTTTTAATACTGGCTTTGGCTTTTCAATTTTTACTTCTTTTTTCTTTTCAGCTTTTTTCCTTTTTCGGATTACTTCTACCTTCTTTTCGGCTTCCTGTTTTATCTGTTTTTCTTTAGCTTTTTCTGCACGCTTCTGTTTGACTGATACTTTTTTACGCTTGGAGTTTTCAATCTGTACTAAACGAAATAGTTCAGCCATTAACTCACGCTTCTTTTTATTATTCTGAAATTTTTCTGCTAAATCATTTACTTTCTGACCTAAATAAATGAGGCGTTGATTACTGTCATAGAGCTCTTGGAAGCTTTCTAATTTCTTTTGAATTTTTGCATTGGTTTCTTCAAGTTTCTCGGCTTCAGAAAGTTTCTTTTTTTCATTAACCTTAAGGGACTGCTCGGTTTTCTCTAAGCGGCTTCTTTGCTTCTGAAGCTTAGCTATAGTAGCATCAAAACGCACTTTACCACGTTCAATCTTCTTTTTAGATTGATTGATTAAGCTATATGGAATGCCATTTTTCTGTGCTACCTCAAACGTAAAAGAGCTACCTGCTTGCCCTGTAACCAATTTGTACATAGGTTCTAAACTACGTTCATTGAATAACATATTTGCATTTTGCATATGAGGTAATTCGTTGGCCAACAACTTCAAATTAGAGTAGTGGGTTGTGATAATCCCAAATGCTTCTCTATCATAAAATACTTCTAAGAATGTTTCAGCCAATGCTCCTCCAAGCTCTGGGTCACTACCAGTTCCAAACTCATCAATTAAGAATAAGGTTTTAGAATTACATTTCTTTAAAAAGTAATTCATTTGTTTTAAGCGGTAGCTATAGGTGCTTAAATGATTTTCTATAGATTGGTTATCACCAATATCACTAAGAATTCTTTCAAATAAGCATACATTACTACGCTCATGTACAGGAATAAGCATACCGCTTTGTAGCATTACTTGTAATAATCCCACAGTTTTTAGAGTAATACTTTTTCCACCAGCATTAGGACCAGAAATAACTATAATTCTATTCTCATTACTCAGACCAATAGTTTGAGGGAATGTTTTTTCTCCTTTTTCTTTATTGGTTAAATAGAGTAGTGGATGGTATGCATCTTTTATAAAAAGATTACGTTCGCTTGAGATTTTTGGCAAAATTGCATCCATACTCTGAGCGTATTTTGCTTTAGCAGATATAACATCAATTTTAGTAAGAAATGTTTGATAGTCGTTTAAAAGAGGTAAAAATAAACGAACAAAATCTGTAAGCTCTTTAAGAATTTTAATGACTTCTTCTTTTTCTTCGTACTCTAAGTTGTTGAGTTCTCTGGTATGTTGTAATGTGGTTTCTGGTTCAATATAAACAATACTACCAGTTTTGCTACCTCCCATTATAGCACCTTTTACTTTACGTCGATACATAGCTTTAACTGCTAATACACGTCTGTTATCAACTACAGATTCTCTAATGTCATCCAAATAATCGAGACTGTGATATCTATTTAGAGCCGAAGCAAAACTACTATTTATTTTTCCTTTTAATTTGTTGATTTCATGCCTTAGTTCCTCTAGTTGAGGTGAAGCATTATCTTTTATATCTCCAAAGCGATCTACAACATTATCAATCTGCTCAATTATAGCAGTTGTTACTTCTATATATTGACTGTATTGATTGAGGTTAGGATAATAGTCTTTAAATTTTTCTAAAAAAATTACAATGCTATTAACTGTTAGTGAGATGCTTACTAACTTCTGAAGACTTGGAATTTCTAAATACGTGTTTTCAATATTTAGAAGCTTAAGTTCTTTGGAAATAGGTTCAAAACCATGGTTTGGTATTCTGTTTTCATTATCAAATGACGACCTGTATTCATTGACGTAATCTAATTCGCGAATAAGTTGAGCTTCAACTTCAATAGGTCGTATGGCTAAAGAAGCCTCCTTTCCTAAAGCTGTAATGGTATGCTCACTTATTTGATTTAAAACCATAAAAAACTCTAAGTCTTTTAAGGTTTTTTCATGAATCCGTGTCATGGTATATTATAAATTGTAAAGTTGCAAATTTAGGTTAAATAATGCGATATGTCTAACGACAATAAATCCTTATTTTTGAAGGAAAATCTAAAGTATGAATGTAGATATACATCAGAGTTGGAAACCTTATTTGCAAGCAGAATTTAGCAAGTCTTATTTTAAGGAATTAGTTGAATTTGTAAAAAAGGAATACAGAACACACAAGTGCTTCCCTAAAGGTTCAGATATATTTAATGCCTTTAATCATTGTTCTTTTGATGATGTTAAAGTCGTGGTTATAGGTCAAGATCCATATCATGGTATTGGTCAAGCTAATGGTTTATGCTTTTCTGTTAATGATGGTATTGTTCATCCTCCTTCACTGATTAATATATTTAAAGAGCTTGAGCAGGACTTAGGTTTTCCTTATCCTAAAAATGGAAATCTAATGTCTTGGGCAGATCAAGGAGTGCTATTATTAAATGCTACATTAACTGTTAGGGCACATCAAGCCGGTAGTCATCAAAACAAAGGTTGGGAACAATTTACTGACGCAGTAATACAAATCATTAGCCAAGAAAAGCAAAATGTAGTGTTTTTACTTTGGGGAGGTTATGCTAAAAAGAAAAAGAAGCTTATAAATACAGCTATGCATTCAGTATTAGAAAGTGGTCATCCGTCACCTTTAAGTGCTAATAGAGGTTATTGGTTTGGTAATAAGCATTTTAGTAAAACTAACTCCCTGTTGCAGCAAGCTGGCGAGTCTGTAATTGAGTGGAGGTTATAGGAGTAGTAGGTTTATGAGTGCGAATCACTTTTGGTTTTCTATTCTCAACTGTTTTTGGAGTTTTATTGCAACTAAATATTAACAATAAAAAATTAACACAGACCAAAAAAGACAAAATCAGAGTAATGGTTAGAATCATAGTTTGTTCTTATAGTGTTGTTAATAGCAAAGATTTGGTTAAAACAAATGTAACTAAAAATTTGAAATAGTGAAAGTTATGAACAAAAACTGTAAGATTTAACTTTAAGCATTTTAAGAAAAATTAACACTTTTTGCCGATGTTTGCTGGTGTTATGACGATTTATGTTTTTTAAAAAAAGTTTAAGAATCTACAGAAAAATGTTAAAAACTGAGTGATTTACGACTCATTTTTAATTAAAGGATATGAATTAGGTCTTTATAATTAACTTTTTTGGGGATGATATTTAAGTTAAAAAGTTGTTCTTGTACATTTTCAATCGTCTTTTTATCAATTATATCTTGTGCCCATTCTGTAAGTGAAAGCCACTCTTGTACATCTTCTAATTCTTGCTCGTAGCGATTTGCAATAGTTCTATCAATACTGGGTATAGATTTAAAATCTGTAGTTGTTTGATTGATAATATCTAATATAGTTCTTAATTCGTCTTCATTATTTTTAATAAAATCTTCTCGTACAGCAATAACAAAACAAGGCCAGGGAGAAGGACAATTATCTATTCTTCTAAAAATACCATCATCAACTAAAGGTTTTGTGGTGAATTTTTCCCACATAAAATAATCAGCATCACCTTTTGTCAATCCTTTTTTAGCGCCGTCGAGATTTTTGATAACCTCAAAGTTGAGATCTTTTTCTAAATCCCAATCATGATTTTTTGCATTAATATATGCCATTAAATGAGAACCAGAACCATAACGGCTTATCGCTGCTGTTGCGCCTTTGATGTCTTCAATAGTCTGGAATTTGGAATGTTCTGCAACATGAATACCCCATATTAAAGGAGTTTCAACAAAGGTCTGAACAATTCTTGAAGGGTTACCAGCTATTATGTCCTTTACTATACCTTCAGTAAGAATTACTGCTATATCTATTTCTCCAGAGCGTAAGCCTTTACACATTTCTCCAGTACCTCCATGGTAGTCATGCCAACGTAGATTGATATCTTTAGCTTTATATTCGCCATTTTTTAGAGTTAAATACCAAGCTAAATTAAAATGCTCTGGTACACCTCCTATGTTTACTTTTTTCATGCTAACTAACTGCGAAAACAGAAATTTTAATTTAATTTATGACTAAATGATGTTTTAATTGTAATATTATATACTGCACAGTGTAACAATATCTTTTATTAAATATTCACTATACGCTCCAGAGCATATAAAATCAGTTTTTCTACTGTTTTTTTTGGATCTTTACTAAAATCACCAGTGGCTCTATTGGCAATAATAGCATTTAGTGACAAGGCTTCATGCCCCAATAATTTTGAAAGACCGTAAATAACTGAGGTTTCCATTTCAAAATTTGTAATCCTAAATTCTTTATAGTTAAAAGAATCTAGTTTAGTATTTAAGTCTGCGTCATGAAGAGGAAGTCTTAATACTCGACCTTGGGGACCATAAAAACCACCAGCAGTTCCTGTCATGCCCTTAAACACTTTATTACTCTCAAAATACTTTTCTAAGTATTTACTGTTATTGATAATTATTGGCCGCGCTTTATTTTTATCCCAATTTGTATGTTTAATAAATTCATCTTCAATCTCAGGATTGCTTATACCGCTAATCTGGTAGAAGTGTAGCATACCATTAACATCTAGACCGTGTGTACTAATTAAAAAGGCATCTACAGGAATATCTGCTTGTAACGAACCAGAAGTACCGATTCTAATAATATTAAGACTGGTTAACTCTGTCTTTGGTTGACGTGTCTTTAGATTTATATTTACCAGAGCATCAAGCTCATTTAGAACAATATCAATATTATCTGGTCCAATTCCTGTAGAAAGTACTGTGATTCTTCGATCTTTATAATAGCCAGTTTGCGTTTTAAATTCACGCTTTTGAGTACTGAATTCAATACTGTCAAAATGCATCGTTATTTTTTCTACACGATCCTGATCTCCTACAAAAATAATTGTATCAGAAATATCTTCTGGCTTTAAATTTAAATGGTAAACGCTGCCATCTGGATTTAATATTAACTCCGAATTTTTAATTGACATGTAATATAGTCTTTACAAGTTTATTTTGATCTATGCTAAATTGAAAACCTAAACGTTCAATACCTCCATAGACCATATTATTATTTATTTCTGAAGCAAAATTATAATGCCTTAGTAATGCTTCATGTCCTTTTCTGTTGAGTTTAATACCTGTCTCTGTTTCGTCTAAGAATATTGAAAGCCTATCTATTATGCGTCTTAATTGTGTATCACCAAAACCATAGTATCCTTGATAATTGAGGCTGTATCCTAATAGGTGATGTAAGGATTTTATTTGATTATCTCTAACAAGTCTTAGAATATTGTCTTCAAGTACGCTAAGTCCACTCTTTTGATGTGGGAAACGTTTTAAATGAGCTTTAAGGCAATTGCTCATATACTTAAAGTTAGACTTGGTTATAATATAAGGTTTAAGTATGTTATGATCTTTACCACAATAGGTTCTCCAAAGCGTTATAGCTAATTCTTTATCTTCTTTTGTTAATAAAGTTCTTTTATAGTAATGATCCATCAATTGTTCAAGTGATAGCTCACAAAGACCTTTTAAGTTTTTTTCACCTTCAACACGACCACTACATATAAGATAAAGGGGTTTATTAATATTTTTCTGGTGCAATAAATTTATAACGCCAAGGAGGTTAATATGACAAAATAGATCGTACTCAAACCAAAGATGAATTTCAGAATATTTATCAGTATTATCTAACTTAGATAACTCACTTTTGAGCTCTTCCGTATCTACTTCTATATCGTAATATTCTTTAAGAAAATGACGCCTAATGTTAAAAAAAGTATCTGATGCTATTGCAGCAATAGTAGGTCCTTCGCATAGCATTTCTTGCCACGTTAATATATCGTCTGTAAAGTCAAGTTCTCTTAAGTAATCTGTTAATGAGCTACCATTGGTAATATGAAGAATTTGTTTTGTCATATTAACCTCCAACACGTTTTACATTAAACCCTTTTTCTTTTAGCATTTGCATAATTTTATCACGATAATCACCTTGAATAATTATCTTATCATCTTTAAAGCTTCCTCCGACACTAAGTTTAGTTTTTAATTCTTTGGCTAGTTTTTTAAAATCTTTAGTTGCACCTGTATAACCTTCAAGAATGGTTATTGGTTTTCCTTTTCGTTTTTCGTACTTACAAACAATAGGATCATCTTGAAGCCAAATATCATTTTTAGTCTTTTTTGAATCATCAGAAGGATCTTCAGAAACATGGTCAGGAAATAGATGCTTTAATTGGTCTTGTAAATCCATTATTTTTTAATCAATCCAAGTTCTACAAGACGTTGATTTAAAAATTCACCAGCTGTGATGTCATCAAATTGTTTTGGATTATCATCATCAATACAACTATCTAATACATCTAGTTTCATTTCACTTATTGGGTGCATAAAAAATGGAATAGAGTAACGTGATGTTCCCCAAAGTTCACGAGGTGGATTAACTACGCGATGTATAGTAGATTTTAGCTTATTATTAGTATGTCTCGATAGCATATCGCCAACATTAATCATTAATTCGTCTGGTTCAGCAATTGCGTCTAGCCATTCTCCATCATGGCGTTGTACTTGCAGGCCACGACCTTGAGCTCCCATTAATAGTGTAATTAAATTAATATCACCATGAGCTGCAGCCCTAACCGCATTTTTTGGTTCTTGGGTAATTGGAGGATAGTGGATTGGTCTTAGAATAGAATTACCATTATGGATATAATTATCGAAATAAGTTTCTTCTAAATCTAAATGTAAAGCTAATGCTCTTAAAACATACTTAGCAGTCTTTTCTAACATTTTATAGGTCTGTTTACCTACTTTATTAAAAGCAGGTAGCTCTTTAACTTCAACATTTTCCGGGTATTCTTTTCTGCGTTCTTCGTCATCCTCAACATATTGCCCAAAATGCCAAAACTCTTTTAAATCTCCTTCTTTTTTTCCTTTGGCACTTTCTTTTCCGAAAGAGACATAACCACGTTGACCACCAATCCCAGGAATCTCGTAACTTTCTTTAACATCTAATGGCAAACTAAAAAAATTCTTTACCTCCCCATATAATTCATCTACTAATTCATCATCTAAAAAGTGGCCTTTTAAGGCGACAAAACCAATGTCTTGGTATGCCTTACCTATTTCGTTTATAAATTTTTGTTTTCTATTTGGGTCATCAGAAAGGAAATCCTTTAAATCAACGCTAGGTATTCTATCCATTGGTATTTTCGTTTAAAATTTTAGTCAATATACAAAAGTAACGAAAATAGTGTTAAAAAATTGAGTCGTAATTTTTGATAACTTGACTACTAACACTACAATTTTGATACATTTTTATTTACATTTGAAGCATTACTTAATACGAACTTATGCCTACCATAACTAAAAGCATTATAGATTACGATAAAAGGAACCTTAACAACAAGACCCTTTTAAAGCTGTATTACAATATGTTGAGACCTCGATTAATTGAGGAAAAGATGCTCATTTTGTTGCGTCAGGGAAAAATTTCTAAATGGTTTTCTGGTATTGGTCAAGAAGCTATTTCTGTAGGTGTTACTATGGCGCTTAAACCTAGCGAATATATTTTGCCTATGCATAGAAACTTAGGCGTTTTTACCACAAGAGAGATTCCTTTACACCGATTGTTTTGTCAATGGCAAGGAAAATCTAGTGGATTTACTAAGGGTAGAGATCGCTCATTTCACTTTGGAACCCAAGAGTATAATATTGTGGGTATGATTTCTCATTTAGGTCCACAACTTGGTGTAGCAGACGGAATTGCTTTGGCTAATTTATTAAAGAAAAATGGACAAGTAACAGCTGTATTTACTGGAGAAGGAGGGACAAGTGAAGGCGATTTTCATGAAGCTTTAAACGTTGCGTCTGTTTGGCAATTGCCAGTAATTTTTTGTATTGAAAATAACGGTTATGGTTTATCTACGCCAACAAGTGAACAATATAAATGTAAACACCTAGCAGATAGAGGTAAAGGCTATGGCATAGAATCGTTTATTTTAGACGGTAATAATATTATAGAAACCTATTCTAAAGTTAAAAAATTAGCCGAAAGTATAAGGAAAAGACCTAGACCAATATTAATTGAGTTTAAAACATTTAGACGCCGAGGACATGAAGAGGCTAGTGGTACCAAATATGTACCAAAAGCTTTAATTGAAGAATGGGAAGCTAAAGACCCCATTGAAAACTTTAGAAGCTATTTGTATAGTAAAAAGATATTATCTGCTGAAATTGATGAAAAATACATCACCGAAATTAAGGCAGAAATAGACTCTTCTTTAACATCAGCTTATGCTGAAGAAGCTATTGTACCAGATGAAGCCATTGAATTAAATGATGTTTATAGATCATTTAATTATCAAGATATTAAACCAAATTCTAAAACTAAAGAATTGCGATTAGTTGATGCTATTTCCGAAGGTTTAAAGCAAGCTATGGAAAAGCATGAAGACTTGGTTATTATGGGACAGGACATTGCAGAGTATGGAGGTGTTTTTAAAATAACCGAAGGTTTTGTAGAACAATTTGGCAAAGGGAGAGTACGTAATACACCAATTTGTGAATCTGCAATTATTGAAGCTGGTATGGGCTTATCTATAGCTGGTATGAAAGCTGTTGTAGAGATGCAATTTGCAGATTTTGTAAGCTCTGGTTTTAATCCTATAGTCAATTATTTAGCGAAATCGCATTATCGTTGGGAGCAACAAGCAGATGTTGTGGTTCGTATGCCATGTGGAGCAGGTGTTGCTGCAGGTCCTTTTCATTCTCAGACCAATGAAGCTTGGTTTACTAAGACTCCAGGTCTAAAAGTGGTTTATCCGGCATTTCCATATGATGCCAAAGGTTTGTTAGCAACTGCAATTAATGACCCTAATCCTGTACTTTTCTTTGAGCATAAGGCATTATATAGAAGTGTTAGACAAGATGTTCCGACAGATTATTATACGTTACCTTTTGGAAAAGCTGCACTTTTAAATGTAGGAGACGCAATAACTGTAATTACTTATGGTGCAGGTGTACATTGGGCTTTAAAAACCTTAGAGAATAATTCAGACATCTCTGCTGATGTCATAGATTTAAGAACATTACAACCTATGGATAAGGATACTATTTTAAGCTCGGTTAAAAAGACTGGTAAAGCTATTATTCTGCAAGAAGATAGTATGTTTGGAGGTATTGCAAGTGATATTTCTGCCATGATAATGGAAGATTGTTTTGAGTATCTCGATGCACCAGTAAAACGTGTCGCAAGTATGGAAACGCCTATTCCTTTTATTGGACAATTAGAAAATCAGTATTTGGCTAAAAGTAAGTTTGAAAGCGCTCTAAGAGAACTTTTTAATTACTGATTTAACGTTATTTAATGGTATAAACTAAAGAAACCAATACAGACATGTATTGGTTTCTTTAGTTGCAATCCATTGGGTGATTAATCCAACTCATAACTTAATAGTTTCTAAGTCATCATCTAAGCTATTAGATGTATTGACAATTTTTGATAAAGCTCTCATAATTGTTTAGTTTATTGATTGATGAATTGCGCGTTATTACCTATAACGTCTTTTACTGTTCCAAGTATAACTTTTTGTGTCTGCTGTTGTACCTGTTAATTGATTGTTGTTTAAAGTTCTCATAATTGTTTAATTTATTGATTGATGAATTTCGTTTTTACCTATAACGTCTTTTACTGTTCCAAGTATAACTTTTAGTATCTATTGTTGTGCCTGTTAATTGATTATTGTTTAAAGTTCTCATGTTTGTTCGTTTTTAATTGATTACACTATATAGACGTCATAAAAAAGGAAATGTTACAGTACTTTGCATAACATAGTAATGATTTAACAAATTTTAACTATTAAGTGTATCTTTAATCTATGAGAATAGGAACTTATACTTTATTATTCATAACAATATTTAGTTTTAATTGCAAGTCAGAAATAGAAGAGAGTTGTAACTCAAAAATATTTCAAGTCACAGCTACAGCATACAATTCATTTGCATATCAGACCAGTTCTAATCCTAATATTACTGCTTTTGGGGATAGTTTAAAACCTGGATATAGATATATTGCTGTATCTAGAGATTTATTAGACTCTGGCTTAGTACATAACACTAAAGTTAAGATAGAAGGTTTTGATAGCTTTTTTACAGTAAAGGATAAAATGAATAAACGTTGGCGAAAACGGATAGACATTTATATGGGTGTCGATGTTAAAAAAGCAAAAAAATGGGGCAAGAAAATGGTGAGCATTGAATATTGTATCCCAATAAAAGATTCTATCTTTTAATTGCGTTTTACCATAACTTCAGAAACTATAAAAGGATATGCTTTTTTAACGATTTTTAATTCAGCATCTGTAATTTGTTCTGGTGACTTATTAAACGTTTCTTTTATGTAACGTGCTCTTAAATCGTAAAAAGCTTTGGTAATTTCATCTTGTACGGAAATAAAAACATGATACTTAGTTAAGGCATTGTGACTTAAAGAAATTACAGCTTTACTCGGATGATCTGATGACTTTGATAATTTTTCTCCATTACAATAATCACAATTAGATAGACCATTATTATCAACAAATGCCTTTACGATTTGTTGAATATCTTCAAGTTTAACAATTTCATTTTTAACAAAAATTTCATCATTGCTATTTAAATTGATCCTTAACAGGTTTCTTTCATTAGTACCTTTACTACAGTCATTAGTTGGACAATCATCAGGTAATTGTCTTAGTATGCCTTTGTCAGCAGAAATAGTTGTAGTGACCAAAAAGAAAATAAGTAACAAAAAGGCAATGTCAGCCATGGATCCTGCGTTGACCGTCGCAGAATGTTTTCGAATTGATTTCATAATATATTTATTTAAAATGTTAATATTTTCTTAATCACAATAACAGTACCAATCTTGTTAAAGGTTATTAACAATTCTTATCAAAAACCCTTGCAATATGCTATTTTTGCAAAATTAACCTTGGAGGAAATAATTATATGTCAACAGACACAATAAAGGAAACGGTAACTGAGAAAAGACTCTACGATTATCAAATCAAGGATCTCAATCGTATTTTCGATGTGATGCAAGATGAGTCTGATGATTTCAATTTGCTATATCAATTGCCTACTGGTGGAGGTAAGACAGTTATTTTTTCAGAAATTGTTAGACGTTATATAGAGAAGCACAAAAAGAAGGTTGTAATTCTTACACATAGAATAGAATTGTGCAAACAAACCTCTAATGTACTTTCGGGATTTAAGGTTAATAATAAAGTTATTAATAGCAAGGTAAAAACATTACCAGATCAAGATGAGTATGAGTGTTTTGTTGCTATGGTAGAGACTTTGAACAATCGCTTATCTGATAAAGATTTTGAACTTAAAAATGTTGGTCTGGTTATTATTGACGAAGCGCATTATAATTCCTTTAGAAAACTCTTTAAATTTTTTGAACATTGTTTTATTCTAGGTGTAACTGCGACACCATTAAGCAGTAATATTAAATTGCCTATGAAGGACAACTATGATAAGTTGATTGTGGGTGATGATATTTCTACCTTAATTAAAAATGGATTTTTAGCCAATGCAGACGTATATCATTACGATGTTGGGCTAACTACTTTAAAAATAGGGATAAATGGTGATTATACAGTAAAGTCTTCTGAAGCCTTATATACTAATAGTTTAATGCAAACCAAATTGTTATCTGCGTATGAAGAATTGGCAAAAGGGAAGAAAACATTAATTTTTAATAATGGTATATATACGTCCAAAGAAGTTTATTATACGTTTAAGAAAGTTGGGTATAATGTGCAGCATTTAGACAATACTGCAAGTAAGCAAGAACGAAAAGATATTTTAAATTGGTTTAATACCACACCAGATGCAGTGTTAACTTCTGTAAGCATTTTAACCACTGGTTTTGATGAGCCTTCTGTAGAATCTATTATTCTTAACAGAGCGACAAGATCACTGACTTTATATTTTCAAATGATTGGTCGTGGGAGTAGAATTTTTAAAGACAGAACAACATTTCAGGTTATTGACTTAGGAAATAATGTGGCACGTTTTGGACCATGGAGTCAGCCGGTAGATTGGCAACATATTTTTAAATATCCAGATTTATATTTAGAGAATATAGTTGATGATGAGTCCCTTGAACGTGATTTTGTTTATCTCATGCCTGATGCTATAAAAGAGAAATTTAAAAATTCTGATTCCCTAGATTTTGATGTTAAAGCAGAATATAAAGATGTTATAAGCTTGGGTAAGAAATCTTTTACTGTTATAGAGCGTTCTATTGCTCAGCATTCTAAAATTTGTATTGAAAATAGTGAAGACGTTTACGATGCAAGAGACTTAACAAAATTGCTTCAAGATGAAATTGCTTATCGCATCAAGCAATATTGCTATTGCATAATGAACAGTACACAAAATTATAAAGACTGGTTGTTTGAAGAGTACAACCGTAAATTACGTATAAGTTTTAATGGTAAGTTTTAACGTTTTTTTGTAAGGTATTACAATTTTATACGTTTATTTTGAAGTAGGTATGGTTTTTGCACCACAAGATTAAAAACAAAAACGCATCTCAAATACTAGTGAAAGCTTTTAAGTACATATTACTCATATTCTGCACATTATGTTATACTGTTGCTTTTTCTCAAGAAAAAAAGGTGAAAGACAAGGAAAATAAATCTATCAGAATCCCTGCTGAGCCCTCTAAGATTAAAAAAGATTCTATACCAGTAAAGATCAAAGTAGCGCCAAAACTAGATAAAGATGAAAAAAAGGAGAGTAGTGGCGACTCCAAAAAAGATGAAAAGAAAAAATTTGTAATTAGAGATTCTGAAAAGCCATTCTCAATGACTGATAAGGATGGGTTAAAAAGTCCTGGTGAGATTTTTGAAAAACGTTGGAATAAAGAACTTGAAAAGGGTGGTATAATTAGAACTATGTCTGATCAATTTCTTGGTGAGCATAATGTAGATACTAAATTTGTAAACATTATATGTCGCGATCATGAATATGTAGATGGTGATCGTGTACGGATTTATGTGAATGATGTTGTTGTAAGACATAATCTGTATCTTACTAATAGTTATAGGCGTGTTGAAGTCAATTTGGCTCAAGGTAAAAATACTGTAGAAATAGAAGCCTTAAACCAAGGGGATTCGGGGCCAAATACAGCAGAATTTTTAGTTTACGATGATAAGGGCAAACTTATTTCTTCTAAGGAATGGAATTTATTAACAGGAGTAAAAGCTATCATTGTTTTCAATAACGAAAAAGTAGTGATAAAGGAAAAAACATCTGATGATGAAGATAAAAGCGATGAAGCTTCTAATAATTAGTTAGTAATACTTCTCCTGGTTGCATAGCTCCTAATTTATAATCCCCAATACGTATTCTCACTAATCGTAAAGTTGGAAAACCAAGTTTTGCTGTCATTTTTCGTACCTGTCTAAATTTACCTTCAGTTAATGTAATACTAAGCCATGATGTTGTGCCATGTTTTTTATCTCTTACATAACGTTCAGTAATATGCGAAATATCATCTAAGATATAGGCATTACATTGTTTTGTATTATATGGCTGCCCATTAACAGAAATCTCAATACCTTGCTTTAATATTTCAATATAAGATGCAGTAATTATACCGTCAACCATGACATGGTATTCCTTTTCAATTTTTGAGCTGGTTATGTGGTTGCTAAACTTACCATCTGTAGTAAGTAACAATAGGCCTTCGGATTTTTCGTCAAGCCTGCCAACTGCCATAATACCATCAGGGAAATTATATAGCGAATTTAAAAGTTTTTTGTTTCTCCGCTTATTTTGATTATTAATGAATTGACTTAAATAGCCATAGGGTTTATATATTTTATAATAACTGTGCTTCACGCTATCTAAATTAGCAATCATTTTGTGTTTAATCGTTTGTAAAAATAAAAAAGCGCATAGTCTTTGTAGAGTATGCGCTTTAATAATTATATAAACTCCTATTTTATTATAAGTTTTTGAACACGTTTTTTGTTTCCACTTGCTACCAATTCTACTATATATATACCAGCGCTTAGATGTTCAACATTAACAGTTTGTCTCGTATTGTATAAATCTAATGCTTTTGTTATCAATATACGCCCATTTATATCATAAAGTTTAAATTGGGTACTATTTTGTAACTGTCCAAGAATAACGATAGCTTTTTCTTTTTCTAGATTAAAAATATTTAAATCCTCTAAAGTAGATTTTGGTGTACTGAGTGATTGGTTCGCAAACCTTAGATAAAAACGACCTGTGCCAGTTAAGTCGCTCATTGCTGTAAAGCTGTATGTAGTTGTATTTAATTGAGTTTGTGTATTGTTTAATGTATCATCTAAATATACATTTATAGATGAAGGTATATCAGTTTCAAAAATACTAATGGTAACATTTTGTCCTTGCAATGCATGTAATCCAAGAGGAATAGTAACATCGTTAATGGCATTACTACTTAAGCTTTGAACAGTAAAAGCATTACCAGAACTGTTTTCTACCAAGTATGAATATATTGAAAAATCAGGAATGCTTCCATTAAAGAATGATGCATCATAACCAGGGTCTAAACCAAGAGATGCATTGTCATTAAAATAAAAATCTGTACTATAATTTGATGCATCAGAACTAGCCAATAATTTTAAGTGCCCATGATGTGGAGATGAAGATCTTCCCTGAATAAAATCATCACTACTTCCAGAAACCCTCATATTAGGTGTAAAGGTTACTGAGCCACCTCCAGTTTTACTTTTTACAAAAAATGCCTGACCAGGTGCTATGAGTTCAATTACACTACCGTCGTCTATTTTAGCTTGGTTCCAAATAGTCCAGCCATTAGATGCATCGCCGTCATAACCATAAATAGATTGATATGTAGCAATATCTAATTCATCTTTATTGAGATTAAAGAACAGGTCAAAATCTATATAAGAGGTATATGGATTTCCTATTAAATTCCAACCATTAAATGAAGAACCAAGAGAGGTTAGAGCAACATTTACATTACCGGTTTCTATCTCACCAGTAAAAGTAAGCGTGCTGCCGTGAGTGCCATCCTCGGAACTATCCCTTGCTGCACGATAGCCTACACCAGAACTTAATGGTAAATTACTATTGGTGCTAGCATCGTATAATTCATAATTCCCAGTAGATTCATTAAAAGGGCCAAACAATTTTTGAGATGTATTATTTGGGTTTTCAAATAAGTTTGGATTATTAGTAGCAAAATTCCCAAATGTTTCACCTGAAAGCGGAGATGCTATTAAATCATTGCCAGTAGAACCATTAAAAGCATTAACATGTCTTTTGTATTTAATATTTCCTGTGGTTGTACCATTTACAATTAGACTAGAATACTTATTAGAGATTGAATTAAGCGTTACATCACCATTGATAATCAAATCACCATTAATAGTCAGACTACCACCTTCTAAGATTTCTATACTTGCATTAGAATATACCTGATAATTATCATTAATAACGACATGTTCATCTTCACCTATAATCAAATCACTACAGTTATCTGGTGCGGTAAATAATGCGCCATTGCTTCTGTAAAGTGTGTTGTACCCATCAGTAAATTCTGCAATCACCTCTACTTCATTGCTGTCAGAGTCCAATCCAGTGAGTATAACTGTTTGTGGGCTGCCTGTAATTGGGAAAATTTGATCATTTACAATTAAGGATCCGGTTGCAGGTGGATTTGTATAACTTACAGTCAATTGTTGAGTATAAGAATTATCCATAGTATCACAACTTGTTTGTTGGTCAACCACTATATTATCTATAGTTGTTGGATTATCAAATGGTTTAAATTGCAGAAGTGATGCTTTAGGCTCTGTATTTAAATCACCAGTACCGCTATTAGTAGTCTCACCACCTCGACCTCTTAAATGGATGTTTACTAAATCGTTAATACCATCACTATATATTTGCAGCCTCACAGCTTCAGCATATATTGGAGGTTGATTAGTGCCATCCCATTCGTAAATACCAGAATTTATCCAACCACCTACACCATCTTCAATGGTTATCCAGATTCCTTCTCTTAAATAACTAACACGCCATAATGTATTTGGTTGTGGTTGATTTGGATAAGTACCACCAAATGTAATATAGTTAACAAACTTTGGCTCTGGCCAATCTGTCTTCCAATAGAAACCATTGTCTATATCAACTGGCCCTAAATTTACCCCATAACTCTCTCCATATTCACCAAATTGGGTGATGACTTTATAATTACCTGCTAAAGGATCGTATAAAATATCCAGAGGTGTTCCTCGACCAGCTCCTTGAGCTACAGAACCACTAAGTTGAGCAGAGGGCAGAAGTGCTAGGTTAATCAAAGGATTAGGATTATTACTAATGTCAGTGCTATTGGTATCTAGCTGATTAATCCATTGCTCAATTAAATCTACCGCAGGTTGGTCTATAATTGTTTTAGAAATTGGAGGCATCATTACTGATACATCTACACTATTTATTCTGTGATATAGTATGGATTTTGAAGCATCGCCTGGGAAAACGATTTCTTCATTTGGATCAATACCCAAGGGGGTTAATATACCGCTAGTTAATAATTCTGTAGCTTCTAATGTATTATAAACTCTTAAGTCGTAATTAGTTCTAATGCTATTATCGCGCCTATGGCAATAAGCACAATTTAAATCTAAATAAGATCTGGCCTTTTCATCCAACGATGCGTTAGAATCTTGTAAAGATTTATTGGTGTATATGTTTGGTGTATCAGAATCGGTTATAGACGCATCTATAATACCAAGATGACTTAGGGTTACTAATTGATTAGCTGTTATACCTGTTTCATTATAGGTGTAATCAGTATTTAAATATCTTGACTTTAAACCAAGTCCTCCTTTATTGGCATGGTTGTGACAGTTTATACAATCTGAATTAGAAGGGAAATGCCAAGTTTGTGTTCTTGTACCACCTGTAGTTGTTGCTATATCTACTGGTTCATCTAAACTTGAAGCCTGTAATACAGCATCAGTTTCGGTTTCGTTCCAGTTATAGGTTAAGAAGTACATTTCACCAGTTTCGTCTACAACAGAGACTCTGGTTTCAACTTTCTTAGTAATAGATGGATTATTATCATCGACCTGTAAATCGAAATGTTTAACGATAACTGTACCTGCAGGAAATTCCCAATCCCCATGCTCTGAATAGTTTATTTGCTCACTTGATCCACTATGTACACCATCATTGTTTGGTACAGCGATCCAGCGTTTTTTCAATGCACCATCAGACCAAAATGACTCGTACAGTTCGTAAGGTACATAACCGTCAATAACATCTAATGTAGATAAGTCTGAGAAAATCCCCGTTTGTGAGAGTAATTGTGGAGCAGGCCCGTAATCTGCATCATCATCAATAAGTTTATAAATATTTGTACTAAAGCCTAATCTTAGGAGATAAAGTTCTTTATCGTAATCCTGACCAAAAGCAATAATATCTTCAGGCAGAAAAGTACCTATTTGTTCGTAATCTCCTGAGCTAATATCAACAGAGAAGATTTCATCACCTCCACCATAATCTGCACAAATATATTTTCCATAAAGCTCAGGGATGCCAGTACCTCTATATACATAACCACCTGTGATAGAATTAACAATATCATGACCAAAATCCACTAGTGGTTCTGTGTGGTTCATTCCGTTAAACAAATCAGAGTAACAGCCAGGCCCTGTGATGTTTCCTTCAAATAATGGCCAACCAAAATTGGAGTTTACATCGAGAACATTTACCTCTTCACGATTATTTAGACCAACATCTCCAATATAAAACACACCAGTTTGACTATCTTTTGTCATTCTAAACGGATTTCTAAGCCCTATACTATAATATTCCTCAAAGAAATCTCCAGATGTATACACATCATTAGGGTTTGGAGTACTTAAATTTAATTGCCCATATATATTGGTTGTTGACCCAGGAGTAGTATCAGAAAAAGGATTGTCATTGGGTATCCAATATTCTAAGCCAGTGATTTCACCTGCAAAACCTGCATCGTTTGGTTTAGTTCTTACAGGAGGATGACTTTTAGTAGGGTCTTTATCTACATCGAGTCTTAAAACTCCACCTGCTAAATTATTTATAATATCTTGGGATCTTTTCCAAGAGGCCATGTCTCCTGTGGTAAGATATAGAAATCCATCATCCCCAAATTCTAAACCACCTCCATAATGTGTTGTTCCATACATTCTATTTTTCAATAAAATGGTTCTCGAATTAGTAACAAAAGCCATTGTGGTAGGATTGACTTCAAAACGCTCTAAGATTAAATAATTACCCTGATATTCATTGTCGCTGTATGAGCAACCTTGACCAGTGTATTGTCCAAAACCAGGCAGGTCTTCATCATTACTGTTCTTTGTAGCATAATATACATAGATATAATTTTTGGCATTTGTTGGGGCATCGAAATCTGGATGTATGGCAGAGCCCAAAAAACCACCATCAGAAACTAATCCAACTTCAGCAGATAGATCAAGTAAGAGGTTTTTATCCGTTGTGGCTTCATCGTTATCAAACCAAAAAATCTTACCGTCTAATTGACCTAGCACTATTTTATTTTGATTTGGTACCGTATTAAATGTTATGGGGTAAAAAAAATGAAGATTTGGAAATGCCACTCTATAAGTTGCATCTAAGTCATCATCAATTGCCTGAGGAAAAACACCATTTGAGTATGGTGCTATGGTTTTTGCACTAGTTAAACCAGACCCAGAAAAATAGGGAAAAGCAGCAAATAAAAATAGTGAGGCAATTAGAATAGGTAAAATTTGAATCGTCTTCGATTTGGTATTTATGTATGTCATAAAACTTCCAATAGGTAGCTTGGAAATATTAAATTTCATAAGATTTCGATTGAGTAAATTAATAGCTAAGTAAATGTAGCTCATTAAGATACGACACAAACAAAATTTTCGACAAGAACGAATTAAATCGGTTAAAGTTGATTCTCAGAACTTTAAAGGGAAGTAAATACTTGAATATGTTTGTTTTACATAAATGTTAAAACATATCAAATAGATGGTAAATTGTTTGCCTAATAGTATAAAGCATAGACCAGGATTATACTAAAAAATAGTACTTCTATGGAAGTATATAATTGATGTTAGCACACCTTAGCCGTAATTTAGATAGAGAAATGAGCTAAAGACATGTGTAATAAAATAACTTTAGTTTAATGATTTTATAAATCTTAAAAATACTGCTTTACCTTACCCCAAAACGTTTTTGGCTTAAACATGAATTCTGCTTCAAGTTCTTCCATGGTTTTATCAGCGTTATTTATTTGATTAAACATTTTAGCTCTAATTAAATAAATTGATGGAAAAACTATTGCCATAATTGGTAGTAAATATACTATATGAGAAGACTCGTCCATAGGGCGAATATCTGATTTAATTGCGCTTGCTATTTGAAATGAGAACATAACAATAGGTACTAATAGCGCATGATACCACCAATGCTTACATGTAAAAAACCAGATAAGAGTTAGTAGTAAAGGAATTATCTTCATCATTAAAACCCACATAGCCACATTAGCGCTCTCATATAACTTACTATGGTAGATTCCAAATATTGTTTCCCACTCCTTTGTATCTGGCACATACTCATGCATGTAAAAAACAAAAGGAGTACCTGCTACTAAAGTAGCTACAATACTCCCAATTAAAATCTTACGATTGTAAGTCTTTTTATCCGTGCCTAGGCTTTTTAATCTTACTTTTGTCAACTTGTGTTGTAGTCTGTCCATCTAAGTCAATAATGTTAGTTGCTTGAGCAGTAAATAACATTCCTCCGAAGATAGCGATTGCTAGTACTAGTTTTTTAGTTTTCATAATTTAAGGGATTTAATTAATTAATTACTACAAATGTATAGTGCATACACGGCTTGCAAAAATCAACTTGTGTTAAAATCCGAGAAATTTTGAAGTTTCAATTACGGTTTTTCCGTAATTAGAGTACTTTTTTCGGTAGAATGTCAATGAAATTTTATCTAAAATTTCGGTTCTGTCATAGCATTATGTTCGGTTAAAAGTTTATTATTTATGGTTAATTTGAGGGATCTTGTGTTGTTGTCAATTTTAGTGATAGTAAGTGTTTGCTCGTTATCCAATAGCTCAGAAATGCGTTCTGGCCATTCTATAAAAAGCCAATGGTTACTTGCTAAGTAATCTTCTATGCCAAAATTATAGGCTTCATCTAAAGATTCTACTCTGTAAAAATCGAAATGATAGACTTTATCTTTAGGCAAAGTATATTCATTGACTATAGAAAATGTTGGACTCGTAGCAGTATCATTACTACCCATAGCCTTTAACAACGCATTAATAAACGTTGTTTTGCCAGTTCCCATAGTGCCATTAAATAATAAGGTTTTAGATTCCAAGTGCTCTAAAACTTTAGTTGCAATGGCATCAATGTCTTTTAAATGATATGTTAGGGCAATAGTTTTCACTGTAACCTATTGTAAAATAGACCACAATGGTAACAAAAAATATTGAGAAATCCTAGAAAAAAGTGTATTTCATCGGATTTTTTTGCCTTTAGAGGATGTTTGTTGATGAAAAATCACATAGATTGTAAAACTTATTTAGGGTCTAAAACCACGAATGGAATAATCATTTCCTCCAAAGAAACACCTCCATGTTGATACGTATTTCTATAATAACTTACATAGTGATTATAGTTATTAGGGTAAGCTAAGAACAAATCACCCTTTGCAAAAATAAAAGAACTACTCATCGTAAGTGCTGGCAGGTGTACTGACTTAGGGTCTTTAATTGCAAGCACATCCTTATCCTGATAGGTTAGACTTCGGCCTGTTTTATAACGTAAGTTTAAACTTGTATCTCTATCACCTATAACTTTAGAAGGTGCTTTTACATTAATAGTACCGTGATCTGTGGTTAATATTAATTTAAATCCTAACTGTTGCGATAATTGAATCATTTCTAATAAAGGGGAGTTCTTAAACCAACTAAGTGTTAAAGAGCGATAAGCCTTATCGTTAGAGGCTAATTCCTTTACCACCTCCATTTCAGTTTTGGAGTGGGAAAGCATATCCACAAAATTGTACACGACAACATTTAAGTCGTTATCTTTTAATGACCTAAAGTTTTCTACTAGTTTTCTGCCAGATTTTAAATTAGTGATTTTATGATATTCATATTTAATATGATTTAAGCCTAATCGCTTTAATTGTTCTCTAAGAAAATCATCTTCGTGCATATTTTTGCCACCTTCATCGATATCATTTTTCCAGTATTGTGGATATAGTTTTTCCATATCAGATGGCATAAGTCCAGAAAATATAGCATTACGAGCATATTGCGTAGCTGTAGGTAAGATGCTGTAAAATGAAAGTTCTGATGCTTTTTTATAGTAATTATTTACAATAGGTTCAAAAGCTTTCCACTGATCATAACGCAGATTATCAATGACCACTAAAAGCGTTGGTTGTTTATCACTTAATTCTGGTACAACTTTATCTTTAAAAAGCGTGTGCGACATTACTGGAGCATCAGTGTTTGGTTGAAACCAGTCTTCGTAATTTTTCTCAATAAATTTACCAAACTGCATATTGGCTTCTGTTTTTTGAGATTCTAAAATATCAGTCATTCCAACATCTTCAATACCTTCGAGTTGTAATTCCCAATAAATTAATTTTTGATATAAATCTATCCACTCTTCAAAGGAGTTAACCATTGACAAGTCCATGGCAATTTTCCTAAATTCTTGTTGATAATTAGATGTGGTTTTTTCGGAAACTAAACGCGAGTGGTCTAAATTCTTCTTTAAACTCAGCAAAATCTGATTTGGATTTACAGGTTTAATCAAATAATCTGCAATCTTATTACCAATGGCTTCCTCCATAATATATTCCTCTTCACTTTTGGTAATCATTACTATAGGCAGATTTGCGCGCCTTTCTTTAATTTCATTAAGAGTTTCAAGACCTGTAAGTCCTGGCATGTTTTCATCTAAAAAAACAATATCAAAATTGGTGTCGTTAATAATCTCAAGAGCTTCAGTACCACTTTGGCAGGTTGTGACCTTGTATTGTTTTTGTTCTAAAAAAAGAATATGTGGCTTTAATAAATCAATTTCATCGTCTACCCAGAGAATATTTATGTTGTTCATGTATATTTGTTTTCTAATTAATGAGTTTCTAGTTTGAAGTCTAATAATAAACTTAAAATATTTAACGATCCAATTTACGGATTTATTACGATTCCAAATTCGTTAATTTTCGATCTTATTCAACATAAATACTTTCAACGTCTACGTCGCATAAGCCAAATGGGTTTATCTTATCTGGTATATCCAGGCGCACATCATACAAGGTTTCATCATGCTTTAGGAAGTATGCATTTAATGCAAAAAGCAATTAATGTACTTCGTTTTAAGGGAGTTACGATTTCTAAAGATGAAGAGAATGGTTTACTAATTGCTATTTTATTGCACGATATTGGTCATGGTCCTTTTTCGCATGCCATGGAGCATAGTATAGTAAATGGGATTTCTCACGAAGAAATTTCGCTAAAATTTATGGAAACTCTTAATGAAGAGTTTAACGGAAGTTTAACTTTAGCGATTTCTATTTTTAAAGGCGAATATCCTCGTAAGTTTATGTGCCAGCTCATTTCTAGTCAAATAGACATGGACAGGGCAGATTATTTGAAACGTGATAGTTTTTACACAGGTGTAGCTGAAGGCAATATTAACAGTGAACGTTTAATAACTATGCTTAATGTTATTAATGACCAATTAGTTATTGAAGAAAAAGGAATTTACAGTGTAGAAAAATTTTTAGTAGCTAGACGTTTTATGTATTGGCAGGTTTATCTGCATAAAACAGGTGTTGTGGCTGAGCAGTTATTAATGCGAATTTTAAAACGTGCCAAAGAGCTTGTAGAATTAGGTAATGTGCTAAATTGTAGTAAGGCATTAATATTTTTTTTAAAGTCTGACGTTACTAAAGAAAGTTTTAATTCTAAAACCTTAGCCATTTTTGCACAACTAGATGATTACGATATTGTTGCAGCTATGAAAGATTGGAAAAACCATGACGATTTTGTGTTGCAAAATCTTTGCGAAATGATTCTTAATAGAGACTTGTTGAAAATAAAGATGAAGAACAAACCTATTAAAACCTCAGAGCTAGTTTCTTATTCTAATGCCTTGATGGATAAATACATGATTTCAAAGAAGGAGGCAGATTATTTTGTGTTTCATGGTGAAATAACTAATGTCGCTTATCAGAATAAAAAAGCACCTATCAATATCTTACTAAAGTCTAGAAAAATAAAAACTATTATAAAAGTATCAGACCAACTTAACCTAAAAGCATTGGGCAAACCTATTACCAAATATTATATGTGCTATCCTAAAAAGAAAATGTGATGCTTTTTTTTTACTTTTGCGAAACCAATCCATATATTAAAATCAATTAATTGAAATTCACAGCACAACAAATCGCAGGTATTTTAGAAGGTACAGTAGAAGGCGACTCAAATATTGAAGTTTTTAAGCTTGCTAAAATAGAAGAAGGCACAAAGGGCTCACTTACTTTTTTAGCCAACCCAAAATATAAACCATATATATACACAACTAAAGCATCTATTACTATTGTTAACTCAGACTTTGAACCTGAGGAAGCATTAACAACGACCTTGATTAAAGTAGAAGATGCTTATGGAGCGTTTACGAAACTATTAGAGTATTATAATCAAATCAAGCTAAATAAAACTGGTATTGAGCAACCAAGTTTTGTGTCTGATTCTGCTAAAACAGGTGATGATATATACATAGGAGCCTTTACTTATGTTGGTGATAATGTAAAGATTGGAAACAATGTGAAGATTTTTCCTAACTCATACATAGGAGATAATGTAACAATTGGAGATAACAGTATTGTATTTTCTGGAGGTAAGATATATTCAGATTGTGTCATAGGTAAGAATTGTGTTATTAATTCTGGAGCTATTATTGGAGCAGATGGTTTTGGGTTTGTACCAAATGAAAAAGGGGTATATTCTAAAGTGCCACAAATTGGGAATGTTATTTTAGAAAATAACGTGGATATAGGAGCCGGAACAACTATAGATAGAGCTACATTAGGTTCTACAATTATAAGAAAAGGTGTAAAGCTTGATAACCAAATACAGATTGCACATAATGTAGAGATAGGTAAGAATACTGTTATTGCTGCTCAAACTGGTGTTGCTGGTTCTACTAAAATTGGCGAAAACTGTCAAATAGGTGGGCAAGTAGGTATAGTTGGGCATATCACCATAGGCAATAATGTAAAAATACAAGCGCAATCGGGTATAGGACGCCATGTTAAAGATAATGAGGTTTTACAGGGTTCACCAGCTTTAACCTATGGTGATTACAATAAGTCTTATGTGTACTTTAAAAATTTACCAAAGATTGTAAAAAATATTAATGAAATTGAAAAGAAAGTAAATGGCGATAGTTAAAACAGAAGTAAAACAAAAGACCATTGAAAAAGAAGTTACACTAAAAGGTGTAGGGCTTCATACAGGTGCTGATGTAACATTAGTGTTTAAGCCTGGTGCAGAAAATTCAGGGTTCCTATTTGAGCGTATAGACTTGGAAGGCAACCCTAAAATTGAAGCAGATGCAAACTATGTTACCAATACACAGCGTGGTACATGTTTGGAAAAAAATGGTGTAACCATTCAAACCTGTGAGCATGTTTTGGCTGCTTTGGTTGGTCTGGATATCGATAATGCAATAATAGAATTAAATGCTTCAGAGCCACCAATTATGGACGGTTCTTCTAAATTTTTTGTTGAAGCCTTAGAAAAAGCAGGAATTGTTGAACAAGATGCAGTAAGAGAAGAGTATATAGTAAAAGAAGTAGTTTCCTATGCAGATGAGGCATCTGGTAGTGAAATTATTTTAATGCCTTCTAATGCTTATCAAGTTACTACAATGGTAGATTTTGGCACAAAAGTACTTGGGACACAAAATGCAACCATGAATGCTGTTTCAGAATTTAAAACTGAAATTGCTGATGCTAGAACCTTTAGTTTTTTGCACGAAATTGAAATGCTTCTTGAAAATGGGTTAATAAAAGGAGGCGATTTAAATAATGCTATTGTATATGTAGATAAAGAGTTATCGCCAGGTACCATGGAAAAATTAAGGATAGCCTTTAAAAAAGATAACATCGCAGTTAAACCCAATGGTATTTTAGATAATTTAACCTTACATCATCCTAATGAGGCTGCTCGACATAAATTATTAGATGTTGTTGGAGACTTAGCCTTAATTGGTACCAGAATAAGAGGTAAGGTGATTGCAAATAAACCAGGTCATTTTGTAAACACTCAGTTTGCAAAAAAGATGTCTAAAATTATAAAAAACGAAAGACGAAATAATGTACCCAAAGTTGATTTGAATTCTCAACCTTTGATGGATGTAAATCAGATTATGAATATGCTACCGCATAGACAACCGTTTTTGCTGTTAGACAAAGTTTTTGAACTTACAGACAATTATGTAATAGGGATGAAAAATGTCACAATGAATGAAGAATTCTTTAAAGGACATTTTCCTGGGCAACCTGTTATGCCAGGTGTTTTAATCGTTGAAGCTATGGCACAAACTGGCGGTATTTTAGTGTTGAGTACAGTTCCAGATCCTGAAAATTATTTAACATTCTTTATGAAAATGGATAATGTAAAATTTAAGCAAAAAGTAGTACCTGGAGATACACTTATTTTTAAATGCTCGTTAATAACACCTATTAGAAGAGGTATATGTCATATGCAAGGTTATGCCTATGCTAATGGTAAATTATGCGCAGAAGCCGAACTTATGGCACAAATTTCAAAAGTAAAATAGAATGAACCAACCCTTAGCATATGTACATCCTGGAGCTAAAATTGCCAAGAATGTAGTTATAGAACCTTTCACTACTATTCACAATAATGTAAAAATAGGTGAAGGGACATGGATTGGAAGTAATGTTACTATTATGGAAGGTGCTCGCATCGGAAAAAATTGTAACATTTTTCCTGGAGCCGTTATTTCAGCTGTTCCCCAAGATTTAAAGTATAATGATGAAGATACCACTGTAGAAATTGGTAATAACGTTACTATTAGAGAATGTGTTACCATCAACAGAGGAACAACAGACAAAATGAAAACTGTTATTGGTGATAATTGTTTAATTATGGCGTATTGCCATATTGCCCACGACTGTTTAGTAGGTAGTAACTGTATTTTCTCTAACAACAGCACACTGGCAGGTCATATTACCGTTGGTGATTATGTGGTTTTAGCAGGTATGACTGCAGTACATCAATTTTGCTCAATAGGAAATCACGCCTTTGTAACAGGTGGTTCTTTAGTTCGTAAAGACGTACCACCTTTTGTAAAAGCAGCTCGTGAGCCATTATCTTATGTCGGAATTAACTCTGTTGGTTTAAGACGTAGAGGATTTACAACAGAAAAAATCAGGGAAATACAAGATATATTTAGAATATTATATCAAAAGAATTACAACAATACACAAGCTTCAGAAATTATTGAAGCAGAAATGCAAGCAACTCCTGAACGTGATGAGATTCTTCAGTTTATTAAGAACTCGCATCGTGGTATCATGAAAGGTTATTTTAAATCAAACTAAAATTTTATTAATTAAAAAATATCACGTCAAGGCGTGGAACTACTATGGCAAGTACATCAGATATTAGAAACGGATTATGTATAAAATATAATCATGACATCTATAAAATCATCGAATTTCTTCATGTAAAACCAGGAAAAGGACCTGCTTTTGTTAGAACCAAACTAAAAAGTGTAACCACAGGGAAAGTTATTGATAATACCTTTTCTGCTGGTCATAAGATTGATGATGTAAGAGTAGAAACACATAAATTTCAATATTTGTATAACGATGGGGAATTCTATCACTTTATGAATGAAGCCGACTATACACAAATTAGATTACTAGAATCCGCTTTAGATAGGCCTGACTTGATGAAAGAAGGCGAAATCGTTACAATTCAAATTAATTCTGAAGATAACATGCCTCTTTCAGTAGATATGCCAGCAACCGTAATATTAGAAGTTACGGCAACAGAGCCAGGCGTTAAAGGTAATACAGCAACAAACGCCACAAAACCTGCAACAGTAGAAACAGGAGCATCTGTAAATGTTCCACTTTTTATTAACGAAGGTGATAAAATCAAAGTTGAGACTGAAAAAGGTACTTACAAAGAACGTATTAAAGAATAATTATCATTTCTGCATAAGTAGAAATCTCATTATAACAAAGAGGATATTTGAAGTTTCCAAGACCACATACATTAAGAGAGATTGCCAGTTTAATTGATACTGAGTATGTCGGTGACGATGATTTCCCTGTTTTAGGTATAAACGAAATCCACGTTGTTGAGTCTGGTGATATCGTATTTGTCGATCACCCAAAGTATTATGATAAAGCTCTGGAATCTGCTGCAACTGTTGTTCTTATTAACAAAAAAGTAGATTGTCCTAAGGGAAAAGCGCTTTTGGTTTCAGATGATCCATTCAGAGATTTCAATAAGTTAACACTTCATTTCAAACCTTTTAAATCTTCAAATGTTGCTATCGCTGCCAATGCTATAATTGGTGAAGGTACCATAATTCAACCCAATTGTTTTATTGGCAATAATGTTTCTATCGGTAAAAATTGCATTATCCATGCTAATGTTAGTATTTATGATGATACTATTATAGGTGATAATGTGACTATCCACTCAGGAACTGTTTTAGGTGCAAGTGCATTCTATTATAAAAATAGACCAGAAGGTTATGATCAACTACTCTCGGGTGGACGTGTAATTGTCGAGGATAATGTTGATATAGGATCAGCCTGTACAATAGATAGAGGCGTTACAGGCGATACTACTATTGGTAAAGGGTCTAAATTAGATAACCAAATACAGATTGGGCATGACACAGTTTTAGGTAAAAAATGTTTAATAGCTTCACAAACAGGAATTGCTGGTTGTGTGGTTGTTGAAGATAATGTTACCATTTGGGGACAAGTTGGTGTAAAAAGTGGTATTACTATATCTAAAGGTACAGTGCTATTTGCGCAATCTGGTTTAGGACATACAACAGAAGAAGGGAAAACCTATTTTGGGTCACCAGCTCAAGAAGCAAGGGCCTTTTTTAAAGACAGGGCTTATGTAAAGAAAATCCCTGAAATACTTAAAAAACTAAAGGACTTATAAATGTCAGCTAAAGAAATAGTTAAAGCATTTTACGATTCTGATTTGGCCAACGATCCAGATGTGGTTTCGAAGTTTTACCATAAAGAATGTGAATTACATTGGAGCAGTAGTCAAGGCTTTATGTTTTTAGATTATGATGCTATTGTAGATTTTTTTGAAGGCACAAGAAAATCTTATACCAATCTTAGATTTGAGTTTACACATTTTATTGAAGTAGATTCTAAAGTGTTTACTAGGCACACCTTATTTGCCAATACTATTGAAAACCCTGATAATGAAGTTGTTTTAGCACATTTTTCAACTATTTGGGAAGTAAAGGATAATAAATTATATAGAGGCTATGAGATTAGCCAACAAGCTGATGAGAGTGATGCAGAAAGTATGGCATCATATGCAGAAAGAAAAATATAAAAAGAGGTCGTAATTGCATTTCAAAACTCTTATTTTTGCAGAATTAAATTTATAGAACTTAAAATATTACTATATCAAATGAGCGTTTTAGTTAATAAAAATTCAAATATTATCGTACAAGGTTTTACTGGTAGTGAAGGTACATTTCATGCTGGTCAAATGATTGAGTATGGAACCAATGTTGTTGGTGGAGTAACTCCAGGAAAAGGTGGTCAAACACACTTAGACAGACCTGTTTTCAATACAGTTTCTGAAGCTGTTGAGAAAGTAAATGCAGATACAACTATTATCTTTGTACCACCAGCATTTGCTGCTGATGCGATTATGGAAGCAGCTGATGCAGGTATAAAAGTAATTATAACTATTACGGAAGGTATTCCTGTTGCAGATATGATTAAAGCAGCAGATTATATTAAAGATAGAGATTGTCGTTTAGTAGGACCTAACTGTCCAGGTGTAATAACACCAGGTGAAGCAAAGGTTGGTATTATGCCAGGCTTTGTTTTTAAACAAGGTAAAGTCGGTATTGTTTCAAAATCTGGTACATTAACTTACGAAGCTGCTGACCAGGTTGTAAAACAAGGTTTAGGTATAACAACAGCAATTGGTATTGGTGGTGATCCGATAATTGGTACTACAACCAAAGAGGCTGTTGAATTATTAATTAATGATCCAGAGACTGAAGCAGTGGTTATGATTGGAGAAATCGGTGGGCAATTAGAAGCTGATGCTGCAAACTGGTATAAAGCGAGTGGTAGTAAAAAACCAATAGTAGGCTTTATTGCTGGAGAAACTGCTCCTGCTGGTCGTACTATGGGACATGCTGGAGCCATTGTTGGTGGTAGTGATGATACTGCACAGGCTAAAAAGAAAATAATGAAAGCGTGTGGTATTCATGTTGTAGATTCACCAGCTGAGATTGGAAAGAAAGTCGCTGAGGTAATTGGCTAAATTTCTGTTAAAATATATTTAATTAACATACGTTATACATCCATTGACTTTATTTTAGTCAATGGATTTTTTATTCACTTAATCAACTGATATGAAACTTACTAAATTTTACACACTGTTTGTTGTTGCATTAGTACTTTTTTCAGCATGTAAAGACAATGCGAAAAAGGAATATGCCATTAATTCTGAAACTGATGCTAATGGGTTTACTTACGAGACTGTTAACAATGATCCAACAGGTTTACGCCTGTATACTTTAGACAATGGATTAAAAGTTTACCTGGGCAAAAACGAAGAAGAGCCAAAAATTCAAACTTTAATTGCAGTTAGAGCTGGTTCTACTTATGATCCTGCAGACAATACAGGCTTGGCTCATTATTTAGAGCATATGGTTTTTAAAGGTACTGACGATATAGGTACAACAGATTATGAAGCTGAGAAAGAAATAATAAAAGAGATCTCAGATTTGTATGAAGCACATAAAAACGAAAAAGATCTTGAGGCTAAAAAAGCGATATACAAAAAAATAGATTCAGTATCTCTTGAAGCTTCAAAGATTGCTATAGCAAATGAGTATGATAAGATGGTAAATTCACTTGGTGCTGAAGGTACAAATGCATTTACATCAAATGAGCAAACCGTATACGTTAATAAAATACCATCAAACGAAATTGATAAGTGGTTAATGGTAGAAAGTGAGCGTTTTAGTCAATTAGTTCTTCGTTTATTTCATACAGAGATTGAAGCGGTTTATGAAGAATTTAATCGAGGTCAGGATAATGATGGACGCAAGCAGTACTATGCTACCTTACAAGGACTATACCCGACACACCCTTATGGTACGCAATCTACCATTGGTATTTCAGAGCATTTAAAGAACCCTTCAATGGAAGCTATTAACGCGTATTTCGATAAGTACTATGTACCAAACAATATGGCTGTTATTTTAGTTGGTGATCTAGACTTTGACGAAACTATTAAAAAAGTAAATGATGCGTTTGGTGGTTATGAAAAGAAAGAGCTTACACATCCCACTTTTCCAGATTTAGAGCCTATAACAGCACCTGTTAAAAAGGAAGTTTATGGGCCAACAGCTGAGTCGATTTATGTTGCATTTCGCTCTAAAGGAAAAGGGTCTGAGCAAGAAGTAATGTTAACTTTGGTAGATTATATGCTGGCTAATTCTCAAGCTGGTTTAATAGATTTGAATCTTAACCAAAAGCAGATGGTACAACAGGCTTCTTCATTCACTAATTTTAATAATGATTATGGATTTCACTTACTATATGGAAGACCTAAGGCAGATCAAACTTTAGACGATGTCAAGGACTTACTTTTAGAACAAGTTGAAAAAGTTAAAAAAGGGGAATTTGAAGATTGGCTTTTAGATGCTGTAGTCAATGATTTGCGTTTATCTCAAATACGTCAATACGAAAATGCTTCGTCTACAGCTTATGCATATTTAGGTGCTTTCATAGGATTTCAAGATTGGAAAGATAGAATTGTGATGTTAGATGAAATGAAAAAAATAACTAAAGAACAAGTTGTAAAATTTGCAAATGAATTTTATGGAAATAACTATGTAGAAGTTCATAAAATTCAAGGAGAGGATAAATCTATTGTTAAAGTTGAAAACCCTGGTATCACACCAATTGAGCTAAATAGAGATAAGGAATCAGACTTTCTTAAAACATTCAATTCTAAAGCTTCACCAGATCTAAAACCTCAATTTATAGATTATAAAACGGCTATTAAAGAAAAAGAAATGGCTAATGGAGTAAAAGTCGCTTATGTGAATAATCCTAATAATGATATTTTTAATTTAAATATCATTTTCGATATGGGTCAAGATAATGATCGAATGGTGTCATTGGCAGCGGGTTATTTAGATTACTTGGGTACAGACAAATACTCACCAGAAGAACTTAAACAAGAATTTTACAAACTAGGTATTAGTACTAACTTCTTTTCATCGAGTGACAAAACCTATGTGGGAATTTCAGGCTTAAAAGAGAACTTGGATGCTGGTTTAGCCTTGTTAGAAAACCTATGGGATAATGCGGAGGCTAATCAAGAAACTTATGATAAATATGTTGAAAGTATATTAAAAGGAAGAGAAGATAACAAGACCCAAAAGGGTAATATTTTCTGGAATGGTTTAATGAGTTATGGTCAGTATGGTGAAAATTCGAGATTACGTAATATTTATTCTGAAGCTGAATTGAAAAAAATTACGCCAGAAGATTTAGTAAACACAATTAAGCAATTACGTAATTATAAACAACGTGCATTTTACTATGGTAATGATATAGATGCTGCCATGGCCTCATTAGAAAAAAACCACGCTGTACCAGAAAACTTTTTGGATTATCCAGAAAAAACAGAATATGTCAATCTGGAAACTGGTGGTAATGTTTATTTTGTAGATTATGATATGGTGCAAAGTGAAATCATGTTACTTTCAAAAGGAGATACCTTTGATCCAAAAAAGATGGCAGCTTCTCGTTTATTTAATACCTATTTTGGAAGTGGATTATCCTCTATTGTATTTCAAGAAATAAGAGAATCTAAATCTTTAGCTTATTCGGCATTCTCTAGTTATCGCAATGCGAGTGAAGCAGGGAAACCAGATTATACAATGGCTTATGTTGGTACACAGGCCAATAAATTAGAACAGGCAGTTAATGCCATGATGGATCTTATGACAAATATGCCTGAAGCTGAAGATCAGTTCAATCAGGCAAAAGAGGCAACTTTAAAGAAAATTGCAGCACAACGTATAACGAAGTCAAATATATTTTGGACTTACGAAGGTTTGAAGAAACGTGGTATTTCTAATGATAATCGTCAGGAAATGTACAATACTATCAAAAACATGACTTTAGAAGATCTAAAAACATTCTTTAACGAAAATATTAGTGGTAAAGAATATAACGTTATGGTGATAGGTAATAAAAAAGATATGGACTTTGAAGCGCTTAGTACTCTTGGGGAGATTAAGGAGCTGGATATTGATTATTTGTTTAATTACAATCAGGAAGAAGAAGTGAAGCTCTAATCTGGGTATTTATTATATTTTAACCAGAGCTATTATAAAATCTAACCTCATAATTTATTTAACATGAATTGTGAGGTTTTTTTATTTCTTGCAACATGTAATTGGTATATTTGGTGTAGAATAACAAATGTAATTATACTATCATTTTAAGCGCAGTCAAAAACTTAATAGGGATTCTTTATAATATATTTTGTCAGCGATTAAAGGATATTAAACAAAATTAACTAACCATTATTATGAAATTATTAGAAGGAAAAACAGCAATTATAACTGGTGCTAGTCGTGGTATAGGAAAAGGTATTGCTGAAGTTTTTGCACAACATGGTGCAAATGTAGCGTTTACATATAGTTCTTCTGTCGATGCAGCTAAAGCACTTGAAGCAGACTTAAACTCTAAAGGTGTAAAAGCTGTGGGTTACCAAAGTAATGCTGCTAGCTTTGATGAAGCGCAGAAATTAGCTGAAGATGTATTAGTTGAGTTTGGTGCAATCGACATCTTGATTAATAATGCGGGTATCACTAAAGATAATCTTCTTATGCGAATGGGAGAGGAAGATTTTGATAAGGTCATTGAGGTCAACTTAAAGTCCGTTTTTAATATGACTAAAGCAGTACAGCGCACTATGCTAAAACAACGCAAAGGCTCAATTATTAATATGAGTTCAGTGGTTGGAGTTAAAGGAAATGCCGGGCAAACTAATTACGCGGCTTCTAAGGCCGGAATTATCGGGTTCTCAAAATCTGTAGCGTTAGAATTAGGATCTAGAAATATTAGAAGCAACGTCATTGCGCCAGGGTTTATAGAAACTGAAATGACAGCAAAGCTCGATGAGGAAACGGTTAAAGGCTGGAGAGCTGCGATTCCATTAAAGCGAGGAGGAACACCAGAGGATATTGCCAATGCTTGCGTATTTTTGGCAAGTGATTTAAGTGCGTATGTAACTGGGCAAACCCTAAATGTTGATGGAGGAATGCTCACTTAATTATGCGACTGTTGATTTTTTTGATTGGTAAATCAATAAATCTAAAATTGATTAATGCAAACACAAACAATTATATATATTATCATTGCTGGGTCAGCAGCGCTTTTATTAGCGCTGTTTCAGTATATATATAGGTCGAGGATAAAATCTAATCTAAGATATACACTTGCTTCACTTAGAACACTTTCAGTTTTCGGAATATTACTACTACTAATTAATCCAAAGTTTGAATCTAAAACATTCTATGACGAAAAACCCACTTTGGTTGTTGCAGTAGATAATTCTGAATCTATATCTTATTTAAAGCAAGAAGAAAATGTTAATTCAGTTTTAAATACCATTACATCTCATTCAGAATTAAATGAACGCTTTAATATAGAGCGATATAGTTTTGGTAAGTCCGTTAATAATCTGGACAGCTTAAATTTTAATGAACGTCAGTCTAATATTTCGCAAGCATTAAAGCAATTTGGTGAAGTATATGCTAATCAAACAGCGCCAATTATAATAATTAGTGATGGTAATCAAACCTATGGCGCAGATTATAGTTATGTGGCAAAATCAGTAAAACAACCCATCTATCCAGTTGTTTTAGGTGATTCTACAGTATATTCAGACTTAAGTATAAAGCAACTCAACGTCAATCGCTATGTATATTTAAAAAATAAGTTTCCTGTAGAAATTATTGCCAATTACAATGGTGCTGAAGCCATAAATACAGAACTAAAAATTTTGTCTGGTAATAATTCAGTAGTATTTAGAAAACCAATTCAATTTAATGCTTCTAAAACCTCAGAGGTTGTTTCTACTGTGTTATTAGCTAATAGTGTAGGTGTAAAGACGTATCGTGTAGAATTATCACCTTTAACTAACGAGAAGAATATAATCAATAATTCAAAAAATTTTGGTGTAGAGGTTATTGATCAAAAAACAAATATCGCGTTAGTTTCAGAACGATTGCATCCAGATCTAGGCGCCTTAAAGAAAGCGATTGAAAGCAATGAGCAAAGAAGTGTATCTATCTTAAAGCCAAAAGAATATTTAAGTAAAATAAATGATTTTCAGTTGGTTATACTTTATCAACCTAATAATAAATTTAACGAAACTCTTAATGAGATTAAGACGCAAAAACTCAATACTTTTATAATTGCAGGAGCCACAACAGATTATGAGTTTATAAATAATACACACTTAAAAATCTTATGGTCCATATCAAATCAGACAGAAGATTTTCAACCAGAATTAAATAGAAATTATAATACCTTCATTATAGATAATTTAACTTTTGAAGATTATCCACCATTAAGATCTGAATTTGGTGGTTTCAATTTTTTGGCTCCTGCTGATGTTATTCTCTACAAAACAGTAAATGGCATTAACACTGGTGATGCAATGTTGGCTACTTATGCGTTTGATAATATGAAACATGCAGTATTGGTTGGGGAAGGGATATGGAGATGGCGTGCACAAGCCTATTTAGACTCAGAGAGTTTTAACGATTTCGATAACTTTATTGGTAAATTAGTTCAGTATCTCAGTTCTAATAAAAAACGAAGTCGAATAAATATTGATTATAAATCATTTTATAATGGTAATGATGATGTTATAATATCCGCACAGTATTTCAATAAAAATTTTGAGTTTGATAGTTCTGCAGCATTAACCATTATATTAAAAAACAAGGAAGACAATAGTGTTAGGGAAGTACCACTTCTGTTAACTAATGGCAATTATAGGGTGGATCTCAGTGGTATTGCATCGGGTTCGTATAATTTCACAGTTAAGCACAATATCGAATCTATTGCTGCATCTGGTAGTTTTGATGTATTAGAATATAATGTGGAGCAACAATTCTTAAATGCAGATATTGATAAACTAAAATCTATTGCAAACACAAGTTATGGGAAAACTTTTTTTAATACCCAGTACAATGATTTAATACAGAATCTTATAGCTGATAATAGATATGCAACCATTCAGAAAAGCACTAAAAATATCGTACCTTTGATAGACTGGAAATATCTACTTGGATTAATAGTTACATGTTTATTTGCTGAGTGGTTTATTAGAAAGTATAACGGATTAATTTAAAAAAGAAACACATGGATAAATTACCAAAAATTGGACTACCAATATTAGTTGGAGTTGTTATTTTAATTATAGTGATTGCAAAATCAGCCGTAACCATTGGTTCAGGAGAGGCTGGTGTTTTGTTTAAAACTTTTGGTGAAGGTGTAGTTGTTGATGAACCACCTATGGGAGAGGGATTTCATATTGTAGCACCTTGGAACAAAGTATATGTATATGAAGTACGTCAACAAGAACTCTTCGAAAAAATGAAAGTATTATCATCTAATGGACTCGAAATTCAGATAGATGCTTCAGCATGGTATGAGCCTGTATATGAAGATTTGGGGAATTTGCACCAATCCTTAGGTCAAAATTATTTGCAACGTGTTATACAACCAGCAATTCGCTCTGCAGCCAGAAGTGTGGTTGGTCGTTATACACCAGAACAGCTCTATTCTAGTAAACGAGATGCAATACAAGATGAAATTTTTGCAGAAACCAAAAAGATTTTAGCTAAACAGTATGTGCAATTAAATGAGGTTTTGGTTAGAGACGTGACGTTGCCTAACACCATTAAAGAAGCAATTGAGCGTAAATTAAGACAAGAGCAAGAGTCTTTAGAGTATGAATTTAGATTGGTTACCGCTGCTAAAGAAGCAGAAAAAGTAATTATTGAAGCACAAGGTAAAGCAGATGCTAACCGAATTTTAAGTGCATCATTAACAGACAAAATTCTACAGGATAAAGGAATTGAAGCTACGGTAAAACTAGCAGAATCACCTAACAGTAAGGTTATAGTAATTGGCTCAGGAGATAGTGGTATGCCAATTATTTTAGGTAACCAATAATTTTTTTGTTAAATACTTGGAATTGTAATTTTATTTTTTGAAACTTTGTTAAGAACAAAACAGAACATGAATTTTATTCAATTACATCATCATCTTCATTTAATCGCTCAAGCGTGGTGAAGGTGTATTGATTAAAGTCAAGATATTTTTAAAACCGTTTGAGTAAATCAAGCGGTTTTTTATTTCTATAAAAGGAATATCCACCAAAAGATTTACTCAAACTTAAAATTAAGTTTAATTAAAACCTGTCTTCACAGGCACAAGATGAGTAAATTAAAAATTGCTGTACAAAAATCTGGTCGTCTTCACGATGATTCCATGAAAATCTTAAAAGAAATTGGAATATCAGTAGACAATGGAAAAGATCAATTAAAAGCATCCGCTAGAAATTTTCCTTTAGAAGTTTTTTATCTACGAAATAGTGATATACCACAATATCTAAGAGATGGCGTTATAGATGCCGCTATTATTGGCGAAAACGTATTGATTGAAAAAGGAAATGACTTAAAAGTTGTAGAGCGATTGGGTTTCTCTAAATGTCGTGTATCAATTGCGGTTCCTAAATCTTCTGAAGCTAAATCTTTAAAGGATTTAGAAGGCAAGCGTATAGCGACTTCTTATCCAAATACTGTAAATCAATTTTTAGAAAAAAATAATATAAATGCCAATCTTCATATTATTAATGGTTCCGTAGAGATTGCACCAAACATTGGTTTAGCAGATGGCATTTGCGATATTGTTTCTAGTGGTAGTACTTTGTATAAAAATGGATTAAAAGAGATTGAAGTACTCTTAAAATCTGAAGCTGTATTGGCTACTTCACCAAAGATTTCAAAAGAGAATCAAGAAATTATAAATAAAATTCAATTTCGTTTAAAGTCCGTATTGCGAGGACGAGAAAATAAATACGTGTTATTGAATGCGCCAAATGATAAGCTTGACAAAATTGTTGAAATTCTGCCAGGTATGAATAGCCCCACAATATTGCCATTAGCAAAAGAAAGCTGGAGTTCATTACACTCAGTAATTAATAAGAATGACTTTTGGGATGTCATTGACGAGTTAAAAGCTAATGGAGCTGAAGGAATTCTTGTTTGTCCAATCGAAAATATGGTGCTGTAATGATACTGATTGAGAATCCAAAAAGAAATGATTGGTCACGTATTCTGAAGAGACCAACCAAAACAGTAGATGATATAGAGTCTATCGTCAATACAGTATTTAATGACATAAAAGAAAATGGGGATACTGCATTAAAAGAATACACGCTAAAGTTCGATAAAGTAGAATTAAATTCTTTAGTTGTTTCAGAAACCGAAATCATTCAAGCTTCGAATTCTGTTTCTGAGGAATTAAAACAAGCCATCCGATTAGCAAAATCAAATATTGAAAAGTTTCACAAAGCTCAAAAAACAGAACGCGTTTTTCAAGAAACTATGGATGGTGTAGAATGTTGGCAAGAAAAAAGACCAATTCAAAAAGTAGGTTTATACATTCCTGGGGGAACAGCACCATTATTTTCAACAGTTTTAATGTTGGCTGTACCAGCAAATATTGCTGGTTGTAAGGAGATTGTACTGTGCTCACCACCAAACAAAGAAGGAAAAATAGCCAATGAAATTTTGTATACAGCACAGCTATGTGGTGTAACTAAAATTATTAAAGCCGGTGGAATTCAAGCAGTAGCCGGTTTAACCTTTGGTACAGATTCAATTCCGCAAGTCTATAAAATATATGGTCCAGGAAACCAATATGTTACAGTTGCCAAACAAATAGCAACTAAATATGGCGTAGCGATTGATATGCCTGCCGGACCAAGCGAATTATTAGTTATGGCTGATGAATCTGCTAATCCTGCATATGTAGCTTCAGACTTGTTAAGTCAAGCTGAGCATGGTTCTGATAGCCAAGTGATTTTGGTCACAACTTCAAAAACATTTGCAGAAGATGTAAATATAGAAGTATATACCCAACTAGAACAATTACCTCGAAAAGACATGGCTTCTGATGCTATAAACAATTCAAAATCAATTGTTGTTAAAGATTTTGAAACGGCACTAGAATTAATTGATACATACGGACCAGAACACTTTATAGTTGCTACTAAGAATGATGATTTCTTTGTTAATAATATAGGTAATGCAGGCTCAGTATTTATAGGCAATTACACACCTGAAAGTGCTGGTGACTATGCATCTGGTACTAATCACACATTACCAACTAACGGATTTTCTAAGGCTTATTCAGGTGTTAATCTCGATAGTTTTCAAAAGAGTATGACATTTCAAAAGATATCGCAAAAAGGGATTCAGAATATAGGTTCAGCAATAGAATTAATGGCAGAAGCTGAAGGTTTACAGGCACATAAAAATGCTGTGACATTGCGTTTAAAAGATTTAAAATCATGAATATAGAAAATCTTTTACGAGAAAATATCAAAGTAATTAAGGCTTATTCATCAGCAAGGGATGAATACAAGGATGCATCGTCAGATATGGTATTTATTGATGCTAATGAAAACCCTTTTCAGACGAATGTTAATCGTTATCCAGACCCGCAACAATCCAAAGTTAAACAACGTTTGGCTGATATAAAAGATGTTAAAGCAACGCAGATTTTATTAGGTAACGGAAGTGATGAAGTTTTAGATTTATTGTTTAGAGCATTCTGCGAGCCAAAACAAGATAACGTCATTACATTACCACCAACTTATGGTATGTATAAAGTATTAGCAGACTTAAATGCTATTGAAATAAAAACGGTTCTATTAGATGAGAATTTTGAACCTAAAGTTTCAGAAATTATTGAGAATCAGAATGATAATTCTAAAATCTTGTTCTTGTGCTCACCAAATAACCCAACAGCCAATAGCTTTAGTGCCAATAAAGTTGAGCAGTTATTAAATGAATTTAAAGGGATTGTTGTTATTGATGAAGCTTATATCGATTTTTCTAATCAGGAAAGTTGGATGAGTAAATTGAATGATTTCCCTAATCTCATTATAACACAAACACTTTCTAAAGCCTATGGATTAGCAGGAATAAGACTCGGTATTTGCTATGCTTCAGAGTATATTATTTCAATTCTTAATAAAATTAAACCACCTTATAATGTGAATCAGTTAACTCAGGATAAAGCTTTGGAACGATTAACACGCTTAGATGAAGTTAATAATGAAGTTGATTCTATTCTAAAAGAACGAGAAGATTTAATAACTAAGCTTTCCAAAATACCATTCGTTGAAACTGTTTATCCATCTGATGCAAATTTTGTTTTGGCTAGAGTAGATGATGCTAAAATGCGTTATTCGCAGTTAATAGATAATGGTGTAGTGGTACGAAACAGAACAACTCAGCCACTTTGTGAAAATTGTTTGCGCTTTACGATAGGAACAGAAGAAGAGAATAAAACATTAATTACGATTTTAAACCAACTATAATGAAACCAGTACTTTTTATAGATAGAGATGGTACTTTAATTAAAGAACCAGCAGATGAGCAAATAGACTCTTTTGAGAAGCTAGACTTCTATCCAAAGGTGTTTCAATACTTAAGTAAAATTGCTAAAGAATTGAATTTTGAAATTGTAATGATTACCAATCAAGATGGCTTAGGTACGGAAGTCTATCCTGAAGATACCTTTTGGCCAGTGCACAATTTTGTATTAAAAACATTTGAAAGCGAAGGTGTTGTCTTTGAAGAACAATTTATAGATAAAACATTTGCAAAGGATAATGCACCAACCAGAAAACCTAATACGGGCTTATTAACTAAATATTTCTCTGATGAATATGATTTAGAAAATTCGTTTGTAATTGGTGACAGATTAACAGATGTAGAATTGGCTAAGAATCTGGGGGCAAAAGGTATTTTTATTAATGATGACACTAATTTAGGGACAGATGAAGTCACCGTTAGTGATAATATTTTACAAGATTATATCGCTTTAGAGACTAACGATTGGGAAGCGATTTATAGATTTCTAAAAACAACTGAACGTATTGGTGCTATTGAGCGTAACACTAATGAAACAAAAATTAAGATAGACCTAAATCTAGACGGTACTGGAAAGAGTGCAATAGATACTGGTATCGCTTTTTTTGACCATATGTTAGACCAGATTGCACGTCATGGTCAAATGGACTTGAATATTAAAGTAGATGGTGATTTAGAAGTCGATGAACATCATACCATCGAAGATACGGCTATTGCCCTAGGAGAAGTTTTTGCAAAAACACTTGGTAACAAATTGGGTATTGAACGTTATGGATTTTCATTACCTATGGATGATTGTTTAGCACAAGTGGCGATTGACTTTGGTGGTCGTAACTGGTTAGTTTGGGATGCGGAATTTAATCGTGAAATGATTGGGAAGATGCCCACAGAAATGTTTTATCATTTCTTTAAATCCTTCACAGATGGTGCAAAATGTAATTTAAATATTAAAGTTGAAGGTAATAATGAACACCATAAAATTGAAGCCATATTCAAAGCTTTTGCAAAAGCTATTAAAATGGCTGTAAAGCAAGATATAGAAAAAATGATTTTGCCATCAACAAAAGGAATGCTGTAATGGATTTAAAAATAGTTAATTACGGTGCTGGTAACATTAAGAGTATTCAATTTGCTTTTAAGTGTTTGGGATATGATGCGGTATTATCTGATAATCCAGATGAGATATTTAAGGCAGATAAAGTGATTTTTCCAGGTGTAGGTGAGGCTAGTTCAGCGATGAAAATGTTAAAAGAGAGTGGGTTAGATACGCTTATTCCAAAATTGAAACAACCAGTCTTAGGAATTTGTTTAGGAATGCAATTAATGTGTAATCATACAGAAGAAGGAGATACCAAAGGCTTAGGAATTTTTAATGTTGATGTAAAGCGATTTTCAAATGCTGTAAAAGTACCTCAGATGGGATGGAATACCATTAATAATTTAAAATCCAATTTATTTAAAGACATAAGAGAAGAAGAATACATGTACCTTGTACATAGTTATTATGCTGAGAATTGTGATGAAGCCATTGCAACTTCAAATTACGACATAGAATATGCTTCAGCATTAGAGAACGATAACTTCTTTGGAGTGCAGTTTCACCCAGAAAAGAGCGGAAAGACAGGTGAGCGATTGTTACAAAATTTCCTTGACTTATAAATAAAAGTGATTTGTCACGCTGAGCTTGTTGAAGCGCCACAAACTAAAGATAAATATTAATTAAAAGAGATTCCCACTTTCGTGGGCAATGTTATGAGAATAATACCTGCCATAGATATCATAGATGGAAAGTGCGTAAGACTAACCAAAGGAGATTATGATACAAAAAAGATATATAACGAAAATCCACTAGAGGTAGCTAAAGAATTTGAAGCGTCTGGTATAGAATATTTGCATCTTGTAGATTTAGATGGCGCTAAGGCTAAGCATATTGTAAACTATAGGGTTTTAGAAACTATAGCTGCAAAGACAAATTTAAAAATTGATTTTGGTGGAGGTTTAAAATCTAACGAAGATTTAAATATTGCATTTAATAGTGGCGCAAGACAGATAACAGGTGGTAGTATTGCAGTGAGTGACAGAGAGACTTTCGAAAGTTGGTTGTCAAAATACGGGCCACAAAAAATAATTTTAGGCGCCGATAGTAATGACGGTAAAATTGCTATAAACGGTTGGCAAGACAATAGCAAAGAAGAAGTTGTTTCGTTTGTAAAAAACTATCAAAGGAAGCATGTACAGTATGTGATTTGTACAGACATTACAAAAGATGGTATGCTAAAAGGCCCATCAATTGAGCTTTACAAAACGATTATAAATACCTGTAGTAATAAAAGTGGAGCACAGTCCATAAAGCTTATTGCATCAGGTGGAGTTTCCGATATTAAAGACCTGCAAGATTTAAAAGCTATTGGTTGTGAGGGAGCTATAGTTGGAAAAGCCATTTATGAGAATAAAATAAGTTTAAGAGCTTTAGAAAAATTTATAGTCAATAATTAATTATGCTAACAAAACGAATTGTTCCCTGCTTGGATATTAAAAATGGACGTACGGTGAAAGGTGTCAACTTTGTTGATTTACGTGATGCTGGTGACCCAGTAGTTTTAGCCAAACAATATGCAGAATTAGGAGCAGATGAACTGGTCTTTTTAGATATAGCTGCAACTCTTGAGAATAGAAAAACTATGCACGATATGGTTTTAAAAGTGGCAGAACAGGTTAATATCCCATTCACTGTAGGTGGAGGAATTTCTTCTGTTGATGATGTTGATGATTTATTGCACTGCGGAGCAGATAAAGTATCTATAAACTCTTCAGCTGTGAAGCGTCCAGAACTCATTAACGAACTTTCTAAAAAATTTGGGAGTCAGTGTGTCGTCGTCGCTATTGATGCAAAACAAATAGATGACGAATGGTTTGTACATTTAGCAGGAGGAACTATTCCAACAGATATTAAATTATTTGATTGGGCAAAAGAAGTTGAAGAAAGAGGAGCTGGAGAAATTCTATTTACCTCTATGAATCACGATGGGACTAAGGCTGGTTTTGCCAATGTGGCTTTAGCTAAGCTTTCAGAATTGGTTAATATTCCGATAATTGCTTCAGGTGGTGCAGGAACGATTCAGCATTTTATTGATACATTTAAAGATGGTAAAGCAGATGCTGCCTTGGCCGCTAGTGTTTTTCACTTCGGAGAAATACCAATATTAGAATTAAAAAAAGAGTTACAAAAGCAGAATATAGAAGTACGGTTATGAATATAGATTTCAATAAAAATTCGGATGGTTTAGTGCCAGCAATTATACAAGATATAAATACTAAGAATGTATTAATGCTGGGTTATATGAATGAAGAAGCCTTAGAAAAAACAAAAATATCGGGTTTAGTAACATTTTTTAGCCGCACTAAAAATAGATTATGGACCAAAGGTGAGGAAAGTGGTAATGTTCTTAATTTAGTTGACATTCAACTTGATTGTGATAAAGATACACTTTTGGTATCTGTAAATCCAAAAGGGCCAACATGCCATAAAGGAACGGATACATGCTGGAATGAGGGCAATATCCAATCTTTTGGATTTCTCTCAAAATTAGAAGATGTCATCTCTTCTAGAATTGAAAATACCGATGCACAAAAATCTTATGTAGCATCATTGTTTGCAAAAGGCATAAATAAAATTGCACAAAAGGTCGGCGAAGAAGCTGTAGAAGTAGTTATTGAAGCAAAAGATAATAATGATAATTTATTCCTTGAGGAAAGTGCGGATTTAATGTTTCATTATTTAATATTATTACAAGCTAAAGGCTTCAATCTAAATGATATTGTTAATGTATTAAAGGCAAGGGAAAAGTAGTTATATTGTAAGCGCAAAGCAAGACACTAATTAATGTTTGATAAACGTTTTTATTATCTTATAAAAATTCAATATTTAGGATATCGTTTTCATGGATGGCAAAAGCAACCCGATGTTAAAACCATTCACTTAATGATTGATAGAACTCTAAAGTATATTCTTGGCAATATTCGCTTTAAGACCCTAGGTGCTGGTAGAACAGATGCTATGGTTTCAGCAAATGAAGCTGCGTTGGAGTTGTTTATTTATAACGCCCCAATTAAAGACTTTGATGAATTTTTGGCACTTTTTAATCATAATTTGCCCCAAGACATTAGAGCACTGTCTATTAAGGAAGTTGATAATAAATTTAATATTATTCAAGATTCTAAATTGAAGGAGTATCATTATGTGTTTTCTCAAGGGCAAAAAAATCATCCTTTTTGTGCTCCAATTCTATCGACAATTTTAGAGCCTCTTAATGTTGAATTAATGAAGGAAGGAGCTAAATTATTTGAAGGCACTCACAACTTTAAAACCTATTGCTACAAAGCAACTGATAATGGGGAGTATTATAGAACTATAGAATCTTCTGAAATAGTAGATAATGCAATTTATACCGCGAATTTCTTTCCCGAAAAATCGTATATTTTTAAAGTAAAAGGCAAAGGTTTTATGCGTAATCAGATACGACTTATGTTTGGTTGTTTAATTAAATTGGGTAGAGGAGAGGTGACATTAGCTTATATTGAAGATACCTTAAAAGCAGATAGTGTAGAAGTGATGGATTATATTGCTCCAGCTTCTGGTCTAATTTTACATGCTGTAAATTTTGAATAAAAAAAGGAACCAGTTATAATTACTAATTCCTTTTTTAAAATTGGTTGGTTAATAGTTATTTTATCCAATTTTTAGTAATAGCATTTTTTGCAAACCAAACCAAAAATGCAGCAAATACAATAATAATGTAAGCCATTATTTTGTTTGCGCTAAAATCTACACCGTTTAAATCTGCGATAAATAAAAAATACACCATTTGTATGGTTGCAGCTAAAAAGGATAAGGTTAAAAGTAACTTTGCAATTTTTTTTCTAAACAAGAGCAACAAGCAACCTATTGCACCAGCGAAAACTGCAATAGCAAATAATGCTGTATACCAAGTGGGTAAATTAGTCATAACTTCAATTTGCTCAGTAGTATAAGCATCTGTAAATGCTTTAGTCTTGTATGCTTGACTAACGTAGCCATGCACACCTAGACTATTCCAAACTAGAGCTAATACGCTTACAATCCAAAACCAAATAGGTGGTTTGTTTAAAGAATTTGTCATAATAAAGTTGATTTAATTTAGTTAGTTTTTTGCAGAAAAAACTGCCATTTAGATTAACAATGTATAAAAAAAAAAATAAGAGTTAGTTTTTAGACCAACAGTAATACAATAAAAAAAGGCGAAAACTAAGTTTTCGCCTTTTTAAATTTCATTTATTTATAGTTATTCTACTACATGCAATTTTGGTTCTTTATCTACAAATTTACCGTTTATAGACTCACCTAAAATGATGACTTCTTTAGAACGCTCGTACATCTTTATTGCGCGATGCATCTGTAATTTAGTGCCACTGTATAGTTTAACACCTGATTTTGAACCTTTGTTACGGATTTCAATATAAAATCCATCTTTTAGTTTTGTTGGTCTTGTTGCTGGTCTACCCATAAAATTAGTGTGTGTTTTAAAAGTTGTGCATAATACTGAAAATTCTATCACTACGCAAGTTTATTTTTAACTATTCTAAACAGAGTGTTTAAGAAGCCGAGGATTAACTCATTTTAACATAAAATAAAAAAGGTTTTTATATTTTTAGCTATTAAAAAAATCATAAAAATGAGCACAACCATACCAAAGGAAACCCTTACATTCTTTAAGAATTTAACCAAAAACAACGATAGAGATTGGTTTAATGCCCATAAACCAGAATTTAAAGCTATAGAAACTAAAGTGAAAAGTGCTTATAACCATTTAGGTGAATTAATAAATGCTCACGATCAAATAGAGAAAATTAAGATTTTTAGGATATATAGAGACGTCCGTTTTTCTAAAAACAAGCTACCTTACAAAACTCACTTTGGCGGTTCTTTTGCTCGTAAAAAACCAGAACTTAGAGGTGGCTATTACTTACATATTCAACCCAATAATGAATCATTTATAGCTACTGGTTTTTGGGAACCTAATAAAGAAGACCTTTTTAGAATAAGGAAAGAGTTTGAAATGGATGATAGCGAAATGCGAGCTATTTTGAATAATAAAAACTTTAAAACTACTTGGGGCGGATTCGTTGGAGATGAACTAAAAACTGCACCTAAAGGATTTGATAAAGTTCATCCTGCAATAGATCTAATACGTAGAAAGCAATATATATTTACTAAGAAATACACGGATAAAGAGGTTCTTGCAGAAGGTTTTCTTGATGATGTAAATGAAGCATTCAAACAAATTAGGCCTTATTTTGATTATATGAGTGATGTACTCACAACTAATCTCAATGGGGAGTCTTTGTTATAAATACTAAAGCCGAACATAGTGTTCGGCTTTTTAGTTTAGGTTCAGTATGTTTTAAATCTGACTTAATCCACCATCAACTTCTAATTCTACACCATTTATATAAGATGCATCATCAGAAGCTAAGAACAAGGCTGCATTGGCAATTTCTTCTGAGGTGCCAAAACGACCTAATGGTACAGATTCTGCAAATCCTTTACCCATTTCTTCAACAACATCTTGTGGTAAACCCATTTTACCATAAATAGGTGTGTCAATTGGTCCTGGGGCAATTGAATTAACTCTAATGCCTCTAGATTTAACTTCAGAAGTTAACACACGAGCATAAGCTCTCAGAGCCCCTTTACTGGCTGAGTATATGCTTAATCCATCAAACCCTTTTTGATGTACAATAGAGTTTGTAAATAGTATGGTTCCATTATCATTAATATGTGGTAAAGCTTCTTTTATTGCGATAATTGGCCCCTTTACATTGATATCAAATATTTGGTTGTAATGTTCTGCCGTTACTTCTGTTGTTGGAGTAGGAGGTGCAATACCAGCATTTAGAAATAAAATGTCAATTTTACCATAATGGTTTGTGGCTTGTTCAATTAGACTTTTATTGTCTTCATCCTTTGAAACATCTGCTACTACTGTTATAAAATCTCCTTCTAACGTTTTTGCAACTTCTTCCAGAGCTTCTTTTCGTCTTCCAGATAGTACTACTTTTGCATCTTCTTTTAGATATAGCTTAGCGGTAGCTAATCCTATTCCGCTGTTTGCACCTGTGATTACTGCAACTTTGTCTTTTAACTTATTCATAATGTGTTATTTTATTTGAAACAATCGTTTCAAATTAGATTAAAAAAATTATTTTAAATTTTGCAAAGTTGTATTAATTAAACCTTGCAATTGATCTTTGTCATTTACCAAAATACCTGTCATTCTGAAACCTTGCATTGACGAAAATAAATATAGGGCATATTCTTGCTTAGACTTGCTTTTATTAATGCTTTCACCCTTCTGTCCTTTTTCAATTAAATCTTCGAGAAGCTCTATTGTACCTTTTTGGTTGTTCAATAAAAAATTTTGAATTGCCATATTCTGATTGGCCATTTCAGATTTGCAATTAACAATAAGACACCCTTTGGTTTTAGTATCACTCAGCGTTTCTTTTAAATACATATTAAATAAAGATTTAATAGCATTTATAGGACTGTTAGATGCTAATAACACTTTAGAGATAATACGCTGGTACTTATTTTCGTATAGCTTTAAACATTCCAGATACAGATTATGTTTGCTCTCAAAAGAATTGTAAATACTCGACCTGTTAAGACCTGTAACATCTACTAAATCTTGCATTGAGGTGGCATTATAACCTTTAGTATGAAATACTTCCGTAGCCTGCTTTAGGACATTTTCTCTATTAAAAATTTCAGTTTTTGGCATTTTATTTGAAATGGACGTTTCAAAATTATATAATTTTTAATTACTTCAATGTTAAAAATTTTATAAATCTAATATTTTGCTTAGATAGCCTTTAATATCTGAGGTTTGATAAATACCTGAATATTGTTAATAAGCCGTTCTTTTACAATATTCATCATGCGCTTGTTTAAAGCAGAAGAGTTTTCGATATACAATTCATACTCCTCAATAGTAAATTGCCCTATAATCATGCCTTTAACAGAATTTCTAAATTTCATATCCTTATGAATAGCATTATCTATATAGTCTAACTGTTTTGGTAATGTTAGATCATAAAATACATTCTTTCTTTTGGTAATGTAATTTCTAAAAACTGCAATGAATAAATTGTGCTGCATTTTTATGATTGGACGTAAAGTCTTATTCTGAAATAATTCTTCAGAACTCATAGCATCATAAATTTTTGCAGAAGTTATAATTGGCCTAAGAGATAGTAGGTCTTCAGTGCGAGTTGCCATGGTGAAGTGATTAAGGATTAATTTGGAATTAAATTTAAAGATTACACCATAGCGTATGGTTGAAGCTCAAATATGTTGTTAACGGTCTTATTAACATTGGTGATTTTTTCATTCAAAAAACTTATGCATTTCAATTCTTATAATGTGCTTTAAACTATATCTTTGGTTAAAATAACAACACATGAAATTTGGAAGTGTAGATAATCCTGAAATCATAGATTTTACTTTGCCACCTGATCATCAGGATACTATTAAGGTATTAAAGAAAAACTCTGCTGACAAAACTAATGTTTTTGTTGGTTGTGCGAAATGGAATAGAGCAGATTTAAAGGGCTTTTATCCTAGAGGAACTAAGGATGAATTAGAATACTATTCGCGTCAGTTTAATTCTATTGAATTAAATGCCACATTTTATAGAATTTTTCCACCAGAGCAATTTGTGAAGTGGTATGATAAAACACCAGATAGTTTTAAGTTCTTCCCAAAGCTCAATCAAGAGATTAGTCACTGGAAGCGTTTAAATGATGATGTTGCACCTGTAGTTGACAATTACTTATATAGTGCTGTAAATCTAAAAGAAAAGTTAGGCTGCGTTTTTTTACAAATGCACAGTAACTTTGCTCCAAAGGATTTTGATCGTGTAATTAATTTTGTTGAAGGTTGGCCAAGGGAAATTCCTCTAGCTGTTGAGTTTAGGCATACCAATTGGTACAATGATAAAGCCATAGCTGAAGATTTATATCAGCTTTTAGAAGAGAATAATATCTCAAATATTATAGTAGATAGTGCTGGCAGACGCGATATTATGCATATGCGGTTAACCAACTCCAGAGCTTTTGTACGCTACGTTGGTGCTAACCATCAAAGTGATTATACACGTTTAGATGACTGGGTAGAGCGTTTAAAGGTTTGGAAAGATAATGGTATAAAAGATATTAACTTCTTTGTGCATCAAAATATTGAAAAAGAGTCGCCTTTACTTTCTGCTTACTTAATTAAGCAATTAAATTCTAAATTAGGGACTGATTTGAAGATTCCTAATGAAGATTCTGATAGGCAACAAACATTACTTTAAAAATTCTTATTGTTTATATTTAATTACTTTAAATGAGATTTCACACACGTAAATGGGTAAAACCCGAAGATTTAAATCCTAATGGCACTTTATTTGGCGGTCAACTATTAGCATGGATAGATGAAGAAGCTGCGCTTTATACCATTATTCAACTTGAAAATTCTAAGATTGTCACCAAATACATGTCAGAAATTAACTTTATGGCATCAGCCAAAAAAGGGGACATTGTAGAGATTGGTATAGAAGTTACTAAGTTTGGTAAATCGTCTATAACAATGAAGTGTGAAGCCAGAAATAAAATGACCAGAGAAACTATTCTTACTGTCGATAATATTATAATGGTAAATTTAGGCGAAGATGGTAAACCGAGACCGCATGGTAAAACCGAAGTTGAGTTTGTAAAAGACCGATTAGAAGGAAGAAACTAATCAGAATTTGCTACTGTAAGTTCGTATACTTCAAGATCAAAAAACTTTACTGAAGCCAGAACATGATCAAAAATATCTCCCATAATGTATTCGTAATTTTGCCAACGAATATCACTACTAAAAGTATAAATTTCCATAGGAATACCTTGAGGTGTTGGTTCTAACTGTCGTACCATTAATGTCATATTTTTATTGATAGCCGAGTGGTTTTCCATATAGGTTTGAAGATACTTTCTAAAAACACCAAAGTTGGTTAGATTACGACCATTGATTAAAACAGACTTATCAACTCCATTTTCAATATTATATGCTTTAATTTGGTTTGAGCTACTTTCTATATAATCAGAAACCAATTCAATGCTTTTAAAGCGTTCTACATCTGCATCATCTAGAAACTTTATAGTAGACGTTTTAATAATTACGGCACGTTTGATGCGTCTCCCACCAGAATTAGACATGCCTCGCCAATTCTTAAACGAATCAGAAATTAAAGCGTAAGTAGGTATGGTCGTTATAGTCTTATCCCAATTCTGTACTTTAACTGTAGCTAATGTAATTTCGATGACGTCACCATCTGCGCCAAATTTTTCAAAAGTAATCCAGTCTCCAATACGTACCATATCGTTTACGGCTACTTGTATACTGGCTACAAAACCTAATATGCTATCGCGAAAAACTAAAAGTATAACAGCAGATGCAGCACCTAATGAGGTGGCAAACTTCCAAAATGTAATGCCAGTCATTATAGCGAATATTGAAAAAACACCTAGAAGCCAGGCAAAAATCATAAATACCTGAATGTAACTATGAATAGGTTTATCCTTATATCTTGGCAGTGTTTTTAAATAATCTCTTACAGAGTGAAAAAAGCTTCTTAGAATACGAAGCGTAAGAAGTATTGCTATGACTTTTAAGGTTTTTTCTATAATATCTTCAGTATATGCAAAATCAGAAAAAACCTGAGGCACAAATTCAATCAGCAGAATCAAAGGGATAATATGGGCAACATTTCTAGGTAACTTATTCTTTATAAGAATATCGTCAAAACTGCTTTTAGTTCTTTTGGCGATTGCAGTAGAAAACCTCCAAAGCAATCGCTTAGTTATAAAATCTACAATAAACGCAATCACTACTAATGCTAATAGAAGTGCAAGCATATTAAGATACTCTGCAGTAGTTTCAGAAATGCCTTGTTCTATAAGTAAATCGTATATGTAGTGTCTTATATTAAGCATGGGATTTTTTTAAATATTTTTTATCGATATAGAATGTGCCAAACGGAATTACGGATGCAATTAATACTACCCATAAGGTTCTGGTAGACCATTTCATGTCTTTGCTTATTAGAATTGCTATTACTACATAGACCATAAATAAAATACCATGTGGCATACCAAGCATTCTCACATATTGTGGGTCGCCGCCAAAATACTTTATAGGTGTAGCAATAAATAACAAAAGAATATAAGACAAACCTTCTAATAAGGCAACAATTCTAAATGTAGGAAGCATTTTAGACATAAAAGATATTTTTTTGCAAAAGTACTTCAGAATTAAGGAATAGCCATGCGATTTTAACAGCTTTTAAAGACTATATCAAATTATTTTTGAAGTGTATTGAAAGAATAAATATTATCTTAGACCCAAAATAACGATAATGAAAAATTTAATTATACTAACATTTATCTTTAGCCTTTCTGCTTCAACCTTTGTGTCGGCACAATCTAAACCGACACAAAAGGAAACATTTCAAGGGACATATAATGCAATGAAAGCTTTAGTTAAATCTAAAAAGTTTAAATACGTAGGTGAAGTTGTTTTTGAAGGATTTGAAAGAGAGCGGTTAAATAATGAAGATGAATCTAATTGTTTAACTATTGAAGATTCTAAAGCTACTGGATTAATATTTGATTTGGGTGAAGATGATAGAGCCACACTAATTATGGATAAAATTATAAACTATAGCGTAAACTTTAATGATGATTTGCAAAATATATCAATTGCGTTTGCTGTTAATAAAATTAAAATTTTAATTGATATTAAACCAAATGGTAATGCTTTCTTAACTATTAAAAATGGTATTAAGGATATTACACAAATGGGGAAGTTACAGGCACTTTAATTTGTAGAATATAATTACCAACCAGCAATTTGTTTAAAGCGCAATTGTTTGGTTGGTTTTTTTATTTAATAGCGTAACATTTTCAACAGTACCTATTCCAAGAAATTTATATCTAACACCAGCAATCTCACCAATAGATTCTTCGTAGGTTTTTGTAAATACTTTACGGCCTTCAAAAAATACATTTACCTGTTTATTAATACATTCTATTGTTATAGTTTTAAAATCGGTTAATTCTATTGCAAGGGAAGACAAATCTTCGGTTTTACCATCTAAATCTTTATCGCTCAGCATTCCTCTTAATTCAGACGAGCAGCCAATAAGGGATAAAGGAATTATTAAAGCACTCTTTGTTCCTACGACTATAACTGAAGTACTTTGACATACAGCCCATTTGTCGTTATAGATGCTTTTAATTTCTGCACTTAAACTAAAATTATCTCCAGAAAAACCTTCAAATTTATCAATATATTGAAATGTAGTTGTTAAGGGTGCTTTGCTACGCTTTACTTCCTCTTTAATAGCTTCAGAAAATTTTAACTCCTTTAGGTTGCTGATGTATTTTGGTATAGGCTTATAATCTATAGTTCCTAACCAGCCATTGGATTTTATAAATAAATCATGCTCTTTAAGGGTATTTCCATTAACTAGCAACTTTGCTCTAAAATATCCAGGATAATAGTAAATCCCTGTGGCCTGTTTTTGCTCTGAATTGATTTTAATGGTTTTGGTTGGATCCCAAAACTGTTGAATATAAATACTGTCAGAGTCTATATTGCTTATATCAAAATCAAAAACCACACTGTTAGGAATAGATGCAGTTACGCTATGGCTAATAAACTTAATTTGAGAAGAGTCTATTTCTTTGTTATAATGTTTAAAGGCAAAATTTAAAAAGAGTGCAGCAACCAAAAACACTAATCCTACTATTAAAGTTTTTGAGAGATTAAAACGAATTGATTTTTTTGGGTGTAACGTTACATTTTTGGTTAGGGTCAAACTTGTTTTAAAATCTCTCCAGTTTTTATATCCTATAAATTGCGAAAGTGTATTTAAAGTACTAATGCTTGGTGCATTGTTATAGTTTACTTTTCCCCAAATACGTTTTAAAGTAGTCGTACTAATTAATACGCCTGTTTTATTATAGATAGCTTCGCTCAATTCAGAAAAGACGTTGTTATGCCAATTCTCTGAGCTACCCCAATTAAGTTTTGCCTCAATTTTTTGAAGACACTTTTGTACTGTATCGTATTCAGGATATTTATTCATGTTAATGCAAAGGTTATAAAAAAAACAATTTGTACAACATTGAACACTTTTGAACGAACTTGTTTTCTATTCTAAAATAAGATTCAAAAGATTTATGGAATCTAAATATCTATCATCATGAAAAAAACATTCACAACGCTATTTTTGCCCCTATTTGTGTTAGCATTAAACGCACAGAAAGTAATTCCGCTAGATACTATGAATTGGGATATTAATGCCAAATCTTATGAGTTTGTAGATTTTAAAGGGAAAAAAGCTATCCTTATAGATCAAGGTGTACTTGTTCTAAAAGACAAAAACTTCTTAAATGGAATTATTGAGTTTGATATGTTTCTGCCAGAAGAACGGACCTATCCTGGTGTGTTTTTTAGAGCAGACAAAAACTTCTTAAATGGAGAACAATGGTTTGTTAGAACGCACTTGTCTGGTCTAGAAGATTGTAACCAGGCAGCACCTGCAACCAACGGAATTACACCTTTTCAATTTTATTTTGGATCTAAATATTCTTTTGCTTACGATTATAAATATAATGATTGGACACATGTTAAAGTGGTGGTAAATGAAGATAAAGCTCAGGTGTATTTAGATTATTCTGAGACACCGAATTTGTCATGGAAATTATTTAATAAGCCAAAAGCCGGCGGAATACTAATAAGAGGTAGTAGACTTCCTATCCATATTGCAGACATTAAAATTGATGAAGACAACTACCAATTAAAAGACTTTAAACCAATTGAAAATAAACAAATAGAAGGGCTTATTCAATCCTGGGAAATTTCAGATAAGTTTAAAGAGTCTGAATTAGATACAATAGATAATGTGAAAAATGTTATTTCAAAAAGAACCTGGGGTCATACCATTTTTGTTGAAGAAGGTGTAGCAGCAAATATCTCAAGAAAAGTTGTGAGATATGACGATCAGCCAAAATTGAATACCGTTTTTGCAAAGCTGACAATTAATTCTGAAAAAGAACAAACAAAGTTTTTTGATTTTGGCTATAGTGATAGAGTTGTAGTTATTTTAAACGGTAAACCAGTGTATAAAGGAACAAATAGGTGGCGAACAAGAGATTATAGATATTTAGGTACTATAGGTTTATTTGATGGTGTATACTTAAACCTAAAAAAGGGTGAAAATGTATTATTGATGGCAGTTTCAGAAGATTTTGGTGGATGGTTAATAACAGGCAAATTTAAAGACTCCAGTGGATTAACAATCAATAATAAAAATTGAAACAGGATTTTGCTATTATTCTCTTATCTTTGTTTTAAGTTTATTGAAGATAACTACACTTATAATCCTTTCCTTGGATTATGTTTTTAGGTTGTAATTCCATTCATTGTTAAGTTAATTAACTTGTTTGCTTTATTATTATTTTCATAGGCAAGCATTTATTTTAATTTTAAAACAACTCATGGGTAGATCACAACAAACATTCAGTAAAAGCGAAAAAGAAAAAAAGAGATTAAAGAAAAGAGAAGATAAGCGTAAGAAGATGGAGGCGCGTAAACTTGAAAAAGAAGAAAATGGTTCGGCAGGCATTCCCATGGCTTATGTAGACCATAATGGAAATCTTACTGATACACCACCAGATCCATCAACGAAGATAAAAGTTAAAGCTAAGAATATTGTGCTTGGTGTTCCTCAAAAAGAGGATAGTGATGAGGAATTTGATCCGGTTAGAAAAGGTAAAGTCTCATTTTACGATAGCTCAAAAGGTTTTGGTTTTATTATCGATACAGAAACTAACGAAAAACATTTTACTCATGTTAGTGGTATCATTGATGAGATTATTGAAAATGACAAAGTCACTTTCGAACTCGAAAAAGGTCAACGAGGTATGAATGCTGTAAAAGTAAAAAAGGTCTAAAAAGCAAACTCAGAGTACTAGAAAATGCCATTATCTTATATTGATAATGGCATTTTTGTTTTATTACTATTAAGTTATATGTCTAAATATAAGTTCAGTTACAAAAGGATTACGCTAAGTATATAGATATGATGTACGACATTGAATATGTATTTCGTCGAATTTTTAAGTCTTTTTATCGATAATTGATTTAGATTTTATATGTTTGACCTCCCAAATTGATAGAAAAGGTTAATTCTTTTTCTTATAAAAACATAAACCAATGAAAGACCTACTCAAGTTTGTGCACATAATGTGCTTCGTTTTTTTGATTAGTAGTTGTACATCTGATTCAATACAAAATACTACTAATACAAATGATTCACTTGTGCAATCACAATCTATGCAACCTCAGTTTAATGATCCATGCATTGATCAAAATCCAGTTACAAGAGTTATTAATAATGGAACTACAGCTTTTGATTTTCAAGTTATTGACAGCGAAGGTGTTATATTAGTTGATATTCCTAATATACCTCCAAGTACAACGACATCTTGGGCAAATTTTGCTGAAGGTGAAGTTCTTTTTTCTGTTTCAAACAATGCAGCATTAGTCAATGATGATAAAATACTGCTTCAGATGGACGCATGCATGGCTTATGAAATAGAGATTGATGGAAATAATGAAATTGTATCGTATACACCAACTATACTTTAGTACAAATCACTATAACTTTAGAATTATCATTAATTGTTGTAAAAAATAAATAGATATTCCCTCCATCTTTTATTTTTAGTTTTTTTCTGATATCACTGACAGATAAGGGGAAATTTCTTGTCGTTACATTAGCTTTAATGATTTTTTCTTTAACAAAGATTTTTTTGTTGAAAGCAATAGTCTTTTCAATTTTAAAACGTCTTCCAGGGAAATCTATTAGGTGCTCAGAAGTATATAAATGTGAATGTTTATGTAATTTCGAAATATTGAGTTGATTACCAATAGAGGTAAATGCACCAGCTTTTAAAATAGCAGCATTGGGTTCGTATAGATAGGTGAGTGGCATAGAATACTCAATTTTGGCATTCTGCTCCTCATCATAGAGAAATTCAAATACTTGCTGACTGGATTTAGAAATGTTTACAGTCTTAATTCTAAAATCCCATTTAGAATTGCGATCTAAAATCCATAGTAATTCTTTTACCTCATTGTTTACAGCTACAATATGTAACGCTTTAACATGTTGTAAATCATTTTTTGTGGCTTTAATATCTAACAATGGAGATGTCTTAACCATCGCATGCTTAGCATACTTTAAAAAGACCACTTGAAGAGTTTTTACATTTGGTGTGCAATCTGATAGCATAAACACCTTTTTCTTAGTATGATCTCGACGTGAAGGATCAATATAAATCCAATCAAATGTTTGGTCTATACGGTTTAAAGCATCAATACCACTTTCGTTAAAACAGTCTATGTTAGAAACATTTAAAGCTTTATAATTGTGTTTTGCAATTTGTGATAGTGCAGAATTAATCTCGCAATGCACTACAGAATCTATACTTTTTGAAAAAAAATAAGCATCTACACCAAATCCACCTGTAAGGTCGATTAAGGATTTACCGGAAACTAAATTTGTTTTATATCTCGCTGTAGTTTCTGAAGAAGTTTGCTCTATGTTTAATTTATTAGGGTAGTATATGTTTTTTTCGCTAAACCAGGTTGGCAATTTTTTTTCGCAAGATTTTTTAGCTTCAATTTGCTCAATGATATCTTTAGGATCTATATAGTTAAAAGGAATCCCTTTTAATAGTAAACTCGCGATGTCAGTCTTAAGATTAGAATTTATAAATTCTTGAATTTCAATATTTAAAATTGAAGTATTCAAATGTGTATTATAAACCTTTTGTGAGTTTACCCACAACTTTATATTCAGATAAAAACTCTTTTAAAACCACTTTAATTGCTGTGTAAACAGGGATGGCTACTATCATTCCTATAATACCAAATAAAATACCAGCAATTATAATAACTAAGAAAATTTCTAGAGGGTGTGACTTTACACTCTTAGAAAATATAAATGGTTGACTAAAGAAATTGTCTACCAATTGAGCGATAATGAAGCCTATCATTACATAGGTGGTTTTTGGTAAAATAACTTCACTAAAACTTTCCCCCAAATTGCTAGACATACTTAGTAAAAGCATTAAAAAACCACTAACTAACGGTCCAACATATGGTACCAGATTTAATAAAGCACATAAAAAAGCAATAACTACAGCATTATCAATTCCAAAAATTAGTAGTACAATGGTGTAGATAATAAACAGAATTAATATTTGAAATATTAGACCAACAAAATAACGCGACAATAGATCTTTTATCTTAGTGAAGGAACGCTTTGTGCGCTTTTCATTCCCACTTGGTATAAACGTTAAAAGACCATCTTCAAATAAACGACTGTCTTTAAGAAAGAAAAAAGAAATGAACAAGACCGAAAACAGACCTATACTAAAGCTTCCTAAGCCACTGATTAAGCCATTAAAAAAGTTGGGAATCATTGAGAAATCTAGCTTAGATAATAAGTTAGAATCCTTTATAGATTGCTCTACATCAATATTTTTGAATTCAAAATATGTTAAAATCTCATTGTAAAGATTTTCAACATTGGTTTCTAATTGTTGAAGGTCTAAAAGTGATAACTTCTGGCCTTGATCTGTTATTAACGGAATAAACATACCAATTAATCCTACTAATAAACCTATAAATACAACCATAGTAACCACTACAGCAATCGTATTATTGAATTTTAATTTGCGCCTTAAAAACAAAACAATTGGCCTTCCAATTAACGAAATCACTGCAGCGACAGTAATATAAACAATAACAGATTGTATTTTATATAGAAAAAAGAGCACTAATACAATGGCTAGTAAAATACCTATTGCCCTTAAAATACCGTTTGCTATTATTTTTGAATTCATGGTTTAAATATAACTAAATTCTTATTTAAGAGTTAAGTTGTTTTACAATTTCATATAAGGTAATACTTGTAGCCTGTACTACATTCATACTACTATTGTTACCATACATGTTTATATGTACAATGGCATCAGATTGCTTAAGAATAGTTTCTGAAACGCCAAAACTTTCATCACCAAAAATTAATACTATTGGTCGACTTGTATCGATTTTAAAACCCGTAAGTTCTATGCTGTTTTCTGTAATTTCTAAAGCGATAACGTAATGATTATTGGTTTTTAATTTTTCTATAACCTCATTGATATCAGCTTCAACTTTATAGTTAACATAGCGTTCTGTAGAACGCGATGTTTTGGTCATACGCTTTCCTAGTGGAATATCATCACCACAAAAAATAAGTTCTGTAATACCAAAAGCATCAGCTATACGAAACAAGCTCCCGATATTTGGTGCATTACTTATATTATCACATACTAAAGTAATAGGGTTTTTTCGTTTTTTAAAATTGGAAGTATAGTGGGTGAGCTGCATTTATCTCTCTGGAAGAATATAATATAATTTATGTGGCTAGGCATTTAGTCATCTATTTTACCATAGTTCGATTAAACATACTTGACTTTTTTTTCATTTCTGTAAAAAACCAAATTGGTATAGAAAAGGTGAGTGTTGAAATATAACCAAAATCCCACAGCAAAACTGTGGCAATGGCAGCAAGTACAAAACCTATTATTACAAATGTATAATCATCATCGGCATATAATCTATTGATGTGTTTTTTTGTAAAATTTCCACAATGTTTACAACGTTCATTAAATTCGTTCGAACCCCTTTCCATCAGTAAACCGTGTCTGTCTTTTGCTTTAGTTTTAATAGTATTGTCTTTTTTGCAAGAACTGCAACGGTAACTTAGTTTCATGTATTAGTTTTTAATTCTCAAAAGCATACTTTACAATGTTCGCCCCCATTTTTAGAGCTTTCTCTCTCACTTCTTCTGGGTCATTATGTACTTCCTGGTCTTCCCAGCCGTCACCTAAGTCGCTTTCAAAAGTAAAGAGTACTACGAGTCTGCCTTCATGAAAAATACCAAAAGCCTGTGGTGCTTTACCATCGTGCTCGTGTATTTTTGGTAAGCCGTTTGGAAAATTATATACAGCACTGAAAATTTTGTGATTCTTCGGAATTTCTTTCAGCTCGTTATTTGGAAAAACTTTTTTTAGTTCTTTAGTAATGTATGGTTCCATACCATAATTGTCATCGATATGTAGAAAACCTCCAGAGATCAAATAATTTCTTAGATTATCAGCAGCATCATCTTCAAAGAAAACATTACCATGACCTGTCATATGCAACAGAGGAAACTGAAAAATATCTGTACTACCAACTTCTACAGTCTGAATGTTTTCATTAATATTAGTATCAATATTGTCATTACAATACTTTACCAAATTTGGTAGCGCTGTTGGGTTACTATACCAATCTCCACCACCTTTATATTTTAACACAGCAACATCTTGAGCAGCAAGAAAGCTAGTTGTTAAACTCATCATAATTCCTAAGAGTAGTGTAAGTGGGCGTATATTTTTCGACTTAGATATCATAATGTAAATTTAAAAAAGAAATTCTATGAAATCTGCACTATTAACATTATTTATAATACCGATTCTTTTCTTTTCTTCATTAATTGATAAGCCTCTTGAGTCCAGAAATGTAGTTGTGTTAGAATTATTTACTTCGCAAGGTTGTTCTAGTTGTCCACCAGCAGATAAATATTTAAACGACGTTAAGAGTGATAAGGTTATTGCGCTATCATATCATGTAGATTATTGGAATTATATAGGTTGGAAAGACCCATTTAGTAAATCTGTATATACTGAGAAGCAACGTTTATATGGTGCTAAGTTTAATAGTCGTACGATTTATACACCTCAATTGATCATTAACGGAAGTGAGCATATTGTCGGTTCTGACAAGCGTCTTGTTAATCAAAAAATAAAGGAATACTCAAAAAAGGACAATGCTAATAGTATTTTATTGTCTGAAGTTTTACAATCTGAAAGCCTAATAAAGTTCAATTACAATATTGAAGGAGATGTAGACGATAAATATATACGAACTATTTTGGTAATCAATCAACGAAAGACTTATGTGAAACGTGGAGAAAATAGAAATAAAGAGCTTATAAATACTAATATCGTTGTCAATGAGCAGCGCTTTAAGCTTGAAAAACCTATAGGTAAAGGTTCAGTGATAATACCTGAGATTGTTAAATCTTCGGACGATTTATCTTTAATAATTGTCATTGAAAATACGGCTTTAGATATAACAACAGCAGCACAAAAAGCTTTGTAGTTATTCGTTGATGAATGCTACGGAATGACAAGCCACTATAGCTGCAGTTTCTGTTCTAAGTCTTGTATTGCCCAATGTTACAGGAATAAAGTTAGTAGCTAGGGCTATTTTAATTTCATTACTACTAAAATCCCCCTCAGGACCAATTAAAATGATAATATCTTTATTGGTTTTAAGTTGAGTTTTTAAAGATTTTCGGTCGGTGTCTTCACAATGCGCTATAAATTTATGACCAAAAACTTCTTGTTTAATAAACTCTTTAAATGCAACAGGTGGATTCAGTTTAGGTAAATAGCACTGTAGGGATTGTTTCATTGCTGCTTGAAGAATCTTTTCAAAGCGTTCTTTTTTTATAACTTTACGTTCACTATTATCACAGATTATTGGTGTGATTTCTTCAATACCAATCTCAGTTGCCTTTTCTAAAAACCATTCGTAACGGTCATTCATTTTAGTAGGTGCAACCGCTAAATGCAGATTGTATTTCCGTTTAGGTTGTAAACTTTGCGAGATGATATTAACTGTGCAATGCTTCATATCAGCTTGTATTAATTGAGCTTTAAATAAATGACCTTTTCCGTTGGTAATATGTAATTGGTCACCAATGCTTTTACGGAGTACTTTTACGATGTGCCGACTTTCGTCTTTATCAAAGTTAAACCTTGTATCGTTTTCGGTAATATTTGGGTTATAGAATAGTTGCATTACTTAACAGCTTCTGTATATTTTAAAACTGTTATTTCTTCAATAGGCTTAGGGTCAAAGGTCTTTAAGACTATATAATACCAGTTTTTGTCAGCAATGTCTAAAGTAAAGATATCATTGGTTTTATGATGCTTCACTGCGTCTTCAAATTGAGGATGCATTTGTCCTTCAGGAAACCAACCTAAATCACCACCGCGTTTGGCATTAAGATCCATGGAATGTAGTTTAGCTAATGCATCAAATTTATAACCTTCATTGTATTGATTTAGTATTTTATTTCTTTTATCATTAATCTCGTTGAGTGTCATTTTATTGCCATCAAAATAGATATAGCTTACTCTATAATGCAGTACTTTGTTTTTGTCAATAATCTTATAATATGTTTTCTTATAATCTGTCTTTACGATTTGCTTTCCACCTTTTGAGAGCCTAAAAAGATCGTCAGCCAAACGTGTTTTGTGCTTTTCTTTATTAAAAGTAAAGAGTTTACTTTTATTCACTTTTTTATGAGTTTTTGCGAATGTTTTGGCTTCTTCTGTTGTAGTTATAGAATCTAGCTCCTGCTCTAAAGATTCTTGAGATAAACTGATGATTGGAAAAAATAATAACAGTATTAATAATCGTTTCATTTTTTATAGAGATTGATTGTGTCACAAAACAACTAAATTTTAAAATGTAATAGGAGTAATATAGTTTAGCTTATTAACAGATGTTTTAACAATTTCGGTTTTTTTTCGAGTAATGTTTAAATAGACTTATAAAAATATTTAAAATGAAAAATAATTGGGCAATTAATCCGATTAAAACCAAAGTTGTAATTAAAATATTGGATTTAGATGTATCGTCAAATAAAGGGAATTCAGATTTATAGAATCTATTTAATAAACAATATCCGATAAAATATGCAGGAATTACCAACAAACTAAGTATTATATGTATTAGAGAGAGGTCTATTTAGAGCAATGTTTGATTTTGAAAACATACAATATACAAACCCTAAAATCAAATAAAATAAACACAAAACAATGGTAATATGCCAATAAGAAATAACATAAAAGGTGTCATGTACATTTATATCTAAAACTGAGTCTCCAATTTTTGCTAAAACTATATATCTATAAATTAAAATAACCAGTGAAGTAAACCATAAGTAGTAATAAGGTTTTGAAAGATGTTTTTTCATATCATATCTTCAATCTAGCTGTTGCTATCACATCAAAACCTGAGAAATCTTTATTTAAATATTTTAAATAACCAACAATGCCAATCATAGCAGCATTGTCTGTAGTGTATTCAAATTTTGGAATATAAGTCGTCCAACCATGTTTGCGCTCGGCTTCTTTTAATGCTTTTCTAATACCAGAATTTGCAGAAACGCCTCCACCAATAGCAATATGTTTAATACCAGTTTGTTTTACAGCTAGTTTTAGTTTGTCCATCAAAATACCAATAATTGTATATTGAATTGAGGCACAAATGTCATTTAAATGTTCTTCAATAAAGTTTGGATTGGCTTTGGTTTCGCGTTGTACAAAATAGAGAATTCCTGTTTTTAATCCAGAAAAACTAAAATTAAGATCATCAACTTTGGGCTTGGTAAATTTATAAGCCTTAGGGTTGCCTAACTGAGCACGTCGATCAATCTCTGGACCTGCAGGATAGCCAAGACCTAATACTTTGCCACTTTTATCATAAGCTTCACCAACGGCATCATCAATAGTTTCTCCTAAGACTTCCATTTCAAAATGATGACTCACTTTTACAATTTGTGTATGTCCACCAGAGATGGTCATAGCTAAAAATGGGAAAGGAGGCTTTTTATGTTCGTCTTCATCAATAAAATGAGCCAGAATATGAGCTTGCATATGATTTACATCAATCAAAGGTATATCTAGCCCATAGGCTAAAGATTTTGCAAACGAAGTACCAACTAAAAGAGAACCCATTAAACCTGGTCCCCGAGTAAAAGCAATAGCACTTAATTGTTCTTTAGTAATACCAGCTTTTTCTATTGCTTGATGCACTACAGGAACTATGTTTTGCTGATGTGCTCTTGAGGCTAATTCTGGGACGACTCCTCCAAATTCTGCGTGTATTTTTTGGTCAGCTACAACATTGCTTAAAATTCTATCGTTACATAATACAGCAGCCGAAGTATCATCGCAAGAGGATTCAATACCAAGGATATAAATATTTTCTTTTTCCATAGTCGATGATGGCACTATAATTGTTAATTTTACAGGATATAATCCAATACCTTATGAAACAACGTATTATTACATGCAAAGGTAGTGAAGATTTCATCAATTTTTAAGCGTTAATCTTATCAAAAAAGTACTCAAAATAATAAGTAAGATAGTAGGCATATTTTTGCTGCTCTTTCTTATTGTTTTCTTAATCTTGGGGATTCCTGCTGTACAAACCAAACTTGGTAAATATGCAACAAAACGTCTCAACGAAGATTTTAAAACCGATATTAATATAGGCAAAGTTGGGCTTCAGCTTAACGGAGATATAGAGCTTAAAGAGATTCTTATTAAAGATTATAAAAAAGATACACTTATAGCTATAGGTGAATTAAATAGTTCTATTATTAGTTTTAAAAATCTATATAATAGTAAATTGAATTTTGGTGATATTGATATTGAAGACTTAGTCTTTAATCTCAAAACTTACGAAGGAGAAGACGACACAAATCTCGATGTTTTTGTTGCTAAGTTTGATGATGATAACCCTAGGCAAGGACCAAGTAAATTTTTATTTTCTTCTAGTGATGTATCCATAGAAAATGGAATCTTTAGATTAACTGATGAAAATCTGGAAACACCTAAAGTTTTTGAGTTTAGTAATTTGAATGCTAACACCACCAATTTCTTAATTAATGGACCAGATGTAAGTTCTCGGATTAATAAATTTAGTTTTACAGATAGTAGAGGTATTAGTATAGCGAATCTAATGGCTAATTTTGAATATACCTTAGATCATATGAACTTTGGTGATTTAAATATAAAGACCAAGGGTTCTGAGTTAAAAGGAAATTTAAGATTTAATTACAAACGTGAAGATTTAAAAGACTTTACTGATAAAGTAAATGTAATTGCCAGCTTTAGGGATTCTAAAGTTTCACTGACAGAGCTAAACGTGTTTTTTGATGAGTTTGGTACTAATCAACGTGCAAGTCTTAATGCTGATTTATTGGGTACGCTAAATAATTTAGAGGCCAAGAACCTTAATGTTAGTACAACCAGAAATACAAGAATTATTGGAGATATAGCTTTTAAGAATTTATTTAGTAAGGAAGCTGATAGTTTTACTTTAAATGGTAGATTTAAAAATTTGGCATCTAATTATAATGATCTTGTAGCATTACTCCCAAATATTCTTGGTAAGTCTATTCCGACTGTACTATCTAAAGTAGGTAATTTTAAAATTAATGGAACATCTCATATTACATCTAAGCGAATAGATGCTAATATAGAGATTGATACCGATTTGGGGTTTGTAAAATCTGACTTAGAGCTTACAGAGATTGACGATATAGACAATGCAAGTTATATTGGTAATATCGTTTTCGATGAGTTTAATATTGGAGAATTAATTGAAGACCCAAAGGTTAAATATGTATCAGCTAATGTAGATGTTGACGGTAAAGGTTTTACATTAGATAATCTACGGACTGATGTAAAAGGAGATGTGTTTAGTCTAGAATACAACGACTATACTTACGAAGGTATTAATGTTTCAGGGGATTTAGGAAACAAAGTTTTTAACGGAAAATTAAAGGCCAACGATCCAAATCTTAAAATGGATTTTAATGGTTTGGTTGACTATGCTGAAGAACAAAAAAAATTCGATTTTAAAGCAAATGTTGGTTATGCCAATCTTAAAGTTTTAAACTTTGTAACGAGAGATAGTATATCCGAATTTAAAGGTTTAGTTAATATCACTGCTACAGGTTCTAGTTATGATAATGCAAGCGGAGCAATTAATATTAAAAATACAATCTATAAGAATCAAGACAGTAGTTATAAGTTTCAGGATTTTGATATTGTTTCTACCTTTAAAGCTAATGAACGCACGATTTCCGTAAATTCACCCGATATTATTAATGGTAAGATTACGGGGCAATTTAAGACTAGGGATATCTTAAAGTTGATTGAAAATTCTATTGGAAGTATTTATACTAACTATGTTCCTAACGATGTAGAAGAAGGGCAGTACATTAATTTTAAATTTAATATTTATAATAAAATAGCAGCTGTATTCTACAAAGATCTCACCTTGGCAAGTAATACCTTTATTCAAGGTCGTATTGAAACCGAAGAAAAGGGATTTGAGCTTACATTCAACTCTCCAGAGATTAGGTTTCAAGAGTATTTTGTAAACAATATCAATGTAACAGTAGATAATAGTAATCCTATTTATAATACGTTTATTGAAATTGATACCTTGAGCACTGGTATTTATAACGCTTCAGATTTTAGTCTTATTAATGTTACTAAACGAGATACCTTACTCATTAAATCAGAGTTCAAAGGTGGTTTAGGTAATAGAGATCAATTCAACCTTAATCTGTTTTATACTATAGATGAAGCCAATAAATCTATCATTGGTTTTAGGAAATCTGATATTTTATTTAAAGGTTATGATTGGTTTATCAACTCTGAAAAAAACTCATTTAACAAAATACGTTTTGACAGACAGTTTAAAGCTTTCGATATTTTTCCAATAACGATTAATCAAGGCAATGAAGAGATTGAACTCTCTGGTATTATCAGTGATAAAACCAACAAAAATTTAAGAGTCGATTTTAAGGATGTGCAATTAGTGAAAATTACACCGCGCATAGATAGTTTAGCATTAAAAGGTGTTGTTAATGGTAAAGTAGATATTACGCAAGCCAATGGAATATATTTACCCAAATCTAATATAGAGGTTAGTAATCTTTTTGTAAATAATTACGATTTAGGCAATTTAACAGCCAAATTAGAAGGCAATAATTCAATCACTAATTATAAAGCAGATGTGTCATTGATTAATGATAATTTAACCTCTCTATCAGCAAAAGGGATCATTGATGTTGCAGAGCGTAACCCAACAATTAATTTAGATGTTGCTTTTGAAGAGTTCTTACTAGATCCTTTAAATCCGCTAGGGGAGGGAGTTATTAGTAATATAAGAGGATTGGTTTCTGGTAATGCAAAAGTTTCTGGGAGTCTTAAGAAACCGAGTATAGACGGTGAGCTCCTATTAGACAGAGCAGGTTTGTCTATTCCATATCTTAATGTGGATTATGGTTTTGATTTCGATTCTAAAGTAACCCTTCGAGATCAACGTTTTATCTTTAATAATGTCGCTATGACAGATTCAAAATACTTCTCACAAGGAAGATTAAATGGTTACATTGAACACAATAATTTTTCAGATTGGGAGTTAGGCCTTGACCTTTCTACCAATCGCCTTTTGGTATTAAATACTGAAGAGTCTGAAGACGAACTCTATTACGGCACAGGCTTTATATCCGGAACCGCAAAGATTAACGGGCCTACAGATCAACTGGTTATTAAAGTAGAAGATGGAAGAACAGAATCTGGTACAGAATTCTTTATTCCACTTAATGATTCTGAAAGTTTTGGCGATAACTCTTTTATACACTTCCTAACTCCAGAAGAAAAAGCAGCAAGAATAAGTGGCGAAATACAAGAACAAATTGCCGTTAAAGGATTAGTCTTAGATTTTGATTTAAATGTAAATCAAAACGCTACGATAGAAATTGTAATAGATAAAGACTCAGGAAGTACTATAAAGGGCAAGGGAGAAGGTAATTTAAACTTTTTGATTAATACCAAAGGTACATTTAACATGTGGGGAGATTTCTCTGTATTTGAAGGTACATATAACTTTAAGTATCGAGGTTTAGTGGAAAAGCGGTTCGATGTAGAAGAAGGAAGTATAGTTTGGGAAGGCAACCCTTTAAAAGCACAAATAGATATAAAAGCGGTTTATAAAGGATCAGCTAACCCATCAGTTTTGTTAGATAATCCAATTAATCAAACTATTCCTGTAGAAGTAGAAATACAACTTACAGGCCAATTAGAGCAACCAGACCCTGAGTTCAATTTTAGATTTCCAACTGTTACATCTACTGTAAAATCCGAGTTAGATTACAGATTGTCTTCAAGAGATGAACGCGATAATCAAGCATTGATTTTTTTAGCAACTGGAGGTTTCGCAAATGGAGTAAGCGGGCTCGATTTTAATGGTACTATTGCAGAGCGTCTTTCAGGAATAGTTAATAACCTATTAGGTAGTGATAATGAAGACTTACGCGTAGGTGTGGATTTAGAGTTAGGTCAAGATACACCTGAGTTGCAAACCAACAGTAGAGTGGGTTTAACACTGCAAACTAAATTATCGGATAAAATTTTGGTAAACGGTAAAGTTGGTGTACCATTTGGTACGGCTCAGCAAACTACTATTACTGGCGATGTGCAGATTGATTGGTTACTCAATGATGATGGTACATTACGTGCCAAGGTATTTAATAGAGAAAATACAATTAGAAATTTTGGAGAAGAAATTGGTTACACACAAGGAATAGGGTTGTCTTACAATGTAGAGTTTAATGACTTTAAAGAGTTAATTGATATAATATTTTCAGGGAAAAACAGAAAAGATAAAAAGGCAAAAAAAGAAGAAGAAAAGAAAGAAGAAGCAGAGGATAGTTTTATGCCAGAGTACATGTCAATGAAAAAGAAAAAGACAAAATCTAAGTCTTAAAACTCGTATCATTTTTCATTTTATCAAAATACTTATTAACGAAAACGTTTGAATTAATTATTGGTCTATTATTTTATGATAATAGTCACACTAAACTGTGTATTGTTTAGTAATTTTACTGTAAAGAATTAAAAAAAAATGCTACATACAATAAAAAAAATAGGAGTAATGACTTCTGGAGGTGACTCTCCAGGAATGAATGCAGCTGTTAGATCTGTTGTTAGAACTTGCGCTTTTCATAATATCGAATGCTATGGAATTTACAGAGGTTATGAAGGTATGATAGATGGTGATTTTGAAAAAATGGACGCACGTAGTGTAAAAGGTATAATCAATAAAGGTGGCACAATTTTAAAATCAGCACGTTCAAAAGAATTTAGAACTAAAGAAGGAAGAACTAAAGCACACAAGCAATTAAAAAAAGCTGGTATTGATGCCTTTGTGGTAATAGGTGGAGACGGAAGTTTTACTGGTGCTATGATATTTAACCAAGAGTTTAATTTTCCTGTAATGGGGATTCCTGGCACCATAGATAATGATATTTTTGGTACAACACATACCCTAGGCTATGATACAGCTTTAAATACAGTTGTAGGAGCTATAGATAAGATTAGAGATACAGCAAGTTCTCATAATCGTCTGTTTTTTATTGAAGTAATGGGACGTGATGTAGGGCATATTGCTTTAAATGTTGGTGTTGGTGCTGGTGCTGAAGAGATTTTAATCCCTGAGGAAGATTTAGGTTTAGATCGTTTATTGGAGTCCTTGAGGCGTAGTAAACAATCTGGTAAATCTTCAAGTATCGTTGTTGTTGCAGAAGGAGATAAAATTGGTAAAAACGTATTTGAATTAGCAGATTATGTTGAAGAAAATATGTCAGAATATGAAGTACGCGTATCTGTACTAGGGCATATGCAACGTGGTGGTTCACCATCTTGCTTTGATAGAGTATTAGCCAGTAGAATGGGAGTTAAAGCGGTAGAAAGTCTAATTGTTGGAAAAAGTAACTACATGGTAGGTCTTAAAAACGATATTATGGACTTAACACCGTTTGACCAAGCTGTTAAAGGAAAATCAAAAATAAATATGGAGCTCTTGAGAGTTTCAGATATAATGACAATATAAAAGATAACACTTAAATTAAACGAAAAGAAAAATGTCAAATTTAAAATTAGGAATCAACGGATTCGGTAGAATAGGTAGAATAGTATTTAGAGCCACAGTAAAACGTCCAGATGTCGATGTAGTAGCTATAAATGATTTATTAGATGTAGAGCATCTGGCATATTTATTAAAGTATGATTCTGTACATGGTCGTTTTGACGGTACAGTGGAGGTTAATGATGGTCACTTGGTTGTAGATGGTAAAACGATTCGTGTAACTGCTGAGCGTGACCCTAAAAATTTAAAATGGGACGAAGTTGATACAGATGTAGTTGCTGAATGTACAGGTATTTTTACAACACTTGAGACTGCACAATACCATATTGATGCAGGAGCTAAAAAAGTGGCAATTTCTGCCCCAAGTAAAGATGCACCTATGTTTGTTATGGGTGTAAATGATGATGAATTAACTGCTGATCATAAAATAGTTTCTAATGCATCTTGTACAACAAATTGTTTAGCACCAGTTGCTAAAGTTTTAGATGATAACTTTGGTATCGAAGAAGCTTTAATGACTACAATACATGCATCTACAGCAACGCAATTAACAGTAGATGGCCCATCTCGTAAGAACTATAGATTAGGACGTTCTGCGTTAAACAATATTATTCCTTCTACTACTGGTGCGGCAAAAGCTGTTGGTAAAGTTATCCCAAAACTAAACGGAAAATTAACAGGTATGGCTTTTAGAGTACCAACAGCAGATGTTTCAGTTGTGGATTTAACAGTAAGAACTAAAAACGAAACGTCTTTAGAAGAAATTAAAGCAGCATTTAAAAAAGCTTCCGAGAGTTCTATGAAAGGTGTGTTAGGCTATACAGAAGAAGCAGTTGTTTCTCAAGATTTTGTTAGCGACGTGCGTACAAGTATTTTTGATGCTAGTGCTGGCATTGAACTTAATTCTAAATTTTTCAAAGTTGTATCCTGGTACGATAATGAATTTGCTTATTCTAATAAGTTAGTAGATCTAGCTCAGAAGATTAATAGTTTATAATTAGATTTACAATTAATTCAGAAATTCCGTAGGATTATGAATTACCCATATCTACGGAATTTTTAATTTTTTTACTATGATTTTAATTACAGATGGCGGTTCTACAAAATGCGATTGGATTGCAATTGACGAAAGCGGAAACCTCGCAACTCAAAAAATTAGAACAAAAGGCTTAAACCCTGCTATACTTAGCGAAAAGAAGCTAAATAAAATTATAAGTAAGAGTGATGAACTCTTAGCCATGAGTAATGATGTAACTCATGTATTTTTCTACGGTGCAGGTTGCGGAACTGAAAACCCAAGAATTATATTAAAATCAATCTTAGAAGACATTTTTTATAATGCCAAAGTCGAGGTTCAAGAAGATACTATGGCAGCAGTAAGAGCTTGTATCAACACCAATGATGAAGCTGCTGTAGTATGTATACTGGGCACAGGATCTAATTGTAGCTATTTTGATGGTGAAAAACTTCATCAACGTGTTTTGAGCCTGGGATATACCTTAATGGATGAAGCTAGTGGTAATTATTATGGTAAGGAATTAATCCGAGATTATTATTTCGAAATAATGCCTCACTATTTAAAATTAGCATTTGATCATAAATATAACTTGGAGGCTGATTACATCAAATATAATTTGTATAAACAACCCAATCCTAATGCATATTTAGCAAATTTTGCAGAGTTTATGTTTTTAAATAAGGATTCAGATTATATTAAAAATTTAATTAAGCGTGGGTTGCGAAAATTCACAGAGCATATGATTCTTCAGTTTAAAGAAGAATTAAGTACAGGCATTCCGGTTCATTTTGCAGGGTCTATTGCTTATTTTTCGCAGGATGAAATTAAAGAAGTCGCTGCAGAATATAATTTTAAGGTAGGTAATTTTGTAAGACGACCAATAGATGGTTTAGTAGAATACCATGTTAAAAACCTGTAATTAAAACGTTGAAGAAGAGATAAGTTTATTCTGTTTATTTCGTGTTAATAAATCTCAACTTTGCTGTTGTAAAACTTATATTTTGGTTATATCTTTGTGCAAGTAAAAAATTAAGCGCAATTATGTTCGAATTTGATCAGTATTTAGGATTTTTAGCATTTTTAACCATACTAACAATAGGGTTTTGGTTAATGATATTCCTTTTAACATTTGTTATTCCTTATTGGGTATTTGGTTCGGCAATTGAGCGTTTTAAAGAAATTAGAGAAGAAAAGAAAGCAAAGCGAGAGGCTGAGGCTAACTAAAAGCATATAAACACACGCAAATTAAAGAGTACCAAAAGGTGCTCTTTTTTTATGCCTAAGATTTAGGTATTTTAGTAATCCTAATTATACCCAACATGAAACGTCTATTTATATTCATACTTTTTATTTGTATCAACCTGGAAGCTCAGCAAATCCTACCAGAGCGTCAGAGAGCAGAAGTTATAGATAATATCTTAAAGGATAGATTCAATAATCTGTTACCAAAATTGATGGACGATACCGGGTTTGATATGTGGATTTTAATTTCTCGGGAATATAACGAGGATCCAGTTTTAAAAACAATGTTGCCTGCAACATGGCTTAATGCAAGACGTAGAACAATTTTGGTTTTTTATAGAAATAAAGAACAAGATACGATTGAAAAATTGGCAGTAGCCAGATATAACTTCGGTGAAAATATAATTTCTGCATGGGATAAAGAAAAAGAACCTAATCAATGGAAGCGTTTGACTGAAATTATTGAAGAACGAAACCCAGAATCCATTGGATTAAATTATTCTGAAAGCTTTAATATTTGTGATGGCATTGTAAAGACAGACTACGATGCTTTTATGAATAACCTTCCTGAAAAGTATAAAGCTAAAGTAATGTCGGCTGAACAATTAGCAATTGGATGGATAGAAACACGTACGGAAACTGAAATGATTATTTACAATCAATTGGTAGACATTACCCACGATATTATTGCTGAAGCATTTTCAGAAAGGGTAATTACTCCTGGCATTACAACCACAACTGATGTAGAGTGGTGGATGCGAGATAAAGTTACGGCATTAGGTTTAGAAACGTGGTTTCATCCAACTGTAGATGTACAGCGTACAGCAGAAGAATTAGGTAATCATTTATATGCATTTTCAAACCGACCAGAAGATATGGTAATTCTTCCTGGGGATTTATTGCATTGTGATTTCGGAATTACGTATTTGCGGTTAAATACGGATTGTCAGGAATTAGCCTATGTTTTAAAACCTAATGAAGCAGAGCCCCCGGAATATTTACAAAATGCATTGAAAGACGGTAATAGAGTTCAAGATATATTTACATCAAATTTTAGAACAGGTAAAACTGGAAATGAAGTTTTGAAAGAATCCTTAGAGCAGGGTAAGGCTAAGGGTTTGCGACCTGCTATTTATACACATCCATTAGGAACATATGGACATTCTTCTGGAACCACTATAGGAATGTGGGATTCTCAAGGTGGTGTACCTGTAAATGGCGATTATCCATTACATGAAAATACAGTTTATGCTATTGAATTAAATACCACAGTAACTATCCCAGAATGGAAACGTGATATAAGAATCATGCTCGAGGAAGCTGGGTTTTGGAGCGAAAATGGTTTTAGATATGTCAATGGTCGTCAAACAAAATTATTAACTATTCCAAGAGTTAAAGGGCATCAGGGGAATTAGGCTATTTTTGATTTTGAATGCTTGTAGAACAAGTATGAAGCTATCAAACCTATTAAAGTAAAAAGTCCCATTATACCAAAAGCGTTCTGTAACCCAATTGTTCCTGGGTTAGCATCTAAGAAATACCCCATTAATAAACCCGCAAAAATATCTGGTGTATATCCTACTATTGAGATAAAGCCAACTGCTGTGCCAGTTACAGCTAATGGTATTTTAGCTTCTTCAAGTGTAGCAAAATACAATACTCGAGCAGAATACACACCTAAAGCCATAGTTCCGATGGATAATATGAATAATAATGTGGTAGAATCATCAATGATTCCTAAATAGAATATAAGACTCGTTATTGCCATTAATAAAAAACCTATAACAATCCATAAAGAAGCTTTAGTTCTATCAGCCAGTAAACCAATAACAACACCAACAACTGGTCGCATATATAGTAAATATGTACTAACTTTAGCAGCTTCAATCTTATTGTAGTTCATCACTTGTTCGGCATATTTACTAAAAAGGTCAGTCATTTTATAACCATAATAAGCGCAAAGAATAATAACCATGAGCAGCCAAACTGCTTTAAACTTCATGACTAGTTTAAAATTCTCTAAGGTTAATATTTTCGATGGTTTTTCAGAATCAATAGTATTAGTTTCTGAAAAGTTCAAAAAGAAATAAACGATAAAACCTATTAATAATACGGCAATAGAAGTATAAGTTATGACTTGTTTAAAAGCAATACGACGCTCTTCAATAGAAGTCAATTCTACTTCTTTTGTAATAAATAATGAAAAAATTATCACTCCAGCTGAGCCAAAAAGAGCAGCAACTAAGCCTCGGCCACCATCTAAAAAACCAAAAGCGATACCTTGTTTATTAGAACCTCCCCAAATTCTGGTAGCCTTAATCATAGCAGCCCAAAAGAGAAAAATAGTTGTAACCCCCCAAAAGCCATAAAGTATATGAAGATTATAGAGGTTAGGATATGTTGCTAAATAAAAACCACCTAAGGCTGTTAGGACAAGCGCAACAGACATTAATACATTTGGTTTGAACCTGTCTGCTAATGGACCTCCAAAAAGATAGGATACCAAGGCAACCGTACCATAAGCTGCGAAACAACTTCCTATTTCAGTATCATTAATAGAAAAAGATTCTAGAAATGTGGTTCTGAAAATTCGTTGTAAAACAAACGGTAAAATAAAAATAGCCTCTGCAGCTAGGATTAATAATACTATAACATATAGAGGCTGTTTCTTTTGATTTGAATCGTCTTTCATTTTTAAACTTGTAAAACCCCTAAGTTAAAAGGTTTTTCGATAGGAGCATGGTTTGCGGCTTCTATTCCCATGCTTATCCAAGTTCTGGTGTCTAATGGGTCAATGACAGCATCTGTCCATATTCTGGCAGCTGCATAGTATGGCGATACTTGATTGTCGTATCTCGACTTTATTTTATTGAATAACTCTTCTTCTTTTTCTTTTGTAATGGTTTCACCTTTCTTTTTAAGCGAAGCGGTTTCAATTTGCAGTAGAACTTTAGCTGCAGATTTACCGCTCATAACAGCAAGTTCAGCACTTGGCCAAGCAACAATTAATCTAGGGTCATAGGCTTTTCCGCACATAGCGTAATTACCGGCACCATAACTATTACCAATAACAATTGTGAATTTTGGTACTACAGAATTACTCACAGCGTTTACCATTTTAGCACCATCTTTAATAATACCTCCATGTTCAGATTTGCTTCCTACCATAAAACCAGTTACATCTTGCAAGAATACAAGTGGAATTTTCTTCTGATTACAATTAGCAATAAAACGTGTAGCCTTATCAGCGGAATCATTATAAATGACACCACCAAATTGCATCTCTGCAGGTTTAGTCTTAGCTCCTTTAGTCTTTACTATCTGTCTTTGATTAGCAACAATCCCAACTGCCCAACCATCAATTCGCGCATAACCAGTGATTATTGTTTGGCCGTACCCAGCTTTATATTCTTCAAACTCAGAGTAGTCAACTAAACGCTTTATAATGTCATTCATATCATACTGGTCAGCTCTGCTTGCAGGCAATATACCGTAGATATCTTCAGGGTTTTCTTTAGGTTTAGCGGATTTAGTTCTATTATAACCAGCTTTATCAAAATCACCTATCTTATCTACAATATTCTTTATAGTATCTAAAGCATCTTTATCATCTTTAGCCTTATAATCGGTTACACCAGAAACTTCACAATGCGTTGTTGCACCACCTAGAGTTTCGTTATCTATGCTTTCTCCAATGGCAGCTTTAACCAAATAACTACCAGCAAGAAAAATACTTCCTGTTTTATCAACAATAAGAGCTTCGTCGCTCATAATAGGTAAGTAGGCACCACCAGCGACACAACTACCCATAACTGCAGCAATCTGTGTAATACCCATACTGCTCATTACAGCATTATTCCTAAAGATACGACCAAAATGCTCTTTATCAGGGAAGATTTCATCTTGCATAGGTAAAAACACACCAGCACTATCAACAAGATAGATTATTGGTAATCGATTTTCTATAGCGATTTCCTGAGCTCTTAGGTTCTTTTTCCCTGTAATAGGAAACCAGGCACCAGCCTTTACAGTAGCGTCGTTAGCGACAACAATACATTGTTTACCTTTAACATAGCCAATTTTTACAACCACACCACCTGAAGGGCAACCGCCATAGTCTTTATACATATCTTCACCTGCAAAAGCACCGATTTCTATAGATTTAGATTTTGGGTCTAACAGGTAATCAATACGCTCACGAGCAGTCATTTTACCTTTGCCATGATGCTTTTCTATACTTTTTTCGCCACCACCAAGTTTTACTTTGGCTAGACGTTTTTTAAGATCTGAGAGTTGTAATTTATTGTAATCTTCGTTTTTATTGAATCTGATATCCATATGTTTTGCCCACTAAAGTGGGTGTCTTTAGTTGTTATACCTAAATTTTGTTTTGCACGAATTTACGAAACATTACCATTATTTGATAAAGCTAATTTCTAAATGAAACGTTAAATATAAGTTACATGGAAATATATTCCTTGGAATATAAATTATTTTTTCCTAAATTTGTACAATCAAATAAAAACAATATAGAATATGAAAACAATAATAGCATTTGCAGGTAGTAATAGTAAAACATCTATAAATAAAGAGTTAGCGAAATATGCTGCGTCTTTAGTTGATGGAGTAGAAGTAAATGTGTTAGATTTAAATGATTTTGAATTACCTTTATATGGAATGGATCATGAATTATCTCATGGTATTCCAGAAAATGCGCAAATTTTTTTAGATTTAATTAAATCTACTGATGGTATAGTATTATCGTTAGCAGAGCATAATGGAACTTATGCAACTGTATTTAAAAACTTATTTGACTGGATGTCTAGAATAGATGGTAAACTCTGGAGTGATAAGCCAATGTTATTGATGGCAACTTCACCAGGAGCTAGAGGTGGTTCTACAGGATTAGAAATTGCTAAAGGACGTTTTGGATATATGGGAGGTAATATAGTTGGAAGTTTTAATTTACCATCATTCGGAGATAATTTTTCTGATGGGAAAATCATTAATGAGGAGCTAAATAAAGAATTATTAGAAGAAGTAAAACAACTGGAAGAAAGCTTATAGATATGGAAATTCAACAAAATGATAATGAAAAGAAAGGTGAGTTCTTTTACGAAATTGATGGAAAGAAACTCGGTTTAATGACCTATAGTCATGCAGGAGCAGACAAAATAATAATTGACCACACAGAGGTTGATGAATCTCTTAAAGGACAAGGTGTGGGTTATAAATTAGTTGAAGCTGCTGTAATTTACGCCAGAGAAAACAATCTCAAAATTATGCCGCTTTGCCCTTTTGCTAATGCAGTTTTTAAGAAACGAAGTGAATATAATGATGTAAGATTCTAATATGGGTGATTTAGCAAAAGATATCAATTCAAAGTTTGAAAATAATAGAATTAAGGCATTACTTAATATTATTTACACAGCCAATTGGATTAACAGTTGCCAGAATGAATTTTTTAAGGAATTTGGTATTAGTCCTCAACAATACAATATTTTAAGAATATTACGTGGTGCAGGAGAGCCTTTAAAAGTTCAGACCATTAAAGATAGAATGTTAGAACGCTCACCGAATGCAACTAGGTTAATGGATAAACTATGTGCTAAAAATTATATAGAACGTTTACCATCTGAGCATGACAGGCGCGTTGTAAAAATTGCAATTACCCAAGAAGGTAAAGACTTATTAGATTCTATACCTAAAAACTTAAATAAAGAATTGCTAAAAAACTTAAATGAAGAAGAAGCAGAACAATTAAGTAATTTATTAGATAAAATGCGTTAACGTTAAACGTGTTTTTTTAACTAAATATTTTCCATGGAAAATATTTTAAATGATAGAGAACTAAAATGAAACATCTTTTATCTGAATTTAATAATAAAATAATGATTTTAAAGATGTTCCATGTGACTTTTAAAAACAATAAGAATTAACACATGAAAACAAATTCAATAAAAAGAGTAGGACGGAGTGACTTCGTTAATATGGGGCTAATACGTTTGCGTCAACCATTGCCAACACAAGGCATAGATATGATTGACCCGTTTATTCTATTGCATCACTATGGTCCTTATGAAATCAATGAAAAAAGTAATCCATTCGATTTAGGACCACATCCTCATAGAGGTTTTGAACCTATAACATTTTTAGTGCAAGGAGAACAACTACATAGAGATTCATTAGGTAATGAAAGTGTAGTTAAAGCTGGTGATGTGCAATGGACCACAGCAGGAAGAGGAATTATTCACGCAGAAGGGCCAACTAAAGAATTCGTTAATAAAGGTGGAACCATAGAAGGTATTCAACTATGGCTAAATCTTCCAGCTGAAAAGAAGATGATGCAACCCAACTATCAGCATGCAAAGCAAGAAGATTTTAGAGTTGTTACTTCTGAAGATAATGAAGTAGAAACAAGAATAGTTTCTGGAGAATTAAACAATACCTATGGAAGAATAGCTACACAGACATCTGTAAACGCTTTCTTGATAGAAGCTAAAGAAGGAGGGTTAGAGTCTATTCCATTTTCAAATTCACATCAAAGTCTATTGTACTTATTAAAAGGTAAAGTGAAAGTTAATGGAGAGATGACTTTAGAATTAAATAAAAATCAACTCATTCAGTTTAATCAAGATGGGGATGGTTTTACAATTGAAGCTTCATCAGATAGTTTATTGTTATTTCTATCAGGTGAGCCGTTTAATGAGCCTGTGACAACATATGGGCCATATGTAATGAATAATCAAACAGAATTAATGGAAGCAATGCGAGATTACCAAATGGGTAAAATGGGGTTTCTTCCTGCAAGTTAATAATATAAATACAAGAAAAATGAAAACTATAATTCACAAAGCAGATACAAGAGGATATGCAGACCATGGCTGGTTAAAGTCTTATCACACATTCAGTTTTGCTAGCTATCAAAATGCAGAGCGTATGAATTTTGGTATGTTACGCGTTTTAAATGATGATGTAGTACAGCCAAAAATGGGATTTGGAACACATCCACATCAAAACATGGAGATTATTTCAATTCCATTAAAAGGTGCTTTATCACACAAAGATAGTATGGGTAATAAACGCGCTATTGAAGTAGGAGAAGTTCAGGTAATGAGTGCAGGTACTGGTTTAACACACTCTGAGTTTAATGATAGTAAAACTGATGAAGTCAATTTTTTGCAATTATGGATTATTCCAGAAGAATTGAGTGTAAAACCTAATTATGAGCAAAAGCAATTTTCTGAAGAAGGTAAGAAAAATAAAATCCAGACCGTTGTTGCTCCAAAGGATAAATTAGAAGGGGAAGCTCTTCCTATAAGTCAACAAGCTTATATATACAGAACTAGCTTAGATGCTGATGCCTCCATTGATTTAAACTTTAAATCTCAAAATAATGGACTGTATGTTTTTGTTGTTGATGGTGATATTGAAATAGACGGGAATTCTTTAACAAAAAGAGATGCAGTAGGTATTTCAGAAACAAATCATGTATCCATTAAATCTAAAACCAATTCTGAACTGGTCATGATTGAAGTTCCAATGAGTTAGATTGGTAACAATTAATTAATAGTAGAAAAAGCATTCTAATTTTAGAATGCTTTTTTAGTTTATTTCACGATATTTGTTTTTAGCTAACGATTAAAAATTAAGAATATAATTATGGCGATGAATAAAAATACAGTACTAGCTTGGGCTACAGTTCTTATGCTGGTAATGGGAGTAGTATTAATATTAATGGGAGCTTACAGGTATGATGATGTAGCAGGATGGGGTTTTGCAACGGTTGGATTTGGTTTTTTTGCTATAGCTTGGGTGTTTAATGCTTTAAAAGGACGTGTATAATGAGTGACGATAAGCAAATAATCTTCTCAATGTCTGGTGTTACAAAGACATTTCAATCCGCAAATACACCAGTTTTAAAAAATATTTATTTAAGTTTTTTCTACGGAGCCAAAATAGGAATCTTAGGTCTTAATGGTTCGGGTAAATCTACCTTATTAAAGATTATCGCTGGAGTTGATAAGAATTACCAAGGTGAAGTAGTCTTTAAACCAGGCTATGCTGTTGGTTATTTAGAACAAGAGCCACAGTTAGATGATAATAAAACCGTAATGGAAGTTGTTCGGGAAGGTGCAGCAGAAACAGTAGCTATACTAGATGAATACAATAGTATTAATGATCAGTTTGGCTTAGAAGAGGTTTATAGTGATCCTGATAAGATGGAAAAACTTATGAATCGCCAAGCCGAGTTACAAGATCAGATTGATGCTTCTAATGCCTGGGAATTAGATACTAAGCTTGAAATCGCTATGGATGCTTTGCGTACACCTGATGGTGATAAAAAGATAGGAGTATTATCTGGAGGAGAACGTCGTCGTGTTGCTTTATGCCGTTTATTACTTAAAGAACCAGATGTATTATTATTAGATGAGCCTACTAACCATTTAGATGCAGAATCTGTTCATTGGTTAGAACATCATTTAGCACAATATAAAGGTACTGTAATTGCTGTTACGCATGATAGGTATTTCTTAGATAATGTGGCAGGTTGGATATTAGAACTCGATAGAGGTGAAGGTATACCGTGGAAAGGTAATTATTCGTCTTGGTTAGACCAAAAGTCTAAACGTTTAGCACAAGAAAGTAAGTCTGCTTCTAAGCGTCAAAAAACATTAGAACGTGAGTTAGAATGGGTAAGGCAAGGTGCTAAAGGACGGCAAACTAAACAAAAAGCGCGTCTAAAAAATTACGATAAATTAATGAGTCAAGATCAAAAGCAACTTGACGAAAAACTTGAAATATATATACCTAATGGTCCACGTTTAGGAACAAACGTAATTGAAGCTATTGGTGTAGCTAAAGGCTATGGTGATAAGTTGTTATATGATGATTTGAATTTTAATCTTCCACAAGCAGGTATTGTTGGTGTTATTGGGCCCAACGGAGCAGGTAAGACTACAATTTTTAGAATGATAATGGGAGAAGAGACTCCAGATAAAGGGGATTTTAAAGTAGGTGAGACTGCTAAAATTGCATATGTAGACCAAAAGCATGCAAATATTAATCCTGAAAAATCCATTTGGCAAAACTTTAGTGATGAGCAAGAATTAGTAATGATGGGAGGACGACAAGTAAACTCTAGAGCATACCTTAGTCGATTTAACTTTTCAGGAAGTGAACAGAATAAAAAAGTAAAACTGTTATCTGGTGGAGAACGTAACCGTTTACATTTAGCAATGACCTTAAAGGAAGAAGGTAATGTTTTACTTTTAGATGAGCCTACTAATGATTTAGATGTCAATACATTAAGGGCTTTAGAAGAAGGTTTAGAAAACTTTGCAGGTTGCGCGGTAGTGATTAGTCACGATAGATGGTTTTTAGATAGAATTTGTACGCATATTTTAGCTTTCGAAGGGGATAGTCAAGTCTATTTCTTTGAGGGTGGTTTTAGTGATTATGAGGAAAATAAGAAAAAACGTTTAGGAGGTGATTTAATGCCAAAACGTATTAAATATAAAAAATTAGTAAGATAATCATCTAATGATCAGATGCTAACATCATAAAAAAAGCCTGCATTTTGCAGGCTTTTTTTATGATGTTTAATTAATATTAGTTATCAATATCATAAAGATGGCTACTTGTAAAATCCTTGTAGGAATCATCTGCATCACGAAATGCATTTGTTTCCATTAATTTCTTATTCTCAGCCTTTAATTTGTACATCTTTATAATGGCATGAATAATAAAAATAAGAAATATTGAAGCAACAGCTATTAGAATCATAGTTAGTTGTTCTGTAGTCACAACTAAAGCCTTGAAAAGCATATTGTTAAGCATGGTTATAATTGTTAGATTTGGGTTCTACAGTGCTAATATAGTAAAAAATACTAATGTAAATGCTTAATTTTAAATTATTTACCCTTACATTTTTTGTAAATTCATCGATAAAAGGGTCTTATAATGCGACGAAACGCACTGTTTTAGGCTAAAGGACGTAATTTGAAAACATGTTAACAATACTAAAATTTAACATATTTAATCTGTTAATACCAGTCTAAAAATTCAATGTTTATAGAACTATTGTCTTTACTTACAATTTTCTTGAATTTATTTAAATCACTCATACCCTCAGACCCTCTATAATGGTATGGATAAACAGTTTTAGGCTTAAATTCTAAAACAGCACTTGCAGCACTTTCAACAGTCATTGTCCAGGGTAGATTCATACATATAAAGGCTTTGTCGATATTTTTTAGACTTCTCATTTCCGGAATATCTTCTGTGTCACCAGAAATATAGATGCGTTCCTCTTCGATATTTAATACATAACCATTACCTCTTCCTTTTGTATGATATTCTAAAGCCTCATTTCTTAGGTTGTACATAGGAATAGCCTCAATCTTAACGGCTTCATGCATGTAAGTATCTCCATTATTTATAGTTACTATAGTTTTACACGTCGTACTTGGTATTTTATCAGTTACTGCTTTAGGTCCAACAATCGTTGCATTATTGAGATCTAGTGATTCGAGGGTGCTTTTACTTAAATGGTCTCCATGAATATCCGTTATCAAAACTAAAGTAGGATCTTTTTGGTTATTGAAAGCTTTTAGCCCTCCTGTGGGGTCAATATATATAACATCATTTTCGGTTTCAAGAATTAATGTACCGTGGGTTATAGGAATAACTTTTACAGGTTCGTCAATAATTAGTTTATCTTCTTTTTCAACAATATCAGTACTTTCTTTTTCATTTTTACAGCAAAATAATACTGTGAGAAGTAATAAGATCAATATAGATTTTATGGATTTCATTTTTTTGATTTTCTATAAAGATATTCAACATCTTGTCAGATATAAAAATATTGTAACATTTTTATTACAAATGCTACATATAATTTGCAGGTAAAGTTTTTATAGTCTTAAAAAATTACCGAAATTGCTTATCCGAAAAATTGTTCAATTAAATAATACCATACAATATGTCTGATGATTTTGATTTATTAGAAACTAATTCACAAGAAAAAGCTGAAAAAGTAGATGTAAACTGGGGGAAAGCTATAGACCAAATGAAGTCTAAGCTTGCTCAGGAGGATGATCCGGAAAGCCGTCAGAAAATTCTAAATGCTACATTAGACAATGTTGTGGATATGGCAGAAAAGGATAGAACTACACTTCTTGATGCTATTAAAGATTTAACAGACTATCAAGATGAAGTAGGTATTATGTTTGAAGGTTTTTCTGCACTTAATGCTGCTGAGCAAAAGATTATTGATGATGCTGTAAAACGACTAGAACGTGCAAAAGTTGAGTTAGAAGATGCTAACAACAAACCAGATACCTGGTGGAATAACCTCTGGGGACGTAAAGGAAAAATTAGAGATGCTGAGCAAGAGTTAGCATCAGCACAAAAAGAACGGGGTTCTGCAGATAATAGAGCAAAAGCTATGTTTCAGCAACGTATAGAAACTGCAGATGTGCAAACATTGTTAAATGAATTGTCATTTAAGAGTCAAGCTGCAATTAAGCGTTTAAAAGATAGAGAGCTAGAAATTAAAGAGGTAGAAGAGAGTCTTAAAACGGCTATTGTAGAAGCTAGTAATAATCATACCAAAGCTCTCCAGAAGAAAAAAGAAGTTGAAGTAAAACTCGAGGAGCAATATGCATTGTTAAAGCAGGCACGCCAAGCTTTAGAAGAAGTTGCAGATAAGCAATCTACAGAATATTCTGAAGCTTTAGAAAAAGTCACACAATTAGAGCAGCAAGTTGAAGAATTAGAAGGTTTGAAAAATGCCTATACGACTTTAGCAGCGTCAAAGGATAGTTTTGTTCATAAACATAACTTAACCATTAAAGTACTTACTTCTTTAAGAAGTAATTTACAAACACATCGTGCTAAATTAAAATCAGATACTGATGAACGTTTAAAATACTATGATGGCTATGTGGTTGCTCTCAAAGCACGTACTGATCAGGAATTTGCTGCAATTTTAGAACATTTAGGTGTTAAAACTGATGAACATATTGGCGAAACACTTGCAGCAATGCATACAGCTAGTGCCAAAGCGCGTCAGGAAATGATGGATAATATTCCAGTCCACGAAAAAGTAATGCAAGGAGTATACGGAAGTTATGCTGAGGCTTTAAAGGATATTAGGTCTAAGGATGCTGAAATTCAAAAAAACTTTGCTGATCGTTATGGGATTGATATGAAAGAGATTTTTGATGAATATTATAATGCTGATCCCAATGCACCTGCAGATGGTGGTGAACCATCAGATGAGCCAAAACCAGAAGCTAATGACGATGACTTGTTGTCTTAAATAGTATAGTCTTAGGTATTCTGTAGGGATTTGGTAATGCTCAACTGCTGAATACTGCGGCTGTTAATTGCATAACTAAATATGATTGTTACACCATTAGATTCAGCAGTATTAGACTCTAAAGAGCAGTACGTATTCTATCATAAGATGATAGATTTTACACTTAAAGAATTGATTACTGCTGTGCAAGAGAAGCAAATACTTAATCAACAAGAAATAGTATTATTTAAGCAATATACGGACTTGTTGCTCTATTCTATTGAGGCTATGCGTGTTAAGTATATGTACGATGATGAGGATAATATGAAAGTCGATTTAACCGATTCAAGTTTTCCAAATTATCTTGAGTTTCGTTATCTGTTCAATGATTTAGAATTAAGAGAAGAATTCTTAAATAAACTTACAGATATTGATATTTTAAAAGACGAATTCTTAGATACGTTAATGCGCAAAAAACTACCCATTTCTAAGCGCAAGTTGTTCCAGGCTTCATCAATAGTTTACTATACATCGGCCAAAAAAGAATATATTTTTAATCGTTTTGTACAAGGTAAAATTATTGCAGCACCAAAAGAATCACCTGCAGAGTATTTAGTGAGTTGGAGTTTTTATGATGTTACGCACAACAGACCATTTATTTGTTACCTCTATTTTAACTATGATGGTAGAAATGCTCAAGATTATAAAGATGAAATCTATACAGTTTTAAAAAACACATCTGATCGAGAAATGGCTTTAGATACTATGGCTTACGCTATAGATAAGCGTTTACCAAAAGTATTACCAAAACTTATTAAGCGTATAGACTTAGGACCAATACATAATGTCTTTGCTAAGGATGAGAATGAAATTACCCATACGATCTTAGATGGTATAGCTAAAAAAACAATCCCACTAGAATCTTATGTGGTATCTTTTAAGGTTGATGAATTAGCTTCGCAGAGCGAATTTAAAGAAGGTGGTTTTTTTAGTAAACAGACCTTCCAAAAATGGGGAAGCACATATAGACAGCGTTATGTTTTTGCACCACACAGAATCATACAATTATTGTATAATAAGACACCAGAAATTATGAATAAACTAGCTATTCCGCCTGTTCAGGTTTCTGATTTAAAAATATAAGAATGAATTTAAAGTATAAATTTTATATAATCATTATTAGTTTTTTAACGGTTTTTGCATGCTCAAATGATGATGATGGTGGTAGTTCTAATAAAACAGCTATAGATATAGTAACTGGTATTAATGCACGACAAGATAATCTTTCAGCTGGCTTTAGGTTAGGAAACCCTAATGTTAGAATGCCTTTAAACATCTCTTCAGTGTCGGTGATTGCATTCCCTAATCCTGTTAGAGATTTTCTATCTATTCAAATTTCTCAAACTAATGAAGTAATAACAGATATTTGGTTAGTTGATGCAAATGCAAACAAAATATTTCAAGATACTGATTTCAATGCGATTTTAAATGAAAACACCTATACTGTTAATGAAATTTCTCAAGCTTCAATGCAATCATATAATGATTTATCAAATACAAATATCAATTTAAATCTCGAAGGTTTTGAAACGGGTTATTATCGTGTTTTTATAAAAACTGACCAAAGCCTCTATTGGGATAATATTTATGTAGATAACGATGGAGCAGATATTACTGAGTTTTTTGACTCTTGGGAATAATATACACTAGATTTAAGATTTTTAACTTTTTAGCAAATTAAATGGAACACAATTCAACATTTCCTATAAAACAAAATGAACTCGATATGCTTCGTGATGAAGCGACATCCTATTTAAAATCTATACAATGGGAGCAGAGTCAACGTGCTAAGAATAAAGACAGCAATGGTAAAGATGAATCTATTTTACTGTATTTATCCCGAGCAAATAATGGAAGTAATGTATCTATAACTTCAGTGTCTAAAACTATTCTGGCTTTAAAGAAACGCTTGCTACCAGAGTCAGTTGCCATTCCAATAGATTTAAACCATACATTATATGCTGTACAAGAAGGTTTAACTCTGGGTATCTGGGTAAAAGATAGTTACTATGATGCTTCAGGTTTATCCACCTTGTATGAAAATAGATCTGCACTGGATAATGCAGGGAAAAGAGAATACGAAAGTAAGATGCAGACAGCAACGGCGTTTATGTTATTTGCAACAGCATACAAGATCTTACACGATTTAAAGCCTCATGCCTCAGATGATTTATCAGTTATGAAGCAGAAGTTTGCAGGTATTCCTGAGGTATCATTAATATCACCTTTAAAAGGAATTTCATGCCAATTGTTTTATTACGACAAGTATTTAGGACATCCAGATATAATAAAATCAGATAAAGATGTCATTGATTTTACAGTTGTTTATTTTGAAGCCCTGATTGATGAAATTCAATTACGTAAAAGTACACTTGAATATACCGAAACCATTGAAGATAGAACCTATAAGTTAGAAAGTTCAGATTTTGCTGTCGATGGTTGGAACAATGTTTTTGCTGGCACTGCTGTTAGTGTAGAATTCAATAAGGTTCAGTTTGAACAAATCGTCGGTAACAAGGATGCTAAACACTTTGCCAGACGTTTAACTGAACGTATCTTAAGTTATGATTTTGAAGTTAAGAAAAATCCATTTCAAGAACTGGGTGGTTTTATGCCTGTTTTTATGGGTTATGGAATTCCGGGTACAGGAAAAAGTATGCTTATAGCAGCAATAGCTACGCGACTAAAAGAATATAGTGAAAATTTAGAGATCCCATTTTTATTTCACCCAATGCCAGATACCATTGTAAGTACATTTCAAGGTGGATCTGCAGAAAAGATGGTAGAATGGATGAAACCATTACAAGATCCTACACGTTTAATTTTCGCCCCAATTGATGATGCTGAGAATAATCTACAAGAACGAACAGCACAAGGTGTCTCAGCAGGTGTTAAGGAAGTGATAGGTGTGTTTTTGAGATATACTGAAGGTGCTTATGCAGTTAATTATGGCAATAGTTCTATTGGTTTGTTTACTAACCTTCCAGAAATGCTCGATAAGGCTGTAATTTCTCGTGTACAAGGGCGTTTTAAAATTGATGGTGCCAGAAACGAAAAAGACTTTGTCGATCAGGATTACTTATGGTGGAGAAAGCTTGAAGACACTATGCCAGAATTTATAAACATGAGTAATCCTAACGGTTACAACTATTTAGATGCACAACAAGTAGCTAAAAATTTAGGTGAAATTTTAGATAAAATAGATAAGCCTACAGAAGAACGTGTTCTTGATACTTTTGAAAAAGTGTCGAGTAAGTATAAAGATAATGAGCATATGTTCTATGCACATTTGTATACTGAGATTCAGAAGATATTTCCATTCTTTTCGTCTCGTGACGTGCGTAATATTCAAAAAGCAGTATCGCTTAGACTTACAGACTTTGACTTAGAACAAGATTGGTTCGAAAACCCTGAAGTGTACTTTAAAAAAGATTACGACACTAAGTTTGGTATGCTAAAAGAATTAATGCGATCTAATATGAAAGGATTAGATTTTAGTGATATCAGACGACAAGAAGTGGTACGTTATTTAGATAACGTAGCAACTATAGCAGATACGGACTTTAAGCGAAAAGTTGATGCGAGAATCAATCAATTAAATATTGAAACTGAAGCTAGAGAGCAGTTTGGTAATGGTGATTAGTTTTTATGAAAAACTTGAAAAATATAAAACACATCAACCTATCAAATGCTTGGGCAAAGTTAGACCGTATTGACTATGATTTTAAGTTTAAAAATGGTGAATGGAAGCGTTTATCTCGAGAAACCTATAATCGTGGAAATGGTACAGCAATATTGCTATATAATAAAGAAAAGGGAACAATTATTTTAACCAAACAGTTTAGAATGCCAACTTATGAGAATGATAAAAATGATGGCATGTCTATAGAAGTTTGTGCAGGAGCTATTGATAAAGGCGGAACACCATTACAAACCATTATAAGAGAAGTAGAAGAAGAAGTGGGTTATAAGATTACCGATGCAAAACAAGTGCTAACAGCATATACATCTCCTGGCGCATTAACTGAAAAAATGTACTTATTTGTAGCTGAATATAATGACGGAATGAAGATCAATGATGGTGGAGGCTTAGAAAGCGAAGGCGAAGAAATAGAAATTTTAGAGATTCCCTTTAATACAGCAATACTAATGATACAAAATGAAGAGATTATTGATGCAAAAACTATAATGTTATTGCAGTATGCTAAGATAAATACGTTAGTAATTCCTGTGTAGGCAGGAATCTCAAAATAATAGAAAAATAAAATTACTGTTTTGCGGCAATAAAATGGACAAGTTAAAACAAGCAAATTTATATAGAAGTGAACTTATTCCTGTAAATGGTAAGTTAGTAGAGCGTTATAATAAATGCCTGAAAACTTTAGGATTTAAAGAAACTAAGTTAAAGTCGTTTTCGATTGATGGAGTAGGTTGGAGCCCTGAAGTTGCAGAGGAAAAAAAAGATGTTCAGTACCTTAATCACGGAGATGCTAATCCTCATGGTATTATTATTTCCCCTTTACAAAAAGGAAAACCTGTGTACTTACCATTTCACTCATTTGATAGAGAAATGATGCAGCATATTTTTAGGACTCATGGTAGAAAGATTAATGATATTACCAGAGATTCTGCAATATGTATCGATTTTGACCAAGATATAGATGTATTTTACGAGCCCTTAGATGTTTTAAAATATAATGATGTTAGCATCACGTTTAGGCTTATAGATAATCTCGAAGACAAGCAAAAACAACAGTTAAAATTGGTCGATAAGTTTAGAACTGGCAACAACTTTATAGACGAAAACATCCATAAAGAGTTGTTACATTCAGCTATGACTTATGGTGACTTGCGCGATAGAGATTTAAGTTTGCATCCATTACACTTTTCAACAGGTTCTTTCTATACACGTGCATTTGACGGAGTTTATTTATTAAGGGATTTTATAAAACCCATTGTGGTTTTTGAAAGTAAAGATGCTTATAAAGAGGCAATAAAAGACACTATCCACGATGTGTTGATTTATCATATTTCGCAACCAGAATTAGTAGATAAACTCAAGGATCACATTATTATTGAGTGTGATTTAGAGCATATGGTAAAAACAACAAACTATGAACGCATTAAAAAGTTTGAACTCTACCAATCCCTAAATGATACTGACCATCCTATTAAAGAAATTTTAAATAGCAATTCCTTGTTTAAAAGCTATTTGAATAAAATCGATATAAAGACACGTAAACAAGTTATGGGAGTAGAGCTATATCTCGAAAAGCTTGAAAGAAGTAATGCATATAAAATCGAAGACATGGTAGACCAGTCCATGTATTTTGCCTTGCACCATCCGCATTCATCACTCTCGGCTGAGCATCGCGATTTAATTCATAAGCTTTTAGTTAATATATCGCCAAAGGATGTACTGTTTTTATACTGGTATGATAAAGAACAGTTTTATAAGAGTTATGATACTTGGGACGATTCTTTTAGAGATTGGGTAATAGAAACGATTCGTAACAATATTTAAGAATTTTAGACTAATTTTATAAGAAGCTAAAACACAAAGTCATGGGAATAGATATTATAGCATTTATATTAGGTATATTACTCGGAATATTTTTGTATTGGAGAGAATCTAACAGTAATGGCGTATATAGGTTTCTAAACAAAATTGTAAATAGTAAAGAATTGCAAATGAGTGCTGATAATCCTAAGGGATTTGTTTTTAAGCAATCGTTTTTACCACGTTTAATTTTTGTAATTATATTAACCTTAACTGTGACGTTAATCGTTCAATTTTTAACTCCTTTAAATATTTTTTCTAGCGTAGATGGTGTTTCTGCTTATGCATCCTTTGCAACAGGAACACTTTTAGGAACTTATTTGGCTAACTTCGTTATTAAAACTACTGAAGTTGTTGAAGAAAAAAGTGATTCCATAGGTGATATGGTAGAAGGCGCTGTAGAAAAAGGAAAAGATTTTATAGAGGATTTAAAAAATAAAAACAATAAGGTTATTGAAGTAGCCAAAAAAGAAATAGAGAATGAGCCAGAGCCAGAAGCAGATCAAAAATCTGCTCGTGAGCGATTAAAGGATAAGGGACTAATGTAGAAGATCGAGTCATTCTGAACTCATTTTCAGAATTTCTTAAAAAAATTATTAATCTAATGATTGCTATGTCCTAATGTATCAGGTCCCGCAATGATAACAATATATTCATGATAAAATCTTATTGGAATAAAGGAACAAAACAAAAACGAATTACAATTTTTGTAGGGTTACTCCTTTTAATACTACTCTTTTTCTTTAGAGACGATTACCAACCTTTTTTACTATTTATTAGAAAATACATTTTTGTAATTTTAATAAGCCTTTTGGTTTTAATACTGGGTTTAAGAAAGTTTAGAAAAACAGCAAGTACAGGTAGTAGATTAGGTATTTTAGGTTTACTAATTGTATTTTTTGGACTTTTATATTTTCTGGGCTGGAACCAAGGCCTGTACGATTACATGAAAACCTATAATGTATTTAATAGTCTTAATAAAGTAGAAATTGACGAATTACCTTTAACACAGAACGAACGCATTCAGCCATTGCGAAATGTTTTCTCAATGGCCAATGAAAGTGTAGGAGAAACCAAGGATGTATCATTACCACATTTAGTAAGAATTGGTACTGAGAACAAATGGACCATGGCTATACAGCCTAGTGAAAAATATATTATGCAGCGTATTAGCGATAATACTGAAGAAGTTTTTGCAGTGAGTAGTACAACACCATTTCCAAGGTTTTCAAACGAAAACCGTATTGATGTCACCTTTTCAATAGGTGAGTCTTTAAAGTTTAGTAGAAATACCTATAATGCCGTGGTACAACGCTTTAATCCATGGATGTTATTTAATTACCAGCCTAGTGACACCTATTATATGAAGAATGATGAAGGTGTTTGGGTACAGGTGGTAAGTCTAATAAAGTGGAAAGGTTTCTTTTTTCCTTATCCATCGTTTGGTGGTGTAATGATTATTGATAATGGAGAACACGATATCAACGATTATATAGAACGTATTACCATAGGTAAAGGTACGTTTGTGAGTCCAGATGAAATTAAAAACTACCCATTTTTAAACAAACAGAATACTTTAGCAGAAGAAGTATCGCAACTACAGGCAGAATCTTTAAAATTTTTAGGTGGATTTAGCGACCCTTTACCTTGGAACATGGAGACAGCAGTAAAAATTCCATTAATGCCAAAAGACCAGAATCAGCAACCATATGTAACCGATTTTGATTTTGCAGGGAGTAATTCTGATGCTTACAGTGGCTTATATCATTGGTTTGGATTAGAACCTGTAGGTGATGAGCGTACAAGCTTAAGTTACAGTGTCTTTGTACCTGCAGATGGAACCGATAAACTATACTACTATGACCATGCCACTAAGAAACAAGGTTATGCAGGTGTGTCAGCGATGCCACTAAAAGTAAAAGAATCTCGTAAAGAATATGACTGGAAAGCCAGTACACCAGTTGAGTTTAGACCCTATATTAAAGATATAGCAGGAAGAAAACGTATGTTCTTCTTAGGAACAATATCTTCAATTAGTGAAGAAAATGCGCAACAGTTCGATGGCTCTGCAACACCAGATTTGGTTTTAATAGATAGCGAATATAGAGACGTCATATGGATTGATGTTAAGCATCCTAGTAGTTGGGATGAAACTGTATACAACCAATTAAATGAAGCCTGGAGAGCAAGCGAGGGAATTGGTTATTACTATAAAGAAGAGCCAAAAGATGAAGATTTAATGCAAACACAGATTGACTCATTAAAAACGATTCCTAAAGTTGATGATAATACTGAGCAAATAGAAGCATTACAGCGTCAAATAGATTCTTTGAAGGCTTTAAAATGACTATGATTAATGGATATACTATAGTCTTCATATTGTAACTTTAATGAAAGTTTTAAGACCTATATTATAAAGATTTTATTATGGGTTTCATGGGGTTTGGTATGCAGAAATGGATTTATACGATGCGTCCGCGTCAACCATATTCTATGGAGCGTAAAGGCTCATTTACAAAAATCCCGATTTATGAAAGAGAGTTTAAGTTGCGGCCTTCAAAAAATAAAGGGAACTATAATTTTGGAATTTTACTTTTTTTAGTATTAACTATGCTAACCTGTATTTCTATACCTAATTGGTTAAAACAAGCAAGAATACATAATCAAAAAGTAGAAACTTTGAGAGAGGCTAAAAATGATCGAGCTTTTAAATTTCTGTTAACATCAGGAACGAGGAGATTAAACGCACAAAATTACATAGGCGCATTATCAGAATTTAAGCTTGCTAAAAATATCAAACCAAATTCAATAGAAGCTAATCAATTATTACTGGAAGTTGTAAGTTTACTTTGTGAAAAAAATGATATATACTGTAAGGAATATGAAAATTTACAATTCTAGCAACATCTTAATATCTGATCGTTTATAAGGAGTATTCACTTCTAATTTCAATTCTTTAAAGCCATATTTTCTGTATAAATAAATAGCATTTTCTAATTTAGTATTAGAGTAGAGGAGCAGGGCTTTAAGATGCTTTTTTTTACCAAAATCTATACAATGCTGTAATAATTTCTGTCCGATTTTTTGCCCTCGTTCTTCAGGATGAACAGCCATTTTTGTCAGTTCTAAAATTCCGTTGTCTTTAGTTGGCATTAAAGCAACAGTACCAACAATAACATCGTTTTTTAAAGCGAAGAAAATATAACCTCCTTTATCAATAATGTATTTATCTGGTTTATTTAACACTTCTTCATCAAAAGGTTCAACATAGAAAAACGTTTCTAACCATTCGATATTTAAGTCGTAGAAATGATTAGCAAAGTTTTTTCTATAGTCAACTATTGTTATTAAATTCTTCATTTTAGAGTCCATATTTTTTAATATCAATTCGCTAAAATGATTTTGCTTAAATGTATCCTCCAAGTAATTTATTTGATCTAATAGTGTATCCGATTGGTGCTTAGTTATTTGTTTCACAGTCTTTTCTATAGCGTTCCATAATGGTTTTATTTTTGGTAAAAGGTTTTGTCCTTTTTCAGTTAAAAGGATCATTTTCTTACGCTTATCCTTTTCACTGCTCACTTGTTTTATTAGACCCTTTTTGTTTAATTTATTTACAAATTGCGTAATTGCTGGTTGTGTAAATTTTAATTGATCTACCAGCTCAACATTTGTGATGCCATCATAATTGCTTATAGTTTTAAAGATGGGAAATAAATATGGGTCAAAGTCTATATGATAAGTGTTATAAACGAGTTGCGTTTCTCGCATCATATAATCACTAACTCTTTTTAATCGCGAACCTAAGCCTAAATAGCCATAACCTCTTAACGAATCCATATTAATAATAGTTTATATAAGTACTTATGTAAATATATTAAATTCTTAACTTTATAACAAAAGATTTTGGTAATTAAGTTTTGGCTCTAATGAAATCAGTAATTAAATAGGTGATGAGTTTACCTGTTAGTGCTTCGGTTTTCTTTTTTGGTGCAGCTTCACATATATGCAGATAACTGGCATTACTATTTTTTCCTAAATAGTTAATAAACTGTCTGGCTTTTAGGGTCGAAAAACCACAAGGTGTCATGGCACTACTAGGTATATTTTCTATAGCATCACAATCTATTTCAATACCAAAAGGCTTGTTAGAGACATGAATTAAAGCAGATTCTAATTCAGAATTAAAATCTAACTCATTTCTAACCTCTAAAGCTTCATATGTATTATACTTTAGATGTTTTATTTTTTTTAGTGTTTTAAACAACTTTTCTGAAGTATAGTTTTCGTGTAACCCAAAAATGAAATAGTTTTTCAAAAAACCTTCGGCATAGGCATAGCTAAATCCATTACCGCTGTGTCTACCTTCTTCAGCTCTAAAATCGGTATGCGCGTCAAAATTTATAACATTGATTTTATCATTTGTTGCTAACGCTAGACCTTTTATATTTCCATAGGCATTATTGTGTCCACCACCAATAATTATTGGTGTTTTTCCAGCTTTTACTATAGACGAAACAATATATGCTACATCTTTATCTATAGTTTCAACCAGTTTTCGAGCTTTAGAAATGGTTTTTTTAATAGGTTTCTGCGTAATAATATCGCGTTCTTTTTCGTAATCCAATTGTCCCAGAATAAGAACACGTTTTGCCTTTGTGTAACGATTACTTTGTATGTTTAACAAAATTTTAAGTACAGCCTCCCAAGCTTTATAAGTACCTATTTTTCCGTAATTTGCAAAAACACCAATATCCTCTGAAATACCAAAAATTACATAGTCAACATCTAAATCTGTAATGTCATCGTATATGTTAGTGAGGTTAGGTAATAACTGAATATGTTCTCCAAATTTTGATTCTCCTTTACGAGGCTTTAAAAGTGTATCGCGGTCTTTTGAAGTAAATAATATGAGATTTTCCATTTGGAGTTGATATTTTACAAAATAAAAATACAGTTTTATTTAATTATAATAATCTTAAAATAAGATTTTAAAATCTAGAATTAACAATAACTTAAAACAAATATTTTATGGAAAGTTCGCAAAAAACAAGTACAGGATTAAAAGTAGGATTAGGAATTCTTTTGGTTTTATTTTTAGGAACAGCATTTTATGCTTCTAAACTTTACACAGATAAAAAGGAAACCGAAAAAACACTTGTAACTGAAAAGCAACAAGTGATGAATGACTTAAATAATATGGCGATGCAATATGATGAAGCCATAGCTGAGAGCGAAATTAAAAACCAGGATTTGATTGCTGCAAGAGAGCGTATTCAGGGTTTAATGGATTCGCTTAAAGTATCTCAAAATAGTGTAAATAGCTTATGGAGATATAAAAAGAAATTTTTGGCTTTACAGGAAGAAATGGAAGTGCTAATGGTAGAGAATGACAAGCTAAAAGTTGAAAATGAATATTTGGCATCCTCTTTAGATAGTACGCAAATACAATTAGCAGAACGTACTGTATTTACAGATTCTCTTTTAGTACAAAATACAGAATTGGCAAGCGTTGTTGAAGATGCTGCGGCTTTACAGACTGTTGGACTTGTAGGAATGGGTGTTATTGAGCGAAGAAATGGCAGACAAATACCAACCGAGCGTGCAAGTAGAAGTGATAAAATTAAAGTTTGCTTTACTGTAGCGAAAAATACATTGACAGAAGCTGGAGACAAAGAATTGTATGTGCAAGTTATAGACCCTAAAAATAATGTTCTCGGATCTAATGACCAGATCGAGTTTGAAGATCAAGTACTAAACTACAGTTTAATAAGTCGTTTTAATTACGAAAACAGAAACCTTGCAATTTGTGAGTATATATCAGAAGACAAAGATTCTAAATTTGAAAAAGGACGTTACAAAGTTAACGTATTTAATGATAAAGCATTGATTTCTACTTCAGAATTCGTTCTGAAATAAGAATTGATTATTTGATTGATTGATAGTTAAATCCGGAAGTTCTCTTCCGGATTTTTTATATCCTTGAGTTGCCCATTAATAATAACTTGTTCTACTGGATTGTGGGCAAAAGCATATGGAATCTCACTGTAATGATTTAAAGGTTTTGTAATAATGAGATTGGCTTTTTTTCCTCTGGTTATACTACCATACATATTACTTATTCCCATAGCATAGGCTCCATTTATAGTTGCAGCATTAATAGCTTCTTCTGGGGTCATTTTTAACTTTACACACGCTGCGCTTACAACAAAATTCATGTTACCACTTGGAGCTGAACCTGGATTGTAATCTGTGGCAATAGCTAGTGGTAATCCTGCATCTATAAGTTGTCTTGCAGGAGTATATGGGATGCTTAAAAAATAAGAACAACCAGGCAGCGCAACAGGAATAGTACTACTTCCTTTTAAGGCTTCAATATCTGCTTTGTTTAGCTCTTCGAGATGATCTACTGAAAGCGCATTGTATTTTACACTTAGTGCAACACCGCCAAGAACATTAAATTGGTTGACATGTGTTTTTGGCCTTAGATTATATTGTTTTCCAGCTTTTAAAATTGCTTCTGTGTCATTAATATCAAAATAACCCTCTTCACAAAATACATCTATAAATTGAGTGATGTTTAATGCAGCAGCTTTGGGTATTAAGTCTTTAATAATGTGCTCAATATAATTTTGTTTTTTATTTCTATAAGTTTCAGGAATAGCATGTGCTGCCAAAAGGGTAGGGATTATCTTAGCTAAACTCTCTTGTTTAATTCGTTTTATAACACGTAGCATTTTTAACTCTGCTTCGACAGTTAAACCGTAACCTGTTTTAATTTCAAATGCTCCAGTACCCATTTTTATAAGCTCTTCTAATCTATTGATAGATTGCTCATATAAATCCTCTTCGGTTGTTTTTTGTAGTAGTTTGGCAGAATTTAAAATACCACCTCCTTTATTTGCGATTTCTGCATAAGTTAACCCATTGATACGGTCTACAAATTCAGATGTTCTGTCACCAGCATAAACAATATGCGTATGAGAGTCGCACCAAGAAGGTAAAACAATTTTCCCAGTGGCATCGATGATTGTTTCAGCTTCAATGCCTTCACAATCTTTCATTTCTCCATATTCTATTATGGTATCATGCTCTATATATAAGTATGCATTCTCTAATGCAGGTAGCTCTTTCATAGCTTTACCTTTAACTATGGTAACATTGGTATCATATACCTGTAGTAATTGTTTGATGTTAGTGATAAGAATAGACATGTTGTTGGCTTTTTGTAAAGTTGCCTATTTTTTTTGAATAAAAAAAACGCCAGCCATTTCGACTAGCGTTCTAATTTATTCGTTTTTCAATTGTTACTCTTTAAGTAATTTTGAAGCAAAAGTACCATTTATATTTATCGTATAAAGTCCGATAGCTAACTCTGAAATATCGAGCATTTCATTCGTATTATGTAATTGATTTAACACCTTTTTTCCTTGCATATCAAAGATTGAAACCTCAATAGTTGATACAGAGAATCCTTCAAAATTCAATATATTTTTTGCTGGGTTTGGAAATATTTTTACAGCGTTAAAATCTAACTCGTCTATATCTAAGGTTTCAAATTGATTTTCGAAATAATTTAGACTGTCTTGGTTATATGCACAACTAGCTATGTCCATATCTCCGTCATCATCAAAGTCATTTACCGAATAAACAAATGCTTGACTTTGCGTAGCATCTATAACCATTTCACTTCCAAAACTTCCTGAGCCATTATTTTTAAACCAAACTAAATCATTACCACTACCCGAAGTACCACTACTGAGTATAATATCATTTATATCATCTTCATCTACATCTTTAAATTGTGCTACAGCAGGATTTGCAATAGTAGTAGTAAATGTAGTTTCAGTAAAACCAGAGCCATTATCTTCGTACCAAAATAGGTTTCCTGGTGTATTGCTGCAGAAAGAACCACATGATACTTCGGTAGCAAGAATATCTAAATTTGAATCTCCATCTAAATCTTCGAAAGTAGCATTAAAAATTCCTTTTTTACCTGTTGCAATTGATGTAGCATCTTTTGTAAAGGTTACTGTTCCACTTGGTACTAAGTTATTTCTAAATATTTCAATAACATCTGTAGCATAGTTTGCAGTGGCAATTACAGCATCTAAATCTCCATCACTATCTATGTCTTTCATGTTAATTACAGCTGGTGAATTCAAAACATTATCTATACTACTAGCTGCACCGAAAGTTCCAGAACCATCATTTGAAAACCAAATAACTTCGCTATCAACTAAAGACGTCACAGCGATATCTATTGTAGCACCAGCATCTATAGTGCCAGCAAAAAGGCCACTCATACCATCATACGCATCTGTAATTAATTGTTCAGCCCCAAAAGTACCATTACCATCATTTTCAAACCAAACGAGTTTAGAGTTTTGGCCATAATTAGCGGCGTAGTTTCCAAAACCTACAGCTAAAATATCTAAATCTCCGTCTGTGTTTAAATCAATTAGTTTTAACCCAACAACATTAACTATGGTATTGGTTACAGCAGTTTGTTTTACAAATGTACCGTCTCCATTACCTTTGTACCATACAATAATATTATCTGTATCTGCACCCATTAAAATATCTAGGTGAGTATCACTATCAATTAAACCAGAAGCAATAGTATAAGGATTATCTCCGGTTGAGGGGTCTATAGTATTTTTTGCAGACCAAACCGTTTGCGATGTCACGGTAGCGGCCGTACAAAATATTATTAATAAAGCAAGTAATTTTTTTTTCATGTTTATAGATTTTGAGCCGACAAGGTATCAATAAAATTTTAAAAATTGCATTTTGTCGATAAAAAATAACCTTTTATCGTTATTTTAAACTACCTACCATATCTTCTGGTTTTACCCATTCATCATAGTCCTCTGCTGAAACATAACCCAAATTAATAGCTTCTTCTTTTAAAGTTGTTCCATTTTTGTGTGCCGTATTTGCGATTTCTGCGGCTTTATAGTAACCGATTTTAGTGTTTAATGCAGTTACTAACATTAAAGAATTATTAAGTAATTCTTTAATTACAGCATGATTTGGCTCGATGCCTTCAGCACAGTTTTTATCAAAACTTACGCAAGCATCACCAATTAGTTGAGCAGATTGCAAAATATTGGCGGCCATCATAGGCTTAAATACATTAAGCTCGTAGTGACCTTGAGTTCCGCCTACAGTAACTGCAACATCATTACCCATAACTTGGGCACAAACCATAGTCAAGGCTTCACATTGCGTTGGGTTGACTTTTCCAGGCATAATAGAACTTCCTGGTTCGTTCGCTGGTATGATAATCTCACCAATACCAGAACGTGGCCCAGAAGCCATCATTCTAATATCGTTGGCTATTTTATTGAGTGATACAGCAATTTGCTTTAAAGCACCGTGAGTTTCTACAATGGCATCATGTGCAGCAAGTGCTTCAAACTTATTCTCAGCGGTAACAAATGGCATACCTGTAAATTCAGCAATGTATTTTGCTACCAAAATATCATAACCCTCAGGAGTATTTAATCCTGTTCCAACAGCTGTTCCTCCTAATGCAAGTTCACTTAAATGAGCTAAGGTGCTTTCTAATGCTTTTAAGCCATGGTCTAGTTGTGATACATAACCCGAAAATTCCTGACCTAAAGTTAACGGAGTTGCATCCATGAGATGAGTTCTGCCTATTTTTACTACATCTCTAAAAGCAATTGATTTGTTGTGAATTGTATTCCTTAATTGTATAACTCCAGGAATTGTAGTTTCAATAACTTTCTTATATGCTGCAATATGCATTCCTGTTGGAAACGTATCGTTAGACGATTGCGATTTGTTAACATCATCATTTGGCTGGATTGTTTTTTCACCCTCACCAATTACACCTCCTGCTATCTGATGTGCCCTGTTGGCAATCACCTCATTTACATTCATATTACTTTGTGTGCCAGAACCAGTTTGCCAAATCACTAACGGAAATTGGTCATCGTGTTTACCATCTAAAATTTCATCACAAACTTGCGCAATTAAATCACGCTTCTCTTTATCTAAAACATTTAATTCACAATTGGCATAAGCTGCAGCTTTTTTTAGATAGGCAAAGCCGTAAACGACTTCTAATGGCATTGATGCTGGGGCACCAATTTTAAAATTATTACGAGAACGTTCTGTCTGTGCTCCCCAAAGCTTATCAGCAGGAACACGAACTTCTCCCATAGTATCTTTTTCTATTCTATAAGTCATAAAACAAGAGTATTTTGATTACAAAATTACGGCTTTTAGGGATTTTATTTATGAATTCTAATCCTTTTATTTCTCAATATTAAATTTATAGTTATGGTCATCAGAATTAATAATCTTTACTAATTATAACCTATCAATTTGTCACATATAAGGGATTTTACCTCAGTTATATTTCAATTTTAGTTTTTCGAAAACGATATAGTTAATAAAATTAGCTGATTTACACCTATTTAGGGGGTTATTATTTGTTTTGGATGATTAAAAAACTATAATTTTGCTTGCTTAAAACTATAACTAACTAAAATAGAATAATTGAAAGAAGAACATTTTAAATGGTATTCGCCAACATTAAGTAGGGATATTGAAATGTTGGTATTTGGTCACTCGGGTTATCCTGTTATTTTGTTTCCTACGACTATGGGTAAACATAATGAATGTAGAGATATGGAGCTTGTAGAGTCCGTACGATGGTTTGTTGAGCAAGGGATCATTCAGATTTATTGTCCAGATGGCATTAACGAACTAAGTTGGTATAATAAGAACATTCATCCTTCATTACGTGTTAAGAATCATATTGTTTACGATGAGTTTATAATGAACGAGTTGGTGAACAAGATTTGTAGTGAAAAAGGAATACAAAAAGTAGCGATGGCTGGACCTAGTTTTGGAGGATATCAAGCCGCAAATTTTGCCTTTAGACATCCAGAACGTGTAAGTCATATGTTTAGTATGAGTGGTTCGTTTGATGTTAAATCTTTTATGGATGGTTATTATGATGATAATGTATTTTTTAATAACCCAGTAGACTTTATGCCAGATGCTAGTCATTCAGACTTATGGAACATGAAAATTGTTCTTGGTGTTGGTGAATGGGATATCTGTTTAGATGCCAATAAAAGAATGGCAGAGATATTAAACAATAAAAATATACCCTTTTGGTACGATGAGCGTAAATGGGCTGAGCACGATTGGCCATTGTGGCGACAAATGTTTCCGCATTACCTATCAAAATTATAAAACTTAGATGTAATCTAAAACAACTAATTAATTGAAACATGAAAAAAATAGGAATATTATTTGGTCAAGAAAATACCTTTCCATGGGCATTTATCGATAGAGTAAATGAAAAAATAAGGGCACAAGGCATAAAGAATATGATGGCCGAAGCCGTATCCATAGATACTGTTGAGCAGGCGAAATCAGATGAATACGCCGTAATAATAGATAGAATTTCGCAAGATGTACCATTCTATAGAGCTTATCTTAAAAATGCAGCAATTACAGGTACAGCAGTAATCAATAATCCATTTTGGTGGAGTGCAGATGAGAAATTCTTCAATAATGCCTTAGCAGAAAAAATTGGCGTACCTGTACCAAAGACATTTATTTTGCCGACATCTCACAGACCACCGGACACTGACGAAAATTCTTTTAGAAATATGAAGTTTCCTTTCGATTGGGAAAAAATGTTTAGTACCATAGGATTTCCTGCCTATATGAAACCGCATGATGGTGGTGGCTGGAAAAGTGTTTACCGTGTAGACAATGCTGAAGATTTATGGGCAAAGCACGCTGAGACAGAACATTTAGTTATGATGTTGCAAGAAGAAATTCAGTTTACCGAGTATTTTAGATGTTATGTTTTGGGTACTGACAAAGTACACATAATGCAATACGAGCCTAGGAATCCACATCATTTAAGATATGTAATTGATGGGCAAGAAGTAGATAAAAAGTTGCTCAAGTTGGTTGAAAATTATTGTATAAAGCTTAATAAAGCTTTGGGTTACGATTTCAATACAGTAGAATTTGCAGTGAGAGATGGAGTACCTTACGCTATTGATTTTTGTAATCCGGCACCAGATGCTGACATACATTCTGTAGGGCAAGAAAATTTTGATTGGATTGTTGAAAATGCAGCAGACATGGCTATTGCAAAAGCAAAGCAATATAAGAAAGGGCAAATGAATTTAACCTGGGGAACTTTTGTAAAAGATCAATTAGCTACGCCAAAAGCTTCAGCAAAAAAATCTGCACCAAAAACGATAAAGGATGCTGTAAAGAAAGCTCCAGTTAAGAAAGCACCGACCAAAACCACATCAAACAAAAAGACTACTGCTACAAAAGCAGTTACAAAGAAAACAACAACTAAAAAAGCATCTGCTACGAAAGCAGTATCCAAGAAGAAGTCCACTACAGCTTCAAAAAAAGTTGCACCTAAAAAAAGAGCTACTAAGAAGTAAATATATTAACGCCCTGATTGTTTATCTTAATCAGGTCTTATTTAAATTTTATTAATATGAAGTTTACATTAGGTATTGAAGAAGAGTATCAGGTAATCGACCCAGACACTAGAGAGCTCATTTCACACGATCAGAAAATTGTTGCCGAAGCTTCAAAGGTTTTAGGAGAACAGGTTAAGGCAGAAATGCATCAGGCCGTTGTAGAAGTTGGGACTAATATCTGTGAAGATATCACTGATGCTAGGCAGCAGATTAAGCACCTGAGAAAATCAATATCTGGTATCGCTAAAGATTTAGGATTTAATATCGCAGCAGCTGGTACACACCCTTTTTCAAAATGGGAAACACAATTACTTACACCTAATCCACGTTATGATCAAATTATTAATGAGCTACAGGATACTGCACGTTCTAATTTAATTTTTGGACTTCATGTGCACGTTGGCATTGCAGATAAAGATTTAGCACTTCATATTACAAATGCTATGCGTTACTTTTTGCCGCATTTGTATGCCTTGTCTACTAACTCACCATTTTGGGAAGGTAGAAACACAGGATTTAAATCATATCGATCTAAAATTTTTGACAAGTTTCCGAGAACAGGCATTCCTGGTGTTTTTGATAATTATGCTCAATATCAAAACTATGTAGACACTTTGGTTAAGACCAATTGTATAGATAACCCTAAGAAAATTTGGTGGGATATTAGAATACATCCAGTTTTCCCAACATTAGAAGTAAGAATTTGCGATGTGCCAATGACTTATGAGGAGACCTTGAGTATTGCAGCATTAATACAAGCTCTGGTAGCAAAGCTCTATAAATTAAAATGTCAAAACCTTAATTTTATAACTTACCATAGAGCGCTCATTAACGAAAATAAATGGCGTGCTGGGCGTTATGGAATAGATGGTAAGATGATCGATTTTGGTAAACAGATTGAAGTAGATACTACTATTTTGATGGAAGAGTTACTAGACTTTATAGATAATGTAGTAGATGAACTTGGCTCAAGAAAAGAAATCGAAAATGTACGAAATATGATGAGAAATGGTACAGGAGCTGATCGCCAATTAACCGTATATAAAGATACACGAGACCTTAAAAAAGTTGTAGATTACATTGCACAGCAAACTATAACAGACCTTTAAGACCTACAAATATTTATGACAAAAGCTAAATTGAAATTAGCCATATTAGATATGAATGATGGAGAACCCAATCAAGGGTTACGTTGTATTAGAGAGATTGTTGAGACCTTTAATGAAGATGTTGTATTTAATATATTTGATGTGAGGGTTAAAGGAGAAATTCCAGATGCGTCATACGATATTTATATTTCTAGCGGAGGACCAGGTAGTCCGTTAGAAGAGGGCAAATGGAGAAAACCATACTTAGATTTAATGCAAGAGTTATGGGATATCAATCAATCTGAAACAACTCAAAGGAAACACGTGTTTTTTATTTGTTATTCGTTTCAGGTGATTTGCGATTATTTTGAATTGGGTGAGATAAAACCAAGACGGAGTACATCTTTTGGTATCCTGAAGGTACATCAAACTAAAAAAGGGCATAAAGATCTTATATTTAAAGGACTTAACGATCCGTTTTATGCTGTAGATTCCAGAGATTGGCAGCTCGTTCAACCTAAGCTTACCGTTTTTAAAAGTCATGGAGCCACTATTTTGAGTTTAGAAAAAATTAGAACACATGTAGAATTAGAGCGCGCTATTATGGCGGTACGTTTTTCTGATGAATTTGTAGGTACACAGTTTCATCCCGAAGCAGATCCAGTAAGTATGGAAGCTTTTTTTAAACTCGAAGAAAATAAAAAAGTAGTTATTGAAAGTTTTGGAGAGCAGAAGTATAATCAAATGATGGATAGAGTAGATGATGCTGATAAACTTATTATGACCTATAATACTGTACTGCCAAAGTTTATCACTAATGCTATGAAGATGATTAAGCAACCTGTAATGTCTTAAGAGCAATGATTAAGAGTAATAGAAAAATCTATAACGATAATTTTACCTTAGCGAAATACAATGCATTATTAAATGAGATTAATGATGAATTTGATTATAAGGTAAGGTTTAAGATTGCTGAAACACCAGTATTTATACCTAAAACGCTTAGAGATAAATTGGTTGAGGCATGTAACGAAATCATTGATGTAATTAATCAGCCAAATTTTAGTGAGTTAACGAAAGATGCATTTTTTGATAACAATACCATTGTACCTAATGAAGTTGGCCCGCCAAAATTTATTCAATTAGATTTTGGGATTTGTAGGGACGATCAAGGAGAACTTGTTCCAAAACTTATTGAACTTCAAGGTTTTCCTTCATTGTATTTTTTTCAAGAGTTTTTAGGGCGCATGTATAAAAAACACTTTGGCGATGCCATTCCCAGAGATTACTCACAGCATCTCAATGGTATGAGTACTGAAGAATATATTGATTTACTTAGAACAGAAATCGTTGGGGATACAAATCCAGTACAGGTGGTTTTATTAGAAGTAGAACCACATGAGCAAGCAACCGCTATAGATTTTTACGCTACAGAGGCTATGTTAGGAATTAAAATATTATGCATTACCGATTTGATAAAGAAAGATAAACAGCTATTTTATAGAGATGATAAAGGGAATGACGTTAGAATTCTAAAAATATATAATCGTATTATTTTTGATGAGCTGCACCAACGTAAAGATTTAGAAGGCCAATTTAAATTTCAGGATGAAGTAGATGTAGAATGGATAGGGCATCCTAATTGGTTTTTTAGGATTAGTAAGTATACAATGCCTTTTTTAAAAGGTGATTATGTGCCAAAATCCTATCATTTGGATAAGTTAGAAACAATTCCTGAGGATTTAGAAAATTATGTATTAAAACCTTTGTTTTCATTTGCTGGTTCTGGAGTTTATATTAATGTTACAGCTAATACCATAGAGAGTATTGCAGATAAATCTAATTATCTACTACAAGAAAAAGTTACTTATGCACCAATAATTGAAACCATGGATGTCCCTGCTAAATGTGAAGTGCGTATGATGATGGTTCACAATAGTAAAACCAATAAGATTGAAATTGCTAGTAATCTTATTCGTCTCAGTAAAGGGGAAATGGTTGGAGTTAAGTACAATAAGGATAAAACCTGGGTTGGTGGTAGTACTGGTTTTTTTGAGGTTTAAAGTTTACTCCGACTTATTTGGTGCTGGTAAACTTGCGTGAAACTCTTTACTTATACGTTCTGTATAGTTATCTAACAACTCTAAAACACGTTTACTGGAGTCCGATACTATAATTAGACCAATATGCCATGCTTTGTTCATTCTCCATACAATTTCCTTATCAGTAAAGCTTGATGTATCAGGATGCTCAAATCTGCTGAGCGAAACCACAATACCAGCATAAGTATTATTAATCTTTGGTAATTTGTAAGTTACTTGTCTTAAGTTAGCTATTTCTACATTTGCCCACTCTGACCAAAGGTTTACACCAGATGCATATTGTACCATTTCGGCTAAATTTGCACCGCCAACACGAGAAGAGGTTTCCAGAAAAAATAACTCTCCTGTAGATTTAGATTGAATAAATTCTGTATGAGACGCACCAAATTGCATCCCAAAAGCCTTCATTACATCTTTATTCATTTTTTGTAAGGCTTTTTCGGTTTTAGACCCTATTTCACAAGTTGCAGATCTAAATATGCCTCCGCCATGAGCTACTTCAAAAGGTGTGTCTAAATATTTACTAACTCTAGAAAAAGCAACTTTGCCTTCAACATTAAGACCATCTACATGATATACATCACCAGGAGCAAATTTTTCTACTAAATAGCCATCACGATCGTCACCCAATGAATGAATAACTTGCCAGAGCTCGTCCTTACTGTGTATTTTTTTTATACCAGTTGCAGAAGCTTCCATACGTGGTTTTATTAGCCATGGTGGGCTTATACTATCGGCATAATCATTAATGTTTTGGTCATTAAATAAGTCTGAAAATTCCGGCACATTGACCCCTTCATTTTTAGCTTTAATACGCATTGCCAACTTATCTCTAAAATAATGTGCAGTGGTACGTCCCATACCTGGCATTCTAAAATGCTCTCTGAGTAATGCAACTTTTTCGACATCAAAATCGTCTAAAGCTACAAACCTATCAAACCTTATAGAGCGAAATTTATATGCTATGCCTTTGGCTACATCATCCTGGTTCCATTCTTCAATATAAAACGTTTCATCAATAGCTTCCCAAGGCCAGGACTCATGTTCTAACTTTTTCTTAGTTAGAAGAAATACGTTATTGCCATTTGCTTTACAGCTTTTTAAAAAATCTATTCCTTTAAAATATGTACAAATACAAAGAAAATTTAAGGGTTGTTTAGCCATAGTTATTGATTTTATAGTTGTCCCAGATGTTCTGGTATGCCTAAAATTATTACATAGATAATTTGTGCGGTGTTCTATAGATTGAAATTACAAAAACTTATGTTATTTAGTCGCCAGAGTTTTAATAAATTCTAAAAGTAACTGAATACCATAACCCGTAGCACTTTTCATTTTTGCATAAGCTGAATCACCAAATGCTACACCAGCAATATCTAGGTGCATCCAATTTTTATGATTGTCGGTAAAAGCTTCTAAAAATTTAGCAGCATTAATAGCACCTGCTATAGGTTTACCACTAAAGTTTCTAATATCTGCTATATCACTATGCAGATCATTTTCAAAATCTTCGAATAATGGTAAAGGCCAAACACGTTCGTTAACTTTATAGCCAATCTCAGAAAATGTTTGTGCCATCTCTTGATTGTGTGTAAACATACCAGCAGCTGAGTAACCTAAGGTTCTAACTACGCTTCCTGTTAAAGTAGCTATGTCAATTAGATAAGTTGGCTTAATATTTTTAACAGCATAGCTTAATCCATCGCACATCACTAGTCGCCCTTCAGCATCAGTATCTATAATTTCTATAGTTTTACCAGAATAGGATTCTATGACATCTCCAGGTCGGTAACTCGCTGCATCAACTGCATTCTCGGCAGAACATACTATTCCTGTTACATTAACACTAAGGTTTAATTTAGCAATGAGTTCAATAATACCTAAAACCACAGCTGCACCTCCCATATCGCTTTTCATGTAATGCAAATTGGTAGAGGGTTTTATAGATAAGCCTCCAGAATCGAAGGTTATGCCTTTTCCAACTATAACTAAATCTACTTCTTTATCTGTTTTACCTTTGTATTCGTTAAAAATTGCTACAGGTCTGTTTACGCTTCCTTTTCCTACGGCTAATACGGCTTTAAATCCTTTATTTTTTAATTCTGCCTCATTAAAAATAGTGCATTTATAATTTGTGTTTTCAGCAGAATTACCAGCCCATTTTGCTAAAAACTCTGGTGTTTTAATATTTGGTGGAGCATCAACTAATGCTTTTATTCTGTTAATAGTTTGCCCTATAAGTGCACCTTCGTTTATTATGGTCTCTACATTTTCTGTTGTACAGATAGAAACCGATGTTTTAGATGTTTCTTCTTTAGTAGATTTATACTCTCCAATTTTATATTGAGCAAGTTTCAGCCCTATAATGGCTTTACGAATTTGGTGTCCATTTAAATCATTGGTATAGACTTGTATGGATTTACCCCAGTATTTTTGAGTATCTACAGATAGTTTTCTAAAGGCCTCTTCAAGTTTAGTACTGTGTTTTTCTTCACCGAGTCCTAATAGGTAAATACGATTGCCATTTTTTCCATAGAGTAGAAGGTGTGTAGAAAAGCTACCATCAAAATCTGGATTGGTAATGGGTAATATATCTTTAACAGCTTCAATATTGTTTTTTTGGCAGGGTACGATATAATCTTTGGAAGTGTCTAGATGTTGTTTTTGATCAAATGTCATAGTTTTTTTAATTAAAAATAAAGCCATTTTACGGCTTTAGGAAATTCTTCGCGCCAATGCACTTCTGCATGGCTACCTTCTTCATTAATAGAAAAATGAAAATCGATATTGTAACCTTTTACCATTTTTTCTTTAATGATTGCTCCAAGTTTTGTTGCATTTGGTAAATGTTCAATACTTTCTTTTCCGCCAGCATAAAGATAAATCTTTGATTCCGCTAGAGGTTTAAATGATTTTGTATGATTAAATACTGCTTTTGATATCCATAAGCTGGGTGAGAAAATCATCATTTTACCAAACACCCCCGGATTTTTAAGACCAGCATAAAGGCTAATTAGGCCTCCCATAGAACTACCACCAATACCTGTGTTCTCAAAATCGGTTAATGTTCTGTAATGACTATTAATGTAGGGTATTAGCCTTTCTATCATAAATTGGATATAAAAATTGCCTTTGCCTTCTCCAAAGCGAGGATGATAATAGGGTAAATATTCGTTAATACGTTCTTTTTCACCATGATCTACTGCTATGATAATAAGGTCACCATGATCTTCTTTTGCTAATTTAGCCATAGATTTATCGATAGCCCAATCTCCATATGGTGCTAATGGATTAAATAAATTTTGACCATCTTGCAAGTATAATACAGGATAACGTTTTTCTGTTTCATAGTAATTATGTGGTAATACTGCTGAAATCTTTCGGGTAGCATTAAGATGCGGAATTTCGTAAGCTTCTTCTAAAACTTCTATTATAGGATTAAACTCCGTCACTGTCATTGATTATTTTTTTGGGTTGACGAAAATACTGATTTAAGCTATTAAAAACCATTAGTGTTAGTAAAACTTTTTAAAGTAAAGCAGTAATATATTATTCTAATCTATTTTTAGATTTATGTTATTTACCTAATTGAATTTATGGATCGTATTTTTATCATATTCCAAAAAAACATTTAGGTTTTTTACAGATTCTACATTGATTTTCAGCGATATTAAACATATTTTGCTACCTGTTTTTTTAAATTGAAATTAACTAAACATAACCATTCATGATAGGTAAGAAAATTAACTTCATTGTTCTAACAATAATTGTTTTATTTATTGCTTTTACTGCAACGAGCTACCAAGAATTAACTTCTAGTATAAATAAGGCAGATACAGCATGGATGCTTGTAGCTAGTGCCTTTGTTTTATTAATGACTCCTGGCTTATCCTTTTTTTATGGAGGAATGATAAACAAGAAAAATGTGATATCAACAATGCTTCAAAGTTTTGTGGCCTTAGGTGTAATTAGTGTCCTGTGGGTATTAGTTGGGTTCAGTTTAGCTTTTGGCGACAGTATTGGTGGGATTATAGGTAATCCATTCACATATTTTAATTTTAAAGACGTTGGTGTAGAACCCAATCCAGATTTTTCTGATTCTATTCCTTTTTTGTTATATGCACTATTTCAATTAAAATTTGCTATAATAACTCCGGCATTAATAACTGGAAGCTTTGCTGGGCGTATTCGTTTTAGGAGCTATATTTTATTTATGGTATTATTCAGTCTTTTAATTTATAGTCCATTGGCACATATGACGTGGCATCCTGATGGCTTATTTAGAAATTGGGGTGTTCTTGATTTTGCAGGAGGAACAGTAGTACATATGTCTGCTGGTTTTGCTGCTCTTGCAGGCGCATTGTATTTAGGAAAACGAAAAGTCGCTGAGGAGACACATGCAAATGTGCCGTATGTTATTCTCGGTACAGGTATGCTTTGGTTTGGTTGGTTTGGTTTTAATGCAGGCTCAGCTTTAGGAGCCAATGGCGATGCTGTTATTGCTTTTGCTAATACTAATATTGCATCGGCTACAGCTATGATTGCATGGTTGTTCTATGAGCGTTTTATGGGAAGGAAGATGTCAGCGGTAGGTGCATGTATTGGTGCAGTTGTTGGTTTAGTAGCTATTACACCAGCAGCAGGCTTTGTAAATATTGGACAGTCCGTTGTCATTGGTTTTGTTGCTTCTATAATTTCTAATTGGATGATCCATTTAAAAAATAAATCTGGCATTGATGATACTTTGGATGTGTTCCCTAGCCATGGTATTGGTGGTGTTGTAGGTATGTTGCTAACTGCCGTTTTTGCTGCAAACGTTGGTTTGGTTTATGGAGAAACTGAAACGTTTTATTATCATATTATTACCTTGTTTTTAACAGCCATTTTTACGTTTGGAGGAAGTTATTTACTCTTTAAAATTGTAGATGTATTAGTTAAAATGCGTGTGCGTGAAGACCAAGAAGAACGAGGTCTGGATATAAGTCAGCATGGCGAACAGATTGAATAGCTTTAAATAATCTTACCATCTACCATGGTTAACTTTCGGTCTGCCATTTCAGCAAGTTCTTGGTTATGAGTTACGATTACAAAAGTTTGTTTAAACTTATCTCTAAGTTTAAAAAACAAATTGTGAAGTTGTTCAGCAGATTCGCTATCCAAATTTCCCGACGGTTCATCGGCAAAGATAATTTTTGGTTGGTTTATAAGAGCTCTGGCTACTGCTACACGTTGTTGTTCTCCACCAGACATACTATTAGGTTTATGATGTATACGCTCTTTTAAACCTAAATAATCTAATAATTCTATAGCGCGTTTTTCGGCTTCGGACTTTGGCGTATTATTAATAAAAGCAGGGATGCAGACATTCTCTAAAGCTGTAAATTCTGGTAATAATTGGTGAAACTGAAAGATAAAACCTATATGTTTGTTTCTAAATCTTGCCAATTCTTTATCTTTTAATATTGTAACAGGTTGATCATTGATAATTAATTCTGTATCGGGTTTATGATCGGGTACATCTAAAGTACCTAAAATTTGCAAAAGGGTTGTTTTTCCTGCTCCAGACGCACCAACAATGGATATAATTTCACTTTCAGAAATAGTAATATCTACCCCTTTAAGTACTTTAAGTGCGTTGTAAGATTTATAAATGTTTTTGGCTTTAATCATATAGAAAGCGAAAATACTATTTTAATACGATTATTACATTATCAATTGAGGATGTGTATTGATTGTATAGGAATTATTAATTGAATTGTAAAACATATTAGCTTGTCCATTTTGCCCTTTGTTTTTCTTATTAAAAATAGATTTAATACCATTAAAATCTATAAAATATTGCAAACGAACAGAAAACGTGTGTTGAATTGGTTGTTCAAATAATGTTCCTAAACTTTCTGAAAAACTATCTTCAGACATATCATTATTATTAAATAACTGGTTTCTATATAGAGCAGTTAAGAAGCTGCCAGGTGCAAATTGCCATGAGTAACTAAGATCAATATTCCATGTGCTGAAGTTGATATTTGGGTCGTTCTCTACATTATCTACAGTATAGCCAGAATCTGTTGTTAGTTTACCATTATCTAGTAGGGTAAACAGTTCACGGTCATATTTCACAGTATCCCAATAATGTCTAAAGGTCAATGCGAGTGTGTTAAAAGGATTGAACGTATAATTAGCAGAAATTGTATTTGTAACTCTTTTACGATTGCGTTCTCCAAAAATAGGCTGGTCATCTTCAAATGTTGCATAACCTCTTTGTCCGTTTGACATGTTAAGGTTAAAACGATAAATCATTAGTAACTTATCATTTGCTCTTATTCTGGGGCTTAGGTTAAAGTTATATCCGAATAAATCTCTACCATCTTCAAATATTTTAAAAATATTAGCATTAATATCGAAAGCAAATTTCTTGTTATAGTTTGAAGAATAAAAACCTCGAACACTAGCTATGTTTTCAAAGATGAAAGGCCTACCATCTCTAGATTCAAAATAATCATATTGCTTACCGGGCGATATATTAATATTAAAACCATAACTATTAAGCTTTTTAGTTTGTGCATTATAGTTAGCTCCAAAATTAGTGCCTGTAAATACACCAGGATTTGCAAGGTTTCTATAATTAATCCATGCATTAAAACGATAACTATTTAGGTTGCCTTTGGGCTCAAAGATTTGATACCAAACATCTGCACCAAAATTATTGAAGTTATTTCTAAAGTTAAGACCTAAATCATTGATTTCGTATTTAGTGTCTGCAAATCTATGGTCAAAACTATAACGCCAGTTTCCGTGAGTTTTACCGATATAGAAGAAAGAGCTAAAACCTGTTTCACTATCTATATCCTGATAGTTTACATGACTCATTTTTGCTTCAGCATTAATCTGGTAGGTATTCCTTTTGTTTTGAAGATTGGTTACAATAGCAGTTGCATTACCATCTCTAAATTCACCTTCTCTCATTACATTAGTATTAATTAAACTAATTGAAGAGTTACCGTTAAACTGCTGATCAACAACTACTATATTATAATTGGTAAATGGTTCTACAATCTCGCGTCTTTTTTCGCCAGTTTCCGTATTTGTAATTGTTGCTTCAGTTTTTTCTGTAATAGCATTAAAAATACCGACACCTAATCCATTTTTGGTTCTACCTGAAACCTTGATAGCATTTAGTACTTTAACCTCATCTGGCACATTTGCTTCTTCACTTTCATCGAGGTCTAAAATGCCGCTAGGACGACCACCTACACGTCTAGAGAAAAATAAACCCCCTTTAGAGAAAAGATCCACACCTTCAGTAAAAAATTGACGTTGCTCAGAAAATGTTTGTTCAAAAGGACCAAGGTTAAGCACTATATTATCAAATCCTGCCTGGCTAAAATCTGGTACTAAAGTCGCATCGAGTGTAAAATTATCTGTAATGCCGTATTTAACATCCATACCAAATGTTAAATCGGTTTCTGTGTCACCATCAAAGCTATCTACAATTCCTGTTGAAAAGGGGTATAGATTTAGCCTAACAGGTGGTTTTAAATCCTTTAGACCTTTTAATTCTCCATGATATAAACCTATATTTCCTTGAGTGGGGTCAAATTCATTCCATGTAAATTGCGAACGCTCTCTTCTAAAATGTCTATGAAATTGTAAGCCCCAAGTAGGTTCTTCTTGGTTAGGAAAACGCAAAGTCCTATATGGAATTTCAATTTCAACGATCCATCCATCATCCACAATCTTTACAGCACTCTGCCAAACGGCATTCCAGCTAAAATCTTCACCTATACTTGGATTTGCAATAGCATCTGCTTGTTGACCAGAGCTAAATACAAAAAAGTTAGTGTCATTTTGAGCATCATTATTTGGATTTAATATAACTGAAAAGAAGTCATTTTGTCCAAAATTATCCCTGCTAGTTAACTGCTTCATGATTTTTGTCGGGTCATCATAAAGATATGCAGCTACATAAATAGCTTTATCATCGTATGTCATTTTTACTTCAGTACGACGTTCTGGTGGGAGTGTATTACCAATATCTGGTCTAAATTGAATAAAACCTGTTGCAATTTCTGCATTTTGCCATGCCTCATCATCTAAAATAGCATCTATTTTTGGCGCTTTTTCAGCTCGGGTAATATAGAGTGTTTTTTTATCTTTTGTTAAAACCGTATTTTCTTGGGACTGCGCAATAGTTGAAAAACAAAAAATCAAAAAGGCAAGTATGGAACGCATTCGCAATGATTGATGATGATTATTCTAAAGGGTAAAGATATATGCACTTTTACCGTTGTTACAATATAACACTACAAATCTAAGTTCTAAGGTTATGCAATGCTCTTAATTAAACGTTAAAATGAGTGCGTAGCTGTAGACCTGCTGATTGGGCTACTTTTTGGAATACTTATTGTACATAGTAAAATGTTTAACACTATAAACTATAAATGAAAAAACACCAAAAACTTATATTAAGTCTACTTTTTGATGGACTTGGATACGTATCTTTTATCTTTCCTCCATTTGATTTTATTTGGGCTCCAATGTCTGCTTTTTTTATGACGAAAATGTACAAAGGGAGAGAAGGGAAAATTGCTGCAGTTATTACTTTTGTTGAAGAAGCATTACCATTCTTTGACGTAGTACCTACATTTACTTTAATGTGGTTGTATACATTTGTTCTAAAATCAGAAAAAAATAATACCATACTATCTTAAATAAAAAGGGCTGAATTTTAATTCAGCCCTTTTTATCCGTATTACAAAAATAGTTTTATTGAACAGAAATAGAATAATTAACTTCTACATCTGTACTTCCTCCTGCACCAGCTAAAGTACCATCATTTGGTTTTGAAGGCTCATGTCTTAAAACTACATTTAGACCTCCTGTTCCTACAGTTCCGGTAGTAACAGTAGTTTCAATACCTAGAGGATTTCCATCACCATCTGTATCAGTTTTAACAACAGTCATACCAGCAACGCTTGGTGTATAGAAAAACTCATGCTCATCAGCTTCTCCTACGATTTCTTCATTTACATCTTCTGGTGGATTCTCTGTAGCATTCCATAACTGGATTGAGCCAGTATACGTTGTATTGGTAGATAATGTTGATACAGCAGGAGTATAAACGGGTTCATTACCACCTTCACCATCTAAATCTGTGAAAGTTAATGTTACTATATCTGCTGCATTTGCAGTGTTAGTTAGTGTTAATACTACTGTAGTGATAAGTTCTTCGTCGTTTTCACCACCATCATCATCACTAGAACAGCTTGTCATAGCCAAGCCCGAGATAAAAAATAGTGCTAATAATTTAATTGTTTTCATAGTCTTTAATTTAAAGTGTAACATAATTTATTAATAATTTAATTTGAGTTTAATATTAAAATTTCTACCTAGTTCGTCTGCAAAATATCTTAACCTGTTTAGATTTTCTCTATACGAAACATTGAAAAGGTTAGATACATTGAACGCTATATTTAAGTTTCCAGTTTTAAAAGCCTTAAAGTTGATAGAGCTATTAAAATCGACAAGTGTATAGGCAGAAGGCGTTGAGCTAATATCTACAAAAACATCTTCTTGTAGTATTGGATCAAACGTAAAAAAATTATAATCTGGATATCTATTTTGTTGTAATACAGTTTTTTGTCTCAAACCAACAGATAGTTGATTTAAGTCTTCATTATAATATGTAATTGAATTTGTAAAATTAGTAGCAGGCATATTTATCAGGGGAATATCATCTGATAGATTATCTCCTTGTAACAAGCTTATACTACCATTATAACTAAAAAAGTTGCTAATCTTTTTGTTTATATCTATATCAATTCCAAATATGCGAGCATTAATTTGATTGTATTCCCATACAGGAAATGCACCTCTCACAGTGGTTGTGATTCCATTAGGTATTAATTGAATAAAATCATTAATATACTTATAGTATGGACTAACGGTAAAACCAAAATTTTGGTTATTACGCTCTATAGACATTACAAATTTATTAGCGACTTCTTTTTGCATGGTTAATAAACCGATTTCTATTCGGGCTGCACTATGATGTAATCCATCACTAAATAACTCTGATGGATTTGGCATTCTAGATGCTAATCCGTAGTTGAAAAATAGATCAATATCATTACTAAAATGCCTGGTTAAACCCAGACTTGCAGAGAAATTATGAAATGAAAATTCAGGAAAAGTTAAGATTCTGGAATCCTCAATGGTTCCTGATTCAAATTCAGGGAATAGTTCATCATAGTTATAGATTTCATTCCAGTCAGCCAATCTGTAGCGTTTTTCAGCTTCAATACGGGAAAAATCATATCTAAAGCCTGCGCTTACTTCAGTAAAGAGATCTAAATTATATGTCCCGGTAACATAGGCACCTACATCGTATTTATCAAAATCTGGAATTAATGGACTAACACCAGTACCAGATACAGCATTATTCTGTTGATAACGTAATAAAAACCCAGTATTTAATTTTAGATTATCATACGCATCGATTTTTAAGTTGGACTGTAAAGATGTTGTAAATAATCTTAAATCTATAACAGGTGTATTACTTCTATTTCCTCTTCTTAAATCAAATTCTTTTCTTCGATTAATTTGAAAATCATATTGCACTGATAATTTTCCAAGACCTTTAAAACGTTTATATGCTTCAACTTTACCTAAATGATGTAATATAGATTGTCTAGGATTATCAATGTCATAAGAGAAATCATCAATAACCTGAGGTTCACCACTATTAATCGCCCTGACCAAATCATTAACATTACCAATATGCGAAGCTCTAAGAATTCCAAACTCATTATCCACAAAACTATAGTAGGCTTCAAAACCTTTTTCAAAAGATTTATAACCAATTCTGGCAGATGCATTAACACTTCTTAGTCCAGTATTGCTGAGTTGATATTCTGGAGATTCAAAATCTCCAAATTTTCGATAACTCGCTTGTAGTTTACCATAGAGTCCGTTCTCATAAGTTCTTACGATTTCTGAATTGATATTACCTCCCCAACCATTAGTATTAAGCGATAGCGAAGTAGTTCCAAATATGCTATCCTTGGCGGCATAATTTTGAGAACGTATTAGAATAAGGCCACCAATGGCATCACTTCCATACATTAGTGTATTGGCACCTTTAATAACATCTATACGTCCAGCAGCATTAATATCAATGTTTGGTGCATGCTCATCTCCCCATTCTTGATCGAATAAGCGCACATTGTTATTGATAATTAAAAGCCTGCTACTATGCAGTCCATGTATCATTGGTTTTACTATCGTATTTCCTGTGTTTAAAGAAGACACTCCACTTATAGTGTTGAGTGCGTCACCTAAAGATTTATCAGAGAAATCATCTATGGTTTCTTTTTTAAGAGACCGCTGTATGCTTGTATTATCAATTTTAGTATTTGCCGATACTACAACTTCGTTTAATTGCTCTAAATGATGTTCTAAAAAAACACTTTTAAATACATCACCATCAATATTATAAGTAACTGTTTTGGTTTCGCAGGCAATGTGAGAAATAACTAAGGTAATCTCACCTTTACATAGATTTTCAATTTTAAATTTCCCGTTTTCATCAGATGTAACATACTTATTTAAATTTTTTATAAACAGTGTTGCACCAACAATAGGAGTATTATCGTGAAAATCTTTGAGTTCACCAAGAAGTATTGAATCACAATTCTGGGTGAAACCTACTTGAAAATATGCAAAAAGTACTATAATAGCACAAAATCTCATAACCGAATGTTATAATAGAGTGTGTACTAAACAATAAGTGTTAATTTTTGTTTAGTACTTAAAAATTAATAATATCTTAAAATCGAAAATTTTATACCAAAAATGGTGGCCCTCTAAGGAAAGAAGTGTCTTGTTGATGTGTTCTTAAGTATATATAAAAACACGATTCAATTTTATTATAATCTTTTTGAATCAAGGTATCCTTACTATAAATACCTGAATAATAATTTGTATTTAACTTAAACTTATAGAAGTCACAATCTAAATCGGCTTCATGAAAATGCGTATATCCATTATCATCATTTTCGCAAACTTCATGCTCATGATGATTAAAGACATGCGAAAGTTTTACTACACTAGGTAATAAAACCGAAAGTGATAGCACAATGGCTATAACCTTAAAAAATGATGTTATGATAGTTTTTAGATTCAATCTACAAATCGCTTTAATCCAAATCGTCTTAGCATTTTCTTTTCAAATTCCCAAAAGAATTTAAACTGACCAAATAACCAGCCAAAGGTAACTAAAAGTATTTGATAAAAAATTAGCCCAATGATAATAAATAATATCCAATATATTATTGGATTTAAGTTTTCTTTAGTTATGCCTATAAGCTTCATTATTGGTCTGCCTATATAAAGTGAAGAGGATCCTGTTATGGCAAATACCATAAATACACGAATCATTTCCCATTTGTAGTCTAAAATCCATTTATTTTCTAGTTTTTTAAAAATGAACAGCGTGAGCTTGAGTAATATATAAAAGACCAGGATAGTAGTAATGACTATATATACTTTTGCATAGCTACTAAGAAAAGCATTTGCTATTTTATATGCAGAATATCCTAGAGTTAACAAACCAAAAAAGGGAAATAACAACTGCCAATTATGTTGTATTTCCCAATGTGTTTTAAATTTCTCCATAACACTTTTTAAAGTGCTGCAAATTTACACTAAATTCTTGGAACAAATGATGTTAATCGCTGGTTGTATTTTAGCTGAAAATATATAAAGTAATTGTACAGTTTATAGTTTACATCATACCCATAATCTGTGCGTGTATCATAATCTATGCGAAGTTGATAAAGGTCTGGATTGTAGACACTAGGTTGGAGGTTTCTTTGGTTCCATGCCTGTACCAAAAGTGCATTTCTAGTTTCTAACCATTGTTGTGAGTAATGCCCTCTGGGTCTGGCGGTGCCAACCAGCCATGCATTAAACCCTGGTTCAATAATAATAATTTCGTAATCTGTTTCGTCACTACTAATAGAAACAGTATCGTTTTCTACCAAATTACTATCGTTTCCATTATTTATAGTTTGGTTATTGTTATAAGATTTACAGCTTGCAATTAATATAATAAGGATAAGAATGGGTATGATCTTTTTCATGATTTTAAAGGTATTAAAAATTTGTGAGTATTCTTTTTGATCAGTTTGAATTTAACATTACAAACTAAATCAATAAATAGGTCATTTTAAACAGCAAACTAGTAATCTCAATTGTAGAATGAGTAAATTGGTGTTTTCAGTAAGTTTAAAACAAAAAAAGCAGCTCTAAAAGAACTGCTTTGCTATGTGTTTGGTAAAAATTTTATTTACCGAATAAACCGCCTAAGAGACCGCCAAGACCGCTTTTTTTCTTAGACCCACCGCCTAGTACCATGCCAGCAACATCGTCAATAACACTTCCGTCACCATCAGCATCTAATACTTGTTCTAAGAAGCTTTGTTCTTGTTTTGTATCATTACCACCAAGTAAGCCACCGAGTAAACCACCTAAATCACTTTGATTAGAGACATTATTTTGACGTGCTTGTTTACCCAAAACACCCATTAATATTGGTGCAGCTACCTTTAGTATATTGGCTACTGAACCCATATCTAATCCAGATTTTTCACCTATAACCTTTTCAACACCTTGACGTCTTTGACCTAATACATGACCAAGAATCTTATCTCCGTCGGTTTTAATATCTTCATCCACTCCGCCACCAAATAACCCACCTAGATTATCTAAAATACTACCATCATGCTTATTACTTAAAGCTCCCATAAGTCCTTCTGCACCTTGTGGAGTAGAAGCGTTACGTTCCATAGCTTTCATTAATACAGGTAATGCCATTGTTAGTACACTACTTGTTTTATTTTGATCTGTCCCTGTAGAACCCGAAACACCATTAATAATAGTTTTTCCTAAGTCGCTGTTTAATAAGTCTAAAATTCCTGCCATTTTGTTATAATATGTATTAAGGTTAATAAAAATTCAGTTTATCAAGGTACAAAAAAAGTCCTTACAATTGTAGGACTCAGTTTGTTGGCTTTGGTCACATTTTTATTGGTTAGCCAAGAATATTAATAATTTGTTGTGCCAGTTCTGTACCAATTCTATCTTGCGCTTCATTGGTTGCGGCACCTGTATGAGGTGTTAATGATAGTGCAGGATTCATTAATAATTGTACTTCTGGTTTTGGTTCTTTTTCAAAAACATCTAGTGCGGCTCTAGCTACCTTTCCGCTCTCGATAGCTTTTACAAGTGCAACTTCATTAACTACACCACCACGAGCAGCATTAGCTATAATCACTCCATCTTTCATTTGGCCAAATTCCTTTTCGTCAATTACATAATCTTTTTGAGCTGGTACATGGAGTGTTAAAAAATCAGCTTGTTTTAAGACATCTTCTTTTGAAATGGTTTTAATTTCAAAATTTACTTTTTGCCCATCAAAAAACTCTAATTCAAGATTTGCTTTTTCCATAAATGGATCATAAGCAACAACTTTCATTCCGGCACCAATAGCCACTTTTGCTGTAGCTTGACCAATGCGTCCAAACCCAAGAACACCAAGGGTTTTACCTTTTAATTCTGTGCCTTTTGCATAAGCTTTCTTTAAGCCTTTAAAGTTAGCATCACCTTCTAAAGGCATGTCGCGATTAGAATTGTGTAGAAAACGCGCCAAACCATAGAAATGACCAAACACCAATTCTGCTACAGAATGAGACGATGCTGCTGGCGTATTGATGACATGTAATCCTTTGCTACGTGCGTATTCTACATCAATATTATCCATACCAACACCACCACGACCAATAACTTTTAGGCTTGGGCAGTTGTCTATTATATTTTTTCTAACTGTAGTTGCACTTCTTACCAACAAAACTGAAATCTCATTGGCATTGATATAATTTTCTAACTGCTCTTGTGCAACTGTTGTTGTGATTACTTCATATCCGGCAGCTTCTAATGTTTTGATACCACTTTGAGAAACTCCGTCGTTTGCTAGTACTTTCATTGAAAATTTTAATTTTCATTTCCGCTAGGGCGGAAAATTTGTTTTTATATAGTTTTTTTTGTTTGAATAGATACTGTAGCTTATTCTAAATTGCATTTATGCTTTACTCTCTAATTCGCTCATTACTTCAACCAATACCTTAACACTATCTAAAGACAAGGCATTGTACATAGATGCGCGGTAGCCACCAACACTTCTATGACCATTTAAACCATTAATACCAGCTTCTTTCCACATGGCATCAAAGGTTTCCTTAAGGTTTTCGTTTTCTAAAGTAAAAGTTGCATTCATATGAGAACGATCTTCTTTTACAGCGTAACCTTTAAATAATGGATTTAAATCTATTTCAGAATATATTAAACGTGCTTTCTTTTCGTTTTCTTCTTCAATGGCTTTAATACCTCCTAAGTCTTTTAACCATTGCATGGTTAACATTGACACATATACCGCAAATACTGGTGGTGTATTAAACATACTGCCTTTACCAATATGTACTTTGTAATCCATCATTGATGGGATTTTACGAGACACTTTTCCAAGAATGTCCTCTTTTACGATAACCAGTGTGGTACCCGCTGGTCCCATATTTTTTTGCGCACCAGCATAGATGATATCAAATTGCGTAAAATCTAATTGACGTGAAAAAATATCACTACTCATGTCACATACCATAGGAATCGATGATTTTGGGAAATGCTTCATTTGTGTTCCAAAAATGGTATTGTTGGATGTGCAATGGAAATAATCGTAATCCTCAGGGATATCATATCCTTTTGGTATGTAATTAAAGTTAGCACTCTTAGAAGATGCTACTTCATAGATGTCGTCATAAATTTTAGCTTCCTTAATAGCTTTGTCACTCCAGGTTCCAGTATTTAGGTAACCTGCTCTTTTTTCTAAAAGATTAAGGGCTACCATTAAAAACTGTGTACTTGCACCTCCTTGTAGAAATAAGGCTTTGTAGCCTTTGCCTTCTAAACCTAGCAATTCTAAAGCTAATGCTCTTGCATTTTCCATTACATCTACAAAAGGCTTACTGCGATGCGAAATCTCTATAAGTGATAAACCTTCGTCAAAATCTAAAAGGGCTTCAGAGGCTTTTTGTATTACAGATTTTGGTAATACGCATGGACCTGCACTAAAATTATGTTTTTTCATGAAAATTTTATTTTCCTTCCCATCTTCAGACTATACTGAGGTACTATTGGGAATCCATTATTTAATAATTAAACAGCTACAAAGGTGCTAATTAATTGGTTATTAAACATTAATAAATTGATAATTTTTAAGTCAAATTTTTAACAAGAATTCAACAGTATCAACATTATCTGCATAATCCCAAAGTTGGGGCTTTTGGGTTTCACCAAAGGGTATTTCATTTTCTAAAACATCATCAGCCACAACGCACTGAATTTTATCAGCATCTACCTTTAGTTTTTGCTTCAAATTTTCTATTGAGCTATATGTTTCGAAAAACAATGTGGCAATAGGCGATGCGTAGCTTTCATCTTCTTTTATCATTAAAAAACCATTTTCCAGCATATCGAATTCACTCATTAAATATACAGCTTTGTTGTAATCATAATTGTTAGCGTACTTGGCTTGCTGTATAATGGGATGCCATTTATATACTGCATTAAAAAATGCATCAAAATTATACTGCTTTGGTACAAATAGTTTAGAAACATTTCTACAGCCCAGTCCATAATATCTAAAAATATCTTCAGATAAGGCTTCTAACTGTTTAGAGGTTTCATTTCCTGTAAGTATCGCTACTGAATTTCTGTTTTTTCTAATTATGGATGGTTTGTCTTTAAAATAGTATTCAAAATAACGCGCAGTATTATCACTTCCAGTTGCTATTACAGCATCAAAGTCTTTGAGTTTCTCTACTGTGAACGTAATTTTTCCTTTGAAATCAGGTTCAATAAGCTCTAAATATTTTGCTAAAAAGGGTAGTAGATGCTTGTCATTTGAGGATTGCTTTACTAAAACCTCATGGCCAGAAATGAGAACAGATAAAAAATCATGAAAACCAACTAATGGAATATTCCCTGCCATAATTATGGCTATTTTCTGAGAACTTGTATTAGTAAAGTTATAATTCTTTATCCATGTGTTAATGTTACTATTAGTTAATGCTTTAGACCAAGACTCTAAACTAAAAAGTATATTATTTTCTGTAAACCAACCATTGTGTTCTTTTGCAAGTTTTATTTGATGCTTAAAGCCATCGAAAAACAAATCATTAGCTTCTATAGTATCATTTTTGCATATACCATTTGTAGTAAATTGACCTAAAAAAGTACCTAATTTTATAAAAGCGTTAATTCTTTGTTGTAAATCCATCTCCTATTTGGTAAACCGCCAATTTGGCTCTATTTTTGCAACTGCAAAATTAAGCAATAAAAAAAGAAAAATTACTATGGCAATTATAATCACAGACGAATGTATTAATTGTGGAGCTTGTGAGCCAGAATGCCCAAATACTGCTATTTACGAAGGTGCTGACGATTGGCGCTATGCTGATGGCACGAGCCTAAAAGGAAAAATAGTCTTACCAAATGGTAAGGAAGTTGATGCAGACGAAACACAAAAACCTATAAGTGATGAGTTGTATTACATTGCACCAGATAAGTGTACAGAGTGTATGGGCTTTCATGAAGAGCCTCAGTGTGCCGCTGTATGTCCTGTAGACTGTTGTGTTCCGGATGAAGATATCGTAGAAACAGAAGAAGAATTATTGGGTAAGCAACGCTTTATGCACCCTGAAGATTAAGTCTGTAAAGACATTAGATATTTTAAATCCTAAGTTTCTAGCTTAGGATTTTTTGTAACTAAACTCAATATCATTAAAGTCTTTCAATCGCTTTATTTAAAATATCTTTCATATGCAATTTTAGGCTTTCTGGCTCAACAACCTCAGCGTAATCTGCAAAAGTAATATACCATCTCGAAAACCAATCCTTTACATTGGTTGTCATAAACGTCATTTCTACTTGCTTATCTAGAGTTTTTTCAGAAACAAATCCATGTGCTTTTTTTGAATTGTTTATATATCTAAGTACAGATTTATCAACACAAATAACAACTTTAGTTTTCTCAATAGTACTGACTTTATTTAAATAATTTTCTAAACTTCCATGAGTTTTGGTAAATGGAATATCTGTTCTTTTGATATCAAGCATTCTATCGGTTCTAAATTGCCGATAATCTTTTCTATAGTGGCAATAACCATATAAATACCAATTATTGTTTTCATGATATAGTCCAACAGGTTCGACAAAACGCTCTGAAGGATGTTCGCTTTGCATGGAGTGATATTTTAAAAAGAACTGTTTACGCTCAGCTATACTTTCAAAAAGAATTTCTAAAGCATTAGGTAGGTTTTCGTTAAATAGTTGCTGAGTAGAATCTACAGTAATTTGAGAATCTAAAGCAGAAATCCAATCTTTTTCACGACCTCTTAAGACTGATTTTATCTTTAGCATTGCAGATTCGTGGTAATTTCCAAGGGATTTGTCTACGTACTTTTGCATCAGTTTTTCGGCAGCAACAAAACTACTGGCTTCTTCTCGAGTAAACATAACAGGTGGTAAACGATAACCTTCCATTATAGAATAGCCAACACCAGCTTCGCTAATAATAGGTACTCCAGATGCTTCTAATGTCCTTACATCCCTGTAAATGGTTCGTAAACTCACATTAAATCTATCGGCTAACTCTTGAGCCTTAACAATGCGTTTGGATTGTAATTGTATTAGTATGGAAACAATACGGTCGAATCGTTTAATAGTGTCTGTACTCATAATGGCATAGCATATCTCCCAAAGATAGGACTTCAAATAAAAGTGTGATTTGAAATAGGTTTTTAATTTAATCATAATGACTCATCCATCAGAAGAACCTAGCTCTTTAAATGATGTTTTCAATTATTTCATAAAGAAAGATCATAATGATGACAACCTATTGTCAGTAGTTAATAAACTTCACTTAAATATTCTGTAACATATTGAAATACAGAAATTTAAAATTTATTTAATTATTTATAATCACTGCTGACATAAGGCTGTCACCACCTGTAAATACATTTGCATTAATACTAATTTTAAACCAATAAATATGGAAACTACAACAAACCAAACTTACCCTCAGGTCATTAGTCCGTCATCACTTCTAACGCATTGGCAAGGTCATAGACGTGTAACCCGACGTGTTATAGAAGCCTTTCCTGAAGATGCTTTTTTTAATCATACTATTGGTGGTATGCGCCCTTTTTCTAAAATGGTTATGGAGCTTATAGCTATTGCAGAACCAGGACTTAAAGAAATTATAAATGGCAAACCCGAAGTTTTTGATGAAGAATTTAAGCATGATAATACTAAAGCTACATTTCTAAAACTATGGGATGAAGCTACAGAGGTTATAAATACTTACTGGAAGAGAATAAAAATAGAACAGTTTCAAGAAACAGTAACTTTGTTTGGACAGTATGAAGGAACTATCTATTCACAGATTTTATACTTTATTGATAATGAGATTCACCATAGGGCTCAAGCTTATGTGTATTTGCGCTCTTTAGGTATAGAACCACCATTGTTTTATGTACGCGATTAATAAGTTACAGATGAGATCACAATTAAACAATACGGTATTAGTCTTTAAGACTTCAGTTGAAAATAAAGAAGAGATTAGTAGATTACAACCAATTTTAAACACGGTAATGACCAAAAATGATTTTTGGAATTTTGATTTAGAAGATTGCGACAATATTCTCAGAATTGAAACCAATCATCTAAAGCCAGAATCTGTTTTAGGATTATTAGGTATGCATGGATTTTATTGTGAAGAATTGCGCTAAGTTTGCTTTTATTTAGATAAACCCAAAGTTATTAGCTTTGGGTTTTTTGTAAATATAATCTTGACTAGATTTTATAATAAGTCATTAAGTAAATAACAAATCACATTCAATTTTTTCTAAAAACTTTTAAACCAAACTATTCCACTAATTAATTACATTTGCATCGTAAAAATTTAGAGTCTAATTAAAAAGATTCCCGCCTTCGCGGGAAATATTATGAAAGCTGGAATTGTAGGATTACCCAACGTAGGAAAATCAACCTTATTTAACTGTTTGTCTAATGCCAAAGCGCAAAGTGCTAATTTTCCGTTTTGTACCATAGAACCAAATATTGGTGTGGTAAATGTGCCAGACCCAAGATTGGCTAAGCTAGAAGCATTGGTCAACCCAGAAAAAGTGATACCAGCAACAGTAGAAATTGTTGATATTGCAGGTTTAGTAAAAGGCGCCAGTAAAGGTGAGGGCTTGGGAAATCAGTTCTTAGCCAATATTAGAGAAACTGATGCGATTTTGCATGTATTACGTTGTTTTGATAACGACAATATCGTACATGTAGATGGTTCTATAGATCCTATTAGAGATAAGGAAACCATTGATATGGAATTACAGCTAAAAGATCTGGAAACGGCAGAGAAGAAACTAGATAAAGTAAAGCGTGCTGCTAAAACAGGAAATAAAGAAGCGCAGAAAGAAGAGGCTGTTTTGCTTAAAATCAAAGAGGGTTTAGAATCTGGTGTGTCGGTTAGGGCTTTAGAATTTTCGGACGAAGATTATGCAGAGTATGTTAAACCCTCGCAATTTATTACTGATAAGCCAGTAATGTATGTGTGTAACGTTGATGAAGGAGCAGCAACCACAGGTAATGCTTATGTGGACAAAGTAAGGGAAACGGTTAAGGATGAAAACGCAGAAGTTTTGGTTTTAGCTGTAGGTACAGAGGCCGATATTAATGAGTTAGATGATTATGAAGAACGCCAAATGTTTCTTCAGGATATCGGTTTAGAAGAGCCAGGTTCTGCAAAACTAATACGTTCAGCTTATAAGCTTTTAAATCAACAAACCTATTTTACAGCTGGTGTAAAAGAAGTAAGAGCCTGGACCGTAACTATCGGTGCAACAGCACCACAAGCTGCAGGAGTTATTCATACCGATTTTGAAAAAGGCTTTATTAGAGCCGAGGTTATTGGCTATAACGACTATGTAGAATATGGTAGCGAAAATAAAGTTAAAGAAGCTGGTAAAATGCGTGTTGAAGGAAAGAATTACATTGTTAAAGATGGTGATGTAATGCATTTCTTGTTCAATGTGTAAAACCTTTTAGAGCTTAAGGTTTAATTTCAATTTAAACAAGTTGAGATGAAAAAGTACTTATATTGGTTTTTGGTTTTTCCTTATTGTCTTTTTGGTCAAATCAATGAGAGTGATTCATTAAATGTTAAAGCTAATTTATCGTTAACTGGTTTGTGGCAAGACGGTAATGTCGAAACCTTAATTTTTAGAGGCCGTACAGATTTTAGTGTTAAGCCCTGGAAAAAATGGGTGTATAAAAACACAAATTCTTATGTATATCAAGAATTTGGAAAAGAAAAAGCGGATTCAGATTTTTTAAGCCTTAACTTTTTGTATTTTAATCCAGAGCAAAGACTCTACCCACAAGTATTAGGTTTTGTAAGCACCAATTTTCGTAGAGAAATAGAATTTCGCTATCTCGTTGGTGCAGGAGCAACATATCAAATCATTAAACAGAAAAAACATTGGCTAAAGGCTTCATTAACTTTTGAGTACGAAGAAACTGATTTTAAAAGTAGTGTGTTTAATAACGCGGATTTTAATGGAAGTGAAACTATAAATACATTTCGGGGAACACTTTGGCTTAGCGGTAAATACGAATTATTTAAGAAAAAAGTAGTGTTAAAACACGAAAGTTACTTTCAGCCTTCACTATCTCAGGGCGATAATTACAGATGGCGTGCAGATTTAAGTGCAGAATTCCCTTTATGGAAGTTTTTGAGTTTTAAGATCAATTACCTTCAGATGTACGAAAGTATAGTTATTAAAAATCAAGAAGAAGGGGATCAGTTTTTGACATTTGGGTTTACACTTAAAAGTTTTTAATCTATAGTATAGAAATTTATATTACTTATGCTTTTCATTGCATCTATTGAGTCAAATAAGTTTCCTAAATTAAATAAGCTTAATGATGTGTCTTTTATAGGTAGTGCAATTATAGCTTGTGCAGCAATGCTGCCAATGTTTGTTATACAAGAATTGGTTCAGATTGTCTTTGGTAGAAATGAAGTTTTTGATTTAAGCTTTACATTTTTCCTTAACAACCTTTATCTTCATCTTTTTTTGACCTATGTTCTGGATATTAAAGTAAAACGGTTTTTTATTCCTATTACGCTCTTCTGTTTGTTTTGTACTATTTTAAATGGATACAGAGAATACGATTTAATTACAGAATTTCTAAAGTTTTAAGTTTATATTTTTTAAGAAAATAATATTGCAGATAAGACCAAAACTTAATGATAATATAATTCTCCGTTTAGTCTTTCATTTTCAAAATTATTCCTCTCTAAATTCCATAGTTTGCAATATGCAAAGATTGTATATTTTTAACTACTGATAACTTGTTAATTACTTTACTAAAACCATATTTCATTTTTTAAGGTATAGTCTTATATTAGCGTTCTATCTAATTTTTCGTCCTAATTTCTATGGCAGAACAGACTAACTATACTGAAGCTAATATTCGCTCACTCGATTGGAAAGAGCATATCAGAATGCGACCTGGTATGTATATCGGAAAATTGGGTGATGGCTCGTCTCCAGATGATGGCATTTATATCCTCCTAAAAGAAGTACTCGACAACTCTATCGACGAGTTTGTAATGGGTGCAGGTAAAACCATTGAAATTTCTATACAAGGAGAGCGTGTTATTGTACGTGATTATGGTCGAGGTATTCCACTTGGTAAAGTTGTAGATGTAGTGTCTAAGATGAATACTGGTGGAAAGTACGATTCTAAAGCCTTTAAAAAATCTGTTGGTCTTAATGGTGTTGGTACTAAGGCGGTAAATGCATTGTCTAATTACTTTAGAGTAGAATCTACTAGAGATGGTAAATCTGCTTCAGCAGAGTTTGAGCAAGGTAATCTTACTAATGAAGAACTCTTAGATGAAACCAGCAGACGAAAAGGAACTAAGGTAACTTTTATTCCGGACGATAGTATTTTTAAAAATTATAAGTACCGTAATGAGTATGTCATAAAAATGCTAAAAAACTATGTATATCTTAATCCAGGATTAACTATAGTTTTTAATGGGGAAAAGTACTTTAGTGAAAATGGATTAAAAGACCTCTTATCCGAAAACATAAATGAAACAGACTTGCTATATCCTATAATTCATCTTAGAGGTGATGATATAGAAATAGCACTGACACATAGTAAGACGCAGTATAGTGAAGAGTATCATTCGTTTGTAAATGGTCAGAATACAACACAAGGAGGAACGCATCTTGCAGCATTTAGAGAAGGGGTTGTAAAAACCGTAAGAGAGTTTTATGGAAAAAATTATGATGCTTCAGACATTAGAAAATCCATTGTTTCTGCAATTGCTATAAAAGTTATGGAGCCTGTTTTTGAAAGTCAGACAAAAACTAAGTTAGGTTCAACAGATATGGGCGGCGATTTGCCAACTGTAAGAACTTATATCAATGACTTTATAAAAACCTATTTAGATAATTATCTACATAAAAATCCAGATACGGCAGAAAAGATTCAGCGTAAAATTCTTCAAGCAGAACGTGAGCGTAAGGAATTATCTGGAATTAGAAAGTTAGCTAAGGATAGGGCTAAAAAAGCAAGCTTACATAATAAGAAATTACGCGATTGTCGTATTCATTTCGGTGATACTAAAAAAGATGGTTATTTAGATACAACTTTGTTTATTACAGAAGGAGATTCAGCATCAGGAAGTATTACAAAATCAAGAGATGTTAATACGCAGGCGGTTTTCAGTCTAAAAGGAAAACCATTGAACAGTTATGGATTAAGCAAAAAGATTGTTTACGAAAATGAGGAATTCAATTTACTACAAGCGGCTTTAAATATTGAAGAATCTTTAGAAGATTTAAGATATAATAATGTGGTTATTGCTACTGATGCCGATGTAGATGGTATGCATATTCGATTATTGTTAATTACATTCTTTTTACAATTCTTCCCTGAAGTTATAAAAGAAGGACATTTGTATATACTTCAAACACCATTATTTAGAGTGCGCAATAAAAAGGAAACCATTTATTGTTATTCTGAAGCTGAGCGTATTGAAGCCATAGAAAAATTAAAGCCAAAGCCAGAAATTACGCGATTTAAAGGTTTAGGTGAAATCTCACCAGATGAGTTTAAACATTTTATTGGAGAAGATATACGTTTAGACCCTGTAATGTTAGATAAGGATATGTCTATAGAGGAATTGTTATCCTTTTATATGGGGAAAAACACACCAACAAGACAAGAATTTATTATTGAAAATCTTAAGGTTGAACTTGATGTCATAGAAGACGCTGTATGAGAACTGATAATAGAAAGGTGAAGAATACGGTTGTTTCTATCTATTTTATATTGATAGTCTTTGCTATACTATTGGTAACGATCTTTAAATCATTTGAATTTTTTACTGATAGTACGTTCTTTATAGCTTTAGGATTGTTTGTCTCATTAGTGCTTTTCCACTCTATTGCTGGTTATTTTGAATATGATAGTGATGGTGCTAAAATTATAATACTAAATAAAGGACTCATTCTAACAGAATATATCAACTACAGGGAAAATAAGGTAGAGTTTACAAGGCAACAACTGGTAGGGTTTAAGATAAATAATTATATTATTTATAAGTCTTTGGTGGTTTTAATTAAGACTTATGAAGGAAAAAAAAGAAAAGAACGCTTTAACGTTACGCTTCTAAAACCAAAGAAGTTAAAATATGTAAAGCAATCACTTAGTAAAACAATAAAAGCAAACAGAAAGCTTAAGCTTAAACAAGGATAGATGACAGAAGAACATGATGAAATGTTGAATGAAGACAACGGTAACCAGGAAACAATTACAAAGGTTACAGGAATGTATAAAGATTGGTTTTTAGATTACGCATCTTATGTAATTTTAGAACGTGCTGTACCAGCTATAGAGGATGGTTTTAAGCCAGTACAACGTCGTATTATGCATTCTATGAAGGATCTGGATGATGGTCGCTATAATAAGGTGGCAAATATTGTAGGGCATACTATGCAGTACCATCCTCATGGAGATGCGAGTATAGCAGACGCTATGGTGCAGATTGGTCAAAAAGATTTACTGATTGATACCCAAGGGAATTGGGGAAATATATTAACAGGGGATAGAGCAGCAGCATCACGTTATATAGAAGCACGATTATCTAAATTTGCTTTAGACGTAGTTTACAATCCAAAGATTACAGAATGGCAGGCTTCTTACGATGGCAGACGAAAAGAGCCTATCAATCTACCAGTAATGTTCCCTCTGCTTTTAGCCCAAGGTGGAGAGGGTATAGCTGTAGGGTTGTCTACTAAGATTTTGCCTCATAACTTTATTGAGCTTATTGACGCATCTGTAAAACATTTAAAAGGAAAACGATTTACGATATATCCAGATTTCCCTACAGCAGGTATTGCAGATATAACCAACTATAACGATGGTCTGCGTGGTGGCAAAGTAAGGGTTAGAGCAAAGATTGCCCAAAAAGATAAGAATACGCTCACTATTACTGAAATTCCTTTTGGGACTACAACATCTTCATTAATTGATTCAATTTTAAAAGCCAATGATAAAGGTAAAATAAAGATCAAAAAGATTGAAGATAATACAGCTGCCGAAGTAGAGATATTAATTCACTTGCCATCAGGATTATCACCAGATAAAACCATTGATGCTTTGTATGCCTTTACTAATTGTGAAACGTCAATTTCGCCATTAGGTTGTGTTATTGAGGATAACAAACCATTTTTTGTAGGTGTTTCAGAAATGTTGCGTCGTTCTACGGATAATACAGTTCAGCTTTTAAAGCAAGAGTTAGAAATAAAACTAGGCGAGTTTGAAGAACAATGGCATTTTGCTTCACTTGAACGCATTTTTATTGAGAACAGAATTTATCGCGACATAGAAGAGGAAGAAACCTGGGAAGGTGTCATTAAGGCTATTGATAAGGGACTTCAACCTTATGTTAAACACTTGAAGCGTAAAGTTACTGAAGATGATATTGCTAGACTAACTGAGATAAGGATTAAGCGTATTTCAAAATTCGATATAGATAAGGCGCAACAAAAGATAGATGCTTTAGAAGATCAAATCGCAGAAGTTAAGCACCATCTTGCCAATCTTATTGCATATGCTATTGCATATTTTGAAAGACTTAAAAAAGATTATGGTGAAGGTAAAGAGCGTAACACCGAGCTTCGCGTTTTTGAAGATGTTGACGCTACTAAAGTGGTTATCCGAAATACGAAACTTTATGTCAATAGAGAAGAAGGTTTTATCGGAACATCATTACGTAGAGATGAATATGTTTGTGATTGTAGCGATATAGATGATATTATTGTTTTTACCAAAGAGGGTAAAATGATGGTGACTAAAGTAGATTCTAAAACTTTTATCGGCAAGAATATTATCCATGTGGCCGTATTTAAGAAAAAGGATAAGCGTACTATTTACAACATGATTTACCGTGATGGTAAAGGCGGTCCTTCTTATGTAAAACGTTTTGCTGTTACTAGTATAACACGCGATAGAGAATACGATTTAACCAATGGAAACAAAAACTCTGTTGTATGGTATTTCTCTGCAAATCCTAATGGTGAAGCCGAAGTGGTTACTATATTGTTGCGTCAGGTCGGAAGTATTAAAAAACTAAAATGGGACCTCGATTTTGCTGATATTATTATAAAAGGTAGATCGTCAAAAGGAAATTTGGTTACAAAATATTCTGTAAAACGTATAGAGCTTAAAGAAAAGGGCGTGTCTACTTTAAAGCCTCGTAAAATCTGGTTTGATGATGCTGTACAGCGACTTAATGTTGATGAACGCGGAGAATTAATTGGTGAATTTAGAGGGGAAGACCGACTTTTGGTTATTACACAATCTGGTGTCGCAAAAACTATTATACCAGAATTGACCACACATTTTGACAGTGATATGATTGTGCTAGAAAAATGGGTGCCTAAGAAACCTATTTCTGCAATTTATTTCGATGGTGAAAAGGAACGTTACTACGTGAAACGCTTTTTAATTGAACAAGAAGGAAAAGAGGAGTCCTTTATTTCGGACCATCCAGACTCGCAATTAGAAATCGTTTCTACACATTGGCGACCAATGGCAGAAGTGGAGTTTACTAAAGAGCGAGGCAAAGACCGAAAGCCAAACATGGTGGTTGATCTTGAAGCATTTATAGCTATTAAAGGAATTAACGCGTTAGGTAACCAATTAACCAAAGATAAAATCAATCAAGTTAGTTTATTAGATCCATTGCCATATGAAGCGCCAGAAGAAGTCCATGCTGACGAATTAGAAGTAGTGGGCGAACAAACAGTTTCTGTAGATTTAGAAGTCTCTAAAGATTCCGGGCAAGAGGAAAAGCCAAACGAAAATACTTCGTTAAACAATGATGATGAGGAGGATTTGGATATTGATGATAAAGGTCAGGTGACTTTATTTTAATAAACTTTTGTTAATTGCATACTTCAATAAGTAATTGGTCGTTAATAAAAGTACACCATCACACTTTATCTAAATGAAACATTACTTTATTGTTGTAATAGCTTTATTGCTACCATTTTTTAGCTTTTCACAAGAATGGATTACCGATTTTGATGAAGCCAAATCTTCAGCAAAAGAAAATAACAAGAAAATTATATTAGTTTTTCAAGGATCTGATTGGTGCGCTCCATGTATTAAATTAGACAAAGAAATTTGGCATACAGATGAGTTTATAAGCTATGCTAAAGAGCACTTTGTGATGCTTAAAGCAGATTTTCCTAAACGAAAAAAAAATGCTCTAAGCGAAACACAACAAAAACATAATGACAAACTGGCTGAGGTTTATAATAGAAATGGCTATTTCCCTTATGTTGTTGTTATGGATGCAAATGGTAATGTATTGGGAAGTACAGGGTATAAAAAGACGACTCCAAAAGTGTATATAGATATTTTAGAATCTTTTAAAAACTAAAAACTTGAAAAAGACAGCCATACTTATTTTTATACTTTTTTTTAGTATATCAGTTTCTGCTCAAGTAACTCACAAACGTATATTAAAACTCATGGGCAGCCGTTTTGATATTACAATAATTGCTAAAGACTCATTAGTTGCAAATGCGTATATCGATACGGCTGTTGCTGAAATTACAAGAATAGAGAAGTTGATTTCTTCATGGGACTCTAGTTCGCAAACATCTAATATTAATAGAAATGCTGGTATTAAGGCCGTAAAAGTAGATAAAGAACTTTTTGATCTTATAGAACGTTCTATAGCTATCTCAAAGCTAACAGATGGTGCGTTTGATATCTCATATGCTTCTATGGATAAAATATGGAAGTTTGATGGAAGTATGAAAAAGATGCCTGAAGATTCTGATATAAAAGCTTCTGTGGAGAAAGTAGATTATAATAATGTCATTCTTAATGCTTCAGATAAATCTGTTTTTCTAAAACACAAAGGAATGAAAATTGGTTTTGGAGCTATAGGTAAAGGCTATGCTGCAGATAAAGCAAAAGCATTACTTATAAAAAAAGGTGCCGTTTCTGGCATTATTAATGCCTCTGGAGATATGAATACTTGGGGAAGGCAAACCAATGGTGAGGAATGGAAAGTGGCAATAACAAATCCTTTAAACAAATCTAAAGCCTTTGCAATATTACCTATAACTAATGGATCAGTGGTAACATCTGGTAACTATGAAAAACATGTTATGTTTGACGGTAAGCGCTATTCGCATATCATAGATCCCAGAACAGGTTACCCGTCCACTGGGATTATTAGTGTTACTGTATTTGCCCCTAAAGCTGAATTGGCTGATGCTTTGGCTACCTCAGTTTTTGTTATGGGTAAAGACGTTGGATTAAATAGAATAAACCAATTACCAAATATAGAATGTATAATTATTGATGATGACGGTAATATTTTCACATCTCATAATATAAAAATTAATTCAGATGACTAAAAAATGTATAATATTAATAATGTGTGTTCTATTCTTAACATCTTGCACTGTAGTAAAAGAGTATGAAAAAGTAAATCTGAATGATCCGGATATGATTTTGACTGCTAAAAAATCAGATAGAAACATTTCTACTTTCCATTCCTATAGAGAGGCTGCAGTAGGTGCAAATGGTGGTAAAACTGGTGGTGGTTGTGGTTGTAACTAAAATTAGATAAAGAGATTTGAAAGTATTAAGTTTAGTTGTAGCTATAATATCAGTGCAGTTTGTTTTAGGGCAATCTCAAGATTCAACACAAGTTTATAAAAAGAGAGTTTTAGAAACTTCAGAAATTGATTTTCTTACCAGCTATTACTCGCAAGATGGTGATAATGCTGCAGTTAGTGGTGGAATAGGAACCGAAGAACTAACAGATGTTACCGCAGCTTTTATTGTATCTATTCCATTGAACGACGATGATGTTTTAACTATTGATGCAGGAATCTCAGCTTATACTTCGGCCTCTTCAAGTAATGTAGATCCTTTTGATGGTGGTAATTCAGCGGATCCATTTGTTAGTAGTTCTGGTGCGTCTCAATCTGATCTATGGGGAAATATTACTGGTGTTTATAGCCATAGCTCTGATGATAGAAATGATATATGGACAGCTAAATTATCTGTATCTTCTGAGTATGATTATTTTTCAGCAGGTGCAGGAGGGAGTTATACTAAATTATTTAATGAGAAAAATTCAGAGCTTACTGTAAGCGCTAATATTTTTATAGATACATGGAGTGCTATTTATCCGACTGAATTAAGGCCGTTTGCCGAAGGAGGTAATGGATTAAACAACTCATTGTTTGCTCAAAATACAATAACAGGGAACACAAATTACAATCCTGATTTTAAAGAATTTAAAGATGAAGGGAGAAATTCATATGCTATTGGTTTGGGCTTTTCACAAATACTATCCAAAAGAGTTCAAGGTGCTTTATTATTTGATGTAATAAAGCAAGATGGACTTTTATCTACACCTTTTCAACGCGTGTATTTTAGAGATGTGGCAGACTCATTTATAGATAACTTTCATTTAGCAGATGATATAGAGCGACTTCCGGACTCCAGATTAAAAATAGCTTTAGGAGGTAGACTAAATTATTATATAAATGAAACCTTTGTATTAAGAACGTTTTACAGGTATTACACTGATGATTGGGGAATTAAATCGCATACAGCGAGTGTAGAGTTACCAATAAAATTAGGAAATAAATTTACATTATATCCTTCTTATAGGTTTTATAATCAAACAGCGGCAGATTATTTTGCCGAATACGAAGCACATCTTTCAACCAGTGATTATTATACTTCAGATTTTGACTTGTCTAAATACAGTGCAAATCAATTTAGTTTTGGATTAACTTATACTGACATTTTTACCAAACTCCATATTTGGAAAATTGGATTAAAAAGTATTGACTTAAAATATACGTATTACGATAGGGATAACACTTTGAGTTCGAGTATAATTTCAGCGGGATTTAAATTTGTAATGGACTAAATTGAGGTTACTTTATTTTCCTGGTTCTATGATTCAAAAACTCTACAAACAATGAGAATGCTATTGCAAAATACAAATAGCCTTTAGGGATAGCACCTACTGATTTTCCAAAGAATTCTGTGTGCGATAAGTGGGCAGCTTCAGTAATAAGCATAAAACCTATGAGAATTAAAAAGGCTAAACCTAAGATTTGCATGCTCGGATTACGGTCTATAAACTTACGTATGGGGTTGGCAAAACCAATCATAACTGCAATAGAAATCATAACTGCAATAATCATAAGCACCAGCGTATAATTATGGTTAGGGTGTAAACCATTAGTCATTCCAACAGCTGTAAGGATAGAATCTACTGAGAAAATGAAATCAATGATTAAAATTTGAGTAATCGCTTGGGATAATGATTTTATAACTTTAGATTTTATACCCTCTTCGTCATGAGATGGACTTTCTACTTTTTCTCTTATTTCAGATGTACTTTTATAAATCAAAAACAAACCGCCAGTAAATAGAATAATTGCCTGCCAACTAATAGCAATTTTTAACCAGTTAGACTCTAAGGCATAGAAAGGTTCACTTAATCCTATTAAAAAGGAAACAAAAAACAAAAGAACAATACGTTGTACCATAGCTAGCACCAGACCAATATTGGTAGCTTTGCTTCGTTGCTTTTCAGGAAGTTTATTTGCAGCAATAGATATAAATACAATATTATCGATACCAAGAATGATCTCTAAAAACGTTAGCGTAATCAATGCTATTATAGCGTCAGAGGTCAATAGAAAGTCTAACATGGTATTCAGTTTATCTTATAAGCCACACCTTTTTCTATTCGTTGTGGTCGATTTGGTTTATTTACTACTAGTTTATATTCAAAAGTATAAGACGATGTGCCACTAGTTGATAATATTTTCATATGTATAGCATCTTTTTCGGCATTGGTTTTTGGGTTTAATTTCTTAAGAATAAACTCGCAGTCATTTATCCAGCGTACTGTAGATGTATCAATGTTATTTTCGTAATAATCAATATTTAAAGTTTCTGTACGGATAAATCGCCCAGTTTTTTTAACACCGTTTATGGTGTAATCAAACTCAAATTCACCAGTTTTAAACGCGTTGCAGTTCCGCTCTGTGTCATAGCAACTAAATACTGTTATTAGTAGTAAAAGTGAAAAAAAACGTCTCATTCTTAGCCTTTGTGCAAAGATAATGAATACTCAAATTAAACTAAGGCTTGTAGCTTTTAAATGTTCCGTCTTTGTAAAAGATAACAATCTTTTCAATGCCATAATCTATTTTTGATTGATTTAGGGACGTTTCTTGAGTTGTATCCGTAAAATTTGAACTTGGTGATTCTGAAATTTGGTTGGCTTTTGGGAAATTGCCTTTCCCATTCAATAACCAATACAGTTCCACTTCGGGATAGGAGTGGAGTACCTTCATTACAAAATCTAAACTTGGTTTATTTCTTCCTGAGAGAATGTGAGAAATACTAGAGCGTTGTACACCAATTTTTTCAGCAAAACCAGAAGCCGTTTCATCATAAAACTCGATGACTTTTTGTAGTCGTTTTGCAAATTCATTGGTGTTGACCATTGTAAACTAAAATTATCTATAAATAACGATACAAATGTAAACATTAGTATCTTGATTATTTAAAATTTTAAACGATATATTATTATTAGTTGAATTTATAGTTCGATTTTAGTTTGTAAAAATCTGAATTTAAATAATTTAACTTTAAATAAATTTATAAATTAAATTTTCCTTAATATTGATATTTGTGTACTACGAAAATTAATACATAACTGTATAACATTGTAACATTTCTGTTGACATTTGTTGTTTACAATTGTAAAAATACAAATGATTACATTTGTAACGTATTAATTCCATTAATGAAATCTAAGCATCTAAATAGTTTATATTCTTTAGTAAAAGCACCAGAATTATTTGGTCGTTATATTACTAATTCTGATATAGAAAAGTGCTTGGTTAAATTTCCAAAATCTATAATTTCTACAGTGGGTTATTCTGTAGAAAACAGACCTATTTATAGTATTAAATTGGGTACAGGATCTAAAAATGTATTGTTGTGGTCTCAAATGCATGGTAATGAATCTACAACTACTAAAGCTTTATTTGATTGTTTTAATCTCTTTTTAACCAACAATAACATTTCTAATTTTATTTTAAAAAGTTGCACCATATTAGTAATTCCTATTTTAAACCCTGATGGTGCAGAGCGTTATACGCGTTTAAATGCTAATGACATAGATCTAAACAGAGATGCACAAGCGCTTTCGCAGCCAGAAAGTAAAGTGCTTAGAGCAGTTTTTGACGATTTTAAGCCTGATTACTGTTTTAATTTGCACGGTCAAAGAACCATATACAATGTAGGAACAAGTAGTGTGTCAGCTACACTTTCGTTTTTATCACCTGCACAAGATCAGAACTGTTCATTGACAGTAAATAGGAAAGTAGCTATGCGCATCATTTCGAGGATTAATGATATGCTGCAAACTGAGATGCCAGATGGAGTAGCACGATATGATGATAGCTTTAACCTTAACTGTGTTGGTGATACGTTTCAGAGTTTAGGTGTGCCAACCCTATTGTATGAAGCAGGCCATTTACCAAATGATTACCAAAGAGAAGAGGTAAGACGTCTAGTGTTTTTAGCTGCTTTTAAAGGTTTGTATATTATAGCTGAAGGTGTTGACACATCTGATTATGATAATTATTTTGATATACCAGAAAACAATAAACAGTTTTATGATATTATCATACGAAATGCAAGGCTAAATATAGAGTCTCCTAATTTAACTGATGTAGCAATATTATATAAAGAAGCTTTAATCGGCTGTAAAATTGAGTTTTTACCTATTGTGGAAGCTATTAAAAAATTAGACTATTATTTTGGTCATCGCGAAATTGATGCTAAAGGGAATTTACTCATCACATCAGAAAAATCTGCATTAAAAGTTACTAACGAAATCGATTTCGTAATGATAAATAATGAAAAAATCTCACTAAAACCTTTAAATAATTGATTTTTTATGCATATTTCTTAAATTAAATGTCTTAATTTTGCATTATCACTAATAATAATTGATTTATGGCAAAGTTTAAATTAGATGAAATAGACCACCAAATACTAGATATGCTTATTGATAATACGCGTATTCCGTTTACAGATATTGCAAAAAAATTATTGATTTCTGCTGGTACAGTTCATGTACGTGTTAAAAAAATGGAAGAAGCAGGTATCATTAAAGGGTCGTCTTTGACTTTAGATTATAAAAAACTTGGTTATTCATTTATTGCTTATGTTGGTGTTTTTCTTCAAAATACATCGCAAACCAAGTTTGTGTTAGAGCGTATTACTCAAATTCCATATGTTACGGTTGCACATATTACAACTGGGAAATTCAATATTTTTTGTAAAATAAGAGCACAAGATACAATGCATGCTAAAGACATCATTTTTATGTTAGATGATATTGAGGGAGTTTATAGAACAGAAACAATGATATCTTTAGAAGAAAGCATTAATGATAAGAAACGATTAATGCACACTATTTTTAACGAACTTTAATATAATAATATAATAAATATATGAAGCTCTTAGTTAATTGTTCTAAGGGCTTTTTTATTAACTTGCATTCATGATTTCCGACCAACTTAATTCTACCGAATATCATACTTACTACAAGTCATATATTGATAATGCAGCAGATATAGATATTGTAAAAGGGCTAAAACGTAATCTTGATGAGCATATAGAATTCTATTTAAAGATACCATCATTAAAGCATAGTTATGCTTATGCAGAGGGTAAGTGGACAATAAAAGACATTCTATTACATATTATAGATACAGAGCGTATTTTTAGTTATAGAGCACTTCGTATTGCCAGGCATGATACTACTCCTTTAGCAGGTTTTGAACAAGATGATTATGTAGTAAACGGAAATACTAAAAATAGAACTTTAGAAAATCTTTTAAGTGAGTATAAAGCGGTGCGACAAGCTACAATAGCACTTTTTGAAAGTTTTGAAATAAATCAATTAAAGTGTATAGGTGAGGCTAGTGGTGCACCGATTTCAGTTAGAGCACTTGGGTATATTATTACTGGTCACGAAAATCATCATAACCAAGTGATCGTTGAACGATATCTTTAAGTTAAGTTATTATAATATGCAAAAGCTTTGGTAATTAAATCGTTATTAACCTGACAATCAATTTTTGGTTCACCAATGGTCTTTAAGAGTACAAATTTTATAACACCATGACTATTCTTTTTATCATGTTTTAATAAATCAATAATAATTTCTTGATCGTTCTTATTGATTTCTGTTTTCGAAAATGTTTTTAGAATTCCTTCTGTAATATCTTGTAGCTCATTATCTGGTAAACCTTGTGTTTTATTTGATAAATAGCTTTCGAGAATCATTCCTATAGCTATTGCTTCGCCATGTAGTAATGGTGTTTTGTCAGCATTTCCTAAGAAGTAACTTTCTATAGCATGACCCAGTGTATGTCCAAAATTGAGAATCTTTCTTAAACCTAATTCTTTAGGATCCTCAGTAACTACTTTATTTTTTATAGTTACAGAATCATGTATGAGATTATCTAACTCTGAAATATCTAAACTTTCAAAATTCACCAAGCTTTTCCAATAGTCTTTATCGTATATTAAACCATGTTTAAGCATTTCAGCATAGCCAGAAATCATTTGGTTAGGTGGTAATGTTTCTAAAAAAGAAGTGTCGATTAATACCATACTGGCTTCGCTGACAACTCCGATTTGATTTTTTAAAACACCAAGATCTACTCCTGTTTTTCCACCTACAGAAGCATCAACCATAGCCAATAAAGAGGTGGGTACATTAATATAATCTATACCTCTCATATAAGTACTTGCTACAAAACCACCTAGATCAGTAACAACACCTCCTCCTAAATTAATTAGTAAACTTTTACGATCAGCATTATATTCAGATAAGGCTTCCCATACACCAGTACAGATATCAATGGTTTTATGGTCTTCACCTTCTGGCATTTCCATAACTTCAACTACAATATCTTCAGACTCTAACCGAGCTAAGAAATTTGGCAAACAAAAATTATGAGTATTAGTATCTACAAGGATAAATATAATGGAAGGATTAGTGTGTTTTATATAAGTATTCAATTCTTTGTATACCTTAGTATTAAAGTGAACTACAGAATTTTTGGTTGTTATAGAAGTCATATATTAATTATATCCAAAATTTGTGCTGCTAAAATTACTGCCTTTTTTTAGAAAAAAGTAAGCCAAGGATTAAATATATTTGTAATTATATATTTCTCTAAATGATAGACTATTCACTCTTTGAAAACACAGGCACTGCATTTGCATTAAAATCTGATCCAGAATTAGAACGTGCCTATTTTTTGTTTAAAATGATTTCCTCACAACCATTAGTACGCATCGGTACTGCAGCTACCAATTTTGCACTTAAAGCTAATTTACCCGTTGAAGGCTTAATTCGCTCTACGGTTTTTGATCATTTTTGTGGAGGGGTAAGCGAAGAGGATTGTTTACCAGTAATTGATAAGCTATATACTAAAGGGGTAAGTTCTGTATTGGATTATTCTGTGGAAGGAAAAGAGACTGAGAAACAATTTGATAGTGCTTTAGAAAAAATATTAAAAATCATTCATTTTTGTGATGAAAAAGATGCTATGCCTATTGTTGTTTTTAAACCTACTGGTTTTGGAAGATTTTATTTATATCAAAAAAAAACAGAAAGTGTAGATTTTACTGAAGCTGAGCAACAAGAATGGAATAGAATAGTAGACAGATTCGATGCTGTTTGTAAATTGTCTAAGGAAAAAGATGTTGAAGTCTTGATCGATGGGGAAGAAAGTTGGATGCAAGATGCTGCAGATGATTTAGTGGAGGATATGATGCGCAAATACAACACTGATAAAACGATTGTTTATAATACATTACAATGTTATAGATGGGATAGGTTAGATTACCTCATAGGGTTACATCAAAGAGGGCAGGAGCATGGTTTTAAAATAGGAATGAAAATAGTTCGTGGTGCGTATATGGAAAAGGAACGTGCCAGAGCAGAAGGAAAAGGTTATAAATCACCAATATGTGAAAACAAGAAAGCTACTGATGACAATTTCAACGCTGCATTAAAGTATATGTTAAACAACTTAGGCGATATGTCTGTATTTATTGGCACCCATAATGAGCATAGCTGTTACTTGGCTTTGGAAATGATGAATGATTTAAATATTGACAAGCAAGATAATAATGTATGGTTTGGTCAACTTTATGGTATGAGTGATCATATAAGTTTTAATTTAGCATCTATTGGTTATAATGTTGCAAAATATATTCCCTTTGGACCCGTAAAAGATGTGATGCCATATCTAATAAGGAGGGCAGAGGAAAATACTTCTGTTGCAGGACAAACTAATAGGGAACTGTCTTTATTAAAGTCTGAAAAAAAACGAAGAAAACTATAAATCCTCATCGTAAGACAAGGCATTATATTTTTTGAATCTTAAGTTAAGAAAGAAAATTGATACCATTTCCTTTTCTTGTTAGGGTTATCTCCATAACCATAACCATAGCCATAACCTTTCTTTCCTTGTTTGACACCATTTAATAGCAATGTCATATTTGGTAATCGTTTCTCGTCATATAGTGTTTTTGCAACATGAACAAGCTGTCTTTTATCAACACCATCTGCACTGACGACATAAATAAACATATCTGCATATTTAGAAATCAATAAGGTGTCACTTACAAGACCAACTGCAGAAGTATCTGCAATTATATAATCGTATTTCTTTTCAAAATGTTTAAAAAGTTCTTCAACTCTATCGCTCATTAATAATTCTGATGGATTAGGAGGAATAGTACCAGAAGGTATTATATCAAAGAAGCTATTATCTTTTCGCTTTAAAACGATATCCTGAGGTTTTACAGAAGTATCTGCTAAAAAATCTGTTAGCCCTTTTTTAGGCTTTTCTTTAATATCTAGATAATCCAAAATTTTAGGAACTCTAATATCCATTTCAATTAATAAAACAGATTTATTAGAATAGGATATTGAAGTCGCTAAATTAGTACTTGTGTGGGATTTGCCTTCTTGTGCTTTGGTAGAAGTTATGAATAACTTTTTAGCTCTACCACTAACACCTTTTAACATAAAATCCACATTAGACCTCACAATTCTAAACGCTTCAGCCTTTGGTGAATAATCTGCTTTTTTTACAAGCTTTATCTTTTTAGGTGATTTAGGTATATCTCCCAAATATGGTATATCTAAAAGACTTACTAAGTCATCTTTTCTGTAAAGTTTGGTATCTAATAAATCTGATACGTAGATTAAACCTAACGGAATCATAAGTCCAAAAATAAAAGAAGCCAAATATGTAATTGTTTTATTTGGAGCAACAGGTTTGTAAGATGAATAGGCACTATCTACAATTTTAGCACTTGGCTGATACATACCAAGTCTAATAGCAGATTCTTCACGCTTTTCTAATAAGTACAAGTAAAGTGATTCTTTTATATCTTGTTGCCTTTGAATACCTCTAAATTTCCTTGCTTTTGATGGTGCAACGTAGAGCTGCCCGCTAATTCTGTTACTTTCAGAATTTAAGTTATTTAATGTAAGCTCTGAAGTTTTCTTTATACTGCTTAATGAGCTTTCAAGATTATTTTTTAGAGCATCGATTTGATTGTTTAATTGAACGACAGTAGGGTTTTTTTCTGTAGAGGTTTTCAGTAACTTATCCCTTTTTGCTACAAGGTCATTGTGATTCTTTATAATCTGGGCAGTATTAGAGTCTCCTATACCAACATTAGCTGGCAACATATCACTAATCTTATTTTCGTCGTTCATTTCTTCCTGTAGATAAGAAATCATTTGAATATTAGTGGCCGTAGTAGAAATTTGTTGTTCTAGTTGTTTTTTTGCTTGTAGATTTAAGTTATTCTGAGAGCCTAGATCTGTAAGGTTGTTTTGCTGTTGTATTTGTTGTGCGTTAGATTCTACTTCACCTAATTCTTCTTGTACTTGCTCTAGACGTCTATTGATAAATTCTGAGGTTACTTTAACCACTTCTTCCTTGTCGTGTAAGACATCATTGTTGTATTCAATAATAAGCTGATCTAAAAAATTGACAGCTTTTTGCGCAACAGTTTCTTTTAGCTCCAGTTCAACAACACTTGAGCCTTTCTCTGTAAAAGCATTAACACTTTTTTGATAATGACTAACAAGTTTAACAACAGGTGTAATAGTTATTTTGAGATTACTACCTTTTCTTGGAGCATTAGATCCTACATTAGGAACAACTATAATGCCTCCATAGTTTGTTTCAATTTTATCACCAAATGCATATACAATGCCTTCAGATTCATTTCTGTCAATAAAAGATTTACCATCGTCTTTAAACAAGATAAATTCGGTATCTGATTTAATTTTAAGATAAAGATTTGCTTTAACATTATGGATTACTGAATCACTCTCAAAAAAACTTACACTAACAGGTGGATTTACATAGAGCTCTTTTTCTTTTATTTTACCTTGTTCAAAAACTCTAATGTTTAAGTTTAGAGTTTTAATGATGTTCTCCATCAGAGTACGCGATTTTATAATCTGAATTTCATCTTTAATTTTATCCGTACCTCCAGAAAATAAGCCTTCACTATTTATGTCTTCTATGCTTGGTAATTTTGTGGCTTGCTTTTCGTCCCTAATTTTAATAGTAGCAGAAGCTTTGTACTCATATGTAGTGTATCGCAAATAAGTGTAGCCTAATGCAATAGCCAAAATAACAGAAAGAGCAATCCATTTCCAATAGGAGAGGAAAAGCTCTATTTTTTGTTTTATATCTGCTGTTACTGAATTTGGTTTAGACTCCATAAAGACTATAAATGTAAAATTTTATCTTACTAAGAATACAGCTATAACAGTCGTTAGTGTACCAATAGCAGAAATTAATACTGAATTGTTTTGGTTATAAGTTGATGAGCGAATCTTAGCATTATTTGGCTCAACGTATATAACATCGTTTTGCTGTAAATAATATACAGGGGAGTTAACGACGTTAACAGTAGTAAGGTCTATTTTAGCATATTTCTTTTTTCCATCTACCTCTCTTATTAGCATTACATTTTTACGTTTTCCAAAAATGGTTAAATCATCTGCCAAACCTAATGCTTCTAAAACTGTAATTCTCTCATCTTGTATAGTAAACGTACCAGGGTTTCTTACTTCTCCCAAAATAGTTACTGTAAAGTTAGCTAACCTAACGTTTACAATAGGGTCGGTTACATATTCACTTATTTTTTCGGTTAACATATCGGTTAACTCAGTTCTGGTTAATCCTGCGATTTTTAAAGTTCCTAATACGGGAAACTCTATATTACCATCATAATCTACTAAATAGGTTTGCTGTTGCATTCCTCCTCTGGCGGCAACAACATCAGTATTACCTCCCTGCACTAACGCCAAGTTAAATGGTCTTACAGTATCTGGATCTAAAGCTGCTACATTGATTGTTAAAATATCATCTGGTTTATAAACTAATTGTTTTGGCTCAGACATTAAGACGCCACCTTCTATAGGTTCGTCCTGAAAGTAAACAATGTTTTTGCGTGATCCACATGAAGATAGCATAAAAATAGCTAATAATGGAATAAAGAGATTGCGAGTTTTCATTTGTACTTTTTTAGGTATAGTTTATAATTTGGATTATTTCTTAGTATCTAATACTTCGTATGTGGAATTATTAGATATATATTCTGGTATTAAATTCTTAATTAATGCCACTATTTCTAATGGTTGCGTTAAGGTCTTAATATTTGTAAGCTTATTGATTTGCTTCTCAACAGCATCGATATCGACATGTCTTGATTTTGCAATCATTATTTTTTCGTGATATGTTTTCTTGGTGTTCTCACCATCAGCTAAAAGTTCTTCATATATTTTTTCTCCAGGTCTTAACCCGGTAATTTTAATATCAATATCTTCTGGGTATCGTAAACCTGAAAGTACTATCATGTTTGTAGCCAAGTTGAAAATTTTGATAGGCTCTCCCATATCAAATACAAATATTTCACCACCATTACCCATAGCTGCAGCTTCTAATACTAATTGACAAGCTTCGGGAATTGTCATAAAATAACGTGTTATTTCCTTGTGCGTTACTGTTAGAGGTCCACCTTTTTCTATCTGGTTTTTAAATAGTGGAATTACTGATCCATTAGAACCTAATACATTACCAAATCTGGTAGTAATGAACTTAGTATGCCCTTTACCTTTAAGACAGGTGACGTAGAGTTCTGCAATTCGTTTGGTAGCACCCATAACATTTGTTGGGTTTACAGCTTTATCAGTAGAAATTAAAACAAATTTATCTACACTATGCTTTACTGCTATATCAGCTACATTTTTTGTACCGCCAATGTTAACGCTAACAGCTTCGAACGGATTATTTTCCATTAAAGGTACGTGCTTATAGGCAGCAGCATGAAAAATTATCTTTGGTTTATATAGGTTAAATATCTGATCAATTCTAGATCTGTTTCTTACATCAGCAACAATAGCATCTATATTGGTTAGCCCTTGTTGTCTAAATTCTTGTTGAATATCATATAATGCAGATTCAGCATTATCTACAAGTATTAGCTTTTTGTAATTGTATAAACTAACCTTTCTGCATATTTCGCTTCCGATAGAACCAGCAGCTCCAGTTATTAATATTACTTTATTGTCGTACTGATCTTCTAAATCTGGGTTTTTAATATTAATAGGATCTCTACCTAGAAGGTCTTCAATTTTTACTTCTTTTATTTGTCCTACGCTTAAATCTCCATCAATCCAACTTTGTACTGGTGGTACTATTTTTACCTTAAGTTCTAATGCAAATAGGCTTCCGGTTATTTGTAATAGTCTTGTTGGATCTATATTTTGAATAGAGATAATAACATATTCTACGGCATTCTTTTTAATAAATTTTTCATCAATTTCGTCAATGCCATATACTTTGAGTAGGTTTATTTTTTTACCTATTTTACGTTCGTCATCATCAATAAAACCAACAACTTCAATTCCACTTTTAGTGTCGTTTTGAATAGCATCGTAGGTGAGCATGCCAGAATTACCAGCTCCAAAAATCAATACATTAGAAATTGTATTAAAATCTTGAGTGATTTGGTTATAGAGTGATTTTATAAATAATTTTGCACCAATCAAAAATAGAATATTAAGCAACAAGTGAATGTAGATGATAGACCCTGAAATATCAAACAGGTTATTATCTCCCATAAATTTTCTGCTTAAAAATGTGCAGCAAATTAGAATAGTAGCTAAAATATTGGCTCCGATAATGACATTAACGATGTCTTTAAATCCTGTAAATCTAACAACACCCTTGTAAGACCCAACAGCAATTAAACTAATCGCAGCTACTACTGCTACATAAGGCGTTTGTTTTAAGGCAGTAAAAAAATCGAAATCTACCTTAAAGTTATAGCGAATTAAATATGCTAGAAAAAAAGTAGTTATAACAATACATACATCAAATAATAGTACTAGCCATTTTGAGGCATATCGCTGTGATATTCTATGTAGAAACTTCACTAACATACTGCAAAATACGTATTTATGGCAGAAATTACTCTATCCAGTTGGTCATTAGTAAGATTCGATCCACTAGGAAGACATAGTCCTCTATCAAATAGATCGTCAGACACACCATTTAAATAACTAGGTGCATCTTTAAATACTGGTTGCTGATGCATTGGTTTCCATAGAGGTCTTGACTCTATATTTTCTTTTTCTAAAGCGAGTCTCAAACCTTCTCTTGTAGTTTTAGAATCAAGTAAAATAGCAGATAACCAGCGATTTGAAAAATGATCTTTTGGTTCACTTAAAAATGTTATTTTATCATTATTCTCAAATGTCTTTTGATATAACTCATGGTTAGCTCTACGCTTTGCTATGTGGCTATCTAAAATAGTCATCTGTCCACGACCAATACCAGCAACGATATTAGACATTCTGTAATTATAACCTATGTGTGAGTGTTGATAATGTGGTGCATTGTCTCTGGCCTGAGTGGCTAAAAAAACTGCTTTATTTTTATGTGCTTCAGTTCTGGTTACCAAAGCACCACCACCTGATGTGGTAATAATTTTATTACCGTTAAATGATAATATAGAAAGGTCGCCAAAAGTACCACAATTCTTTCCGTTATAGTGACTACCCAATGACTCTGCACTATCTTCAATTACAGGTATGTTATATTCTTCTGCTATTTTATGAATTTCATTAACTTTATATGGCATACCGTATAAATGTACAGGTATAATAGCTTTTGGTGTTTTACCTTTGTCAATCCTATCTTTAATTGCAATCTCTAATTGCTCCGGGCACATATTCCATGTATCTTTTTCGCTATCCACAAAAACTGGGGTAGCTCCTTGATAAACAATTGGATTTGCTGATGCTGAAAACGTTTTACTTTGGCAAATAACTTCATCACCATTGGTAACACCTAATAAAATAAGACTTAAATGTAATGCAGAAGTCCCAGATGCTAGAGCAGTAATGTATCTGTCTTCATTAAGATAAGATTGTAAATCATGTTCAAAGCCATTGACGTTTGGTCCCAAAGGAGCGACCCAATTAGTGTCGAAGGCTTCTTTTATGTATGTCTGTTCGGCACCGCTCATATGAGGGGACGATAACCATATTTTAGGTTTCATAAGCAAAAATTGTTAAGTAACTATGATTACTTTCTCAATTTCATGTCTTAGAGGGATTTGGGACACGATCTAAAAATCGGTTAAATATGCGTTAATAAAATGGTACGGTACAAATAAAGACGATAAAAGGCAGATATTTACGTTGTTGATTATGAGCAAGATTAAATGCTTACAGCAATATATTTTGAGCTTGTTTAGCAAAATAACTCTCATCTAAAACTCATAGTATTGTATATGGATAAATGCGTTTGAAGTAGTAAGTAGCTCTAGAGAGTTATTAAAAAATACTATTAGTGATTAATTGATGTTTTAACCAATTAATATGCTTTATATAGGAGCAATTCTATATAGTTGAACAACAAAAGTATATTTGCTTTTCATTATATTGTCACAATTATTTTGCCCTTAACTGAATGAGATGAACATTTTAATAACTTCTGCTGGTAGACGTGTATCACTGGTTAGGTCTTTTCAAAAAGAATTGAAGAAATTTTTTCCAGAATCTAAAGTGTTTGCTTCAGATTCTAAACCTCAACTTTCCGCAGCCTGCCAAGTGGCTGATCATTATTTTGAAGTTCCAAGGTTGGACGAAGTCTTATATTTTGAAGAATTTGTCGGTTTATGTCAACAGCATAATATTAAACTTATCATCCCAACCATAGACACAGAATTACTTCAGCTAGCACAAAACAAGGCACGCTTAGAAAAGGAAGGTATTTTGGTTGCTATTTCATCTGTGGATTTTATTAAAAAATGCCGTAATAAAAGAGCAATACATAGCTTTTTTAAAGCTAAAGGATTAAGCGTAGCAAAGGAGTATAAGAAAGATAGTTATTCTCTACCTATGTTTATTAAACCTTATGATGGTAGCCGAAGTGTAGACACATATTTGATTAATGAGAAGAGTGAGTTGAGGGATTATCATTTTGAAAATGATAAACTTATGTTTTTAGAATACTTAGATCATAATGATTTTACTGAGTATACCTGTGACTTGTATTACGATAAAAATAATGAGTTAAAATGTGCTGTACCTAGAAAGCGATTAGAGGTAAGGGATGGTGAAGTATATAAAGCATTAACACAAAATAATGCATTAGTTACATATATAAGACAACATCTTCTACATATGGAAGGTGCAGTTGCTTGTATTACGGCTCAATTTTTTCTGCACAATTCTGATGAATCTAAGATATATGCCATAGAAATAAATCCGAGGTTTGGTGGTGGTTACCCTTTATCTTATCTGGCAGGTGCTAATTTCCCTAAATGGATTATTGAAGAGTATTTATTAGATAATGTTATTGAAGATAATTTTGATTCTTGGGAAAGTGATTTACTAATGATTAGATATGATGACGAAATTTTAGTGCATGGATATAAAGATTAATGCTAACACAGTCATTGTTTTTGACCTCGATGATACACTCTACAATGAGCTGGATTTTTTAAAATCTGCCTATCAGTATATAGCACAGAAACTTGAAGTTAATGATTGGAAACCGTTGTATGTTTCTATGTTTTCAATGTATAGAAATAAAGAAAATGTCTTTGATTTTTTGACTTCAAAATATAATGTCGAAAGGCAATCATTAATAGATATGTATCGAACCCATCATCCAAATATAAAATTGTTTGAAGGAGCAAAAGACATAATTGATTCTATAAAGTCTAGAAGCGGTAAAATAGGAATCGTGACTGATGGCAGATCCAATACTCAAAAGACAAAGTTAAAAGCGCTAGGTATTACTGATCTGGTTGATACAATAGTAATATCGGAAGATATAGGTACAGAAAAGCCTAGTACAAAGAACTTTAGAGTTATTGAAGCCGAATTTCCTAACTGCGATTACTGGTATATTGCAGATAACATGAAAAAAGATTTTATTTCGCCTAATCAATTAGGTTGGTATACTGTTGGTCTAATAGATAATGGAAAAAATATTCATTTTGCTTCACATACATATATGGATGCAAAGCATAAGCCTCAAGAATTTGTTTTAAATTTCAGCGATATAAAAATCGTTTAAACATTCTTTGTGCCTGTAAATATTGGCATATCATCATTCTCTGAATGATTAACATCTTTTCTGCTTATCACCTTGTCTATGGTTTTAAAAATAATTCTTACATCTAGTAAAAAAGACTGGTTATCAACATAATACACATCATGTTCAAACTTTTGCTCCCAGCTAATAGTATTTCTCCCATTTACTTGAGCCCATCCAGTAATACCAGGTGTTACTTCATGCCTTCTGTTTTGTTCTTCCGTATAGAGGGGTAAATATTTAGGTAAAAGTGGGCGAGGACCTACTAAACTCATATCTCCTTTTAGAATATTAAATAATTGTGGAATCTCGTCTAGAGAATATTTTCTACAAAAATCACCAATCTTAGTAATGCGATACGCTACAGGTAAAAGATTACCTTCGCTGTCTGTTTTATCATTCATGGTTTTTAATTTAATAATGGTAAAGAGTTTTCCGTTTTTGCCAGTTCTCGTCTGATAGAAAAAGGGCTTGCCATTATTTGATATAGCCAGTATTACTATTAGTATAATTAATATTGGGGAGGCGATAATTAAATTAATTAATGCTGCAAAAAAATCAGCTGTACGTTTTATTATATGGTAAAGTTTCATAATTCTAAATATTTAGCTTTTCAAATATTTGAAAATTAATTAAGGGCGTTATTTATTATCTCTATAAGGTCATTATTTATAATATTAACATCAAAACGTTCTTCGGCATATGTTCTACTATTAATTCCCATTTGCTTTATTTTGTTCGGATTAGTAATAAAATATTCCATAGGTTTTACAAGAGCATCTAGATTTTGTGGTTCTATTAAAAATCCATTTACACCTTCTTTTACAGCTTCCCTACAACCTACAGAGTCTGTTGTTATAATTGGGTTTCCGCATGCATTAGCTTCTAAGGTGGTTCTGGGAAGCCCTTCTCTATAGTAGCTTGGTAATACAAAAATATCAGTTTTATGTAAATGCTCTTCGATATTAGATTGTTTACCATGAAAAACGATAACACCTTCTTTATGTAGTTCGTCCAGTTCTTCTAAACTTATTGCAGAAGGTGATATTTCTGGCGCTCCTATAACATGGAATTCTGCTTGAGGATACTTTTTCTTCAAAATTTTTGCAGCTTCTGTATAAAGTGCCACTCCTTTTTCCTGAATTAATCTGGCAATAAAAAGGAAGCTTACCTTGTTTGATGCATCTTTTTCTTTAAACCTAAATTTATTAAGATTAATTCCAGAACCACTTACAAAGTCTACGTTTTGCTTTTTAGAGATTACTTTTCTATCTAAAAAAAGCTGATAATCATCTCTATTCTGAAAAACAATAGATTTGTTTTTTCTTATGGATAGCTTGTATAAGGTTTCGTTAAAGCGCTGAAGTGTACGTGCTTTTTTTGTTAAACCCGTAAATGTATAGCCTAAACCTGTAATTAAAGACACCACAGGCACTTTACACATATTGGCTGCCATTGAGCCATAAATGACTGGTTTAACTGTATATGGAAATACTAAATCTATCTTGTTCTCTTTTATAATGGATTTTAGCTCTTTTATGGATTTAAAATCTTTTATAGGATTGAGACCTGTACGCTGCAAATTAAATTCAATAGGATTTGCTCCAAGGTTCTTTATCTCCAGACTATTTCTCTCAGCAAAACTTGGTGCAGCAGCAAATACTTCAAAGCCACTATCCACAAGGCTTTTTATAAAATCTCCTCTAAATCTAATAAGAGACCCATCGTAAGATGCTATTAGTAATATTCTTTTTTTATCCATCTTGTCTTATTTCTGCTTGAGAAAATTATACTTGTACCACTTTTGAAAACAATAATATGACCATACTTTAAAGGTACTGTCTTTCTTACTGTCTAAATGATCCTTTACCAATTTTGTAATCACGTCTATGTTAAATATGCCTTGTGTTTTAAGCATATTAGGGTCTATATAGCCCTCTAATTCTTGTCGTAGACTTTGCCTTAACCAGTCACCAGTTGGACTGCCAAAACCACTTTTACCTTTTTCTAAAAACTCATCAGGAAACTGATCTCTAAAGGCTTCTTTTAAAATATGCTTTTTATTCCAGCCTTTCATTAAGTAATTTTCTGGCAATGTATTAGTAAATTCCCATATATCTCTATTTAGAAATGGTGCTCTACATTCTAAAGATGTCATCATACTGGTCCTATCTACTTTAGCAAGCATTCCGCCTTCTAAGCTCAAGATTTTATCCACTAATCTAAAATCGGTTAAACTCTCAATCTTTTGTTTGCCGAGCACATCCTTGTATTCTTGAAAAAGATTGTTTTCAAAATACTCTGGTCTCATGATTTCTTCTAACTGATTGCTTGTGTTTGCTAAAGAAATAATGTCCCAATAAAAGTCACCATCGTAATCTATGGCATTTAATAATTTATTGATCTTAAAATTTCTACCACGCTTATCATCTTTTTCAACAAGGTATTTGTTGCTTAATCTCGATATAGTTTTATGTAAACCTTTTGGCACAACTCCAGTATACCTTTTGTTCATTTTACCAATGTAATACTTATTGTAACCTCCAAAGACTTCGTCACCACCATCACCTGTTAATGCTACTGTAACATGCTCTCTGGTTTTTTCGGATAGTAGGTGAGTAGGTAGTGCAGCTGTATCGGAAAAGGGCTCATCAAAATTTACTAATATATCGTGGATGTTATTTTTTAAATCATCTTCATCTATAATAAACTCATGATGATTACTATTTATCATTTTGGCTACAACCCTAGATTTATCAGTTTCGTCATAAGATGCTTTTTTAAAGCCTATAGAGAATGTATCTATCTTTTTATCTGTGGTTTGAGAAAGGCAAAGTGAAATAATAGACGAATCTACTCCACCAGATAAAAATGTACCTAAGCCTACATCTGCAATTGATCTACTATCTACACTGTTGTAAACGAGCTCTTTTGTTTTTGCTTTAGCATCATCAAACGAAATATCTATAGTTTTTGGTTTTGGTTCAGCATTTATCTTATGAATAGTGGTTTGATTAGATGCCAGATTGTATTCAATATAATGGTTGGCTTCTAGTTTATAAATGTTCTCGTAGATTGTATGAGGTGCTGGTATATAAGTTAGTCTAAAATACAGGTTTAAGCCTTTTTTAGAAATGTTAGGCGTAAAATCAATAGTATTAATAATTGATTTTAACTCTGAAGCCCAAATAAATTCTTTACCTGTATGTGTATAATACAACGGTTTTTCACCAAAGAAATCTCGAGCAATGAATAGTTTGTTTTTAGTCTTATCATAGATGCTAAAACCATACATGCCGTCGAGCCATTGAAATGATTCGACTCCATATTTTTCGTAAGCTTTTAAAATAACTTCAGTATCACTAGACGTTTTAAAACTAACTCCTTCAGCTTCTAACTTTGCTTTTATGCTTCTATAGTTATAGATTTCTCCATTAAAAACGATGACGATCTGTTTATCATCAGAAAAAATTGGTTGCTGACCAGAAGATAAATCTATAATAGATAGACGTCGCATTCCCATGCCAACAGAAAACGTATCGTTCTCTTCTGCAAACAAACCATCTTCATCAGGACCTCTGTGAATGATAAGGTTATTCATGCCATTAAGAATAGAGCTTATTTCATTCTTACTTCTTTTGGTCTTAGTTATTATGCCATTAATTCCGCACATATATTGGTTAATTAACTTTCTATAAACTGTTTAAACTTAGCGTATATATTTTCTAAATTATATTGTGTTGCACGTTTTAAACTAAGTGCACTAAATTTTTCTCTTTCATCTGGGTTATTATGAAAATAATCCATTGCTTTGCTTAAGCCAATATGATCATCATTGTTAACGAGTAACCCATATTTACCTATATAAAATTCGCCATTGTTTATAGTAATTTCTTCATTTTCATTTAATAACTCTAATGGACCCGAAAGGCAATTAGATGAAATACATGGTAATCCAATAGCCATAGCTTCTAACAATGCATTTGGGAAACCTTCAGTAAACGAGCAAAGCACAAAATAGTGGTTAGATAATAGCTGCTCATTAACATTTTTTACTTTACCACCAAGCTTAACACTTTTTTCAAGGTTAGCTTTGCTAATTTCTTCTGCGAGATAATTTTCTAAATTGCCTCCTCCTAGAATTGTGAAATCATAATCTAAATTAGAAGCTTTAACTGCTCTAACAATCATTATCTGGTTTTTTCTCTTATTAAGTGTGCCAGCTGTTATACCATTTAGTCTTTTTATGTTGGTATTTAGGCTGTTAGGTGTGATTATTTCTTTTGGCAATTCAATAGGATTATATATAACTTCCATCGGTATTTTAATTCCGAAATTATCTTTTAAATCATTATTGATATGTACCGAATTAGAAAATAACTTATGGCATTTATTATAAAAAACAGGGTAGAACAGTTTTGATATATAAAAGGAAAGCTTACTTGTTACATTATCTGAAGGGAAGCCTCTTTCGCTAATAATTGTCTTTACTTTTTTATTGAAAGTTGATACGATTCCGTTGATGAGATTTGGAAATGCGAGAAATGATATTGAGATATCAATATTATTTTGCTTTACAAATCGGTAATATTTAATAATGTATTTAAAAGTGTCTATAAACTTTAAATAAAATGCTCTGTCAGGTGGATTATCCGAAAGTATTTTTATTGTAATCTCATCTGGTATGGAGAAATGTATTGTATTATGAAATAGCACCAAAGTGACGTTATAATCTTTCCTTAATTCTTTTAAGAGAAGACTTATAACCTTTTCTGCACCTCCACTACCTAGAGTTATACTAAGTATGGCTATATTTTTTTTGGTCTTTGGGGCCATTGTTACTGTATTAAACTTTTGAAACTAAAGTAGTTGCTAATGCGCAAATAACTTAAATCAATTCTCTTAAATTATAGTTCAATAAAACTGAAATATAGTAGGTAGATTTATTGAGCTTAAAATAATTGATCTCGTTTCTTGGTCAAATATAATAGTTACTCGCAGTATCTATATATTTCTTCGATTTGTTGAGCATTTTTCGTGTTTAATAGCTAAAAAGAATACTATTGTTTAGTTTTTCTTAAATTTTCCCAACCTAAATCTTTAAAATTAGGACCAGAAGTTGTTTCATTTAACGTGATTCCGTTATGGCCTCCATTGACTTCAATAATCCTAACATTATCATACTTGTCTAAAATGATATCCCAACCTGTGCATCTTACAAAAGGTATTTGGCTGTGTGCGCGTTTCACTTCTGCCAGACAATCATTGAATAAAGGCAGTTCTATTCCTCCAAAATCTAAATCGTTACCAGGAAGTTGCTTCAATAGTTTCCAATAGTATGTATAAGCTTCATGGCTGAGTTTACCTGTTTTAACATCAATAGGGATATAAATAGCTGAGTTGGACTTTATGTATTCGTCACTTTCATTGCCAAATTTAAAAAATCCGGTTTTTGCTTGTGGTACTCCATTATCATCGCACATAGATGTAATACGAATGGTAGCGACTGAAGATGTGCTAAATTGCGAGAAAAAAGGGTGTTGCTCTATGAATTCCTGAAAAACACCGTTTCCTAATTTTCTTATTGTGTTAACATCGAAAGATTTTTCAGTAAATACGTATATGCCTTTGCCTTGACGAGAATTTTCGAGTTTAAATATTATTTTTTCATTTTGAGAGAAAAGTAACTTTTTTAACATCTCACCGTTTAGTACCTCATAGTTTGCATTTAAAAAATATTTATTTACATAGTAACAAATATCTAAGGTGTCTTCTTCTTTTAATAAAGAAGTAATTACTGCGTTTCTGTTACATATCTTACCATACTCACCATTTAATTGTGGAAGCACAACTTCTCCGTAATAATTATCGGGTATCCAACCTTCTTTAAGTTCTCTTGCATAGGTTGCATAGACGATTAACCATTGCGCATAGCGCTCGTGCCCAAACACATCTTTTGCATATTCTTTGCATAGTCTTATGTTTTTGGCATCTAGCTTTCCTTTAACCGCCTCAATGTTTTTGAGATGTTTTCTAGCCGTATTGTTTTGTTCTTTATGGAAGGCATACCATTTACCTTTTTCTAGAATGCTCTTTGTTACATTAACAATTTTTCTCATGATTTCTTTAAGTTAAAGTTTATGAATAGGCTATCAATCAACTACTTTTTCTTAAAATCTCTTTAAATAAATTTTCATAATCAGCTATAATCTTATTCTTATTGAATTTTTTATAAACGGATTCTCTTATTATTTCGGGATCCCAATCTCTATTTTCGGAAAGTCTTTTTACAAATTCTTCATGGTTTTCTACTAAGTATCCATTAATCCCATCTTCTACAATCTCTCTGGTTCCACCAGGTGAATTAAAAGCAATTGCAGGTACACCAACGACACAGCTTTCTAACAATGCATTAGGAAAACCTTCAGAGTATGAACCTTGTAAAAATATGTCGTGTTCAATTAAATAATTAAATACCTGATCTGTGAATTTTATTAAGGTCACTTTATCTTCTAATCCATATTCTTTTATTCTATTTACAATATCATTATATAAAGGACCATCACCAATAATTGTATAATGAAATGGGATGGTGAGTTGTCTTAATACTTCAAGAATCCTCATTTGACCTTTTGTTTTGCTTAACCTACCAACAGTGATGAATTTTTTAATACCCGTTTTATTAATGTTAGTTTTTATGACATCTGTTTGGGTAATTGGGTTGTTAATTATGCTAATGGATTCGCTGTCAATGTTATGAACATTGATTATGCTCTGTTTCATGTCTTCTGACTGGCATATAAAGTGGTCTAACTTTCTTGTTCCATAAGAAAAGTAGTCAAAAATTGACTGAAAAAAAGATTTCTTACTAGCGTGTACTTTGTTTAATATACTTGCGTGTCTTCCGACAAAAATAACTTTTGGTAAAACAATAGAAATTAAGCCCATTGTAGCATTTAAGTGAGAAATTGAACTAACTACAATTTGTGGTTTTTGCTTTCTAATTAAACTAGAAAGGGCAAAAACACCTCTCATAACACGTGTTTTATTTAAGTATATCACAGGTATACCCGATACAGGAAACTTACTTTCCTTCTCTAAACCAATTACGACCAGAGTAACATCAAACTTTTCTTTATCCAAATTTTGAGAAACAAAAGACATAACTCTTTCTGCACCACCGGCAAAAAGGGTTGGTAAAACAAAGAAGATTTTTATTTTATTTTCCATTTATTCCGCTAATATTTAACAGTTTACCAAATTTATAATCCCATTCTTTTTGAAAAAATTTTTGTAATCCTGATGCATGATGAAACGTTAATTCTCCAAAATATGTTTTACCGTAAACGGAATAAAAATCTACCCTTACGTAAATAAAGTCTTTAGCAATTTTTTCTGCTAGTTCTATCATTTCTTTTAAGTTAGATGGTTTTTCAATATCATTTCCATTTGGTCTTCCCCAATTACAGGGCAACAAATTCCACTCTTTATCATATATGTTTCTATATCTTTTTTCGTTATGCCTTCCTATATCTACCATTACAAATGCTAGCTTACCATTAAAGCAATGTAATTTAAAATCTTCTGGTATACTACCGTCGCTATAGGTTAAAAGTTTTTCTACAACAATTCTAGGCTCTATATTTTTGTATTGCCACTCTCGTGTAGAGTAATAATGGTTTTCTTTCATTAACCGTTTAAGCTTCTTTCTTATTTTTTTCCATTTAACTTTAGATTTATCTCTTACAATAATACCACCAGAACTATTGTGATTTGTTTTTATGATAAATTCTACATCTGGTAAATTCTTTTTTCTTATATCCTTTGGGTCTTTTGTGTTATATAGCAAAGGAATTAAATATTCACCACCAATAGTACGTTCAATGTAATCTCTAACCTTGTATTTGTCTGCTACTTTTGTATGGAGTTCCTTTCTTTCATAAAGTTTTAGCCAATTAATTTTTTCGTTTAATGTTAGTGGATTGTCTAAATCTATAGTATAACCCATATGTTTTTTAAAACTATTTTTAATTATAAATTTATCTGAAACTAATTTTAACCCAAGTTCATATGTTTTGTAAAATGGGTTTAGCATTAAATAACCTAAATCAGTTTCTCTATAAAAATTAGAAATTATATGCCTCATTTTTTTCATGCTTTTTTGTTTTGTTAAACTCTAGAAAACAAAACAAAATTCATGATTTCTATATTAAGGACTTGTTACTTTTTCATTAATTAAATGTTTAATATTTAGTAAATTACCAAATTTTTCATCACATTCTTTTTGCCAAAATTTTCTAAAACCAGAGGATTGATGTAATGTTAATTCACCAAAATAGGTTTTCCCTTTTACAGAATAGAAATCTACTCTCAAGTAGACAAAATCTTTAGCAAGTTGTTCTGCTAGTGCTATCATTTCTTCTAAATTTTCGGGTCTTGGTAATTCTCTTCCGTTTGGTCTTCCCCAATTACATGGTAATAAATTCCAATTGGTATCGTATAGGTTTCTGCCCCGACTAGGTAAATGTCTGTCTACATCGACACCAAAGAATTGTACCTTACCATGAAAACAATGTATTTTGTAATCGTCTGGTAAATTTCCATCTTCAGTGGTTAGTAGTTTTTCTACGACAATTCTGGGTTCAATATTTTTGTATTGCCATTCTCTGGTGCTGTAATAATGATTAGCTTTTAGGAGACGTTTAAAGCGTTTTCTTGTTTGCGGCCAATCTATTGCAGATTTGTCTTTAACTACTATACCTCCAGAGCTATCATGATTACACTTTATGATATGATCTACATCTGGTAAATTTTCTGGTCTAATATCTTCTGGATCCTTAGTGTGATAGAGTAGAGGGATTAGATATTCTTCTCCAATCTTTTCTTTTATATATGACCTTACTTTGTATTTGTCTGCTATAGTGGTATGTATATCTTTCTTATGATATACTTTTAGCCAATTAATCTTTTCATTTAATGTTATAGGGTTTTTTAGATTTAGAGCATAACCCATATGTTTTTTAAAACTATGCTTTACCAAGACATCATCTGGTATCATTTTTAATATAAACTCATATACTTTATAAATGGGTCTTATAGCATAATATCCTAAATCCGAGGCATAAATATTTGATATCTTTTTTCTTAAACCTTTTTTTCTTAAATCGGTACTCATTGATTTGGGTTAGATGTGTTTTATTATTTTTTTAATATCAACGCTTCCTATAGGTTTTGCAGGTACACCAGCAAGAGCAACGTTTTCTTGCTCACAAGACTTATTAACTACAGCATTAGCGCCTATAGCGATATTGTTAGCGATTTTAATATTTCCATAAATTTTTGCTCCTGGTGCTATATATACATTGTCTCCGATTTGTGGCGCACCACTTTCTCCACCCGAAGCTCCAATATTAACACAAGCGTGCATTCTGCAATTGCTACCGATCTTTGCATTTCGGTTAATTACAATTGTACCATAATGAACTATAGATAAGCCTGGACCAAATACATTGATTGGTATAGAGAAGCCTAGTTTTAACGATACATTTTTAAATCTATATCTTAGGTATAAGATATAAAGTTTATTTATACTTTTATTTTTACAATTGGTATAATATTCGAGTTTTCGCATGGTTTTTTGAAACTTCCATATATGGTTAGGGGATAGGTAGCTCATAAACTTACCTGCTATACCAACTGGTTTTATACCAAGCGCTTTCTTATCTTGATTTAAATAATGGTAATATTCTGTTTTAGAACTTATCATGTTTCTATAAGTTTTTCCTCTTCTTGTTCTTCTCCGTTATCCAATTTATATATTTGATATTGTATCCACATCGCTGCAAATGTCATATAATAGAATGTGAAAAAATTATGATTGGCTAGCAAAAATACAGCTAGTGAAATAGTTTGCATTATAAGATGGGGTGCAGGTTTAAAGTATATAAAACTCTTAAAAAAGAGTCGCGCTATGTATACTAAGAAGAGTAGAAATGGTATTATACCAGCTTCTCCAATGATCATTAAATATGTATTATGTACTCCCATAGAATTAATTTTTCCTGAGAACGTCCCATAACCATTGCCAACTATAGGGGCTTCTAGTATCTGGTCATAAAATTTTGCCCATGTTTCGGTTCTTGAGTCTTCACTGATTTCTTCACTAGACACCTTATTTTCACTACTAACAATATTTTTTAGTTGTTCAAACCTTGGGTTATTTAGTCCTACAACCTGATCAATAAATAAAAGTGTTGAGAATATTAAAAAAGCGATGCCGAAAATTCTAATATTTTTAATACTAACTTTTAATGAGATGATGTTTAGTAATAGCCATATGACAATAAATGTTCTAGAAAATGTCAATAACCCCATTAAAGTAAAAACAAATTGTCCAAATAATTTTAGTGTACCGTTCTTTAATCCATATATGGAAGAATAACCATAAATACATATAAATCCAGCTACATTGGCATTAAGATAAAACCCTGCATACCTTCCATAATCATTTGTAAACGACATGGCTTCAACACCAACACTTAACGCACCAATTATAAAGAATGCATATAATTCTGTAATACTTACGTGCTTAGTTAACTCGTAACCAGCAATGACAAAAATGAAATACTTAATGAGTTCCATCATAAATACCATTGGAGCACCGTAGAACTGTAAGCTGCCTATAATAAAATATAGTAGCGCTATAACTATAATCCACCAATTTGGTGTCGTCTTTTTTTCTAAGGCATAATAAACTGCAAGCATAAAAATAGTACCATAGCTTAGCATTCCGCCTACACCACCACCATATGCAAAGAGCCCAATTGATGGCAAATTGAATATAACCAGTGCTAATGTTATGTACTTTATAATTTTCATATAGATATGCCCATATTTGGCTCTTATACTAGATTTGTTTTTATATGTTTATTAATTAATGCTTCCCATTGTGCTACTACTTTTTCACTCATATATTGTTCTGTGGTTTGCTTTGCATTTTCTGAGAATTTAGTTTGTAAATCTTTATTATGTATCAGTTCTGATAATTTTGTTGTTAATGCTTTTTGATCATTTACAGGAATTAAAAAACCATTTTCACCGTCGTTTATTAAATCTGATGGTCCAAAATTACAATCTGTTGAAACACAAGGTAAACCAAAATGCATAGCTTCTAAGAGAGCATTAGGAAATCCTTCAGTCTTTGATGTAAATACAAAAAGGGAGGCTTCATTATAATATCTATCAATATCTTTTACTTTCGAAATAATTTCGACATTTTCTGATAGATTATATGTTTTGATAAGATCAGTTAATTCTTGTTTTTTACTACCGTCTCCAATTATCTTTACCTTCCAATCATTTGAATTTATTGTATAAAAAGCTGTGATTAATTCGTCATGGCATTTGTTTTTGTCAAGTCGTCCTACAGATAGAATTATCTTTTCCTTTTTTATGCTGTTGTTCCGTAATTTGGATAAACCTGATGAAATAGGATTAGGTAAAATAGCAATTTTGTCAGGCTTTATTTTCTTTTCATATAGTTTTTTAATACCATTAGTTTGAAGTACCAATATGCTAGCTTTAGGGTAAACTAAACCTCTGAGTATTTCCCATAGTTTTGGAACATCTTCAACTAAGGGATTGTTACGTTCACTTATAATAGATGGAATGCCATTTAATCTTGAAGCAAGTACTGTTAAGATATTCGCAGAAGTAATAAAACCAATAAGAATATCAATTTCTTCTTGCTTAGAAATTTTTGAAATACGTTTTACCAAGCCATAATTCAACTTTAGAGAATCGAATGCGGATTTTGGTTTATTAACTTTTTCTCTGCAAGGAATTACTTTAATTCTATTATCTAAAGCATAAAAAGGTGTAGATTTTGCAAATGTAATTATGGTAATGTCAAACCTTTCAATAAGCGAATTACTTAGTGTAGATATTACACGTTCAGCACCACCAGATGATAATGTACCAATAACAAACCCTATTTTCTTTTTATGGCTCATCTTAATGTTATCTACTAATTTTTTTAGTTATTAAATCTTTCATTCTATAAGCAAATACTTTAAAACCTTTTATAAATATAAACATTAGTGTGCCATAGGTTATAGTAACTATAGTTGTTATTATGCTGGCATAAACAATCCAGTTTAAAAAATTCGATGATTCTCTATCATAAACAAAGTATTGGGCAATAAAACTTACTACAAATGCAGAAACACAGAAGACTATGCCTAATGGTAATACACCTTGCCAATATAGCCATACACTTTTTTTAAACCCGTTCTTGTAAAGAAAATAGGGTTTCCAAATAACTACCATTAAAATAAGACTAACTAGTGTGCCAAGTATAATACCATCTATTCCCCAAAAACTCCCACAGATTAGTGAGATCGCCAAATTTAGAATAGCTTCAGTAGCTGCAGCCCATGTATCTGAATATAAACCGTAAGCATTTTTAAATCGCTCTACTGTAGAACTAATTTGAAAGATAAAAAAATTGACCACCATTAATAATAATGTTGTTTTTGCCAAAATATAATCTTCACCCAGCCAAAGCATTATAAAGGGTTCCATGGTGAAGTATATAATTAGTCCAAAAAAGCCGGCAATAAAGAATTGTACAGCCATAAGCTCCCAAAATACTTTTTTAATATTCTGCTGATTATCTTCTGCAATTAAGTTGCCAACTGCAGAACCTGTACCAGCAAATGCCATTTTTACTAAACCTCCAAGTTTGGTAAAAATAAGTTGATAGTTTCCAAAAAATGCTACACTTTCTAAACTTACCAAAGCAAATACTAGAATATTGTCTGTTCCATTTTTCACAAAAGAACCCATTTTGTGGACAAATACTTGTTTTATTTTTTTGATAATATCTGGATACTCTTTAATGATTTCTGCTTTCCCAGTAGAATTAATAATAAGCCATGGATATTCTTTTTTTATTTTTTGTCTTACCACAATACTGTATATAATACTGAAGATTAGCTCAAGAATGATATAGATATAGAAATCCTTTAGATATATAGCGACAAATGCCTGTAGTATAACTCGGACAATATTTAAAGTCTGAAAATAACCTTGTATAATATAACCTTTTTGATCTGCTCCAAGTAAACTTTGATGATAGTTGACAAAGTAGCTAAGTAATGTTGAGGATAGAAGCGTGTAAAACACAAAATATATTAAAACCAACGTAAAGGACGTATCATTAAAAATTAAAGGAAAAAAAAGTGATACAATTATTCCTATACCAATAATAAAATAACCTATTCGCTTATAAAGTACACCAAGTAAGGCAATAATCTTGTTAATCTCGCTATGATTTTCATCAAAAATGGGTTTGTATAACGTGAAGCCAATAGCAGTGCCAATACCAAGCTCAGCCAAATTGAGAAACCCTAAAACACTTCTTAAAGTAGTCTCTAAACCTATAAATTCATCACCAAGATTATCTAAAAACAACTTCCTAGAGAAAAACTGAACGAAAATAGAGGCAATGAAAAAGAAGACTCCTACTTTTGCGTTTTTTAAAGATTTCTTTACTCTAGACATCTACTAGTATTTTGCTGTTATATAGCATTACAGGTTTGCAAGAATATAAATTTTACATGATCAATAAAATGGCTATTCTTTTCTAATTTTAAAAACATAACTTACTTACAATCAGATATTAAAATTAATATCATTTTTAGATTGTTCATCATTCCAGAAATATCAGTAATGTAGGTTTAGGGAATTTAGTTTTATTATAGACATCTAATGTATTAGATATCCGTTGAAAACTATTTTTAGAATATATTTAATCTTAGTTGGTGCTTAATCGATTTTCATAGCTACTAAGAGTTAAATAATTCTTTTGATTCCATAGGTCATAAATAGTGATAAATCTAGTAAATTTGGTTAATGGCAAAGATTATAAAACCTATGCATATCAAATATTTTTTTTGATAAAAAACAGTATTTCACGTCTAACATCAATAAATGCGATTAAAAGTAGATATTTTGCGTTCAATGAAAAAACTTTTATGTAATGATTTCCCTTTTTTTAAGGGAAATATGCCGTTGTACTGTATTATTTTATGCTTTCCGCTTTTTTCGTTAGGGCAAAGTATTAAAGTGTCGGCATATGGCTTTAATGCTAGTGACAATAAAAAATTCGTTTATGAGGCTATTAGAAATAATGATACAATTATTATTGATAAACAGAATAGTGAATGGCTGGTATCACCTTTAAAGTTTAGAAACTTAGAAAACAAGACTATTATTTTTGAAAAAGGTGTTGTTTTTAGAGCCAAACCGAATGCTTTTGTAGCTACTAGTGATTGTTTACTAAAGTTTGTTAACTGCAAGAACATAAATGTTATAGGTAATGGCGCTTTACTTACCATGAATAAAGAAGAGTATATTGATGGAGAATGGCGGATGGGACTCAGTTTTATGGGATGCAAAAATGTTTTGGTTAACAATTTAACTATAGCCAATTCTGGAGGAGATGGTATATATATTGATGGGTATAAATCATTACATTATTCTGAAAACATCAGAATTAATAATGTTATCTCTACTAACAACAAACGACAAGGTATAAGTATTATTAGTGCAAAAGACGTTTGGGTGAAAAATTCGGTATTTACAAAAACAAAAGGAACATTACCAGAAGCAGGTTTAGATATTGAACCCGATAAAGAAACAGATGTAGTAATCAATGTTAATTTTGAGCATTGTGCTTTTACAAATAATTATCATTCGGGTATTGTATTGGGTTTAGATAACCTAACTGATAAATCAGAACCTGTTAGTATAAATTTCATCAATTGTTATTTAAGCATGAATCACGATATTTCTAATCGTTATCCAAAAGCAGAAATCGTTATATCTTCACGTCCTTACAATGCTGTAAAAGGTGAAGTAACGTTTAATAATATCACTGTAGATGGAAGTAATTGGGGTTTAATTTATTCAAGAAAACCAAGTAATGCCTATAATGTCACATTTAAAAACCTTAGCGCTATTAATATATGTCAGCAAAAAGACGATATGAGTGCTATCTATTTAGAAGTGCCAGATTATTTTAAATCTTCTGGACCTATAGGTGGGTTTTCTTTTGAAAATGCTTATGTAAAATTCGATTCTAAATCAGCTTTTTTTACAATTAGAGGTTCTAGTTTAGGGACGCTAAATGGTGTTAAAGATATAACAGGGCATGTTATTCTTGAGGCCCCAAACCTGACAGAATTTAAGCAATATATAAAGTACAATCCCAATAAGAATGCAAACTTTAGTATTAACTATACCTTAAAAAATTAAGAGTCTACAAGTTGCTATTTAAAACCAAACTCTTCATACCATTTACTTAACACAAAAAGCTTCCATATATTTGGTGTATGTTTAGCTTTTCCGCTCATGTGTTCATTTAAAAGGGTCTTGAATTTTTCTACATTTAGATTAGGAACCTTATTAAGAAAGTCATCATTAAGAGCATTTATAAATTCTTCTCTTAACTCATTTCGCATCCAGTTACCTATAGGTACTGCAAAACCTCTTTTGGGTTGGTTAAAAACCTCTTCAGGAATATATTCTTTAAGTAAATCTCTTAATATTTTTTTCTGCCTTCCTTTTTCATATCTAAAATGCATTGGAAGCGTTCTGGCATATTCTACAACTCTATAATCTAAAAATGGGCTTCTAACTTCAACTGAATAAGCCATACTGGCTCTATCAACTTTAACGTTACTATCATTCTCTAGCCAAAGTTTTATATTTAAGTCTGCAGCTTTTTGTAAAAATATATCAGACCATTTTTTATAGCCTTGATAATGTTTCATCCATTTTTGGTTCTTTTTCTTTAATAATAAACCTTTTCTGGAAAAAATATTTTCGATAAAATCGTTTCTGGTTTTTGTCCCCAGAGCATTTCGTACCCTATGCGAGTTGATGCCAAAAAGTTTTAATAATGATGGATGTGATAATAATTTCCTTATAGGATAAGGGATGTCTATAATCTTTTTGTTTCTAACCAAAGAATCAAAATATGGATAACCTATAAAACTTTCATCACCACCATCTCCAGATAATGCTACTGTTACATATTGTTTTGTCACTTTATTTAGTAATAATGATGGCAATGCAGAGCTGTCTGCAAATGGTTCATCGTATACTTCAGTTAGTTTCGGTATTAATTCTAATATATCTTCAGGGCTACATATTGTAGTGGTATGATTAGAATTAATAATTTCTGCATATTGTTCTGCAATTTTACTTTCATCATATTTTGGGTCTTTAAACCCAATCGAAAAGGTATTGATTTTTGTTGGCGAAACTTTTGATGCCATGCTCGAAACCAAAGCAGAATCTATTCCGCCAGATAAAAATGAGCCAATAGGTACATCAGATTGCAATCTTATTTTAACAGCATCAAGCAGTAACTCATGTAGTTCTTTCTTAGCTTTTTCATAAGAGATGTCTTTAACTTTTACATCTTTTAAGTTCCAGTATTCGTTAATTGTTAGCGTATTAGTATTGAAGTCTAATTCCATATAATTGCCAGGAGGTAGCTTGTATATATCTTCAGCTATTGTATAAGGACTAGGAATAAACATACAATCGAGAAATATAGATATTGCTTCATCATTAACCTTTTTTCCTTTTAGCATTGGTCGTATTTGACTACAAATCTCTATATCATTACCGTTCCAATAATAGTAAAATGGTTTAACGCCCATCCTATCTCTTGCTGAAAACAAAGTGTTAGTTGTCTCATCGTAAATACTAAAGGCAAACATTCCATTAGCTTTGTCTAAAATTGACTTACCCCAGTGTTTATAACCTATTAAAAGAACTTCAGTGTCACTTTCCGTCTTAAATTCATAGTGCAGTGCTTTAAGCTCTTTCTTAATATCTAAATAGTTGTAAATTTCACCGTTAAAAACTATAGTTAAGTTTTCGTAAGTCATCGGTTGGTTAGACCTTGGATCCAGATCTAATATAGATAAACGCAAATGACCAAAAGTGAGGTTTTTAATTTTATCTATACCTGTATAATCAGGACCTCTAAATGAAATAGAATCTAATTTTTCCTTTACTATACTTTCTTCGTAAGGAATATTAGTTAAATATATACCACACATGTAGCTAGTTTTTTGTAAAGCAAAGGAATTTTCTTTTAATACCAATATGTTTTTTTTAAAAACCGTTTAAAGTACAAAGTCATCTTATAATATGCTGTATTTTGTTTGTTGCATATGGCAAAGTTATCTGTCTATTTTGTAATAATCTTCTTCAATATGTTAAAGTTTTCATTTCAACGTCTAAAAGCTGTATTTCACCGTATATAAAACAAAAATTGTTGATTATAATATCCTATGTATTAAAAAACTTACAATTAATTGCGTTTTATCGAATTATAAGGTATTTAAACTTTTAAACGGATATTATTTATATATATTGCTGAACTATAATAAAAACTAACTAATAGTTATGAATGCCCCAAAACGTCTAACTAAGATAATACTTGGTATAACTTTTTTTTGTTTAACAACCCTTAATTTATTTGCACAACTCCCTGCTTTTCCTGGAGCCGAAGGCTATGGTAAATATACCATTGGAGGAAGAGGTGGTCAGGTTATTGAGGTTACTAATCTTAATGATAGTGGTCCTGGTTCATTTAGAGCTGCATGTGAAGCTTCAGGACCAAGAGTTGTTATATTTAAGGTAGGTGGAAGAATAGATATCACTGGTCCAACAATTAAAATAACAGACCCTAATATTACCATAGCTGGTCAAACTGCTCCTGGTGGAGGTGTAATGCTAACCAGAGAAACAATTGATAGACCTATCTTAGAAATTGATACAGATGAAGTAATTATTAGGTACATTAGATTTAGACGCTCTACGTCTTATAGAAGTGGTAACAATGCCGATAATGTTTGGGTGAATAGTGGTAACAATATTATTTTTGACCATTGTTCGTTTGCCTGGTCATCAGATGGTAACTTAGATATTGCAAATTATGATGGACAACCAGGTAGACCACCACAAGTAGAACTCTCTAATATTACTATTCAATACTGTATTTTCACTAATTCTTATGGTGGTAATAATAAAACGTTTTTAGTATCTAGAGGTCCAACAAACATTAGTTGGTTTAGAAATGCTTGGTTAAGTACTGCTACGCGTAACCCTTCAGTATCAACACCTGTTAATGAAGCACCTACATGGGATTGTTATTATGAGCATGTTAATAATTTTCATTACGATTACACAAATGGGCCTTCTTATAATAATAATGACCCAAGTGTTGATGCTGGTATTTATTATGTCAATGTAATTAAAAATTGGGCTAAAGAAAATGGAAATCCATCACCAACAATTGCCAATACTAATATTACAAGTAGACGTTGGTTACGTGCATCAACTGTTGGTAATGGTATGGAAATATATGTTGAAGATAATATAACACCATATAGACCAGATGATAGTTACGATCAATGGGAAATTGGACAAAATGGAGGTGGTCAGGCTAATAATGATGTTTTAATTCCAGAAAACTTAAGGAGTTATACTGTAAATAGTACTCCAATAATGACAGATAATGTGCCTTTGTGGGATGCAACTGACATTTGGGATAATTTAAGAACTCATGTTGGAGCATCATTACCAGAAAGGGATGCAGAAGATACCAGAGCTGTTAACGATGTAGATACTGGAGACAGTACAGAAGATAAGGTAAATAACGTTTTTCCTATAATTAGTGGTGGTACACCTTATACTGATACAGATATTGATGGTATGCCAGATTTTTGGGAGACCTCTGAATTTGGTGACTTAAGTAGCGATGGTGTTGTGGATACGGATGGTGATGGTTACACTGATTTAGAGGAATACCTTAATCAATCAGCAAATGGTCAAATTCCAGATGTACCTGCAGAAAGTGTAGAAGTTACTCCAAGTACTGCTACCTTAAATGTACCGGAAACTATAACATTAACAACAACTTTTACACCAAGTAGTACTACAAATCAAAGTGGTACTTGGACTTCAAGTAATCCATCAATAGCTACAGTGACTAATGGTTTAGTAACTTCGATTTCAGAAGGTAATACAACTATTACATTTACGTCTAATGATGGAGGATTTACTGATACTGCAGAAATAACAGTAACAAACATTGTTATTCCTTTAAGTTCTGTAACAATCGATCCAAATGATATTACTATAGAAGTTGGTGAAAATAGTCAGCTTACTACAACTTTTGTTCCTTCGGACACAACAGATACAACAGGTATTTGGACCAGTAGTGATGACTCAGTAGCAACTGTAGATGAGAATGGTAATATTACAGGTATTACTGTAGGTCAAGTAGATATAACTTACACCTCTACTGTTGATGCTGTGACTGATAGTGCAACAGTTACTGTAATAGACACTTTCTATGGAACTTATGAGTTTTATAATGCCAATACTGATGTGATGTTAATGAATATTACTGGAGATACTGATATTAATTTAGCTGGCGAAGGTAACGAAGTTAATTTTAGAAGTATACCAGAAGGTGGAGATCAGAATGCTCAAGTAGAGAGTGTGCGTGTAGACTGGACAGGACCAACATCTGGTACTTGGATAGAGAGTGGACCAATATATGCAGGTTTACCTAATGGACATGTTGGCTTTAATTTTGAGCCTTACGTAGTTGAGCAAGGTACCTATAACTTTACAATAACGTATTTCAGCCAAGATGGAGGTTCTGGTAATGTTGTAGCTACAGATACGTTTGCATTAACGTTTTTTTTCAGCTCAGTACCAGTTGCAAACGCTGGTCCAGATCAAGATATTTGCGAGGGAGAAACAACAACTTTGACTGCTTCTGGTGGTCCAAACTTTTTGTGGAATAACGGTGAAACTATGGCTTCAATAGATGTAAGCCCTACCGTAACAACTACATATACAGTTTCAGTATTTGATGATGAAGGAAATACAGATGAAGATAGTGTGACTATTACAGTAAATGCTATTCCTGTTGCTGATGCTGGTGAAGATCAAACTATTTGCCAAGGCGAAACAATTACCTTAACGGCTTCTGGTGGAGATGCTTACCTATGGAATACTGGAGAGACTACAGCCTCAATAGATGTTAGCCCGACTTCAGATACAATTTATGATGTAGAGGTTATTTCAAATAACTGTTCAAGCACTGATACAGTAACCGTTTCTGTGAGTGAAGCACCTAACCTTACTGTAAGTGATGATGTTGTACTTGTTGAAGGGGAATCTACAACTCTTGGTGTTAGTGGTAGTGATAATTATCTTTGGAGTACCGGAGAAACAACAGCTTTCATTACAGTATCACCAATGGTTACAACTACATATACAGTAACCTCTCTTAGTGCAAATGATTGTTTAACGACAGAAGATATACTAGTAACAGTAATTCCTGAGGTTATTGCAGATGCAGGTACAGATACTACAATTTGTAGTGGTGAAAATGTTACACTAATTGCTAGTGGGGGAACAAATTACCTTTGGGATACAGGAGAAACTACCGCAGAATTAATCGTGAGTCCTACGCTGACAACAACATATACGGTAACTGTAACTGATGATTATGGGTATTCCGATTCTGATAGTGTTACGGTTACGGTTAATGAAACCCCAGATATTACTGTAAGTGAGGATGTCTATATATTAGATGGTGAAACGGTTACACTTACAGCATCAGGAGGAGATAACTATCAATGGAATACTGGTGAAACTTCAGCAAGCATTGTAGTGACACCTGATGAAACTACAACATATACAGTAATTTCTACAGCTGTTGGTGGCTGTGCTGATATAGAACAAGTTACTGTAAATATTATACCAGATGTAGTTGCAGATGCTGGTGAGGATGCTACAATTTGTAGTGGTGAAAGTATTACATTAAATGCTTCGGGTGGTGTATCATATACTTGGGATACAGGAGATAATATATCTAACCCAACGGTTAGCCCATCTGTAACAACTACTTATACAGTAACTGTTGAAGATGCTTTTGGTTATATCGATACTGATAGTGTTACAATTACTGTTAACGAAACACCTAATGTAACTATAAGTAATGATGTTACTATTATAGAAGGGGAGTCCGTTACTCTTAATGCAGATGGAGCCGTAACTTATGAATGGAATACAAGTGAAACAACAAGTGCAATTACGGTTAGTCCTACACAAACGACAACTTACACCGTTACAGGGACATCTAATACATGTTCTGCGCAGGCTCAGGTTACTGTAACTGTAGAACCATTATTTGAAGCTTCAGCAGGAGCAGATGCACGCGTTTGTGAAAATGATAGTTATGAAATTGTCTTAACCGCTACTGAAGGTGATAGTTATTTATGGAATACTGGTGCAACTACACAAAGTATTACAGTAAGTCCAATATCTACATCTACCTACACGGTAACGGTTACTCAAGGAAGTCAGGAAGATACAGATGAAGTAACGGTATATGTAGACCCTAATCCAAATGTTGTAATCACTAACGGTGATAGTATAGATATTATGAGTGGCGATTTTGTCACCTTATCGGCTACTGGTGCTAATACCTATGAGTGGAATAATGGTGCTACGCAACCAAATATTGCTGTTAGTCCTACTGTTACCACAACTTATGAAGTAAGAGGTTATATTGGTGATTGCTATGACGAAAAGCAAGTTACCGTAAACGTTATACCAGATGTTGAAGCTGATGCAGGAGAAGATGTTGATATATGTTTAGGGGAAACAGCAACTTTAACGGCTAGTGGGGGTGATGAATATGTTTGGAGTACTGGTCAAACTACTCAAACCATTCAAGTATCTCCTAATGAAACAACAGAATATACTGTTACAGTGTTTAATGCAGTGGATTTTGATGAAGATACTGTAACTGTATATGTAGATACTGATTGTGAAGAGGATGTTGACCCTGTTGAAGGAGGTGGAGATCCGCTTGACTTTGATTTTTCTGTATTTCCAAATCCTGCTTCTAATTATGTAAATATAAGACTTGAAGGTTCTACAGCACTTTCTAGAATATACCTATACGATATTACAGGTAAGTTAATTCATTCTGAAATTATTTCTAATGAATACCTAAGTACATCTACAACAAGACAAATAGATGTAAGCAAGCTACATCCTGGTATGTACTATATTAAGATGGTGGACGTAAGACAAGAGATTTCTAAAAAATTAATGATTAAATAAAGTTAGTTATTTTTTATAGTGAAAACGGCACTAAAATGTTCAATACTATTGAAACTTTAGTGCCGCTAACTTTTTTATGTATTTTTAAGGAAATTACTGTCCTATAGACGAATATTCAAAGCCTATTTTAATCATTTCTGCTTTATCTAATATATTTCTACCGTCAAAAATAAATGCTGGTTTTTTCATACCAGAATAAATCTTTTCCCAATCGTAGGTTTTGAATTCGTCCCATTCTGTCATTATTGCTATAGCATGCGCATTTTTAACAGCTTTATATGGGTCATTAAAAGTTGTAACGAGCTCTTTGTTTTCAGAATCAGTACGCGTTTGTAAATAGTTTAAATCTGCATATACCTTTTTAGAAGGAACTTTTGGATCGTAAACTGCGATATTTGCTTGTTCACTTAGTAAGTGATCTGCAACATAAATTGCGGCAGACTCACGTGTATCATTGGTGTCCTTTTTAAAAGCCCAGCCAAGCATGGCGATTTTCTTCCCAGAAACCGTATTATATAATGTACTTATTAAGTTATCAGAAAAACGTCTCTTCTGATGATCATTAAGAATAATAACTTGCTCCCAATAATCGGCTACAGCATTTAAACCGTAACTCCTTGCAATGTAAACAAGATTAAGTATATCTTTTTGAAAGCATGAGCCTCCAAAACCAATTGAGGCATTTAAAAACTTAGGGCCAATTCTGGAATCCATTCCAATGGCTCTTGCTACTTCGTTGACATTGGCTTCAGTATGTTCACATAATTCTGAAATAGCATTTATTGATGAAATTCGTTGTGCTAAAAATGCATTGGCCGTTAATTTTGATAATTCTGATGACCAAACATTAGTTCTAAGAATTCTGTCTTGAGAAACCCAACTACCATAAATATTAGCCAAACTTTCGATAGCTGACTCAGATTCTCCACCTATTAATACACGATCCGGATTTAATAAATCTTCGACGGCTGTACCTTCTGCTAAAAATTCTGGATTTGAAAGAATATCAAACTTTACGTCACTTCCAGTATTGTGTAATATACTTTTTATTGCCTGAGCCGTTCTAACTGGTAATGTAGATTTTTCTACTACAATTTTATCGGTAGTTGCAACCTCTGCAATATTTCTTGCGCAAAGTTCAACATACTTTAAATCCGCTGCCATACCTTTACCTTTACCATAGGTTTTCGTAGGTGTATTTACTGAAATAAAAATCATTTCAGATTCGTTGATGGCTTTGTTAATTTCTGTAGAAAAGAATAAGTTTTTTCCTCGAGTTTCTGCAACTATTTCCGCAAGTCCAGGTTCGTAGATAGGTAGTTTTGATACATCTTCATCGTTCCATGCTGCTATTCGTTCTTCGTTAATATCAACTATAGTGACCTGTATATTAGGATTTTTCTTTGCTATTACTGCCATAGTTGGGCCACCAACATAACCAGCACCAATGCAACATATCTTATTTATTTTCATTGTTTTAAGTTTATTTGACTTGGGTTAATTCTTTTTAGGATCACAAATTTGTAAGAAGTATTTGGTTTCTTCTAAATTAATATATCAACGACCTGTTTTAACGATAAACTTCATAGGATTAAAAGAACCAGCATAATCTATCGTTATAATGCGGTAAATTATTTGTAATAATCCTTGTACCAATCTACAAAGGATTTTACACCTTTTTTAATTGATGTATTCGGTCTGTAATCAAAATCTTTAATTAGCTGGTCTACATCTGCCCATGTACGTTCTACATCACCAGGCTGTATGGGAAGCATATTTTTTTCGGCTGTTTTATCTAAATTAAATTCTATCTCTTTAATGAAATCTAACAATTTTACAGAATTATTATTTCCTATATTATATACTTTATATAGCTCTTTATTTTCTACTCTTATGGTAGTTGGCTTTTCTATAATCCTTACTACGCCTTCAACAATATCATCAACATAGGTGAAATCGCGTTCCATTTTACCGTGGTTAAAAACCTTTATAGGTCTATCGTTAACAATAGCATCTGTAAATAAAAACATAGCCATATCTGGCCTTCCCCAAGGGCCATATACTGTAAAAAATCTTAAACCTGTTGTAGGGATGTTAAATAAATGGCTATAAGTATGTGCCATTAATTCATTGCTTTTTTTGGTTGCCGCGTAGAGGCTTATAGGATGATCTACATTGTCGTTTGTTGAGAATGGTATTTTTTCGTTAAGACCATAAACACTTGAGCTACTTGCGTAGACTAGATGTTTTATATTGTTATGTCTACAGCACTCCAGGATGTTTAAAAAGCCAACTAAATTTGAGTCTATATAAGTTTCAGGGTTTTCTAAACTATATCTTACACCAGCTTGAGCGGCCAAGTTGCAAACGCAATCAAAATCTTCATTTTTAAATAACTCTGGAAGTGCGTTCCTGTCTTCGAGATTCATTCTTACAAAAGTGAAATTATTATTTTCACTTTTACAAATCTTATTGAATACTTCAGCATCATTTCTATCTATGCCAAGTTCTTTTAATCTCGAAAACTTTAAGTTTACATCATAATAATCATTGATATTATCTAATCCAACAACATTGTGCCCTTTTTCCAAGAGTACTTTGGCTGTAAAAAAACCAATAAAACCTGCCGCTCCGGTTATTAATACTTTCATATTCTATTATTTATTAATAAAATTTGACATCAAAGATGAAAATTTATATTGAAGCTTCTAAATTTTTATTTTAAAATTTATCGCTTACTTTTTTATATATCCTATTTTTAAAACAGTTGCAAGCGTATCACAGTTCTTTATGGTAAGTTCTATCTCCTGCGCTTTATAACTATTATCTATGTGATAGATTTTGCAGGAGTCTAGTTTTGTTTTACTCTTTGAAAAATCTACACTTCCATATTTCACCAGATTTACAACCGTACTTGAATCTAACGCCTGATGGTTTATAAATGAGGCTGCATCTGTGGAATAGGTAAAAGGCTTAGAACTGATATTTTTTATGGTTCGTGCATTGGGACCATAGTCACAAGATGCGTCCTTTCCATTTAAAAAAAACATAAGGATTATTAGTCCTAAGGAAAAACCACCTAGATAGTAAGCTAAGCGCTGTGTAAATTTCATAACATATAAATTTTGGACAATTGGTATGGGTATTAAAACACCTGCTTGTGAATAGACAGGATATCAGTACTAAAAAATCAATAGATTAGCATCATTATAATCTAGCCCATACCATTCTGCTACTGATTTATTAGTTAAAATACCGTGGTAAAAATACAACCCATTTTTTAATCCTCTATCAAAACGCAATGCATTTTCTAGACCACCATATTCTCCAATCTCCAATAAATATGGTGTAAATATATTACTGATTGACACTGAGGCAGTTCTAGAATATCGTGCGGGAATATTTGGTACACAATAATGGGTAACACCATTGTAATCAAAGGTGGGATGATCGTGTGTGGTGACTTCACTGGTTTCAAAGCAGCCTCCCATATCTATACTAACGTCTATGACAACAGAGCCACGCTTCATGTGGTCTACCATAGTTTCTGTAACTACTATTGGCGAACGATTTGTACCTCTTACAGCTCCGATAGCTACATCACAACGTTTTAATGCCTTAAGAAGATTTTTTGGTTGCATTGTCGAAGTGTATATGGTGCGTCCCAAATTATTCTGAATACAACGCAGTTTAGTAATAGAACTATCAAAAACTTTTACATTAGCTCCAAGGCCAATTGCTGAACGTGCTGCAAATTCACCAACAGTACCTGCACCTAAAATTAAAACCTCCGTAGGTGGCACACCATTAATATTACCCATCATTAAACCATTACCACCATTGACATTAGATAGTATTTCTGAAGCTATTAAAATAGAGGCTGTGCCTGCAATTTCACTTAGTGACCTTACGGCTGGATAAGCACCATCTTCATCTTTAATATACTCAAAAGCTAATGCTGTAATTCGTTTCTTTGCTAATGCTTCAAAATAAGCCTTACTTTGTGTTTTAATCTGTAAGGCTGAGATTAATATGGTTTGAGGATTAATAAGTTTTATCTCATCTAAAGATGGCGGTTCTACCTTAAGAATAATAGGGCAGGAGTACACTTTTGCGGTATCTTTAGATACTTCCGCACCAGCTTCGCTATAGTCTTTGTCTTTAAAATTAGCGCCTTCACCAGCACCAGATTCAAACAAAACACGATGCCCATTGGCTGTTAATGCAGAAACGGCATCTGGTGTTAAGCACACTCTTTTTTCTTGAAAATGGGTCTCTTTAGGAATACCTATAAACAAGTCTCCTTTTTTCTTTAGAATTTCCAAGGTTTCTTCTTGCGGTAACAATTGTGCCTTGGTAAATGGTGATAAAGATTTGCTCATTAAATCAGTTAATTAGTAATGCATCTGCAAGATAGTAAAACACGATATATGAATATAGAATATAATCTTACTTCAAATTACAAATATTTTTTGATTGTATAATAAAATAGGCTAGATATTATCTTAATTTAATATCTAGCCTATTACTAAATTAAAGGTGCTATACTAATGAATAACTAGCTTCTTAATACGTTTTTCGTTATTTTCTGATATTAATTCTACAATATAAACACCTGTACTCAAATTTGAGGCATCTATAGATTGTCTATCATTGTCAGTGTTCAAAGGCATAGAATTTATAACTCTACCATTTAAATCGTACAGATTAAAATTAGTCTCTGCCAGTAACTGTCCACTAATAATTATAGTTTTATCTGCAGAATTAACAAATATGTTAAGCCTTTCTAAGGGTTGCTCAACTGTACTGAGTGTATTTGCATTAAAACGTAAATAGAAACGACCAGTACCCGAGATATTACTTGTAGGAGTGAATGTATAATCACTAGAGTTTAAAAGAACTACAGTATTGGTAGCTATATCTTCTAAATATACATTTACTGTACTTTGCAATGTAGATTCAAAAATACTAAAGGTTAAGGCTTCATTAGCATTAGCATTAACACCTAATGGAATAACAACGTTAGATAAATCATTGTTATTTAATGCTTGTAAGGCCATTGGAACCCCTGTATTATCCTGGACTAAATAAGAATAGATAGCAAAGTTAGGTGGGATTTCATTCCAAATCGCTGCATCATACCCAGGATCTAAGCCTAAACTTGCACTATTGTTAAAATAGAAGTCTGTATGATAAGATTTAGTATTGGTATTTGCTTTAAGTTTAAAATATGTGAGCAAATTTGTGTTTCGGCCAGCTATAAAATCATCACTGTTACCTTTGCTTCTCATATTTGGTGTAAATGCAATATTCCCTGAAGCTTCAGCATTTACAAAGAAACCTTGACCTGGAGCTATTACCGTACTAACAGTCGTAGTTGCTAAATTATAAATCGTCCAACCATCTGCAGCAGTACCATCGTAGCCATAAATACCTACGGCATTCTCATCAATTAATCCAGAATTAGCCATATTGTTTAAAAAGTCCTGAACATTAAGGTAACTTGGGTAAGGGTTTCCTATAAGATTCCAATTACTTGCCCCACCTGATGTTATAGGTACGTTAATGGCGGCTGTTTCCACATTACCACTAAATGAATAGGTGCCTCCATCTGTTGAGCCAGATCTATAACCAACCCCGCCCGATAAGACATTACTATCATCTGAAGGTGAATAATTTATATAAGACACTGTAGATGTGTCAAACGGACCAAACAAAAACGCAGGATTTCCACCTATGGTACCAGAAAGAATATTTGGATTAGCTGCTCTAAAGGTTCCAAAAGTTTGCCCAGTAACTGGAGCACTTATTAAATCATTAGCTGCGGTTGTTGTACCACTACCAGCAGCATTATTTATATGACGTTTGTAAAGCACGTTTCCTGTACTTGTACCTTCAACAATTAAACTAGAGTATACACTCGATATAGATTCTAATTGTAAAGTTCCATTATTGATTAAATTTCCTTTTACAGTTAAACTAGAACCTTCCTCAATAATAACAGTAGCACCACTATAAACTTCAAGATTATTGACCTCAATATCTTTATTTCCATCTATTGTATAAGTACCGTCAGCAATAATAGTATTAAGGCTTCCAGAAGTATCATCTGGACCATCGCTATATATCCAATCATCTCCACAATATAATATTGAACCAGAAGACACTACTACAGCGCAACTGTTCCCTGGATTTAAATATTGAATTAATGTTGCTTTTGGAGTAGTAGCACTATCATTTATATTACTTGAGATACCTCCTCGTCCTCTTAAATGTATACTCACCAAACTGTTTAAGCCATCACTATAAAATTGTACTCTTAAGGCATCAGCTTCTATAGGATTAACATTCGCTCCTCCCCATTCGTAAATACCACTATCTATCCAGCCTCCCTGGCCTTCTTCTAGAGTAGTCCATACTCCATCAGTTCTGTAACTAATTCTCCACATGGTATTTGGTTGGGGTTGGTTGGCATATGTTCCACCAAAAGTTATATAGTTAATATACTTTACATTTGGCCAGTTAACTTGCCATTTCATGCCTTCATCAATATCTGGTACACCCAAATTCTCATTAAAACTAGCTCCATATTCGTTCCAATCTGTTGTAGTACGGTAATCATTAAGAGCAGGATCATATAAAATATCTTCTGGGAGTCCTCTTCCTCCAGAAATAGAGCCTGTAACAGTTGCTTCGGTAAGTAGTGCCAGATTAACACTATCATCTGGCATATTATCTGGTATACCACCACCACTGCATTCGCTTGGTGCTTCAAATAGGTTATCTTCAGTAATTATACATGTTGGAAGCGCACTAAAATTAGCACTAACATCTACATCCAATCCATCTGCTGTTAAGCCAGTAAGGGTTATAGTTTGTGGGCTTACACCTATAGCAAATGACTGGCCATTAACATCTAATGTTCCTGATGCTGGTGGGTTTACATGTGTAACAATAATATCTTGAGAATAAGTGTCGTCTAGTTCATTACAAGAATACGTTGTACCAACTTCTAGTTTCTTTAATGGACAATTTGAGTCATAAAGCACTATTAATTTTGGTGGGTCATTGTCATTGTATGAATTTGCAATTCGTTCTCCTGAGCCAGATATTATAAACGTCACTGCATTTTCAAACGCCCAACCTGGCTGCGCAATAATTTCAGTAACAATATCTGTTAAATCTGGTGTTCTTTGATAGAAACCAGCATTACCTACGGTACCCCATTCAGGTATATCATTCCAGGAAGTGGAATTGGTAGTAAGCGTACGTGATGAAATATTATTAACTGAGCTAAAAGTAAGACTATTAGGTGATAACTCTCCATGTACAGTTAAACTTGTTGGTGTTTGCGGTGTATCTCTTTCGTCTACAGAAAATTGAACATAAGCTCTTAAAATAGTCGCGCTTTTTGGTATTGCTATATCATCAAAACGTACACCGATGATTTGATCTCCGCCATCAAAAACTAATTCTAAATCACTACTGGCAACATCAACAGTTCCTGTAAGTATATCTTCTTCAGCGTCATCACTTGAAGCACTAACTTCAGTAACATAAGCTGTGGTATTAAGACTATCATAACCTAAACAGTTACATGAACCGTCTTCTTCATCATATATAGTATTTGCATCTCCATCATCACATGGGCTGTATGCTACTGGACAACTGACGTCATTAGAATTAGAAATAGTTACTACATCTCCGGAAGGAGGAGAAAATACATCTAAATTTGCTGGAAGTGTAAATGGATCTGTATTGCTAACCTCGCCAACTAAATCGGCATTGTCAACTTTTATAGTGCGTAATTCGATTTTCGAGGTTTCAACGAAAATGAGTTTAAATTGATTAAAACTCCCTGAATTTCTTGTCCAACTCTTATCATCATTATTTTCTCTTAGTGGCGCTCCCCAACAACCTTCACCAGTATATACAGTACCATTGGTTTGCTCTACTACAAACCCTTCATCATTATTTGGACCAGAAGAAGGCATAACAGGCCATGTTGTTTTAGCAGTATGAGAATCACAATCTACAACTAAACGCACACCATTATCATAAAATATTTGAGCCCAGGAGTTATATATAACAGAGTTTTCACTTTTACTACCAGTATGTGGTCGCATAGGCTTGTGGTATTGTGCTGCTTTCCATGTTACACCAGATGATGCGGCTAAATCATTTTGAAGCCATGTACGTTGGCTGCCAAGAACAGAAATTTCAGTATTTAATGTGTAAGCTCTAAAAAGGTTATTACCAAAAGTAATAGCATAGTATGAGTCTACATTTGTGTCAAACAAGTCGTAAATTTCTGAACCATCTTCGTGATTACCTCGAGCAGGTATAATAGGAAACATTCTCCCATCTGAAGCTATTGTATCTTGCCAGTCATCGAACCATTTAATCCATTCTATATCAGTACTATCATCTGTCATGTCACCAGCAAAAAGCACTCCGTGAGGTTTTAGCTTACTTACCAATAAATTTGCAGCACGACGCGGTGTTCTAAAGTTTCTTGAGTCACCACCAGCTATAAAAGATAAACGGCTATTATCATTAGGCGCTGTTCTAAACCAAAAACGTTGACTCGTTCCTTCACTATCATTAATAACAAAATAATAATCTGTATTAGGTGTCAATCCGGTTAGTCGAGCAAACCTGTTTTCCATGCCTTTTGCAAGAATACCTCTATCTACGGTTTTAGAAAAAGTGTATAGCGTATGGTCTGTGCCATGGTCTACAGTGTCGTAATACACGATGGGATTAGTTCCTGATGTTTGATCCCAGCCTATTGTTATGGTCGTAGCTGGATCATCAACAAGAATAATACGATATCTATCATTGTTTGCATAAGCACAGCTAACAATAAGAAATAATAGTTTTGTTAAAAGTAATTTCGTTTTCATCAGTAGGTAATTTTTCTTTTTTTATTTTTCTCTTCCATAAGCAAAACCACAAGTGGTAATAAACCATGCGACAATCTATATACAACTAGATATAAACTACCATGGAGAGTTGACGCTGCAAAATCTAAACTAAAGCCAGCCAATAATCTGGCAAAAGCTGTTGCTAAACCCCAAAACACCATATATAGCAGCGCATATTTTGATATTTTAGGGACAAAAATTAAGACTGACATCACAATGTCCAAAACACCTGCTATGTACAAAAATGTAGTAGCTTGAGGTTCGGTAACACCCAAGATAATTATGGTCATATCCACAAAATATCCAGGTAAATATATCAGTCCCATGGCAAAAAGACCATGTGCTATAAAAGTACATGCAATGGCTATTTTTAAACCATTGATAATCTTTTTGTTGTTTATTATATCTCTCTTTAAGCTTAGCAATAACAGTATAGGTGGCGAAAACTGTATAAATAATTCAAAGAACATTAAATATTCATAGTTCTTATCCTTTACCATGCAAATACCAATTATCAGTAAAACTGCAAGCGCTAAACCAATTATAATTTTCTTTAGCTTTTGATATACTATTTTATTCCATAACAAACTAATAAGTGCAGCGATTAAAAATATAATACTACATAGTTTGGTTATACCATCAATCCAGGCATTAACAAGTGGACTGGTAGCATAATCGCCCCAAGAATAATTAGTTAACCCTTCAACTACAGGAGCTAATAAACTCTCGTCCCATAATATTGCTCTGAATGGAGCACCAAAAAAATACAACTGATAGGCTCTTCCCAGGAAAACAGAGAAGGCACATATTTTAATAAGCCATATTATTTTAAGTTTATTCATTTAGAGCGTTTAAAACTAATTAATAATGGTCAGATACTTTTTTATATTCGATTAATTGAATATAAATCCTATGAATTGGTTAATTCATATTAATATCATCGATTAAATACCTTAAATGATTGATGTTAAACGTTATAAATTAAATGGTGCTAGTACATAACAAATGTATTGTAGTAGTTAAAATGAAGAAATATCAAATTAAAGTATCTTGTGCTTTGCCTAAAGGAAAATCAGAATTTTCAGAAAAATAAAATCTATTTTTCGCAATGATTGTCTGCTAATTTTATAGCATTGAGTTTGTTCCAAATTTTGTTTTGATAATCTAAAGTTGAAATTCTAAATAGTAGTACGTATTTGTTTTGTTCTTTGCAATAAGTTATTTTTACCGTGACATTTAACTCAATAATATCTTTAGTAAAAAAAGCATCATAAACCTTCATTTCACCATTAAATACTGGTAGTTCTGAGGTTTCTTTTATCTCTTGAAAGTCTACTATTGTTTTAGGTATTTCAAAATTCTTATCCTTATTAACAGCAGTCATTAAACCATCATAATATAGTTTCATATTGGTTGTAACTAATTCTAATGTAGGCGAAGAACTTAAATTAACATTCCAAACAAAGGCATAGGTGAAAAATTCTGAGCTCTCGGGATTGCTCCAGTTTTTAGCAAAACGTAAATCTTCATAGCCCTCAAAATCAATGTCTTCAGCAAATTCTAAAGGAAATTTAATAACTTCTTTTAGCCAGGTACTATCAGCTTTTAGGATATATAAATTTTCATTTTCTTGAGATAATAGCACTACAGAGTGGAGTAGTGCTATTATAATAATTAGTTGTTTCATACAAGTATGTTATATACTTAATTTGACTTCAAATCCTATTCCGTCTGCAATAGCCCCATCTCGCAGTTTACTATTGTAATCAATGCCCCAACGTTGTCTATCAATTTTAAACTTCGTAGTCATTTGCTGTTTTTCGTAGTTTATTTCTGCCTGGAAATTTACAGGCAGGGTAATGCCTTTTATGGTAAGATCTGCATATACCTTCATGTTAGTATTATTGTGATATTGTACTCTGGTAATTGAGAGCGTAGCTGTTGGAAATTTTTTCACATCAAAGAAATCTTCATCTTTTAGGTGGTTAACTAAACTGGTATTACCATCTTCATTTTCAATATCCAGGCAAATAATAGAATTCATGTCAATAATAAATTCACCTCCAGAAATAACATCGTCAGTTTTTTCAAAATAACCTTCCTTAAAATTTATAGTACCATTATGACCACCGAAATAAAACGAATATTCTCCAGACCATTTTAACGCGCTTTTTGAGGTGTCTATTTTAAGTTTTTCTTGTGCATTTGTAAACAAAAAGGTAGTAATAGTAAATACAATTAATAATGCTAATTTTTTCATGATATATAATTTTGATTAAATGAGATGATAAAACTAGACTGGAAGCGTTTAAAGAATGTCAAAAAAATGCAAAAGAAGTGTCAAAGGCTTGCAAAATTCGATCGAAATAGCTGTTCTTTGTGTAACAATATGAAGTATAACTACACCATTAAATTTTTGGTAATTATATGCTTTGCTGGTTTAGCATCTTGCCATACCAGTAAAGATAATTTTCCTGAACGCACAAAAATTGCCCTGCGTGATGTTGGCAATAAGTTATTGTTGAGTCAAAAGGATTCCACGTCCTTAATCTTACCTGTGAAGGAATTACATTTTAATAAATTTCAACTCACATTTAATAATTCATTAGCTATAGAGCCTAACACTCTGGTTGATCTTATCGATAAAAGTTTAAAAGCTTTAAAACTTCCAGAACAATATATAGTGGAAGTTATTCAATGTGATAGCAAAGAAGTAGCTTATAGTTATCAGATGACTAAAGTTTTAGAGAGTACAATAATTCCATGTAATGGTCGCTATTTGCCTGAATCATGTTATAAGATAGAAGTTTATTTTCATAAACGTATAATACCAAATTCTGAAGCATACTTTTTTATCTGGGTTGCTATAGGTGTTTTACTAATATTTGTCTTGTTTTTTAGGTATAAAAAAAAATTGAAACTAAATACTGCTGAAATATCAGTAAATTACGAATCTATAGGTAGCTTTAAATTCTACCCAGAACAGAATAAGTTGATTAAAGAAGCCGAAGAAATAGCGTTGTCAAAAAAAGAATGTGAACTGTTAGCACTTTTTGTAGAGCGACCAAATGAAGTTATAAAACGCGATGAACTTACCAAAAAAGTTTGGGAGGACAATGGAGTGTTTGTTGGCAGAAGCCTAGATACCTATATCTCTAAATTGCGTAAAAAGCTAAAGGCGGATACTTCAATTAAATTGACTAATATCCATGGTGTAGGATATAAGCTTGAAATTTTATAACCTATAATAACTCTGACTAGTCCCTTTTGTGCAAGGACAATTACTAGCACTTTGCAATAAATTTAAACCAATTGTTATGACATGAGTACCAGTATTAAACCCAGACAAATCATTAAAAGTTAATTGGTACGAATAAGCAAAATAAAGCTTATTGTGTAAGATGCCAGCCATTGGGCCTAGATTTAATGGATCTAAAAATTGATCGTTTAAAAAGCGATAAGACGCTCCAATCCAATAGTAATCACCATTTCTATTAAATTTTCTATACTTAAAATTAAGATCAGTTGCTGAACGGTTATCACTATCAAAAAACTGAAAGAAAACTGAAGGTTCAAACTCTACATCTTTTTTATGCTCTGGACTAAACACATAACCCGTATAAATCTGATAGTTTAATAGAAGTGAAGGTTCAATACCACCTGTAAAATCGGCAATATCTTTTGATACTAAATTATTTGCATTAAAACTTAAATAGTATTTATTCCATCGGTATAGAATACCTGCATCAAAATTATTATTGTTAATCGCTCTATCACCATTAATTGCTGGATCTAAAATTGGGATTTCGTATGTGGTATTAAAATTTTCGATATCTATTCTAAAATTATTGATATTATAAGATATTCCTAAGGATAGATATTGTTTAGACTTCCAGTCTAAAATTAAGTGATGTGCAAACGATAGTTTTAAACCTTTCTGACGTGTATTACCATTTTTATCATTATAAGCAGAAACACCAATACCAGAGCGATTAGATATTCTAAAATCTGCATAAATCGATTGGTTGTCTGGTGCATTTTTAATACCAACCCATTGGGTTAATCCATTTGCTCTAATTTTTAAATTGTCACCAATACCAGCATAAGTTGGGGAAACTACAAAGTCATTATCTGCTAAGTATTGTGTCCAAACTGGTAAATTCAATTCCTGACTGTAGCTCTGCGTTACAGTCAAGAATAAAATATATAGTATAATTTTTTTCATCATAGTAGGTTTAGTTCATTCAATTTGGGTTACCTGTATAGCGTAAAGTGCCCGACAAATTCCTTATCATAATTTGAGGCATTGGTCTTTACAACAAACCAATAATCACCTGTAGGCAATTCTTCGCCATTATACCTGCCATCCCAAACTTCTCCAACACGATATGTAGCTACCTTACGGCCATAACGATCAAAAATATCGAAGGTGAGATTAGGATAATTATCCACGCACCCAGGTGCCCATGTATCATATTCTCCATCACCATTTGGTGTAAACCAATTTGGTATACAAGGTCCAACAAACTCTAATTCTATCTGTGCTTCAGCAACACAACCAGCACTATCAGTAACGGTTACGACATACAATCCGGTTTCGGTAATAGTAAATATACTTGAGGTGCCATAATTTTCACCATTCATAGTAAATTCGTATATACCAGTACCTCCAGAGGCATTAGCTATAATTTCATTGAGTTCTCCTTCAGTAAGTGTTAAGGTTATTGGTACATAACCTTCAATATCAAATAACTCCGTTCGTTGAACACAACCATTGGTATGTCTAACATCTATGTAATGGTCTGTACCTACAGGTACATTTTCAAATACATTACTCAGTTGATAGTCTCCACCATCTAACGAATAATCAAACTGTGATAAATCGGTGTTAGATTCATCAATAGTTACTGTTACAATATTACTTTGTGTATTATTTTCGCAGATATATTCAATGTCTACTTCAGGGTTTATAATTACAGGTTCTGGGAATGTGATATTCCATTCAGATTCACAACCCTCAGCATCCCTAACATAGACTATGTGGTCACCACCTTCTAGGTTAGTGAAGTCAAATACAGTTTGATTAGCACTACCAGTAATATATGGACCATCATAATTATCTAAACTTACGCTATATGGTAAATTACCTCCAGAAATATCAATACTGAATTCACCATTGCCATCATTCTCACATAGTTCTGGAAACAATGAATCAGGTACTATCGTTAATATAACGGGTTCTGGATCTTGAATTGTAAAATCGAAAGTTAAATAACAGCCTAATTCATCCTGCACGATTAAACTATAATCGCCTGCTGCAAGGTTTTCAAAAGTATTAGTTTGGAAGAATTGATTTAATTGAGGTGAAATGGCATATTGTATGATTCCTGTACCACCAGTTGCATTAATTACAACTGAACCATTATCTCCTCCTGCACAAGTAATATTATTAACTGCAATGGTTGCATCTAGTTGTGTTGAAGGTTCCGTAATAGTAATTGGAGCAGATGTTGTATCACAATCGCCACTTTCTACCATAACAATATATGTACCTGCCACAAGCTCGGTAAAATACCCTGGGCTATTTTGTGTGGCAGGAATTGTAACTCCCGAACCATCTTCAAGCGTATAACTATAACCTCCCAATCCACCTTGTGCAGTGGCTATGATTGATCCTGTATTATCACCAGCACAATTAATAGTTGGATTGGAAGATTCTAGATTAATCACTAACTCAGGCAGAGGATCAACTGTAATGTCGTTTGATACATTAGAAATACAACCATTAGCATCTCTAACGTAATACGCATATGTTCCTTCAGTAACCGAAAATGTTATCGAAGATGCAAAGTTTCCTAAAATATTTGTGAATGTACTTGAGTCACTATAAGCATATGGGCCAGTGCCTCCAGAAGCACTTAAAGTCAACGTAGATTCGGTTAAACAAGTTTGTGTTGTAGTTCTTACTAAATTAACATCGAGTGGATTTGGATTAGCAATGACGATATCTAATGATGTCATTTCGCAATCAAATCCATCTGTTATAGTAACAGTGTATGTTCCGGCACCTAAATCATTAAATACATTTGATAGTTGAGGGCCAGATGAGCTTGCTACAGGACTAATAGTATTTAATGTATATACATAGTTAGAACCTTGCCCTCCCGAAACCATATCAATGGTAATACTGGCATCTTGATCTCCAAAGCATGATAACATTGTAGTGCTCGGAGTAAAGGTTGCAGTAATTGGATTTGGCTCATTTAGTATTATCATTTCCGAAGTAATACAACCTTCTGCATCTCTTACATTTACAGTATAAGTACCAGCAGATAAATCCGTAAAAGTATTATTTGTAGAATATGGTACTGTTGCATCACCAGTTAATTCGAATTCATAATCTCCCCATCCACCATCAGCAACAGCAGTAATTGTTCCTTGACTATTATCACAAGTAACATTTGATGTTTCGGATAACGTAAGCGTCAATGCTTCCTGAGGTGAGGTAATAATAACATTTGAGGTATTAGAACAGAACGGAACTTCAGTTTCGGTAATTACAACTGAGAATGTACCTGCTGTCATTCCTGTAACTGTTAATGGATTTGTAGATGTATTGGCATTAACCACTCCAGTTACTGATGCTCCTAAACTATCAAAGACCTCATAGGTATATGCACCTGTATAATTTGTTATATTAATATCGAACGTACCTGTGTTATCCCCAAAACATGTTACAGAGGATGATGTTAAAGTAAATAATGGAAGTGTTGCTTCCGGTACAGATATGGTTACATCTGTTGTGCAGGATGTTACGGTATCGATAATTGTAATAGTGTAAACTCCTGAAGGTACTCCTGAGAATACATTTCCGCTTAAACTTATTGAAGCGGGATTTGGAGCAATATTATAGTTATAAGAACCAGAACCACCAGTACCTGTTATCGTAATTTCTCCGTCATCATTATTACACGAAGGCATTGCTGTTGCCTCAGCTATAACATCTATAGGTTCGTCTATGTCTATTGAGACTAAATTTCCACAGCCATTGGCATCTTGTATTTCAATGGTATGCGTACCTGCAAATAAATTTGAAATCGTAAATGATGCTGTTTGTGTTTGAAAAGCTCCACCATCAATACTAAAACTATATGGTGCGGTACTTGGTATATCTAATGTAATATCAATTTCATAGTTACCGTCAGTAATTTCACAAAGGTTATTAACTGTTGCAGAAATTACAGGTGAATCATCCATATCAATTATAGTAACCGGACTACTAACTATACATCCAAAAGCATCTAAAACATGAATATAGTAACTGCCAGCATCTACGTTAAATACACTTGCTAAATCCCATCCAGCATCAGTTACTAATGGTGCTGCAGGTGTTGTTGTAATTTGATATTCATACGGTGCTGTACCATTTTGACCAATAGCACTTATTACACCTGAGTTTGGATTACAATTTGCATTTTGATCTACTGACACAGTTAAATCCAATTGAACAGCAGATTCTATAATCTCAAAGATTTCTGAAGCAGAGTTACATCCATTAAAAGATCCTGTGCCGTTTTCTGTAAAAACAATATAATATTGCCCAGGTTGAAGTGTACCCGGATTTGGTGTTGTCACTGTTTCTGGAACTCCGAAGGTCACAGGTAAATTTGTTGGTCCATCTACAAGTTGATTTTCAAATGCAGAATAAATAGCATAATCTACAGATGTTGTAGTGCTATCAAAGTTATCAATGGTGAAAGTAACACTCCCATCATCAGCACCTAAACAAGAGACATTATTTGGCTCTACTGTAGAGGTTAATGTAGATGCTGGATCTATAGCGGTGTCTGCAGATTTTACATAATAACAATCTGTTACCATGTCATGTACTACAAAGGTGTACACTACACCAGGAATAAGGTTGGTAAATGTTCTCACATTTCCTCCAGGTGTATCTGGAGGAAAATATGTTGAGGTGTATGGTATAGTGTTGAATTCTAAAATTCCAAATTCATAACTACCACTACCAACGGCAGATATTGCTGTGACCTCTGCTGTACCACCTACAGTACAGTCTGGAACAGCAATATTGACATTGATATCCAAATCTGATGGAGGAGAGGCTATAGTAATTTGTTGTGATAGACTACATCCATTAGCATCAACAACATTAATTGTGTAAATACCAAAATTTATAATATTAAATGTATAGTCTTCATTTGAAGTTGCATTATAAGGGTTGCCTGTAATAACATCATTGAAGTTGTTAGAAATAAAATACGTAAATGGTGCTGTACCTCCCGAAACATTTTCAACAGTAATTGAACCTAATGAAGACCCTCCAGGATTATTACACGTTATATCTACTTTACTTAAATCGAATGTAATTGGATCGGGTTGCGCTATTGTAATGGTTTCTGTTGTAGAACACGAATTAGCATCTGTTATCGTTATAGTATAAGTTCCGGCTGGTAAACCAGAAGTTTGTGTGCCATAATCAGTGCTTGTAGTATCGTTATTTACATTTATTGTAAATGGAGGAGTACCAACTGTATCATCAATAGTTATATCTATTGCCCCATTTGCATCACCATTACACAGAATAGGCTCACTTTCTATCACGGCACTAAATGAAGGAGGTGTAATAGGATTAACAGTTATAACAGATGATTCTGCTATACAACCATTTGCATCAGTAATTTGAAATTGATACGTGCCAGCGGTTGAGGTGTTATATACAAACGTTGCTGGAATAGTACCTAATGATGAATAAGCACTACCATTGATGGATACCGCATAAGTATATGGAGAAGTACCTGTAATACTACCTGTAAATTCAGCATCTGGTGTTGCTGTACAATCAAGCCCTTCTGTTAGTACTACATTTACCGTTGGTGCTGGGATTGGATCTATTGTATAAGATTCGCTATAAATACAATCATTTTCGTCTCTTACCTGAAACGTATACGTATCTGGAGCAAGACCAGAAAATACATTGGATGCTTGGTATGGTGTTGCAGCTGAAGCTGGAGCAATAATCTGATATTCTATAGATCCTGTACCACCGACAACATTTGTAACAGTTATATCACTCGTTATTGCTGGGCAAGTAACAGGTGTATTTGCAAATTCTAAATCTGTAGGAGGGTTTAATACATCTATAGTTATTTCATTGGTTACAGCTGTACAATCATTGTCATCTCTAATTATAATTGTATATGTACCCTGTGTTAAATCTGTAAAAGTATTGTTTGTCTGAAATGTAGTACCATCGATACTATATTCATAAGGTGGATTACCACCAATTACATTTGTTACTGTAATAGTTCCATTGGTGTTACAGTTGTAAGGGGCAGATAATTCCGCAGTCCCAGAAATGGCAGTATTCTCTGTGATAGTAACTGTTTGAGGATCAGTTGTACAAACTGATGTTCCCAATGTATATTGTAAAACAACGTTATAATCTCCAGCTACAAGTCCTGTAAATACATTTGAATTGGTGTATGTTGATCCACCATCAATACTATACTCAATAGTGTTTCCGTTAGGATTAATAACGTTAATTGTAATTGTACCTGTATCACCAGTACCACCACATAAAATATCTGTCGAAGTAATATTAAAATCAGGCTCAGGTACATCATCTACTGTAATCGTTGTGCTAGCACTACAGTTATTAGAATCTACTACGGTGATATCAAAAGTACCAGATGCCGTAACTATAATTTCTGGAACAGTTTGAAAATCTGTAGAGCCATTTATAAAATAGAAATAGGGTGGAGTACCACCTTGAGGATAAATTGTAATTTCACCATCTGTACAGTTTAAAGGTGTAGTTAAAGCCGCACTAACAGTTAGTAATGGTGGTTCAATTATTGTAATATCTTCAGAATGTAGACACCCATTTTCAGTTTCAACAGTAGCAGTGTATGTTCCCGGATTTAAATTTTCAAATAGATAAGTATTATCTACAATTGGGCCAACAGTATTTACCAAAGTTCCACCTTCGCTAAGTGTAAATGTATATTGCGGATCTACATCATTTGCTGCCAATTGAATACTTCCTTTGTCACCATAGCATAACGGTTGTAAAACAGTTGATGTTACTGTAAAATCTCTATCTCTAATTAAAACATCAGGAACTGAAAAAATACATGGGTTAGTTGGTACCCCAATTTGTCTTACATATACAGAATACGTTCCAGGAGTTGTAACTGAAAATACATTACTATTTTGATAGTTTGTACCATCGATACTATATTCATAACCTGAAGGTACATCATTTACTGTAATACTACCGTTAGTAGTACATATGATATCTGTAGACACTACAGTAGGCACTAATAAGTTTTGATAGACATTAAAATAAAACTGATTAAAGCATCCGCCAGGGTAATTGATTGTTAATCTAAATTGTCCTGAAGTATTAGCTAGAAAATCAGAACCTGTTACAACTTCGTTCCAAACACAAGTATCATCTTCATTTGCACAGTCTGGATCAGTAACCGCTGCACAACTTGTTTCGTCTAATTGTTCCCAAATGATAGATGTACTATTTGCAATATTTGTTTCTATCAATCTTGAATCATTAGCACCACATAAAAATATATTAGGCAACAGTTTTCCATCGTTAGGGCAAGTAACAACCTCATCAGCGTAAGGTATTACAGGATTCTCTACATCACCGCCAAAAAGCTCTACTTCATATTGCTGCTCAATAGACTGGCATGGAGCAATAGCATTATTAAATGAATAGTATGTCCCTGTAGCATCAACAGTTATGGTTTGTGTGTTTCCTATTACTGGTGTTCCAGTTGGGCTTGTTGACCAAGTGTAAGAGTCATAACCATCTGCAGCTGTTAATTCTACCGTGTCCCCACAAAGTATAATTTCCTCAATGAATTCACAGTCAAGGTCAGCTAAAAAGTTAGTGGCCTGAGGGGTAAACAAACAACCTGTATTACTATTTAAACTTGGATCATCTGTAATTTGAAACGTGGGATTGAAAAATCCATTATAGGTTGCATAAGCCTGATTATTTATAATATTAGAACATGCATCAGCCAGTTCACTACAAGTATCTACAACTTGAACCTCAATTCTTATTTCGTAAACAGGATCATTCTCTTCAACAAGGGAATTATCGATGTTGAAGATTAGCTCGCGAGTTACAGGGTCGTAGCTAGCTACAGTAACTCCGGGAGGTAAAATTAAGTCCGAAGGATAATCGAAAATTATATTTATTGGTAGAATATCTCTTATTTGAAAATTTGTAGCATTGTCATTACCAGTGTTTTGAAAGCCAATTACATAGTTTAGTGCAGCTCCCAAGTCTACTGTTTGCCCTCCGATATCATTGCCTAAATCATCTTCTACAATTTTGGTAAGCACAATATTTGGTTCAATGATCTCTACCGCAAAGGCAAAGAAGTAAGGGAAATATGTGTCTCCACTAGTCTCTAACCTAATAATACCAGATGTTGCATCATTGGCAATTACTGAGTTACCAGGATTAGGTATATTAATGGTTCCTGTATCAAAACCAAGAGTATTAGTACTATTAGGTACTCTATTGGTTACTGGTGTTGCATCTAATCGTGTAACGGAGCTATTGAAAAAATTAGCAACAGGTCGATCAGTGGTAGATAAGCTTACACCATTTAATCGTAATCTATCCCCTAAAATAGGACTATCACCTTCAAGTGTTGCAAAGGCAAAATTTGCTCTTACAGGTGCAGGAGCAGGAACTGTTCTAAAGCCACTAACCGGAATATCCAAATTTGGGTTATTACCTGGGACGCTAATGGCACTGAAGCCGTCAAAACTTGTTATGGACTTACCAGGAAGTGTAGGGTCTTCATATACAATAAAAAGCGACCATCCTGCTGATTGCCCAGTACCATTATAGGGATTAAAAGTTGCTGTTTCACCTAAGCCTGAAGATATATTGGCAACTGTATAGGTTCCTAAATCTGCACCAGGACCAAAGCTTGTTACAATATTGGTTACATCAGCAAAGCACGCATACGAAAAACTATCACCACCATCTACCGTTGTGCCGTTGGCATCATAAACTATGGTTCCGGTAATATCATTATATCCTCCCGAAGGACCCCTTAGTTTAACAGTAGTAATAGGTTCGTCACCCGGATTTACGGCTCCCCAATATAAGCCTGCATAAATAATTCGGTAACAGTTTGGGTTAGGAATTTCTAAATCAGCACTTGAAGAACTGAAAGTACTTGGATCTCCATCGATATCAATATATTGCATATTGACATTGTGATTATAAACAGATCCGTCATTAAAGGCATTATTATCTGGCCCAAGAATATTATTACCTATTAATACAATATCTCCTTTTAAATCTTGGTTGAATCTTGGAGTAAATGGCACATAATTTTGCGCAGACGATACTAGACCAATACATATCATCAATGCGATAGTTAGAACTCTTGAAAAAGTAGGTTTTTTCATGATACATTGTTTTACTTCCTCACTATATCTTGGGGCAATGACATAATAAAGAACGACTTAACTTATTTAATTTTCTATTTTCACGAGGGTCATATTTACGTTATACGGTCTGTCTCCTTTGGTTTCCATAATTTTATTTGCAGCATTAATACTGTCAAATTTATTATAGTATATGTAGTACTTACTAGTGTTAACATCGTAGAAAAAGTCTACGTCTACACGTCCAGAGGCTACTACTTTGGTCACAAAATCATTTCGTTTCTTAATATCACTATGTACAGCAATGATTAAATAGTATCCACTCTCTACATTCTTTACATTCTTTAAGATCTTAATATTATCATTTTGCTTCTCACCGAAATCAAAATCCTCAGATTTGTATGGTGTTTCAATTGGTTTGGTTGTACGTTTTATATTCTGCAACATTGCTCTATCTTGAGCATATCTGTCAGCTTCATTATTGTAGGCAGCACGCTTAATACGTCTTCTTTTTTCAAATTCTGTAGCAACTCTAATTGCTTCAAGTTTAACTTCCAAATCTTCTTTGACTTTAATACTCTTTACCTGTTCTTCAGTAAGGCGCTCAATTTTTTTCTTGTAGAAAAGGTTAACCTCATCTAATTCTGTGGTCTTAAACTTAGTTCTCTGTTCATATAGTGATTTAAGCTCATCTATTTTTTGGCTTCTTTCCTCAATAATATTATCTAAGTCAGCTTTTATTGCATTTAATTTGTTGTTTTCTGCCGTTACACTCTTAAATGGTCTAGGTTGAACAGCAATGCCTTGTTCACTAAGATCGTTTTCTTCTTTTAAATCTTTAAGGTCTTTATTTTTAATTTCAACGATATCATCAAACTCTTTAAGCAATTCTTTTTGTTTTGTTTCTGTACTATCAGCTTCCTTAGTAATTTCTAGCATCGTTTTTCCTAGTTCGTCTTTAGGACTTGTAATTAATTCTGCTTTAGCTTTAGCTTCATCCTTGGCTTTTTGTTCTGCAAGTAGTCTTGCGTTTTCGGCGGCCTCTTCTTTAGCTTGTTGTTCTGCAAGTTCTCTAGCTTTTGCTTCAGCTTCTTCCTTGGCTTGTTGTTCTGCTAATTGTCTTGCACGTTTTGCAGCTTCTTCCTTAGCTTTTTGATTGGCCAATAACTGTGCTCTAGCTGCGGCTTCTTCTTTAGCTAACTTTTCTGCTAAGGCCTTGGCATTTGCTTCAGCTTCTTCTTTAGCCTTTTGTTCAGCCAATTGCTTTGCTTGCGCTTCAGCCTCTTCCTTAGCTTTTTTCTCTGCTAATAATTTTGCTCGAGTTGCTGCTCTTTCTTTTGCTTTAGTTTCAGCTTCTTCTTTAGCTTTTTGCTCAGCTAATTGCTTTGCTTGTGCTTCAGCTTCTTTTTTAGCTCTCTCTTCCGCCAGTTGTTTAGCTTTAGCTTCAGCTTCTTGTTGCGCTTTTTCTTGTGCTTCAGCAAGTGCATTGGTTTCGGCTTCTTTTTGAGCCTTAAGTTCAGCTTCTTTATCTAGTTCTGCTTGTGCTCTTCGTTCAGCAGCACGTGCTCTTATACCAGCAAGCTCTTCTTCAGAAGCTTCAACAATAGGTTTTTTTCTTTTTTTAGTGAATAATCCGCTTACTTTTTCGTCACCACTATAATCATAGTTCTTTTTGGTAATAAATCGGTATGCCAGCGTAATTTCATGTGATGGTCCGAATTCAACCAATTCACCTATGGCTTTTTCTACATTATATTCTAAAGCAATATTTTTTGTAACGTTTAATCCTATTCCTCCTGAAACACCATATCGATTGTTATAGCCGACTTGAAACCAAATTCCTCTAGGTACATTTAGTGAAGCTAATCCAGAGATTATAGTCTCATCTTCTCTAAACTCTGACATAAGTAATCCTGAAAATTTTGTTTTCTCAAAAAAGCCTTGACCACTAAAAAAGCCCGTATGCATTACATGTGCCTGGATGCCTTGTTTTGGATCATCCTGAATCATTTCAGAAGTTTCAAAATTATATAATACAAGATTGTTTATAGATATACCAAAATCCAGAAGTCTTGTACCATAATTTATTCCTGGATTAACAGTAAGTAAAAAGTTTTCAGGTACATTTTGTAATGAAGGATCATCAAAATTTGCAACCACATTAGAGGTGTTAACTCCACTTTTATAAGCACCAACATTGAGACCAAAAGTAAGATTGTTGTCTTGTCTAAGTTTTACGTTATAAGCAAAATTTAGCAAACCACCGAATGTTGTTAAAACACCATAGTTTTGTTGAAATGCCGCCACACCAGCACCTATATTTTCTGCAAAGCGCCCAGAATAACTACCAACAAACGTTTCTGGTGCATTATCGAATTGTACCCATTCACGTTTGTTGTTAAAACTGATATATTTTTGTTGCTCCCTAACAAAAGTAAATGTTGGGTTTATGGCAAAACGGTTAAAAACTAAAGAATTTCGTATTGGCAAATCAAAAGCAACCACACCATCATCTTCCTGTGAACAGACAAACTGCACAGAGAAGCATAAAAATATGATGATTAGAGGTAGTGCTTTCATGTTATTTTACAATGGTTATTGATCCTTTTTTAGTTTTGCCATCAGCAGTTGTAATGATGTAATAAAACAATTGATTGATATTGGTGAGGTTTAAATTATTCTCTGGCCAATTATTTTGATAGTCTATAGTTTGAAAAACGACTTTTCCTTGTTCGTTTAGAATTACAATTTCTGTATTTGTACCTGTGGTATATTTTAGAGGTATAACCCATGTATCGTTAGTGAAATCACCATTTGGGCTAATAACATTTGGAATTTTATTAACATCAGGAAATGGATCCACACCTTGTTCAATAGTAAACTGATAAGATCTCGAACCCGTACAACCCGTTGTTTCTGTGATTACCACTTCATAATCACCAAATTCAGTAGCATCTATAGTGTTTTCAGTCTCATCAACCATTAATTGGTTGTTAAAGTACCAATTAAACTCAGGGTTGATTGCAGTTGTTGTTACTGTAACTGTTAATGTCTCACCCTCAAGCATGTTATTGGTTTCATCGACATTTATTTCGCTTTCAAAAAGTTCGCTTACCAGTTCAATTGAGCCAGAAGCTGAGCAATCACCTAGATCTACTATAACTGAAAATGTACCAGACTCATCAGTTTGATACATTTGGTTTGTAGCGTTTGGTATTTCATTACCATCTTTATACCATTGGTAACTATTACCACCTATAGTATTAAGTGTGGTTAAACCTTGCTCTGGGCAATAAGGATTGCCTAAGCTTGATGCTATTGTAGCATCAGCTTCTCCAGAGGCACTAGCTTCACTTATCGTTACACGATTAGAAAATGAGTTTGATGTACAACTACCATAGTTTGTTTCAACAAAATATGTACCTTCTTCACTAACAGATAGGGTAGTGCCTTCTGCGACAAATACTGATGTTGTAGGACCAGTTTCTTTAAACCAATTAAATGTAAGTGAAGGGTAGTTAAGTGGAGAATCATTATTCCCAGTACCAGGATTGTCTATTGTAAGTAGGTAACTCCCACCAATGCAATAAGCTCCTGTAGAAACCAGATTGTTTATTGTAAATGGCGAGTCTTGTAATTTATAATAAGCTGCAAATGCTGATGAAGGTGAACTCGTCGCAGCAGGAGAGCTACTTTTAATACGGATTTTATAATTTTCTCCAGCTGTAGTCTCAGGAATTGAGAAACTCAGTGTAGCAGGAGAAGTTGTTATCCAACCTGGCGATGATGTATATACTACAGTTGGGCTTGAAAAATCTCCGTCAGCATCAGATAGTTCTATAGAAAATTGATTAGAAGCATTTAAAGCAGACTCTGGTGAAAATATAAATGTAGCCTCGTAAGAATTAAAAGAATCACTTGCACATGCCTGACTAAAACCTAGGTTAGGAGCACCAATCACTAATTGTGCATTTGCTTTGTTTTGCAGAGCAAAGGTCATGAGGCAAATTCCAACAAAAAAATTGTTTAATTTAGTAGTTTTAAGCATTTTTCGTGAATTGTAATTCTTTAATCTATAAGCTATTGGGTGTTTTTATTTTAATAATCAATTAAAATATATTTCAATTTAAAATTGCAACGAGTCTTAGTCATCATCGTCATCGTCAATAAAATCATTAGATGCAATAATTCTATTTACTTGTAATCTAAAATCTGGATTTCTACTGCTTTTTGCATCAATGAATGTCTCGGCATCTGAGCCTCTAGAATATAGATTATCAAATGCTCTGCTTCCGTACCAACTTTCTAAGTCATCATTATTGGTATGACCGCTTCTGTAAATATTTCCTTTACAGTTGTTAAAATATGTTCTTGTGAATTGAACTTTCTCTAAATTCTCATTATTTAAGGCAATTTTGTTATCCAAAATCACAGCGGGATAAAAACCAGAAATAACACTTTTATTTATTGAAAATGAGGTGTCTGCTCCTATATATATAGCTTCTTGTACCAAGCCAACAGCTATGTCTGACTTTAAATCTTCTGAAATATTTACTAAGGTTAAATTCTCTGCATTTACAAATGTTTGTTTTTTAGATGTATCAGCTTCTTCCTTTATGTCATAAGATTTTAAGACTATACAACGCGAACCATCAGCACTAGACACATATGGTGATCTAATAGCTAAAGAGTTAATTAACTGACATTGTGCGCCATAATTAAACTCATAATCATTTCTACTAGATCTATACGACACTAATCTTTCTAAAATAGGTGTTCCACCTAATATATTAAACGAATTACCAGCGCAATAGCTAACCATTACATTTTCTACTATGGTTTTATTACCCACACCAGCTAATGTGAGTCCATTATAATAACCATAGCCTTTTGCTCTTTTACCTGCAAATTCTATTCTTAAATACCTTAAGGCACCAGAATCATTTTCTATATTCTCACCACCGTAGGCAATATTTTCAGTAGAAGATGATTTTAACCCGTAATTTAATGCAGATAATTTTCCAAAGATATTCAATGGTGCATCACCTAAAATGAATAGTCCTCCCCAATCACCTTGTTTTTTACTTCCTCTACTTGATGTGAATATAATAGGATCGGTCTGTGTTCCTTTAGCTATAATTCTTGATCCTTTAGTAATAGTAAGTGAACCTTTGGTTTTAAAGTCACCCATAATAACGGTACCAGGCTCTATGGTTAATGTTGCATTGTTTGTAACAAAAACGTCGCCTAAGAGTAGGTAGACATCTCTTTTAAGTAATCTGGTATCTTTAGATATGTTACCACTTAAAATTTGAGTAGGCTCACCATATTTAGCAGTACTTGGTTTAAATTCTGTCCAGGTATTTAACCAATTGTCGTAACCAATTATTCCTTTTTCTTGTTGAGCAAAGCAGTTGCTTAGCACCAACAAGGTAATAAGAGCGGTTTGAATAAGATTTTTCATAGTAAGTAAATTCAATTATTTTAGGTTAAAAAATCGTTAGGTCTATGAGTATCAAACATAGGAATTCAACCTATGAAACACAAAAAATATCGATAAAATACATTATTTATTATGATAATATTTATTTTTCCTACAAAATTAATATTATTTTGCCCAAATTTTGCAGGTGTAATAATTCGCTGTAAATCAAACACTTAACTTTATTGAGTAACTTTAAGTGTTACTGAACACATTCAGTAACTCAATTTTAATACTCAAAAGCCTGTGCTAATCTTCTTTAAAATCGTTGTAAGTATGTAGTGATTTTAATGTAGCTTCATAAAATAATATGGCAGCGATAAGATCGTTGGTATCAGAATACGGTAATATTTTTGTTTGAAATTCAACAGTACTATCAAAGTAATCGCCTGAAGCCTCTTTGTTTTCTGCCAAAGCCTTTTTATTTTCCTTGGTTTCAGGAATTCCTAAGTTTTCCATAGTAACACCAGGTTTAGTTGCAAAAGCAATGTTTGGTAGAATATTAACTATTACTTCTATACGTTCTATGTATAGATCTAATAATTGGCCTTTAGTCATATCATTTAATTGATCACGGCTATGATATTTAGAAATGTTAACTTTGCCAGTAATGATACTTTCTGAATGGTCTTTTTTCTTTTTTACAACTTTTTTATCCTGAGCATGACCCATACTCATCATTAAGAAAAAAATTGCGCCAAATAAAGTAAGTTTAGTTTTCATGTTTTTAGTTTTAGATTTGGTCTAATGGTGACAAATCTATATAATTTTATATGAAAAACCACAATAATTTGCCATTTTTCTTCAAAAAATTTTAACACTTTAAATGCAAAAAACTTGGATAAACTGCGTATTTACTGGATTAAATGCATATTTAATCGATGAAATACATATTGTGATTTTTTCATTTTTTGATGAAAATTTTAACATAAATTAGACTAAAATTCACCTCGAAATGGAACCAAATATTGCTTGAGAGGATCATTTTTTCGTTTTAATTTTCTCAAAAAAACTGCGATTATGTACGATACAAATTTCAAAATTGCTTCATAATCTAGTGCAGATTATTAGGTTATTCGTCGAAGAAATTGGTAAGTTTTTTCGTTTAATCGTAAAAATGAGGACTTTATATGATTTTTAGGGATTATGAGGTTTTTTGAGGCAATTTTGGTGCAACCCAAATCTTATTATTCTCATGAAAAATTTCATTTCTGCGTTCTGTTTGATATGTTTTTACAGTGCAATACATCCTATTGCTGCACAAAACAGCCCTATACATGATAGAGACGTAGCTCAGATTAGTCATACAGATACCATTCCAGATTACAGATCTAAGACCAATAAGTTAAAATTAACTGGTGTAGTTTATAAAAATGATGGCGTAACTCCAGCCAAAGATGTTATAATTTATATAGAGCAGCCTGACGAAGATGGAGATTTTGATCTAAGACGTACAGGCGATGAGCGCTATGTATTTCATAGAAGCTGGGTTAAAACTGATGCAAATGGGAGATATACTATTCATACATTCGTGCCAGGAAACGATAGACGATACAATCAGCTACAACAGATATTTCCTTTAATTAAGGCTCCATCAAAACAAGAATATGAATTACATTCTTTTGTATTTAATGATGATCCGTTATTAACTAAGCGTTGTAGAAAACGTTTAGCTAAAAACAATCAAACCAATAGAATTCTGACTACTAAAAAAGAAAATGGCATTCTTGTAGCTAATAAAGATATTATTTTGTCTGAAGATACTGAACCGACTATTTAAGTTCATAGACATAATAACCGCAAAACCTTGAATATTTATTTATTCAAGGTTTTTTATGTTTATATATCATAAAAGTTTTACCTTTAACTATCCCTTAATAAATTCCTTGTATTAATTCTTTTGGCTTTTGAATTTGCCCAACATTGAGTATAAATCTGTGTTTGTAGATTATTTATTTTGTTCATCTTCAAGAAAAGTTAAATCTGTAAATGAAGATAATTTACTCACTATTTTCGGCATTCATTTAGGAATTAATGCTGATAATAGTAAAATAAAAATAGACTAAGTCATGTCACAAGAAAAAAAAATTGAGCCTTTTAAAAAAATTGGTTTGTGTTTTAGTGGAGGTGGTTTTAGAGCTACATTTTATGCATTAGGTATTGTATCATATCTCAATGAAGTACAATATAAGGGCAAGCCACTTCTAGAATCTGTAAAAGCTTTAAGCACAGTTAGTGGTGGTACCTTATTGGGAGTAGCATTTGCCAAGGCAATGCAACAGGATGGTTATAATTTTAAGAATTTTTATCACACCTTTTATGAGACTTTTAAACCAGGAAATAATAAATTATTAGAAACCGCTATTGCAAAACTCGAGGATGATAAGGTATGGAAAGATAACCCTTATAAAAAGCGCTCACTAATTAACGCATTTGCTTTAACCTATGCAGAAATGCCAGTATTTAATGGCAACTTTGAGCATTTTGAGAACGGTAAAATAAAACAATTAGAACAAGTTTGTTTTAATGCCACAGACTTTTCATTTGGGTTAACATATCGCTTTCAAAATAGGGGATATTTTGGTAATACTCCTTTATATAAAAACTATCAAAAGCAAGTCAATGCATTGCGAAATAAAGTAGAACTTGGTGATGTAGTAGCTTCTTCCTCATGTTTTCCAGTTGGGTTTGAACCTTTAGTGTTTCCTGATGATTATTTTAAAGATCAAAACACTTCAGAATATAAAAATTTAAAAGGTTTAGATGTTTTTATTGATGGTGTTGGTATCATGGATGGAGGTATAGCAGATAACCAAGGTATAGGTAGTATGATGCTTATAAGTGAACGTATGGATGATGGCCTGGATCTAATAATGGTTAATGATGTTGGAAGTTATAAAATGAAACCCTGGCAACAGGATAATACAAAAATTGGTAAGAGCTCTACAGTAAAGAAGGTTATAAATAAAGTGTTACAATATTTTACGATTAAACCATTATATTGGTTGACCCTACTAGCTGGCTTGCTTATCATTATACTAAACAACCTTTCAGTCTTTGGCAATGCCTTTACCAGTCTTTATATAGTAGGAAGTGTTATTCTAGGTGTTGGTATTACGTTTACAGTTTTAGGGCTCATAGCATCAGTTATTAAGGGATTTACACTAAGTAGGCTCAAATCCATTTTTAAAAAGAACATACCAGAACCCTTATTAGATGACATATTGACCTTTCAAAAACTAGATATTGATCTTGTAAAACGTATGCTATCAGATAGAATTACATCAGCAAGTACTATGATCAATGATGTCTTTTTAAAACAGATGAGACGTTTAAACTATGACTTGTTTTATTCTAAACCAGAACTAAAACATCGTCGTGTTACAACAACTATATATAAGCTAAATGGCCAGGAAACACCTTACTCTAATGGTACTCCCAAGTATAACGATGCTATAAAACCTAAACCTTCAAAAGTATTGCAAAGTGTAGCATTAACGGCATCAGAAATGCCAACGACCTTATGGTGGGATGCGCACGATGTTGCTAAAAACCGAATGGATGCGCTTATAGCTTGTGGACAATTTACAGCTTGCTATGAGTTAATGGATTATATATTAAAACTTAAAGCCGATAATGATAGTGTAGGGGATGATCTTACAGAAATCAATAAGCTTTATGACGCTTTAGAAAAAGACTGGAAAGCTTTTAATAAAAATCCTTTGTGGTTGGTTTAATGCTTGAAACATAACAGATGAAAGATTTTGTTATCATTTATTTTTAATAATACGAATACTCTTAAATTGGTTACCTATTGACACCTTAAATAAATATATTCCGATTTCTAAACTTGAAAGATTTACCTTTTCGATGGGTGCACTATTTTTAGATTCTAGTTTTAAAACCACCTGACCTAAAAGATTGGACACTGTTATTTCGTCTATGTTTTGTAATGAATTAAAAGTCAAAGTATGATTTACAGGATTGGGATGATAACTAAAATTATCGAAAGTGTTATCATCAGTACTCAATGTAGTATTGTATGCTGATACTGAAAATGGCGATCTATATGCTCCAAACAAATCTGCAATCGTAAGAAAATAGGTGTCTCCTGGCTCTAAACCTGTTAATTCGAGTTTTGAAAAATTAAATGTGTCTGCTCCATTTGAATCTGAAGCAACGAGTGCTATACTTCCACACATACCCGACCATACAGCTATTGAAGTATTAGCCGAAACATTACCGTTTGAATCTGGACCGGTTTCAATAGTAATATTACCGTCTGGTGGTGCAACAAAGGTATGCCATAGCGGTTCTCCTTCTGTCCAAAGGAAGGTTTCATCTATAGCCTCATCATCAAATACACTTCCTACGGTTAAGGTAAGACCGTTATCGCAGGTTATGTTTATTGGTTCTGGTGGATTATAGGCAGATACAGAAAATGGAACAATAAAATTGCCAAATATTCTAACATATACCGTTTCTCCTGGTGTACCATTTATAACTATTGATGAAAAATTATGAGTAGAAAAAACAGAATCTCCACAACTTAAATAAGTTAAACTGCCGCAAGCTCCAGACCATGCATCCATTCCTGAAATAAAATGGGTATCACCAGTAACTACGTCAGGTCCTGTCTCAACCACTAGGTGGCCTTCAGCTGGTATCATAACTTTTGTCCATATTTCGTTACTTACCGGCAGTTCAAATCCCGTATTGCAGCCACCTCCTTCTTGTGTGGCATTTAGTGTGTTAAGATCCACAGGATTATCATCAAAAGATGCACCTACTGTTAATTCTTGGGCAGTGTCACAGGTGTCATTTGGTTGACTTATTTCTGATGGGTTTGATATACCGTAAACATTCATTATAGCATAAAAAAACGAGCCTCCGATGCTTTCTATTGCAGAAGGAATAATACTATTAAGATCAACCACATCACAATCTGCTGCAGAAGTATTAAAATATGCAGAAGAGTTTTCTCCAAAATCATTACCGCCCAAAACAAAAAAGTGTGTATCTAAATCTCCAGATGCCGCTTGAATAGAATAATATATAATTTGATCTGTATCTAGAGTTAAGGGATCAATAGGAATATTAATTAATGATCCATTATCTGAAGACTTGCACATATGATTACCACTTCGGATAATTGATAATACATCTAAACCAATAAGGTTGTATGGAGAATCAGGAAGCGCATAATAATCACTGCGAGCTATAGTACCTACAAAATATGTAAGCATGGTGTCATCAGCGGCTGATGATTGTGCAAATTCAAGATTTGTTAGCATAAAAGTACCAGAGTTTATAGTACCATTATCAACATACCTTTGTAAATCATAAAATCTGTAAAATGCGTTTTCATTATATGTATTGGTGGCAGAAGTTGCACAAGCAAGACCATCATCTATAGCATTAGGGTTATTAGACTCAGACAATCTAACAAATGGTATTTGAGTATTTGCTGTGTATATAGTCAATACAGCAAAAAGCAGAAAAAGTATTTTATTTTTCATATATAAATAGTAATGTGAAACAACATTATAAATTTATATAGAAACTATATCTGTTTTAGTTTTTTTATCTCTACACAATCACTACAGGCTCAAATAATAATAAGTTAAGTAATTTATAATCAATGATTTATATTTAATTTAAATCAAACCGATTTTAGAAAGGCATTAAGGTTAACTTCTTTTCCTAGTTGCATTTTTTTTCTTAAACGATAACGCTTCATATCTACACTTTTGGACTCAATATTAAGCATGGTTGCTATTTCTTTTGACGAAAAATCAATTTTTAAAAGTGCAGCTAAACGAATTTCATCCTTTGTTAATCTAGGGTATTTTCCTTTCATTTTGCGCAAAAAAGTATCTTGCTCTTGATCTAATTTCATTTTAAAAAGCTCTCTATCCTGTTCAAAAGATTGCGTTTCTCTTAACTTTATATCTATAAGTTCTAGTTTTTCATTACCTAAATTTGAGCCTTCGCCTTTTAAAGATTTTATGGTATCTCTTAAATTGTCTATAAAATCAATTCTCTGTAAAATGTTTAAAGCGAAACTATTAAGTTCTTTAGATTTAACTTCAACTTCTAAGGCCATACGCTCTTTTTCGAGCGTGGCATTTTTTAATTTTGTTTCAGATATGGTTTTCTCATTTTGGTTAAGTCTTAATTTTTGATATTGATTTTTCCATACTAAAAAACCAAGTACACTAATTAAAAGAATTCCACAACTTAAAGCCCAAATAGTTTTTGTTTTTAATTCTTCTTCCTTTTCTAAAAGCTCTAACTCATTTTCTTTTAAAGCTATTTTGTTATTATATTTTAACTGTTCTTGAGCTATTTTATGTTTGGTTTGAATGTTTGCAGTATTCCTTATATTATCTGCATTAAATAATGAATCTTTTAGCACGTAATGCTCTTTCCATAAATTTAAAGCCGCTTTGTGTTTTTGTTGCGACTCATAAATTATGGCTAACTTTTCATAAGCATCCCGAAGTACAGGTAAATCGTTAGATTCTTTAGCTTTATCTATGGCACTGTTGGTATACTCAATAGCTTTTAAAATATCTCCTTGTTTAAAATAACACCATCCTAATTTGTGTAATGCAGCCGTAATAAAATATTCTCGCTTAATTTCTTTAGCAATGTCATACCCTCTCAAAAGACGCTCTTTTGCGTTTTGAAACGCATTCATTTCCATTAGTACATTACCCGAATTAAGTAAAGTCAGAGCTATTCCAAATTTAAAATTTGAAGCTTCACTGTACTTTAGTCCTTCCTCATAATAGTCTAATGCTTTTGTATATTCTTTTTTTGCTTCATAAACAGTACCTATACTGCTATAGAGCCTTGCAGACACTTTATCATTTTTTTGAAGCTTACTCATTTTTAGAGCGTCTTCAAAATACAAAAGCGCATTATCAAAATCATTTTGTTTTTTATAAAGTACTCCAATACTGTTTAGAGCAGTTGCAATTCCAGAAGTGTCCTTAAGTTTTTCGCGTAAGTCTTTAGCTTCAAGAAGATAGGTTAAACCGCCATCAAAATTTCCAAATTTGATTAAATTCGATCCCAAATTAAATAAGCCTCTAGCTACTCCAGAAGAATCATTTATTTGTTTTTTTACTTCAATGGCTTCTTTGTAAAATGAAATAGCCTGTGTATAATTTCCTTCTGCATTATTACAGCTACCTAAATTATTAAGACTCATAGATAAGTATTTCAAATGGGTATTAGCTAAAGCTGAGTTCTTTAGTTTTGTGTAAATAAGTATAGCTGAATCTGTTTGATGTTGTCTGAAATACACATTTCCTTGTAAGGCTAATGCTTTCATTTCACAATCTGGACATATATCTGCAAGGTCTTTTAGCTCTAATGACATCTTTAGTAACTTAATAGCTTCAGGTGCTTTTGTAGCAGCTATTTCCTTAGCTTTTTTATAAAGTAAATTAAATTGAGTAGTATCTGTTGCATGTTGCGTGGTAGATTGAGACGCTAAATGAAAACTAGTTAATGACAATAAAACCCCAAATAGCAACCTTATGAATGTCCTCATATGAACGTGTTATTTTTCTTAAAACTACAGATTCTTTTAATCTTATACAATGCAGCTTTTTAGATAACCTTATATATGTAGAGACCATGTAGAGATAAAACTTAGCTACAGATAACCCATAATCCTGTAGAATTAATAAGATATCCATAGGAAAGTACGATTTTTATTTACAGCTTTCCATTTTATATATACAAGTACATAAATCTAAGAATAGCGCGAGTAAACACATTTTTAGCAGTAGAGTAGAGGTCTGGAGTAAAATGTACCTAAAATGATTTAGAATATTTTTACTATCTTTATAGTAATCACTTGATTATTAGTGATTAATCCCACCCTTATTTTATTTAATAACGCTTTTTGGTATACGATTTACCCAGTATTGGGTATGTCTTACTATTCATTTGATTATTAACATTGATGAGAATGCAACAATCTATATTAACTATAAAGTACCATTAAGCTTTATAATCAAAAAAAGTTGACAATGAAAGCCTATGGAAAACTAATAGAGCTTTCATACTAGTAGATATATCAATTTTAAACTAAAACAATACAATATGCCAGGAAAAACATTACGTATATGCCTTGCCATGGGTGGAGGAGTATCATTAGGATCGTTTTCAGGGTCAGCGCTTACAGAGGCTCTCAAACTTTTAATAATACATGGTAAAGATGAAGATGGTCATCCATACGAGAACGTTTTTGTAGATGGAATGAGTGGTGCAAGTGCGGGAGCAATTGCCTTAACCATAATGCTACGCTGTCTTATTGATTATAAATCTATGCTTCTTAAATGGAACCCTATAAAAGATGATGAGAACGATAAGGAATTTGCATTATTAAACCGTGAAAATCGGTTGGTTACTGAACTCATTAAAACGTATTTTAATAATGAAAGTGAAAAATTTAATGCGCTTTCGCATTCTAAGAAAGAGTCCTTAAAAGCCTTGGAGTTGGCACAAAAAATCCAGGAGATTATTTGGGTTAAACGGGTTGATGCAATTAAATTATATGGAAATAAGGTCAAGTCGGGCTATAAACATATTGCCGATGACTCCTTTGGGCTTTTAGAACGTAAGCATATGGAAGGCTTAATTGAAGAATTTTTAATGGGTGGTGCCCCAAAATTAGATAATCTGCAAGTCTTAGATCGTGAGCGAGTACTTTTTGCGTGCTCTCTAACCAATATTTTACCAATGCCAATTAATCTTAATAGAGAGGATCTCAATCAATTACAGCGCAATGTTATCAATTCTACAGGTGTTTTTAATCATGCAGAAATAAGGGTCATTGATTTTATTTTCGATGCTGATGTAGAAAAAAGAAAGCCAAGTGATAAGAGGTGGTTAAAGTTTAGTCCTGTAAATAATTCAGCAAGCCGAACACATTTTAATTTAACACAAAATGAGGCTTGGGCTACTATTTCAGCTTCTGCATTAGCATGTGGTGCATTTCCAATAGCTTTTCCACCTGTTCTTTTAGAACGTTATCAGGAAGAATATAACTTAGGCTTAGCCAACGAAAAAACTATAAAGAGTTGGATGTCATCTAACGTTAAACGTAGCATATATAAAAACAGACAAGGTGAAGATATCATTTCTGAATGGCCTTCTCCGTTTTTAGAAATTCAAAAACACTTAGCAAACAAACAACTAAACAGCTTCTTTAAAGATAAGGATAATGATGTTTTAGATTATACCAGTTTTAATTTTCCATATGTTGATGGTGGCACTTTTAACAATGAACCTATTAAAGAAGCATTTAGAATTGCAAGTTTTCAGGATTATAAAAGGGTAGATATTGAAAATTCTGAACGGCTAATCTTATTTGTTGACCCCATAGTTAGAAAAGAACCGATTCCAAAATTTAAAGTTTCCTCATTTAGTCCTATAAGTGGAACTAAAAAGATAAAAGATACTACCGAGATTGACAAGCTAATTGGCAGTGTAGGCTCATTGGTCGGGTTGCTGAAAAATCAGGGGAGAGTTAAAGAGGACGATAAAATCAGGGATACAAAAGAAAATCTGGCACTTAGAGATGTCATCTTTTCGTACTTAGATGATAATGATGACATAATGCTTAACGTTGATGTGTGCTTAAACGCCTTTAGCAAAATTAGAACCAAACTCAACGAAGATATCATCTCAATAGGTACCAGGAATCCCATTACGTATTTTATTGAAGAGCTTCGCAAAACAAGTGATGGTGAATGGAATGGTGAGAGTTTTGAGGCTTTGGACTTGAGAGCTGACCAGATTGAAAGCCAAATAAGGGAACTGGGTAATAATATTAGTTTGGATGATATTTATAAGTTACTTAAAATCACCAATAAACCTAAATCGATCAATTTATTTGCTGCTACAGTATTTAAGGTTATAGTAGAGGTATCTTTAAACACGGCAGGAAAAAACCCAAAAGCCATCAAAGCAGCCATTCTGCCTATGGATAAGAACCAAAATATTATTGATCTCCCTGGGACAGAGATTGAAGCCTTTGCAGGATTTGCCTCAGAAAAATCTAAAAACTATTCATTTCAGTATGGTCGTCTGGCAACTCTTAAAGCCTTAAGTGCTAAAGACGGTTTTAGAGACCCTCAAAAAAGAGGCGGAGCCTACCTAAAAGATAATACATTTGGAGATTTAAGCCGCATTACTGAAATTCTGGAACAAAACATTCGTAATACTAAGTTTTTTAGTTCAAAGAATAATTACAGTGAGGACCTTAAAAAAGGACTTTTCACTCCAAGCATAGCGCGTGTTAAATCTATGCTCCCTAAAAAACTAAAAGCCGTATGGAAGGTTCCATTGTCGGTAGCATCTCCTTTTATTGCGGTAGGTGGAACCTTGTTTGGGCTATTTAGAAATATTACTGGTAAGTCATTTAGCATTAAAAGTATTTTGGTAGGATTAGCTAATGATATGGCAGATGAGGTAAATTACACCTTTAACGAAAGTTTAATTGTAAGTATCATAGGACAAGATTTTAATAAGCCATGGTACGGTTACCTGTCAAGGAAATCGAGAATAAAGGTTTATGCAGTATTAAAAAATGGTACAAAAGTTAAGATAAAAGCATCCCGAAAGGATAAGAACAAAATTAAGTTTCATCTTTACTTAATAGAGGACACCAAAAAAGTACTTAAAAGTAAAGACGGCTTTATGCGAACGCTGTCTGCTAATGGAGATTCTACACTAAAATTAGTTACCGAACATAAAATTTCTTTACCAGGAACAGTAAAGTCTAAAAACGCTGCATTAGATCCATTTTTGGATGATGATTGGTCTAAAGCCTTGAGGAATAATTATCCACAAGAAGTAATGGGCTTAAAAATTGAAGGACTGAAAAAAGAAATTCCTCTAAGCACATCGGAAATAAACAACGATGAAAAATCATTGTTCTTTTCGTTGAAAGACCTCAATATTCATGTCAACCCAATGTTAGAGTATGATATGAATGATACTGATGCCGGATGGTATTTTAAAGAAAACACAAAAGCCTTTCATAAGGAGCTTCTGGATAAAATGGAAGAACTTAATGAGTAACTTTTTAATGATTGGTTTTAATATGTGTTATTATGGATAGATTTTTATTATAACTTTAAATTGATTGCCTATGGAAATTCTTAAATATTTAGGTTACTTACTAATTCTCTTTGCAATAATAGATTTTTTAGGAGCAGCTTTTGGATACGATTTAACCGGTGTGAGGTGGTCACCTCCTGTAGCAAGCATTATTGGTATATTGCTGGTAAAAATGGGTGAAGATGATTAAATTGAGTAAACCAAGATTCCTATAAAATCGAGCGTTTGAATAGCGGACATTTTACATACTTTTTAAATAGAAACATCCACTGGATAATCAAATATTAAAAATGTCCTATAATGTACTAGCGTTATGTAAACATGGGCTTTATTCACAAGGTTATTATTTTAAACTAATGAGTTCATGAATCTCGTAAACTCGATTTGGTTAAAAGCCCATGTTAGTGATGCAGTTTCTGAAAAATCTTATCTAATAATTTCCTCTGCCAAAGTGAATGGAACACTCTTTTTCGTATGGGTGGAGTAGTGGCGAAAATGTGTGTGGAATGATTATGAGTTAATAACTTTCAATTATTTGCGGTTTTCAGTAAAAGTAATTCCTACAAAGTTTACTATATTTAAGCTCTCCCTTAATTATTTAACAAAATAAAATAATCTTTTACTAAATGAAAGTAGAAGTAAGCAGTAATGAAGTTATTTTACAGTTAGTGTATATAATGTTTATAACTACTATTTTAATATTAACAGTTTAATAATAAGACTTTTTATCTTGGTTATTTAAATTAAAAATTATTTATGTATAAAGGCAAGTTTAAGATACTTAAACAAATTTGGGAAAGAAATGACATTGAAAAACAAGATTCTGATTCTGCATATTTTCTGTCACTTTTATATACAGGCGAATTAATTACTAAATTAATTTGCGCAGGATTACTGTCTGGAGTTAGTGATGATGCAAAAAAACATAAATATACCCAATTATATAATTTAGTAAGAGCTGATGGAATTGGTGATTGGGCTAAAGCAATTGAAGAATTAGTAAGTGGACCAACTTCACATTTATTATCGATTCAACTACGTCAAGAGCAAAAATTGATAACCCAAAAGGTGAAATCTGGTCATTGGCAATTTGATGTTGTCAATGATTTATTTAAATGTTTGAAAATCATTGGTGAAAATGTTGAAAATAATGCCACAAAAACATCTTTTAAAAATTGGTTTATTCTATTTACTAGATTACGAAATAAAACTCGTGGACATGGCGCTATTTCAAGTGATCTAACTGGACAATTGTGTTCTTTGTTAGAAAAATCACTATTATTAATTTCCAATAATTTTACGCTTTTCAATTATGAGTGGGCGTATTTATCACAAAACTTATCTGGAAAATTTAAGGTACTTAGTATTTCTGAAAACTGTAATAGTTTTAATTACTTAAAATCTAATGCTGGAAAAGATAAAAACTATGAACGTGGTATATATTTATATTTAAATCGTCCTGTTTATGTTGATTTGGTAAAAAGCGATGGTTCAGTTAGTGATTTTTTCTTCCCTAATGGTAATTTCTCTAGTAAAAGATTTGAAGTTCTTTCATATGTTTCAGGTTCTAGAGATAGTAAAGATAATTCACGTTATTTACTTCCTCCGGGTGATTTGCCAACAAGTGAAACAGAAGGATTAGCTAAACTAGAAGTGATAGGAGATTGTTTTACTAACCTTCCGAAAGTTGACTCTATTTATATAAATAGAGAAGATTTGGAGACTGAGCTGAATAAGATTGTTATAAATGAAAGACATCCAATGATAACTCTTTTGGGTAGAGGAGGAATTGGCAAAACTACTCTAGCACTTAGAGTTCTGCGAGAACTGTGTCTTACAAATAGATTTCAAACAATTTTATGGTTCAGTTCACGAGATATAGATTTACTTGATTATGGAGCTAAATCTGTACAACCGCAAGTTTTAGGTATAGAGGATGTAGCTAAGGAATTTGTTAACTTAGTCAATCCCGAACTATTAAAACAAAAGAAGTTTGAATCTAAAGAGTTTATTGAGGAACATCTAAAAACTCAAATAGATGGTGTGGGTCCTATGCTGTTGGTGTTTGATAATTTTGAAACTGTTCAAAATCCCTCAGAAATGTTTAATTGGCTAGATACTTACATTCGTACACCTAATAAAATACTAATCACATCTCGCATCAGTGAATTCAAAGCAGATTACCCGATAACTGTATCTGGTATGAATATTAATGAATTTAAAAAACTTGTTAATACAGTAAGTGATAAATTAGGTATTAATGATCTAATTGACACAAATTATATTAATAAACTTTATGAGGAATCTGCTGGCCATCCTTATGTTGCAAAAATATTGCTTGGTGTTGTTGCAAATGAAAATAAGGCTGGAGATATTAGCAGAATTGTTGCAGGACAAGATGAAATGTTAACAGCTCTTTTTGAAAGGACTTACACAATGCTCTCACAGGCAGCTAAAAAGGTGTTTTTAACATTAGCTAGTTGGAGATCAACAGTTCCAAAAATTGGTATTGAAGCAATTATAACAAGTACTTCTTATATGAAAATGAATGTTGAAGATGCAATAACTGAGCTCAATAGATTTTCTTTTATAGACATTTATTCATCTAAAAAAGATAATTCAAAATTTATTTCATTGCCATTGTCTGCATATTTATTTGGACAAAGTAAATTAGTTGTTAGTACTTTAAAACAACAAGTTTATAATGATAGAGAAATGTTAATGATGCTAGGTGTTGGAAAGGTTATTGATGTAGATGAAGGTGTAGATTTAAGATTTGAAAAATTTTTCCAACAAGTTGCTTATAAAATTTCCACTAAAAAGAATGAAAAACTTGCTTCCTATACTCCAATTTTAGATTACATCTGTCATAAACAATATAAATCTTGGATTACATATGGTGCATTATTGGAAGAATTACGAAATTATAAAGGTGCGATAAGTAAATATGAACGATTTATACAAAATGAGAGCGATCCTAATAAGAATATTTCTGTCTGGAAAAAACTAGCTGATTTATATAAAAAAGAAAAAAACTATTTTGGTGAAATTCACTCTTTGATTGAAATGTGCGAGATAGATACAACTTCTGAAGCCTCGATTAGTTCATGCTCGAATAGATTGAATAGACTATTGAGTGAAAAAAAACTTGAAGGCTCAGAGGATGATAAAAATGCAATAATTTCTCGTATGATAGAGTTGTTAAAAAACAAATTAGAAAACGGCAGCCTAAATGATTTAAACGATAGAACAAATTTTGCGTGGTTGTATATTCATTTGGGTAAAATTGCAGAAGCAAGAAAACTAACAACACAAATTTTAAAGATTGAACCAGATCATTTTTATGCATTGAAACTTCAGCAAAAGTTCAAACGGAAATAAATTGACGAATAAAATTCTGGCAAAATCAATACTCATATTAATGCAGATTATCATGGCATGATTTACATACAGATTCTAACCATTTAATTGGTTCTTTGCCAATGTTATATTTAGCATATCTTGTGTGATGCACTTTGTAGCACGGTTAGACTATTTGGAATCAGTATTTTCATTTTACCCAGATGATGCGTTGGCAAACCGACCTCATATCATTTTGGTAAAACAATAGGTGAGAGGAGCGTAAGATTTTAGGCTATACAAATGCAATTATCCAGTGGATGATTGTGTTTGGATACAACTCTTTACAAAATGCTCGTTTCAAATAGTATTTGCTTAAAAATGTACACTGTACATTTTCTTAACTGCAAATAGTCTAAAATGTAGCGTAACGAGCCGTAATTGTTTCCAAAATTATATGCAGTCTTGATTTTTTTGTTTCTTTTTTTATCCAAGAAAAAAAGATAGAGTACTTTAGCTATAAACCAACTACATGAAGAAGCTTCTGTTTTTCATAATTGTAATAATTTCTTCTTTTTCTTACTCACAAACCTTTGTAGATGATGTTGATAGAGTAGCAGTTGTCGTTATTGATTATTGTGTCGATGAGAATGGAAAGCGATATGATATTGTAATTAACCAAGAAAAAAGTACTTATAAGCATGAGGGTTGGCAACAAGGCTGTTTAGAACATTTTAAAAAGGGTGAGTTAATTTATCCAATGAAAATGACTGATGAATGCTGGCAATCAGTCTATTATTTCGTTAACTCAAAATATAAGACTTATGAATTGCCAGAAGAAGATCGCATAAAATGTAAAGCTTTTCATCGAGGGAAATTTAAGTATGAGAATCCTGCATATAGCGAAACCATAATGAAACGACGCAAAAAGCGTCAAATTGAGAAAGGTGGATTAGGTGGAAGACAGGTTTATAATATTAAATGGACTGATGACCATAAGTACATTTTAGAAACTGTAAAATTACCTTTAGAGAAAGATAAGCATAAAGAAGATAACATAATTGCTGTTGAAATTATTGAAGTCTTAAATGAAAAAACTTATCTATATAAAGCAGTCATTACTAACAAAGGGGATACAGAAACCATATTTGGATTAATTACTAAAATTTAATTCTATTTTACATAATATTACAAGTTCTAATAATAAAATGTTTAATAGGATGTATGAATGTAATAAGTGTTAAGAATTTTGCTTTTTCAAAATTTCAGCTCTTATGGCAAGTCTCTGAGAATCGCGTAGAAAAAAATATGTAGTACAAATATTCAAATACCTCAAAATTTAATAACACCTAAAAGCTAGGCTTTGGGTATTTAGCAACAAATGTCCACAGGACATTCAACGCTAAATAGTGTGCGCTGGCCAAGCGATGGCAAATTATTCGCTTTTAATAAAGAGCTCAAGAATGCTGCGCATTTGAGTTTACAAAACAATCGAGCGTTTGGATAGCGGACATTTGACATAACGTCTAATTATAGGAACATTGCATTAACGCAGCGTAGCAGACCGATTATATAGTTACACTCATAATAGATATCAATGATTGGTTTTAATATTCAATCATCCACTGATAATCGAATATTAAAAATGTCCTATAATTTACATTATGTAAAATAATATTTCTACAACTTCACACTTAATCAGATATTTATGTTCTACTCTAAAGGCTCTATTGCAGTTAATAATCCAGAATAACGCATATAAGTTTTATACGTTGGCGTCACACTTATTATACTGTTTTTATTTGGGAAGATCTCAATAACTACATCGTAATTATCAGTACCACCATTTTTTTGTTGGGTCTTAAACTTAAGAATCAGTTTACCTTTGTCTGCATTAACCAGCTTTGTAAAATCTTCTAACTTATCATTAAAGGTTATGCCTCCTTCTGTAGCACCATAAGAACCTGCATTGATTCGGCGTTCACCAAAAAATGGAAGATTTCCTTTTATAGAATCTTTACGTATTTCTATATAATTGCCATTACCACCAACGTCAATTCTATTAGGAGTATTTCCTGTATTTTGTATTAATAAGGCATTGAGTACTTGTGTGGTGGCCTGAGTATTAAACGGAAATGCAACTTGCACATCTATGCGGTAATTGTTCTGCTCAGAGAGTTGCTCTAATGTTTTCAATTCATTAGCTTTTCTCTCTACTGCTTTCGCGGATTTACAAGTCCACATCAGACCTAAAACTCCAACACAAAACACTAACTTTAGCCGATTATATAATGCTTTTCTATTCATTGTGCATTAAAGATACAACCAAAATGTTAAATTAACAACCTAATTAACAGTCTTTTAAGGCGTTTTAGTTACTCTTCTGGTGGATAACCATGGATTTCTTCAAACTTTTCATCAAAATTTGCACGCAAATAAGCATTGAGCTTTGTCTTATAATCATCCTTTAACCACTTTAAGAAATTATAGGTGCTTTTACTAATGCATTTCGCATAGATCTCTATACGTTGGTTAATATCATCTTTTAATAGTTTTGCCAAACCTAAGGCATCATAAACATCCTCACTATTCTCAATACAAATTTTAGCATGCTGCTCTATAGAACGTTCTAAAACAACTTTTGAGGACTCCCCTTTTGCTACAGCATCTTTATAGGTTTGTCTTATATCAAAATAGGTGTCTTCAGATTTTGAGAATTCTCCTTTAATCTCGTCAGCCAGACCATGTTTAAAATTAGCTTCAATAGCTTCGTCACTCTTAATACGGTCGGCATACCAATTTGGTGATTTAAAAATAAGCTGCCAGTCTAAATCGGCTCCCCAAGGTCCAAATCGGTATAGGTTATTTCCTAGATCTATAATTGTAAACTTGGATTTATTATTCAATATACGAGATCCCCTACCTACCATCTGGTAGTACAAGGTTAAAGATTTTGTTGCTCTGTTTAAGATAATCGTATCAATTGTGGGCTCATCAAACCCTGTGGTTAATATACTTACCGAGGTTAAAATGGCATCTGGTGTATTGTGAAACCAATCTAAGATGTGTTGACGTTGCTTTTTGGTTGCTGTATTATCTAAATGCATAATAGGCAAACCAGCTTCTCTAAACGCGTAGTACACACTAATAGAGGTGTTAATACCATTATTGAATATCAGGGCCTTCTTCCCTGCCGAATGCTTTTTATAGGCATCTACAGTTTTTTGTAACATCGCAGGACTAGAGTATAGATCTTCTGAAGATTTTACAGTATAGTCGCCATTAGAACCTACTTCTAAAGATGTTAAACCCATATCGTATGCGTAAGTTTCTGCCCTGGCTAAAAACTCATTCTCGATAAGGTTCTCTATGGTTTCTCCAGTAATTAATTCTTTATAATTATCCTTCATAGGCAGTTCTTTATTAGAACTTAATGGTGTAGCGGTAACACCTAGAATAAAGGATTTTTCAAAAAACTTAAAGAGTTTGGTAAATGAGTTATAATGTGCTTCATCAATGATAACCAAACCCACATCCGAAATATCTAGCTTATCATCATTTAATCTGTTATTTAAAGTCTCTACCATAGCCACAAAACATGAATACTCAGCCTGATCATCGAGATTGGCCTTACTGTTCACCACTTTGTTGGTCACACCAAAACTGGTTAGCATTGTAGAGGTTTGATTGCACAACTCTATTCTGTGAGTCATGACCAACACTTTTTTATCGTGATTTTTTAAATACTGACGTACCATTTCTGAAAAAATCACTGTTTTACCACCACCAGTTGGCAGTTGATATAACAAATGGTAATCGTCTGGTGCTGTATCAAACTTTTCAAAAATTTGACTTATTGCACCTTGCTGATAGTCATATAATTCTTTATCCGTTTTCTTTTCTTGAATGACCTGATTTGTTTGAGACATATTATAAATACTGTTAGTTTTTATCAGTTGCAAAATTAAGGTATTTTAGGAGATGTTAAAGCGATTTGTGATTAACAATAATTGTTTTAATTTAGCGTTCTTTCAGACGTTAGCTATTTAAAAAAAAAATGAGAACCCTCTTCTTCTGTTTTGCATTTCTAATGCCTTTGAGTATTACCCTTGCACAAAATGACAGCCTATCTAAAACTATTAAAATTATGCTTCCGACTACAGTTGAGAAGACAATTTTAGTTGAAGAAATTGAAATTCCGATACAAACACATAAAGATTCAATGGTTGAGCAAACTGTTAATATAAAAGCTGATTATTGGGATACCACTGTATATAATCCTTATAGAAATACGATATTAGAATTTCCATTGCATATAACGTTTAGTGATAGTTCCTACTCCTCTCCTGTTCAGCACAAAAAAGTGATTACATCACGTTATGGCTGGCGTAGAGGTCGTCCTCACAAAGGTATAGATATTGATTTGGTAACAGGGGATTCTGTAGTCTCTATGCTCGATGGTATTGTACGTTTTGCCAGATATAGTCGCGGTCATGGAAAAACTGTGGTAGTTCGTCATTACAATGGTATAGAAACCACCTATGCACATTTATCGCATATAGCTGTAAAAGCAAATGACACAATTTCTAAGGGTCAGTATTTAGGTAAAGGTGGTAATACAGGACGCTCTACGGGAAGCCATTTGCATTTGGTAACAAGTTATAAGGGAGAGTACATTCATCCGGAATACCTCTTTAATTTCGATGAGACCAACAGGATTCGCTCACAAAATATTTGGGTTACTCGTAAGTGGACCAGACCTAGCTATCATAGTTCTAGAGGTCTGGCTAAATTAACACTCTTTGAAACCAAGGAAGCAGCTTTGGCAAGCTTGGAAAAACAACGAAAAGTCTATGTAGTGCGAAAAGGTGATACCTTATCACGAATTTCGAGACGAAATAAAACAAGTATCGCTGCAATTTGCAGAACCAATAAGATTAAGAAAACGTCTACCTTGAGAATTGGCCAAAAACTAATTCTTGAATTATAAATACTTAGTACCTAAATAGAATTATTTTTAGGTTTTAAATTTCCACTAATTGCTATTTTATAAAAACAAAAAAGCTCCACTACTATTAGTGAAGCTTTATGTGATCGCGACAGGATTCGAACCTGTGACCGTCTGCTTAGAAGGCAGATGCTCTATCCAGCTGAGCTACGCGACCATTCAAGAGTTATAAACTCTGAAAGTCGGGGTGGCAGGATTCGAACCTGCGACCTCCGCGTCCCAAACGCGGCGCGATAACCGGGCTACGCTACACCCCGAAACTGGTTATCTATTTAGCGGAGAGACCGGGATTCGAACCCGGGCAACACTTACGCGTTGACAGATTAGCAATCTGCTCCATTACCACTCTGGCACCTCTCCTAACAATATTTATAGAACGTTCCTTAAAATTGCGGATGCAAATGTAACTTTTCATATTAAAGAACGCAACAATTTTTTTTAGTTTTTTGAAATAAAATGCGTTTATTCTGGATACTCTATTCTAAGGTGATAAATATTAGCCAACTTATGCTTTAATACCTTCTTTATAGATTGAATTTCTTTAAAGGTAATGTTCGCATTTAAAAACTGACCATTTTCCATTTGCTTATTAACAATACTTTCTACAAAGTCATTAATTTTTGTAGTTGTAGGCTCTTTTAAACTTTTAGATGCAGCTTCTACACTATCACACATCATCAAAATAGCAGTTTCTTTACTAAATGGTTTTGGGCCAGGGTATGAGAACTCCTCAATGTTAGCAGCTTCATTTTCTGCTTTTTCTTTCATATAAAAATAGTATACTGAGCTCGTTCCGTGGTGCGTTCTAATAAAGTCAATAACACGATCTGGAAGGTTATTTCGTTTGGCAATTTCTATACCGTTAATTGTATGGTCTATTATCACCTTAGCACTCTCTCGGTTTGAAAGTTCATCATGAGGGTTAATACCTGTACTTTGGTTTTCAGTAAAGTATGTTGGGTTTTTCATTTTACCGATGTCGTGATATAAAGCCCCTACTCTAACCAGCATTGAATTTGCTCCAATCTCATTGGCCGAAGCCTCTGCTAAGTTGGCCACATTCAAAGAATGATGAAATGTTCCAGGTGCTTTATTAGAAAGCTCTTTTAAGAGTTTAGTATTAGTATCTGAGAGTTCTAATAATGAGACATCAGAAACTAATCCGAAAATCTTCTCATATATGTATATCAGAGGTTGAACAAATAGCGTTGCTAATCCACATAAAATAAATAATCCAAAAGTTTTCCATTCTAAACTTGTTATCTGTCCTTCGTGAATAACAAAAAAAGCAAAATAGGCTATAATATAAATAAGTGTAATCTGCCCTACTGAAATAAATAGATTAGCACGTTTGTATAATTCTGAAACGGTAAGAATAGTTACAATTCCTGCAATAATCTGCAGAAACATATATTCATAACTATTAGGCACAATAAAGCCTAGTAGCAATACAGTGAGTACATGCGCAAATAAACCTAACCTGGCATCAAAAAATGCTTTTAAAACTAGAGGCAAAATACATAGTGGTACAACATAAATGTATTGTGAGTTATAATTAATTACTAATGTGCTCAATAAAATCATTACAACCACATTGAAAAAAATGAAAGTAACTTTAGTATTATTTAAAAAAACATCCATTCTATATTTTCTTAAAAACAATAGAAGCATCAAAAGCGCTAATGCAACTAATAAAGTATAAGCAACCAGGACCCAATTATAATTTGCGGTATTCCAGACTTGTGATTCGTATTCAGCTTTTAAAGAATTTAAAATATTATACTCTTCGTCCTTAACAACCTGCCCTTTTGATATAATTAGCTGATCTTTTTCTATACTCCCTCGTGTTTGAGAAATTACTGAGAGTTCTTCTTCTAATGCTTTTTGTGTTAAACTCTCATTAAGTGTTAGGTTAGGTTTTATAATATCAAAGAAGAGCGATATCATTTTATTACGTTTATCTGAAGCTATTGAATTAGAAAAGTGTTCTTCTAAACGTTGTTTTAATTGGCTGATTTTAACTAAATCGCCATATTGTAACTGTTTTTCAATGGTATTAGATTCTACTAAGACCACTGGCTTGTCATTAGAATAGGAATAGTCAGAATCTAAAACTCCAATACTATATAGCTCATCTATAAAAGCTTTGCCTTCTTTGTAAAGATTAGAATTTCGGGTATATATATTAAGTGTGTCCTTAAACGTTATGTTGAATTTTTTTATATAATCTGAACGACTATTATTGCTAAGTTGTGTATTTACATCAAAATAAACAGAAGCATTATGCTCTATCTCTAACTGCTCTTTTTCTATTTCATCTGCGGCTTTTTTTATGGCAAAATTGAATGGGGCATATAAATTCTCTGATTGCCAAGGCTTTCCTTTTTCAAATGAATATCTAAACTTTCCTGTTTTGGGAAATAAGTACACAATGAAAAGTGTGGTTACCAAAAACAGTAGTATCTTATATACCAGAGCATGATTTTTATACCATTTATTAAGAAGTTCCTTCATATACAATCAAATGTAACAAATATTAGAATTTTACATGGCTATATTCATTAATTCATTCTAAAATATCTTAAAAAATGATTAATTTCGCAGCAATTAATTTAAACACAAAAATAATGAATAAGGACGTTGTAATCGTATCTGCAGTTAGAACACCAATAGGAAGTTTTTTAGGAAGTTTATCTAGTGTACCTGCACCAAGATTAGGAGCGGCAGCTATCAAAGGTGCTTTAGATAAAATTAACCTAAAACCAGAATTAGTTGAAGAGGTCTTAATGGGTAATGTTGTACAAGCAGGTACAGGACAAGCACCAGCAAGACAAGCTGCAATATATGCTGGTATATCAGACACCGTTCCTTGTACTACAATAAATAAAGTTTGCGCATCTGGTATGAAAGCTATCATGCAAGCTGCCCAAGCTATACAATTGGGTGATGCAGATATCGTAGTTGCAGGAGGTATGGAAAATATGAGTGCTATACCTCATTATTATCATGCACGTAGTGCTACGAAGTTTGGTCCGGCTACGCTTGAAGATGGTATGCAAAAAGATGGATTGGTTGATGCCTATGATAAAAATGCTATGGGTGTTTGTGCAGATGCTTGTGCAAGTGAATATGAATTTAGCAGAGAAGATCAAGATAATTTTGCAATTCAATCATATGAGCGTTCAAAAGCAGCTTGGGAAGCAGGTAAGTTTAATGATGAAGTAATTTCAGTTGAAGTTCCTCAGCGTCGCGGAGATGCTATTGTTGTAGATAAAGATGAAGAATATACCAATGTAAAGATGGAAAAAATTCCTGCTTTACGGCCTGCATTTACTAAAGATGGTACTGTAACCGCTGCAAATGCTTCTACAATTAATGATGGTGCGGCTGCTATGGTATTAATGAGCAAAGAGAAAGCAAATGAATTAGGCTTATCCCCTATTGCAATTATAAAAAGTTATGCTGATGCTGCACAAGAACCAAAATGGTTTACCACTGCGCCAGCCAAAGCTCTGCCAAAAGCATTAGCTAAAGCTAATATAGAACTAGATGATGTAGACTACTTTGAGTTTAATGAGGCATTCTCTGTTGTAGGTTTAGCTAACATGAAACTATTAGGATTAAATGATAGTAATGTCAATGTTAATGGAGGAGCTGTATCATTAGGTCATCCACTTGGATGTTCTGGTGCCAGAATCTTAGTAACATTAATCAATGTACTTCACCAAAATGGTGCTAAAATAGGAGCTGCAGCTATCTGTAATGGTGGTGGTGGTGCTTCGGCTATGGTAATAGAGCGCGCTTAAAACTTATTTATGCAATACGGCATCTGTAATCTAGGAATTGTACCTATAAGATTAGAACCTAGCGATACCAGTGAAATGGTAACGCAAGCTCTTTATGGGGATCAATTTAAAGTTTTAGAACAGCGTAAAAAATGGAGTCGTATTCGTTTTGCTTATGATAGATACGAAGGCTGGATAGATAATAAGCAGTATAAAGAAATTGAAGATTCTGATTACAAAGACCTCATAAATGCCAACATTAACTTATCCAGGGATTTAATTGAATATGTTTCTGATGATGTTAGCAATCTGTATCCAATTCCTGTTGGATCTGATTTAAACGGGTTACAATTGATGAAACATGGATTTGATGGCAATCGTATCGTATCACAACATCCAAAGTCTGAAATTGTAAAAACATCATTTTTATATCTCAATGCACCATATCTTTGGGGAGGAAAAACCCCATTTGGAATTGATTGTTCTGGTTTTACTCAAATGGTATATAAACTCAGCGGATATAAACTTTTAAGAGATGCTTCACAGCAAGCTACTCAAGGAGTTCCCTTAAGTTTTATTGAAGAAAGCGAACCAGGTGATTTGGCCTTTTTTGATAATAATGAAGGGAATATTATTCATGTTGGTATTATAATGGAGGATAACTATATTATTCATGCACATGGTAAAGTACGTATAGACCGATTAGATCATAGTGGTATCTATAATACTGATAAAAACATGCACACACACAGACTTAGAGTTATAAAGAAGATTGTATAAAAAAAGCGACTTCTGGAAGTCGCTTTTTTTATAATAGTAGTTTGGTGGTATTAATTACCGCCAGATGAAGCTTCTAATTGCGCTTTTTTAGCTTTTAAAGTATTAACCTTTTCCATATCTCCAATAACACTGTAAATATTAATTAAGCTTGTTACTGTACTTACCTTTTCTACAAGACTTAAGGATTTTTCTAAATATGGTATTGCGTCTTTATATAGTTGTAAACGCTTTTCTTTTAGCTCATCATAACGTTTGTTGTCTGCTGATGAATTACCTAAATTATTCATTTCTTCAATAATAGAAGATTCTTCAGCTAAAGTAACAAAGGCTAAATTATTATATACATCTACGTAGTTTGGATCTATAACTAGTGCTTTTTCATAATAATCTTTAGCTTCAGCCATGTTACCAGCATCAGAAGAAAGAACCCCTAAGTTAAATAACAATTCGGCATTGTTTGGATCTTTAGACACCGCTTCTTCCATAAGCACTTTAAACTTGTCCATATTACCCAATTTTAGATATACATTAGCCTCTGATAACAGTAAGCCTAAATCATCAGGATTAACTTTTCTTGCATCAGACATTGCAGCTAATGCTTTTTCATCTTCACCTTGAGATACATAAATAAGTGCAATATTTTTTACAATTTCTGCCTTTTTAGAAGTACTCTTTTCATCTTTTGGGCTATCATGCGTTTTTAGTGTTCTTACTGCAAAATCTCTATTGGTCTTGTCTGCAAATACTTCTTCTTCTCCGCTTTCCAAATTAGTCGCCATATAGTTCATTTTTATACCTGTATAACCTAAATTCTTTAATTGGTTATAATAGTTTAAAGATGTTTCATAGTCATTTGCATTTACAGCTGAGGAAGCCGCATAATAAAGATAGACCGTATCTTTAGGCGACATTTTATACATTTTATCAAAACGATAGGCTGCAGTTTTATAATCTTTATTTGTTATCGCTTGGTTCGCTTTTTGCAAAAAAGATTTAAACATACCATTTTTCATTTCATTCGCCTGATCTGTATATTTTAGCTTACCCATTGAAGACTCTAAATCCTTTAGTTTATCTAGTGCAACAATAGCTTTATCAATATTGGCATCAGTACCAGCACCATTGGCATATAATGCTTGAGCTTTTAAAAAGTAGAATTTAGCCTTGGTTTTGTCGTCCATATTTCCTATCAATGCTTCTGCTGAAGAAACTGCAGATTTTGCATCAGAGAAATTCTTGCTTTTTAGTGCTTTTTCTATAGCCTTAATCTCGTTTTTTTGAGCAAAAGACATCGTCGCTACAGCAAAAACAAGCACTAATGTTATTAATTTTTTCATTTTGTAATAAATAATTTTGTTATTAATTTTTAGTTTTCAGTTTCATTATTATCAATAGCCGTGCCACCTTCATTAGATTCTTGATTTTCAGTAGCCTCAGTATCTACCTCTTCAGTTTCATCTTCATCGTCTTTCATCACCTTAGCAACTGCAGCTATAGAATCATTACCTTTTAAGTTAATGAGTTTGACCCCTTGAGTAGCTCTACCCATAACACGTAAATCGGCAACTTCCATACGTATGGCAATACCAGATTTGTTGATAATCATCAGATCATCATCGTCAGTAACATTCTTAATAGATACTAAGTTACCTGTTTTTTCTGTAATAGATATAGTTTTTACTCCTTTTCCACCTCTATTAGTAATTCTGTAATCTTCTAGTCTTGAGCGTTTTCCGTAGCCATTTTCTGAAACTACAAGGATGTTACTCTCCATATCATCAACAGCTATCATACCAATAACTTCGTCAGTTTTTTCATCTTGGAGTCTAATTCCTCTTACGCCAGATGCATTTCTACCCATTGGTCTTGTCTTTGCCTCTTCAAAACGAATAGCTTTACCAGACTTTAATGCTAGCATTACTTGACTTTCACCTGTAGTAAGTTTAGCTTCTAATAAAGTGTCATCTTCTCTAATAGTAATAGCATTAATACCATTAGTTCGAGGTCTGGAATACTGCTCTAGGGATGTTTTCTTAACCTGACCTTTCTTTGTCGCCATAATTACATAGTGACTATTGATATAATCTTCATCCTTTAAATCTTGCGTACAAATAAATGCCATCACCTTATCATCTTGCTCAATATTAATAAGGTTTTGAATCGCTCTACCTTTTGAAGTTTTTGCTCCTTCAGGTATTTCATAGACACGCATCCAGAAACATTTTCCTTTCTGGGTAAAGAATAACATATATTGATGATTAGTACCAACGAATAAATGCTCTAAGAAGTCTTCATTACGTGTAGTAGATGCTTTTTGCCCCACTCCCCCTCTATTCTGAGTTTTATATTCAGTCAATGAAGTACGCTTAATATAACCTGCATGAGAAATAGTGATAACCACTTTTTCATCTGGAATCATATCTTCAATGCTTAAATCACCTCCTGCATATTCTATAACCGAACGACGCTCATCTCCATATTTATCTCTTACAACTTCTAGTTCTGACTTAATGATATCCATACGACGCTCTTTCTTATCTAAAATATCTTTAAGATCTTCTATGGTTTTCATTAACTCTTCATACTCAGCACGTAATTTATCTTGCTCCAGTCCTGTTAATTGACGCAGACGCATTTCTACAATTGCCTTAGCTTGTATTTCAGATAATTCAAAACGTTCAATTAATTTAGCTCTTGCTTCTTCTGCATTTGCAGAGGCTCTAATCAGAGCAATTACTTCATCTATATTATCAGAAGCAATAATTAAACCTTCTAAAATATGAGCACGTTCCTCGGCTTTACGTAATTCGTATTTAGTGCGTCTTACAACTACATCGTGTCTATGCTCAACAAAATAATGAATGAGTTCCTTTAAGTTTAATAACTGAGGTCGACCATTTACCAATGCTATATTATTAACACTGAAAGATGATTGCAATGCCGTATACTTATAAAGTTTATTAAGAACAATATTAGGAATAGCATCTCGCTTTAAAACATAAACGATACGCATTCCATTTCTATCAGACTCGTCTCTAATAGTAGAAATACCTTCGAGTTTTTTATCGTTTACCAGGTCAGCAGTCTTTTTAATCATATCTGCTTTGTTTACCTGATAAGGAATTTCATTTACTATGATACATTCGCGTCCGTTTACTTCTTCGATATTAGCCTTGCCTCTCATTACGATACGCCCTCGACCAGTATGAAAAGCTTCTTTAACACCATCATATCCATAGATAGTTCCACCTGTCGGAAAATCTGGTGCTTTAACATGTTGCATTAATTCATCGATCTCAATAGCATTATTGTCTATATATGCTATGGTACCATTTACAACTTCAGTAAGATTATGCGGAGGCATGTTAGTTGCCATCCCAACTGCAATACCAGAAGCACCATTAACTAATAAACCAGGTATACGTGTAGGTAAAACAGTTGGTTCTTCTAAAGTATCGTCGAAATTTAATTTATGATCTACGGTTTCTTTATCAATATCTGCCAACATGTCCTCAGAAATTTTACGCATACGTGCTTCTGTATAACGCATTGCTGCAGGGCTATCACCATCTACAGAACCAAAGTTACCTTGACCATCTATTAGCATATAACGTAAGCTCCATTCTTGAGCCATACGTACCATTGTATCATAAACTGATGTGTCACCATGAGGATGATATTTACCCAAAACTTCACCAACAATTCTTGCTGACTTTTTATGTGCTGTATTAGCTCTAACACCAAGCTCATGCATGCCATAAAGTACACGTCTATGTACGGGTTTTAAACCATCTCTTACATCGGGTAGTGCACGTGACACAATGACTGACATTGAGTAGTCAATGTAAGCCGATTTCATTTCATCTTCAATGTTAATTGGAATGAGTTTTTCTCCTTCTGCCATATATAAAGTAAATTAGTATTTTTTGTAGGTTTTCAAAACGTGCTAATATAACCAATTTGGTAGTGTTTATTGAGACTTTGAAAGTCTAATTTGAGAGTTTTTATTAACAATTTTTGATATCTTTTTCGTTAATAAGTATCCTAAAATTTACTTTGATTTAAAATGGTTTTTTAGTCTATTCGTTTATCTATAATAATTAAGGTATAGTTTTTGACATATACATAATATGTTTTTACTATTTTTAATGCAGAAAGGAGTTTACTATGGACGATAATTTTTCCCCAAGAGTTAAAGATGTTATAGCGTATAGCAAAGAAGAAGCCTTGCGTTTAGGCCATGATTTTATTGGTACTGAACATTTAATGCTAGGTCTTTTACGTGATGGAAACGGTAAGGCAATTGATATACTAAGTTCACTGGACGTTGATCTTAATCACTTAAGAAGAAAAGTAGAAATTTTGAGCCCTGCTAATCCTAATATAACGGCAACATCTAACGAAAAGAAAAACTTGCACTTAACAAGACAAGCTGAGCGCGCTTTAAAAACAACATTTTTGGAGGCTAAACTATTCCAAAGTACCTCAATAAATACTGCACATTTGCTATTGTGTATTTTAAGAAATGAAAATGATCCTACTACGAAGTTGTTAAACAAACTCAAAGTAGACTATGATAACGTAAAAGAAGAATTTAAATCTATGATTACTAGCGATGATGATTACCTAGACGAACCAAAAGCAGAATCATTCTCTGATGATGATATTAATGATCAAGACGATGACGCTAAGCAAAATCCATTTGGAGGCAGCCAGTCTAGCAAAACAAATAAAAAGTCTAAGACACCAGTTTTAGATAACTTTGGCAGAGATCTGACAGTTCTTGCTGAAGAAGGAAAATTAGATCCTGTAGTGGGACGAGAAAAAGAAATACAGCGTGTATCTCAAATTTTAAGTAGAAGAAAGAAAAATAATCCACTTTTAATTGGAGAACCTGGTGTTGGTAAATCTGCAATTGCAGAAGGTTTAGCGCTAAGAATTGTGAAACGTAAAGTCTCTCGTACCCTATTTAATAAGCGTGTGGTTACTCTTGATCTGGCAAGTTTAGTTGCTGGAACTAAATATAGAGGACAGTTTGAAGAACGCATGAAAGCTGTTATGAATGAGCTTGAAAAAAATGATGATATCATTTTATTTATTGACGAGATTCATACTATTGTTGGAGCTGGTGGAGCTACAGGAAGTCTTGATGCTTCAAACATGTTTAAACCTGCACTTGCAAGAGGAGAGATACAATGTATTGGTGCTACAACTTTAGATGAGTACAGGCAATATATAGAAAAGGATGGTGCTTTAGAGCGTCGTTTTCAAAAGGTAATAGTAGAACCAACTACGGTAGAAGAAACGATAGAAATACTTAATAATATTAAGTCTAAATATGAAGAACATCACAATGTTGACTATACAGACGAAGCCATTGAAGCTTGTGTCAAATTAACAAATCGTTATATGACAGAACGTTTCTTGCCAGACAAGGCCATCGATGCTTTAGACGAAGCTGGTTCTCGTGTACATATTACTAATATTGATGTGCCTAAACAGATACTGGAATTAGAGCAAAAGCTTGAAAAAGTTAAGGAGACTAAAAATAGTGTCGTTAAAAAGCAGAAGTATGAAGAAGCAGCAAAGCTTCGTGATGATGAAAAACGATTGGAAAAAGAATTAGCATCTGCTCAAGAAAAATGGGAAGAGGAAACTAAACAACATAGAGAGATCGTTAGTGAAGAGAATGTTGCTGATGTTGTGTCTATGATGACAGGTATTCCTGTAACTAAGATTGCACAAACTGAGCTTAACAAATTAGCGCAATTGCCAGAACTTATAAAAGGACGAGTCATTGGTCAGGATAATGCTGTTGCAAAAGTTGTAAAAGCAATTCAGAGAAACAGAGCTGGATTAAAAGATCCTAACAAACCTATTGGTTCATTCATTTTTCTGGGACAAACTGGTGTTGGTAAAACACAATTAGCAAAAGTACTGGCAAGTGAATTGTTTGATAGTAATGACGCCTTAGTGCGGATTGACATGAGTGAATACATGGAAAAATTTGCAGTGTCCAGACTTATTGGTGCACCTCCAGGTTATGTAGGTTATGAAGAAGGAGGTCAGTTAACCGAAAAGATTAGACGCAAACCTTATGCTGTTGTACTTTTAGATGAAATTGAAAAAGCACATCCAGATATATTTAATATGTTATTACAAGTATTAGATGATGGCTATTTAACGGATAGTTTAGGACGTAAAATTGATTTTAGAAATACCATAATTATTATGACCTCTAATATTGGTGCACGTAAATTAAAAGATTTCGGTACAGGTGTTGGTTTTGGGACTTCAGCAAAAGAAGCTCAAGAAACAGATTATGCAAAAGCTGTGATTGAAAATGCACTTAAAAAAGCCTTTGCACCTGAATTTTTGAATAGGATTGATGATGTTATTGTTTTTAATGCTTTAGAAAAAGAAGATATCAATAAAATCATAGATATTGAATTAGTTAAACTTATTACCAGAATTAAAGATTTAGGATATAACTTAAAATTAACGGATAAAGCTAAAGACTATATCGCCGAAAAAGGATTTGACAAACAATATGGGGCAAGACCACTAAATAGAGCTATTCAAAAATATGTAGAGGATGCACTTGCAGAAGAGATTATTAATGCTAAAATTCATGAGGGAGATACTATTACTATGGATTTAGATACTAAAAATGACGAGCTTAAGATTAAAATTAAAAGTTCTAGTAAAACAACAGAATCCTAGGTATTTTAACCATTATAATTAAAACTCTTTCTATGTGAAAGAGTTTTTTTTTATCTTACAATTCATAAGTACTAAATCATGAAAGAATCCCTAACTTTCGACTTTTGTGATATGACGATTTATGATCATTATCTCGTTGTTGTAATAAAAGAAGGAATAAATATAAAATCAGAGCATAGTGATGTTTTGGTAGAGGTTACAAACACCTATTATCCTAATAAACCATTTGTATATATTACGCATAGAATAAACTCTTATTCTGTTGATCCCAAAATATATTACCAAACCGTTAAAATTGAAAATTTAAAAGGCTTTGCTGTAGTTTCTAATAATTATCAGGCTAAGGTCAATGCGCAAATAGAACAAATGTTTTTTACAAAACCCTTTGAGATATTTACAGATTTAGAAGACGCATTTAATTGGGCTGATAGACTTATAAGAAATAATGCATTATAATTTTCTAATGCTTCTCTACTCCATAGTTATTTAAAAACAGCTCTTCAACCTCTATATCTACATCGTTTAAAAACTGAATAGAAGCCTCAATGTCATTGTGCAAAACTTGATCTTCTTTTATAAACGGAACTACTTTTCTATAATGCTCTAAAAACGATTCCAGTAAGGGTGAGGTTTTTAATGGCCTTCTAAATTCTAATGCTTGCGAAGCGTTCATCAACTCAATGGCAATAACACGCTCTACATTTCTAATTAATGTATAGGCTTGCGTTGCGGCATTGGCTCCCATACTTACATGATCTTCTTGCCCATTACTAGATACAATACTATCAATACTTGCAGGTGTAGCTAGTTGTTTATTGGCACTTACAATACTTGCTGCTGTATATTGAGGAATCATAAAACCAGAATTTAATCCGGGATCGCCTACCAAAAATGCTGGTAATCCACGTAAGCCCGAAACTAATTGAAATGTACGTCGTTCAGAAATATTGCCAATTTCAGCCATGGCAATTTTTAGATAATCTAGTGCTAATGCTAAAGGTTGCCCATGGAAGTTTCCTCCAGAGATAATCAAATCATCTTCATGAAAAATATTAGGATTATCTGTAACCGAATTAATCTCAGTTAAAATCACTTTTTCAACGAAGTCTAAAGTATCCTTAGTCGCACCATGTACTTGTGGAATACATCGAAAAGAATAAGGGTCTTGAACATGTGCTTTCTCTCTTTCTATAAGTTCGCTTCCTTTTAAAAGTTCATTAAAACGTTTTGCCACTTTTCGTTGTCCAGGATGTGGTCTTACCTCATGTACTAAATCATGAAAAGGGTCTATACGACCATCAAAAGCATCCAAAGATATTGAGGCTACAATATCTGCCATATACGACGTCTTATGCGACATTAAAAGCAGATATACACCATAAGCGCTCATAAACTGAGTACCATTTAATAATGCTAAACCTTCTTTTGCTTCAAGTTTAATGGGTTGCCAACCAAACTTTTTTAATAGCTCTGATGCCTCATAATCTTCCTCTTCATGTACAACATATCCTTTTCCTAATAATGGTAAAGCTAAATGTGCAAGAGGTGCCAAGTCACCAGACGCTCCCAGAGATCCTTGGGTATATACAAAAGGAAAAATGTCATTATTAAAAAAATCAATCAGCCGGTTTACAGTATCTAGCTGTACACCACTATGTCCATAGCTGAGAGACTGAATCTTTAAAAGTAACATCACCTTTACTACAGATTTTGGTACACGAGAACCAGTACCACAAGCATGGGACATCACAAGGTTTTCTTGTAATTTAGTTAAATCTTTATTAGAAATTTTAGTATTACAAAGCGACCCAAAACCAGTATTTATACCATATATTGGTTTTTTATTATTGGCAAGTTTATTATCTAAATACGCTTTACAAGCTTTAATACTTTCGACTGAAGCATCAGAAAGTTTTAGCTTTTTTTTGTCATTAAAAATATTGTATATCGTAACAATATCTAAAGCATTAGAAGAAATAATATGATAGTTGTCCATAAATCGTAATTATAATGTTTCAAAATTGAGAATATTTTTTGGTTTCACAACAAATTGTTAATAATTCCTTCAGGCTTGAAATTCATCTTTTAATGATTATTTTTGATACTAAATAAAGTATGAAATATGAAACGATTATTAATTATTTGTTTAGCGATGGCATTATTTGCCTGCAAAGAGGAACCTAAGATTGATTATGCTCTTTTTTCTGGAAAAATTGAAAACCCAGCAGATAAGGTGGTCACTATCTATAAAGGGAGAGAAAAAGTAAAAGAAATACCATTATCAAAAGATGGTAGTTTTGCAGACACGCTTAGAGTAGAGCCTGGCTATTATACACTAAACCATGAAGGAGAAAGGTCTACAATTTATCTTAAACCTGAAGATGATATTAAAGTTACATTAAATTACAAAGAGTTTGATGAAACCTTAAGTTATACTGGAAAAGGTTCTGAGAACAGTAATTATTTAGCGACAAAATTCTTGGCTGATGAAAAATCTAGTTTTGACTATGCTAAAGTATTTTCTATGGATGAAGTAGATTTTTTAGCTACAATGGATGAGGTTAAGAGCTCAAAGTCAGAGCTACTTAAAGCTGCCAAAAACATAAGTAGTGAATTTAGAGCTTTAGAAGAGAAAAATACAGAATATGAGTATTTATCTTATCTGCAAAATTATCAACCTGCCCATAGATATTTTACAAAAAATGATGAGTTTAAACCTTCAGAGAATTTTATGAGATCATTAGATGCTATTGATTATAATAACCAAGAAGATTATGCATTACTTGATACATATAAAGAGCTAGTACAAGGGTATTACTCTAATAAAATTAGTAATGCTGATAACCCTTCTGAAATTTTTGAAATGATTAATAAAAAAGGATTTCCTGACTTAAAGAAAGATCTAGCTAATATGCTAAATTATCAAATATCACCAAGTAATAAACACAACGACGCATATTACAAAGGTATAATGGCTATGTCTTCTGATGATAAATTCAAAGAAGAATTAACGACAAAGTATAACAAGGTAAAAAAGTTGGCAAAAGGTATGCCTTCACCAAAGTTTGTTGAGTACGAAAATCATAAAGGAGGTACAACATCCTTAGAAGATTTAAAAGGGAAATATGTTTATATAGATGTTTGGGCGACATGGTGTGGACCATGCATTAGAGAGATTCCATCTCTTAAAGAGGTTGAAAAACAGTTTCATGGTAAAAATATAGCTTTTGTAAGCACTTCTATTGACAAGGCAGCAGCACATAATAAATGGGTAGAAATGGTTAAGGATAAAGAACTTGGAGGTGTGCAATTGATGGCAGATAAAGATTGGAATTCACAATTTGTTCAGGATTATGCAATAGAAGGTATTCCAAGATTCATTTTAATTGACCCAAATGGCAATATTATCAGTGCAGATGCACCTAGACCTTCCAGTCCTAAATTAGTAGCACTTTTTGAGGAATTAAAAATTTAATATATTAGAGTATATAACCTAAATGCCTTCAATTTATACGAAGGCATTTTTTATAGGTTTTATTAAAGATTGTTTACTTTTGTCCTCCCAAAAAAATTATGATGAAAAGATTATTAACATTAAGTATTATAATTATCCTGGCTGCATGCAAAAATGATGAGCCAAAGGATTACGCTACTATTTCTGGTAAAATAGAAAATGCTCATGAGAGCAAAACGCTTAAAATATTTAAAGGTCAAGCTTATGAAAAAGTAATCACTATTAATGATGATGGTACCTTTAAGGATACTTTAAAAGTTGAAGAAGGTGATTACACTATTCAACATGGTAGAGAGTATGGACAAATGTATCTTAAGAATAATTTTGAGTCTTCCTTTACAGCTGATTATGATAACTTCATAAAAACAGTGACTTTTAAAGGTGACGGTTCAGATTTTAATAACCTTTCATTACAATCGTTTCTCCTTATTGACAAATATTTTAACAAAGAACTCATAGAATTTGGTACTGAGGAAGATATAGACACCGCACTTAAAGATTACCGTTCAGATTATGAAACACTAAAAAAGAAATACGCAAATGTAGATTCTATCCATGTGATTATGATGGACAAAAATATAAGAATGACTGAGCGGCAACTCAACAGAATTATGGAGACAAAGTTTGCAACACGTGCAGCATTACCAAAAGGAACTGTGTCGCCTACATTTGTGGATTATGAAAATTTTGCTGGGGGAAAAACATCTCTTAAAGACCTAAAAGGTAAATATGTATACATAGATGTTTGGGCTACCTGGTGTGGTCCTTGTTTAAAAGAAATTCCATCTCTAAAGAAACTAGAAAAGGAATTTAAGAATAAAAATATTCAGTTTGTAAGTATTTCAGTCGACGAAGGACGTGGTTATAAAGGTGATGCTGAAGAGGCTTATAAAGGCTGGAAAAAAATGGTTGCCGAAAAAGAGTTAGGAGGAATGCAATTAATTGCTGACAAAGGATTTAGATCAGATTTTATCCAAGACTACCAAATTAGTGGAATCCCAAGATTCATCTTATTGGATCCTGAAGGAAATATTGTCAACGCAGATGCTCCGAGACCTTCTAATCCAGATTTAGCGAAGTTGCTAAACAGTTTAAAGATATGATAATTATAATGCTTTTAAAGCCTTCTAAATTTAGAGGGCTTTTTTATTGTTCAGCATTATTATTTTCCTGAGCTTGATCTTGTTCTGGTTGTTTAAATAAATCTATATATGCTTCTCCTAAGGTTTCAATGATATGACTAGCCATTAAACTTTGGTAGCCATAATCTTCTAAAGAAATATCGGCAGACCTTCCATGCAAATATACACCGAAAACTGTAGCATTAAGAGGCTTATAACCTTGCGCGACTAAACCTGAAATAATTCCTGTTAAGACATCTCCACTACCTGCAGTTGCCATACCAGAATTGCCAGTAGTGTTCACATACAATTTATCACCATAAACTGTAATTGAATTTGCTCCCTTAATTAAGACTATAATATTGTATTTCTTTGTAAATGCTTTAACTTTTTTCAATTTATCAAAATCATCAGACCACTTTCCTATTAAACGCTCTAATTCCTTAGGATGTGGTGTTAAAATAGTTTGTTCTGGTAATAATTTTAATAAGGTTTTCTTTTTTGAAAGTATATTTATACCATCAGCATCAATTACTAAAGGAGCTTTATTCTTTTTTAAAAAATTTTCTAATGCTTTTATAGTTTTATCTGTAGTTCCCAAGCCTACTCCAACACCAATGACAGTTGGTTCAATATCAAAATTGATGGCACTAATAAATTTAGTTTCGGCATCTGTAATTACCATTGCTTCTGGTAAAGAAGCCTGAAGGCTATTATAACCACATTCTGGCACATACGCTGTGACCAAACCTGCGCCAGAACTCAAAGAGGCTCTGCTTGCTAAATTTACAGCGCCAATTTTCCCATGGCTTCCACCGAGAATCATAACGTGCCCAAAGTCACCTTTATGTGCAAATTTTTCTCGTGGCTTGTATAGCGGCAAAACTTCAAACTTAGATATAAGCTCTACTTCAGTTTCTGTTTGCATTAAATATTCCCTGTCAATACCTATATCTAAAACTTCCCATTGTATAGTGTATTTTGCAGTTTCTGGTAAAAAGAACACCAATTTAGGAGACTGAAAGCTTAAAGTATAGCCTGCATACACTACTGCATTCTCATCCTCAACTGCTCTATCCGTATATAAACCGGAAGGTATATCTATAGCTAAAGTAAATGCTTTAGACGACTTCCATTTTTGAAATAATTCTTTAACCCAATCATTTGGCGGACGATTTAAACCAATACCAAATACAGCATCTACAATAATGTCTTTTTCGTCAATCATAATTTCAGAAAAATCACCACTACAACTTAACATTTTTGGCCAATCTTTGGTTACATTTTTTATGCGATCGTAATTAATAAGAAAATCTTTCGAACGCTTATCACTACAGTTAATAATATAAGTTATAACATTATAGCCGTGTGTAATTAAATGCCTGGACAAAACTAAACCGTCACCACCATTATTACCAATGCCACAGAATATATGAATGGGCACTTGAGCACCTTGCATTCGTGTATGAATCCAATTAAAAATTTGAGTTCCAGCACGCTCCATTAAATCAGTAGATGCGATGTTTTGACGTTCTGTGGTCAATTTATCTCCTTCATATATCTGTGCTTTAGAGAAAACTTTCATATAAACATTAATTATTTAAGGCGAAAATCCACTTCATCATTTATTTCGCAATTAATTTTTTTATTCTCGTAAAAATAATACATTTGGAATGTAATGAATAAAAAAATAAACATAGCAGAAAATATCGTGATCAACCCTCATTTAATTGTTAACTCTATATGTTTTTTTGTAACGACCCTTTGGGTTGTTTCATTATAACTTTTCCGTCCTATTATTAAGTCTATCAAGACCATTATCCATTAAAATTATCATTTATGAAAGTTCTCAAATTCGGTGGAACTTCAGTAGGTTCAGCCAAAAACATAAACAAAGTAATATCTATTTTAGAACAACAGTCTAAAGATTCTAAATTAGCCATAGTAGTATCTGCAGTTGGTGGTATCACAGATAAATTATTAGAAGCAGCCAATTTGGCCTGTGCAAAAGATGAAACCTACTTAACTAATTATAAAACCATTGTTTCTACTCACAAAAAAATTATAGATGGGCTCTTTGCAGATTATGAGAATAATACAGTTTCCAAAAAGAGCCAAGAAGGCCTACATAAATTGGTTTTGAAAAAGCTGGATGAGCTAAAAAAGCTTCTAGACGGTATTTATTTAATCAATGAGCTCTCTCCAAAAACAAAAGATAAACTTTTAAGTTTTGGCGAGGTATTATCCTCAACTATAATTTATAATATACTTATAAACAGAAATCTAGACGCAGCCTTAAAGAATTCGCAAGAACTTATAACAACGGATTTAAATTTTAATAATGCCGCGGTAAATTTTAACGCTACTAATACTAACATTACAACATTTTTTGCATCAAACACAAATACAATTGTTATACTGCCTGGTTTTGTGTCTAAATCATCAACTGGTGAAATTACAACTTTGGGGAGAGGAGGTTCTGACTATACTGCAGCAATCATTGCAGCTGCATTAGATGCAGAAGCACTGCAAATTTGGACAGATGTTAGTGGAATGTTCACTGCGAATCCAAAATTGGTAAAACAAGCAAAACCTATTGAGAATATTACTTATGAAGAGGCTGTAGAACTCTCACATTTTGGAGCCAAGGTGCTTTACCCGCCGACCGTTATGCCTGTCTTAAAAAAAGAAATTCCCATTGTGATTAAAAACACCTTAAAGCCAGATGCAATAGGAACCACAATCTCAAAGAATCCCAAGTTTAATGGGAAATCCCCAATAAAGGGAATTAGTCATATTGATAATATTGCATTACTGACATTGCAAGGTAATGGTATGGTAGGCATTCCTGGTTTTAGCAAACGTCTTTTTGAAACTTTGGCTCAGGAGAAAATCAATATCGTTCTAATCACACAATCCTCTTCAGAGCATTCTATTTGTTTCGGAATTTCAGAACATGATGCTAAACAAGCAAAAGCTACTGTTGATAAGACTTTTGAATACGAAATAGCACTTGGGAAGATAGACCCGATTATTGTTGAAACTAATTTATCCATTATTGCTGTGGTCGGAGATAAAATGAAAAGCCACCAAGGAATTAGTGGTAAAACGTTTAGTGCTTTAGGAAAAAACAATGTTAATATTAGAGCCATAGCACAAGGAGCCTCTGAACGTAATATCTCTTTTGTTATAAAGAATAACGATGTTAAGAAATCGCTCAACATACTTCATGAAAGATTTTTTGAAATAAAAGCTAAGCAAATTAATCTGTTTATAACTGGTGTAGGAAATGTTGGAGAACGCCTTATTGACCAAATTGAGCAACAACATCAGTTTTTGAAGAATAATTTGCGTATCAACTTACGCATTATTGGTATATCTAACTCCAGAAAAATGGTCTTTAAGCCAGAAGGAATTAATCTTGAAGAGTGGGTTTCTGAGTTCGATTTTGCAGAGAAATCAAGTATTAAAGGCTTTTATAAAAAAGCTGTGGAAATGAACCTTAGAAATAGCATTTTTGTAGACGTAACAGCTAGTGAAGCCGTCGCAGATACTTACGAGGATTACTTAAAAAATAGTATTGCTGTTGTGGCCTGTAGCAAAATTGCATGTTCAAAAGATTACAAAACTTATAAAAATCTTCATGACCTGTCAAAGAAGTATAACGTACCATTTCTTTACGAAACTAATGTAGGTGCTGCACTGCCAATTATTAATACCTTGAATAATTTGGTAACTTCCGGTGATAAAGTCACTAACATTCAAGCCGTATTATCGGGTAGTTTAAATTTTGTTTTTAATAATTTTAGTGATAAGAATAATTTTCATGATACCGTTAAACGAGCTCAATTTGAAGGTTACACAGAACCAGATCCAAGAATAGATCTTAGCGGTATTGATGTGGCAAGAAAAGTGCTAATTTTAGCCAGAGAAAATGGTGCTGCAATGGAAATGGATGATATTGAAGTAGAACCGTTTTTAACTAAAGCCAATTTAGAAAGTGCTTCTATTGATGATTTTTATAAAACATTAAAAGCTGATGAGCGTCATTTTCAAAAACTATATGCTTCGGCAAAGACTAAGAATTGCCAGCTCAAATATGTTGCAGAATATGACAATGGAAAAGCTAAAGTTGGCCTACAAGAAATCCCTGAAGGTCACCCCTTTTATAATTTAGAAGGTAAGGACAATATCGTGATGTTCTATACACAACGTTACCCAAGACAACCATTAATTGTAAAAGGTGCAGGTGCAGGTGCAGATGTAACTGCTTCTGGTTTATTTGCAGATATTATACGAATTGCTAATAATTAAAAAATAGAGCTTTCTTGCCTTATGAAAAGGCAGGTGCATTGAGAACACATGAAAGAAGTCAAAATATTTTCGCCCGCAACTGTAGCTAATGTCGCCTGTGGATTTGATGTACTCGGTTTTTGTTTAGATACCATTGGAGATGAGATGCTCATAAGGCAAACAGATAAAAAAGGTGTCCGAATAACAACTATTGATGGCTACGAGTTACCATATGAAACTGAAAGCAATGTTGCGGGAGTTTCGGCTTTGGCTATGTATAACGATTTAAAGCCAAATTGTGGTTTTGAAATTGAAATTTATAAAAAGATTAAACCTGGAAGTGGTATTGGGAGTAGTTCAGCAAGTGCTGCAGGCTCCGTTTATGGTATGAATGTTTTACTCGGTAATCCACTAAACAAGACACAGTTAACCAATTATGCCATGAAAGGTGAAGCACTGGCAAGTCAATCTGAACATGCAGATAATTTGGCTCCTGCAATTTTCGGTGGATTTACCTTGGTAAAGTCAACTGATCCATTACAAATAATAGAGCTCCCTACTCCATCAGAGTTATATGCTACTTTGATTCATCCACAGATTGAAATTAAAACATCAGAGTCTAGAGCTATTTTGCCTAATGACATTCCGCTTAAGAATGCGATAACACAATGGGCAAATGTAGGTAGTTTGATACATGGGCTACATACATCAGATTATAACTTAATAAAAGAGGCCTTAAATGATGTCGTTATTGAGCCTCAAAGAAAACAATTAATTCCTCATTTCGATGATGTAAAGTCAGCCGCCATTGAAGCTAAAGCACTGGGCTGCAATATTTCTGGTTCTGGACCTTCTATTTTTGCTTTAAGTAAAGGAGAAGATGTCGCTAAAGCTGTTGAAAAAGCAATGCGCGGTGTATATTCAGAAACTGATATTGCATTTGAGACTTATGTGTCTAAAATTAATACTGAAGGGATAAAGATTTTATAATGAAATACTATTCGCTAAACCATAAAGCACCAAAAACAACATTTGCTGATGCAGTCGTAAGAGGTCTTGCTCCAGATAAAGGTTTATATTTTCCTGAATCAATTACACCATTACCGTCGTCCTTTTTTGAAACTATTGAAGACAAATCTAATACAGAAATAGCTTTTGAAGCCATTAAACAATTTATTGTTCCTGAGATTCCAGAAACTATATTGAAGACGATAGTTGAAGACACCTTAAGTTTTGACTTTCCAGTTGTGGAAATCAATGAAAATATCTCTACACTCGAATTGTTTCATGGACCAACTATGGCATTTAAAGATGTTGGAGCTCGTTTTATGGCGCGTTGCTTGGGATATTTCAACAAAACCAATCCGAATGAAGTTACAGTTTTAGTTGCCACTTCTGGTGATACAGGAGGTGCGGTTGCTAATGGCTTTTTAGGTGTTAAAGGTGTAAATGTAGTTATACTCTATCCAAGTGGGAAAGTGAGTGATATTCAGGAAAAACAGTTAACAACTTTAGGACAAAATATAAAAGCTTTAGAAGTCGATGGTGTTTTTGATGACTGTCAGGATATGGTAAAGCACGCCTTTATGGACAAGGAACTAACGGATAGATTACAATTAACTTCTGCAAACTCAATAAACATTGCACGTTGGTTACCACAGCTCTTCTATTATATGTTTGCCTATAAACAATTAAAATCGAAGCATAAAGATATCGCATTTTCAGTACCGAGTGGTAATTTTGGGAATATTTGTGCCGGTATGGTTGCTCAAAAATTAGGTTTACCAATAAAACACTTTATTGCAGCTAATAATGCCAACAATACGGTAGTTAATTACATGAGTACACAATTATATGAGCCAAAACCTTCTATACAAACTATTAGTAATGCTATGGATGTTGGTAATCCAAGTAATTTTATTAGAATACAGGAGTTACATGATAATGATTTTGAAGCTCTAAAAGAAAATTTATCGTCTTATAGCTACACCGATAACGAAACCAGAACCGCACTTTTAGAATTATATAAAACCTATAATTATATAGCAGACCCACATGGTGCGGTTGGTTATTTAGGCGCAAAAACTTATTTAGAGCATAATGATGTACATGTGGTGTTTTTAGAAACTGCACATCCTACTAAATTTTTAGATGTGGTTGAAGATGTTATTGAAAAGAATGTGTCACTTCCTTCTCAAATTGAAGCAATAATGCATAAAGAGAAAGCGGCTACTTTTATTGATTCTTATGAGGACCTGAAGAAATTCTTATTGAAATAAGATAATGAAAAAATATTCCGTTTACGAAACCGAGAGACTAGACATTAGACCAGTTATTATAGAAGATGCTACCTTTATTTTGGAATTAATGAATACGCCAAAGTGGATTGAGTACATAGGAGATAGGAATGTAAGAACTGTTGAAGAAGCTGAAGCTTATATAAAAGAAAAAGCATTTCCACAATTAAAAAAATATGGACATACAAATAATGTTGTCATTAGAAAAGAAGACCATACCAAACTTGGTACTTGCGGCATATATTACAGAGAAGGTAAAGAAGATCCTGACATTGGCTTTGCATTTTTACCTCAGTTTGAAGGCAATGGCTATGCTTTTGAAGCATCATACCAGTTAATGGTTGCAGCTAAGAAGGATTATGGCTTGACAAAATTAAGCGCTTATACACTAGAGTATAACTGGTCTTCAAAAAAATTATTAGAGCGCTTAGGTTTTAGTTTAAAAGGTACAGGCATACTACCTAATAACAATGAAGAGCTGTTACACTATTACCGTTTATTAGACTTTTAAAATCAGTTTATACACTTCACTACTTACATTTTATCCCAAATAAAATGTGATTCATATTGTTTTTTAGTTGCTGTATCTAAAGATTAATACATTTATACAGAATGAATATAGGATAGTAATTATGAAGCGTATTGTATTAAGTCTCTTTTTTTTAATGGTGTTTTATATAGGTCAGACACAGCAATTTACTCTAGAAACTGGATTAGATACATCTGTAAGTGAGACTTCAGGATTATTATATCTTAATGACACACTCATAACACATAACGATACAGCATCTACAAATCAGTTGTTTGATGTAGATACAGCTACTGGTTTAGTAACCCGAACAGTGACTATTACAAATGCCTCAAATACCGATTGGGAAGATTTAACACATGATGATACTTATATCTATATTGGAGATTTTGGTAATTATCAAGGTGACAGAACTAATTTAAAGGTCTATCGTATTGCTATTGCAGATTATTTTTCAAGTACTTCTGTCACAGCAGAAACCATAAACTTTAGTTATAGCAATCAAACCGATTTTATTCCAAGTCCTTTAGCCACAAATTTTGATGCTGAAGGTTTAATACATTACAACAATAAGCTCTATGTATTTTCTAAAAACTGGCTTAATGGTGATACAAATATTTATGAACTACCTAAAAATCCAGGAACACATAGTATATCTATTATAGATACAATCGTAGCCCAGGGTCTTGTGTCTGGTGCTACATACAATGTATTAGATAATAGTATAGTGCTTTCTGGATATGATCCTAATGGTGCGTTTTTAATTCAACTGAGTGGTTTTAATTCTGGTTTGTTTTCTAACGGATCAGTTATAAAAACGTCTATTGCTGTACCAACAAATTACTCACCCCAGATTGAAGGTATCATTCCTATTAATACAACAGAATATTATATCTCGGCTGAGGAATTGTCGGGTAATTTACCAGCTTTATATAGCTTTAATATATCAACTTTAAATATTCCTAAAATTGAAGTAGAAGCTATTTCTTTTTATCCTAATCCAGCTGTGAGTTTTTTCACATTGAGCCATAAAAATTGTTATACAAGCATCTATTCTATTAATGGACAGTTGGTAAAAACATCTGTAAATCAACATATTAATGTTTCTGATTTAGAAGTTGGTCTGTATTTGCTTAAGATAACAGATGCGGTAACCAGAAATTCAGTTACCAAGCGATTGATTATTCAGTGATTGTTATTCTAAAATGCGTACTAATAACTCTTTAAGCAATTCACCTTGTGGTACAGCATTAGAACCTACACCTTTACCTTTTACATCAAACTCGCGTAATAAAGCGATGATGGCACTGACTTTTTTCATTGGGTAGTTTCGAGCTGCAGTTAAATACTCATTCACAAAATAAGGATTCACTCGCAATGCTGAAGCTACGCTACGTGGATTCTTATCATGCATGCCGTGCAAATGCAATAACTGAGAAAAGAAACTAAACAATAAGGATACCGTTACTACCATTGGATTATCCTTAGGATTGTCTGCAAAATACTTAGCAATTTTATGTGCTTTAACGATATTACGTTCTCCTACAGCTTTTCGGAGTTCAAAATTATTATAATCTTTACTTATACCAATATTCTCTTCAATATGATCTGGTGTAATTTGCGTGCCTTTAGGAAGCACAATTTTTAACTTATCGAGTTCGTTGTTTACCTTGCTTAAGTCAGTCCCTAAAAATTCAACAAGCATCTGTGCAGCCTTTGGGGAAATGTCATAGCCTTGCCCTTTTAATACACGTCTGATCCAATCAGGTACTTGATTATCATAAAGCTTTTTGCTCTCAAAAACAACACCTCCATTTTTGTTTATAGCTTTGTATAAAGCTTTCCGCTTATCTAGCTTTTTATACTTGTAATTTATAACCAAAACCGTTGTAGGCTGTGGGTTTTCTGCATACTGAGCCAGTTTTTCAATGGTTCTGCTAAGGTCTTGTGCTTCTTTTACAATCACCACTTGCCGTTCAGCCATCATGGGATAGCGTTTAGCATTACTCACTATATCATCGATAGAGACATCACGACCATAGAGCACCATTTGATTAAACCCTTTTTCAGCTTCGTCCAGGACATTATCTTCAATAAAACCAGAAATCTTATCAATATAATAAGCCTCCTCTCCCATCAAAAAATAAATAGGCTTAAGGTCTCCTTCTTTAATTGCTGAAACCAATTGTTTTACGTCGTCCAATCTCTTAAATTGTTTGTCTGAATGACATTATAGTTTTAATTTTGCACAGTGCAAGAACTCAACTTTCCAAAGTTTGAATACCGTTTCAAAAGTACAGAAAATAAAGTTTCTATTTTTGATGTCATTCGGAAAAAATTCATCATTCTTCAACCCGAAGAATGGGTACGTCAACATTGTGTGCATTATATAATTAATTACAAAAAATATCCAAAATCATTGATTAATGTAGAAAAAGAATTATCTATTAATGGTTTAAAAAAGCGATATGATATTGTCGTTTTCAATTCAGATGGTAGTATACATTTAATAGTAGAGTGCAAATCCTATTCAACAATAATAAATCAGGGCACCTTCGATCAGATTGCACGCTATAATCTGGCATTAAAAGCAGACTACTTAATGGTAACTAATGGTATAAATCATTATTATTGTCAAATGGATACTGAGAATAAACGTTATTCGTTTTTAAAAGATATTCCGAATTACACCAAAGCATAAATGTTACAAGCTAAAGATATAGCAGTTGTTATCTTAAACTGGAATGGAAGAAACTTACTTGAGCAATTTCTACCTTCAGTAGTTAAACATTCTAATGAAGCAAAAATTTATGTAGCTGATAATGCATCTACTGATGATTCCGTAGCTTTTGTTACTGAACATTTTCCTACAGTAGAATTAATTCAGAACTCAAAAAATAGCGGTTATGCTAAAGGGTATAATGATGCTCTAAAAACGGTTGAAGAACCTCTACTCTGTTTATTAAATAGTGACGTTGAAGTTACAAAAGATTGGTTACTACCAATTCTTAAAATATTTAATTCTGAAGCTCAAATCGCTATCATCCAACCAAAAATTTTGGACCATAAAAACAAGTCCTATTTTGAATATGCTGGTGCTGCTGGTGGATTTATAGATAAATATGGTTACCCTTTTTGCCGTGGAAGAATCTTTGACACTATAGAAAAAGACCAAGGCCAGTACAACGATATTAAAACTATTTTTTGGGCTTCTGGTGCTTGCTTCTTTATTAGAAATTCTGTCTTTAAAACACTCAACGGTTTTGATGAAAGTTATTTTGCGCATATGGAAGAAATTGATTTATGCTGGCGTGCTTATAACAGTGATTATGAAGTGAAATATGTTGGTACATCGACTGTTTACCATGTCGGAGGAGCTACACTTAATACTACAAATCCCAGAAAAACCTATCTCAATTTTAGAAATAGTCTCTTTACATTAGTTAAAAATACGGACAAACATGTTTTTATCAGAACTGTGATTCGCATGAAACTCGATGGTATAGCCGCACTTCGGTTTTTAGTACAGCTAAAGCCACGCTACTTTTTTGCGGTACTAAGAGCGCATTTATCGTTTTATAGAAAGTTAAGACCCATTCTACGTCAAAGAAGGCAACTCCCTAAGCGATCTAACTATTTTAAAACGGATTCTATAGTTTGGTCTTACTTTATAAAAAAGAATAAAATATTTTAATACGAAATTGCTAAGGTTTCTTATCTTAAAAATAATTATAATATAAAATGCTCAAATAGATTTTAGGCTTTATTGTTTTGTTTATAAAACTGTTAAAAGTTTTGTTAATCCATGTACAGTCACTTCTTCTTTTCTATAATTTTGACATGTTACAATTAACAATATAAACTGAAAACTGATTATGAAGAAATTATCGTTATTAAGTGTTTGTGCTATGTTATTATTGGCATCATGCGTATCTAAGAAAGATTATATGGCACTTGAAGCTAAACAACAAGAAACACAAGACTTATTAAATAGCGCAACAGTAAAACTTAACAAATGTTTGTCTGATGCTGCTGCTGCAAATGCACGTGTAGAAACCATGAAAGATCAATTGGCAGATTTGCGTAAAGCCAATCAGGATTTAATAGATACTAAAGGTAACCTAACAACCCTTACACAAAAGGGAGCTGAGAACCTTGAAAAGTCTCTGGAAAGTTTAAAAGAAAAGGATTTAAAAATCTCGCGCTTGCAAGATGCATTAACTAAAAAAGATAGTGTAACATTGGCTATTGTTTCTAGTTTAAAGAAAGAAGTAGGCATCAATGATCCGGATATTGAAGTTAATGTAGAAAAAGGTGTGGTATTTATTTCTATTGCAGATAAATTATTATTTAAAAGCGGAAGCTACAATGTAACCACTCGCGCCAAGGAAGTTTTAGCAAAAGTAGCTAAGGTGATTAACAGTAAGCCAGACTTTGAAGCTATGGTAGAGTCGCATACAGATAACAAGTCTTATAACAAACCACCATTAATAGACAATTGGGACCTAAGTGTAAAACGCGCCACGTCTGTGGTAAGAGTTTTAGAAGAACTTAAGGTAAATCCACAACAATTAATTGCTGCTGGCCGTAGTTATTATGTACCATTAGTAGAAAATGACACTGCAGAAAACAGAGCAAAAAACAGACGTACACGAATTGTTGTATTACCAAAAATTGACCAGTTTTACGAAATGATCGAAGCAGAAATGAAAAACCTTTCTGCCGGAAATTAATCCCTGTAGATTATAAATATTAAAACCCAATGTATTTGCATTGGGTTTTGTTTTGTATATAAATAAAGCTTTAAACATTATATTTGAAGTATCGTCTAACTTTTAATGAGATTTCTGCTTTTGCAGTAAGTATACCTATGAAAAAAATAATAAACACACCAAAAGCTCCAGCTCCAATTGGACCTTACAATCAAGCTGTTTTATCGGGAAACACACTTTATACTTCTGGGCAAATTGCATTACATCCCGAAACCATGGAACTGGTTATGGATACTATCGAGGCAGAAACCAAACAAGTAATGGAAAACATGAAGGCTGTTTTGGCAGCTGCAGATATGACCTTTGAAAATGTTATAAAGACTTCCATTTTCATAAGCGATATGCACAACTTTACAAAAATTAATAGTGTATATGCGCAATATTTTAATGAAGCCACTGCACCTGCAAGAGAAACTGTAGAAGTAGCCAACTTACCAAAGTTTGTTAATGTTGAGATTAGTATGATTGCGGTAAAATAGAAAATGGCAATTTGCACATTGCAAACTGCCATTTTACAACCAACCAATTACAACTAAATCTAGCTGTTATATACATAACAACTGTAATTTCAATTCTCCTGAAAATAAGCAAAAGAAAAGTGGTTTACATGCACAAACCACTTTAACTAACTAACATTTTAATCAACTCTAAAACGTACTAATCCTATTTCATAACAATTTGTATGTTTAAAGAAAAAATCGAAAAGGTAAACCCTAAACCATACCTTTTGCATGCCGATTTATATATATAACAACTGAGATGCAATTTTCCCTCATGGAAAAAGGGATATTTTTTTAAAAAGAGTGATATTTTGTTTTATTGCGCTTAACGGTCTCGGCTATGAGTAGTTGCGTGGTTTAGCACTAAACTGCAAGTACACACCAAGTTTGAAATTCCGCAGGAATTTCCAAAGTAGGCGAGAACAAGCAATTACTTATAGCCATCCTAAGTTTGTATTTCAATTAAATTAGACAAATAATCAATAAAGAACAAAAGAGCAGATTAAGGTTA
>NZ_CANMJY010000005.1 GCF_947498345.1 uncultured Winogradskyella sp.
GGTGATGTCAATGACGAGGCAGACAACTGTTCTACTGGTCTTGAGGCAATATATACTGATATGACAGAAGCTGGTAGTTGTGCTAATGAGTCTACAATAACACGTACATGGACACTTACAGATGAGTGTGGTAACATAACATCTTTAGAACAGATTATTATAGTTCAAGATACTACTGCGCCAACGTTAGTGACACCATTTGACGAAAATATAACAGCAGCTTGCGATGATATTCCTGCAGTACCAAATTTAGTTTTCCAAGACGAATGTTCTAATAATATAGAAGTTGTTTTTGAAGAAGTTTCTACACAACAGAATGATTTTGAAGATTATGAAATTATAAGAACATGGATGGTTACAGATGAATGCGATAACTTCTCTGAGTTCACTCAAACGGTTTCAGTTGAGCTAAGTAATATCATTAATACATTTGACAGTAATCGCTGTGTACTTGATGTAGAATTTGACTTATTCGATTTATTATCTGGTGATTTTGATATGAATGGAACCTGGAGTGTCGTTTCTGGTGATGCTACGATTAATGGAAGTCTATTTGATCCATCTACAGTTGATGTTGGTATATATACATTTATGTATGCAATAACTGATGGCCCATGTCCTACTGAAGTTGAAGTAAATGTAACCATTGACGATGATTGTGTCGTACTACCATGTGGTGAAGAAGATGTGATAATCTCTAAAACGGTTACCGCAAATGGAGATGCTTATAATGAGTTCTTTACCATTAGTGGTGTTGAAGATTGTGGTTTTGTAATAGAGTTACAGATATTCAATCGTTGGGGAGCTGAGATTTATAAAAACAACAATTATCAAAATGATTGGAATGGGGATGCTCATGGATCTTCTGTAGGAAGTTCAGGAAAAGTCCCAACAGGAACTTACTATTATATAATTAATTTAAGAAATAGTGGATTGAAACCATTTGCTGGTCCAATCTACGTAGCAACGAACAAATAAACTTAACCGATGAAGCTATCAAAAACTTTAAGTATTGCTTTACTTTTGTTGAGTGTATCTACTGCCTTTGCACAGCAGTTGCCTCAATTTACGCAGTACATGTTCAACACCATCTCTATTAATCCTGCTTATGCAGGTAGTAGAGAAACATTCAGTGCCGTTGGTTTACACAGGAGCCAATGGGTTGGATTAGAAGGTGGGCCAGAAACTCAAACCTTATCTGTTCATACACCACTAAGAAATGAAAAGATAGGTTTAGGGCTTTCATTTATTAACGATAAATTAGGATATGAGAACTTTTCCTATATCTACGGAGACTTTTCTTATACTATACAAACTGGAGTAAATTCAAAATTAGCGTTTGGTGTTAAAGGTGGGTTTACCCATTACAATTTGGACGAAGAGCTACTGAATGATCCTTCTGTTGTAAATGACCCATTTTTTAATGATGTTTCTAATCGATGGAGCCCAAATATTGGAGCTGGTTTATATTGGCATTCGCAGCTTTGGTATATTGGCTTATCAGCGCCAAGAATTCTAAATACAGATTATAATAACGGAAGACAAGGTACATTAGATTATGTCGCTTTAGAACGCATCAGTTATTATATCACAGGTGGGTATGTGTTTGATTTAAGTAGCACGACAAAACTAAAGCCATCAGTTTTATTAAAAGCAACAAACGGAGCACCTTTATCTTTTGATATTTCAGCAAATTTCTTATTTAATGAAACGTTTTGGATAGGTGGTGGTTATAGAATAAACGAATCTGCTGCTGCAATTGGCGGTATTGCTGATTTTCAGATATCAAAACAATTACGAATTGGTTATGCTTACGAATATCCTATTTCAGACATAAGAGCTTACACAAGTGGTACGCATGAAGTATTACTGATGTTCGAAGTCTTTAAGAGTAAACGTATAAAATCGCCAAGATACTTCTAAAATAAACGCACTATGAAGACAAGATTATTAGCTCTTATCCTTACTTTAAGCTGTTCGTTATCATATGCACAAACGAAGTTAGCAGATAAGTTTTTTAAGAATTATGGTTATATTAAGTCCATTGAACTCTATGAAAAAGCTTTTGAAAATGGTGACAAAAGCGCACATGTACTCACACGTCTTGGAGATGCTTATTATAATAATTCCAATTCTGAAAAGGCTGCATATTGGTATGCAGAAGCTTTGAAAGAGCACAAAAATATAGATGCTGAATATTTATATAAATATATTCAGTCGCTACGTAGTATTGGTAATTATGAAGAAGCCGACAAATGGTTTAAAGAGTTAAGTGCCGCGCAACAAGGTGACAGTAGATTAAAAGGCTACAATCCAGATGAAGTCGATTTATACGCTAAATTGACTTCAAAAAATGAAGTCGTTGTAAGAATTGACAACCTTGCTTTTAATTCTGAAAATTCAGATTTTGGATCGTACATTTCAGATAATACACTTTACTTTGCTTCTGCAAGAGAAGATAAAGGTAAAGTCTATAACTGGAACAAGGAACCATTTTTGGATTTATACCAGGTAACCTTAAAAGATGATGATGGTGTTGTTAGTTATGGCTCAGTTACAGAACTCTTATCAGATGATATTAATACAGAATATCATGAAGCTTCAGTTACTGTAACCAATGATGGTAAAACCCTATATTTTACAAGAGATAATGTTAACAAACGTAATCGACTGAAATACGATAAAAAAGGTACAACTCACCTTAAAATCTATAAAGCATCACTAGAAGATGGTAAATGGACTAACATAGTAGAGTTACCATTTAATGATGATATATTTTCAACAGGGCATCCTAGTTTAAGTCCAGATAACAAAACACTTTATTTTGTTTCTGACCGCGATGGAGGTTTGGGCCAATCCGATATTTATTCAGTAGCTATTAATGATGATGGTTCTTATGGTGAACCAGAAAATCTTGGTGAAAAAGTAAATACCGAAGGACGAGAAATGTTTCCTTATGTAGCTAAAGATAGTACGCTTTACTTTTCTTCAGATGGCCATTTAAACTTGGGGCTTTTGGATATTTTTAAATCCGATATTCTAAAAGGCATTCGTACAGAACCTGAGAATATGGGAGCACCTTATAACAGTGGTTATGATGACTTTGCCTTTTTTGTAAACTCCGATACTAACAAAGGTTATTTTTCATCAAACCGACCAAACGGTAAGGGAAGTGATGATATTTATAGTTTTAACGCACAACAGTGCAAGCAAGAAATTACTGGAGTTGCAAGAGATAGTAAAACCAATATTATTCTTACTGGTGTCACCGTAAGGTTGATTGACGAAACAGGAAAAGTACTTGAGGAAGTATTAACGAAAGATGGTGGTGAATATACATTTACGGTAGATTGTAATAAAACATATACTATAATTGGAAACAAACCTGATTACAAAGACAACCAAAAACCAGTTACTACTACTGATGATAATGAAAACATAAATACTGTAGACTTAGAGCTAGAACCACTTATTATTGATAATCAAATTGTTATTAACCCAATTTTCTTTGATTTTGACAAGTCTAATATTAGAACTGATGCACAGTACGAACTTGAAAACATTGTAGATGTTATGCGCAAACATCCAAATATGGTTATTAAAATCGAATCACATACAGACAGTAGAGGTCGTGATAGATACAACATGAAGCTTTCAGACAGGCGTGCAAAATCTACCAGAGACTATATCATTTCTAGAGGTATTGATGCCAGTAGAATAGAAAGCGCCATCGGTTATGGAGAAACACAATTATTGAATAAATGTGCTAACCGTGTAAAATGTACAGAAGATGAGCACCAATTAAACAGACGCTCTTACTTCTATATTGTAAACGAATAATTTCACCTTCAAAATTACTTAAGTAAAAGCAAGCTCTTATGGGCTTGCTTTTTAATTTTATAATAATTAAATAATCTTGATATCAATAACAAGCACTACTTTTATTATTCCAATGAATTATGAAAAAAATATTTCAGATTTAAATAGACTTGGTTATTCTATTATTGATGGTCTATATACTAACAATGAAATAGCGTCAATAATCAATTGCATTGAGAATACATTTAGATAACACTACAAAAGACAATGGTGCTTTAAAAGTAATGCCTAAGTCTCATTTAAAAGGAATTATAAGAAAAGGCACAAAAGACTGAAATCTTAAAAATGAAAAAATCTGCGAAATTAAGCAAGGTGGTATAATGTTAATTAAGCCCTTGCTATTACATGCCTCAAACAAAACTATCAATAATCAAAGAAGACGCGTTATACATTTATAATTTAACTGTAATTCTTTATCTGATCCTCTTAAATGGTTAGAACATCAAGCTATAAACTAAAAAAAGCCATAACTTATATTGTTATGGCTTTTCTGGCTATTAATCAACTTTTATTGCGGTTTAACGCTTAATGAAGATATTAGTAAAGTACCACTTACCTTCATTGTTTTGTTCGGCTGATATATCAAAATCTGTATAATCGCCTTCAATATTATCTTTATGGCTTGGACTATTTAACCAAGCATTTACTACGGATTCTGCAGAATTAAAACCATAAGCTACATTCTCTGAAACGATATTAGCATTGGCATTTACCTGTAGGCTTTGCTTTCTTTGAAAGAAGTTATCGTGAGATACGTTATCTACTTCTACCATATAATCTGTATGTGTGAATGCAACAGCCTTAACTGTACCATGATCACTTAATGCATTTAAACCCATGTTAATTCTATGCGCATTGATAAGCTCCATGATTTCAATTTCAATCAATTTAGCTTGTGGTGCAACTGGTACTTCAATAGCATCGATTTTATCCTCAGCAGCACTATCTGTTGAGCAAGATGTAAAGCCTAAGAGGGCAACGATAGCCATAAATGGCAATAGCTTAGTAACTTTCATAAGTAGGTTATTTAGGTTTGGGATTACTAATCTAAGTACCTACTTATTAAAAAAAAAGAAATTATCTATAAATTCGACGAAATACATGCGTTTTATCGTGTTTTTATGTAAAACATCGATGAAATACATGTTTTAGAAGTGAAAAATTGAATTACACCGAATAAAAAATACTTTTAATCGATACTATAAAATAATAGTAGTTAGGGAGCTAATCGCTCTATATTCCAGTTGTAGTCTTCTTGTAACTGATAGCGAATTCTATCGTGAAGTCTGTTGAGTCTGCCTTGCCAAAATTCTAATTCTACGGGCTTTACTATAAATCCTCCCCAATGTTTTGGTCGCTCTATAGTCTTACCTTCATACTGAGTTTCTAAAGTGTTAAGTTTGTCCTCTAATTCTACTCTGGTAACTACATCACTTTGATTAGATGCTAATGCACTTAACTGACTGCCTCGAGGACGTGATTCAAAATATCCATCACTTAGGTTTTCAGCAATCATTTCTGCCTTTCCTTTGATAATAATTTGTCGTTCAGCCGAATGCCAGAAAAAAGACAAGCATACATTAGGGTTGGCCTTAATGGCCTTTCCTTTTTCACTATTGTAGTTAGTGTAAAATATAAAGCCCTCGTATGTATATTTTTTTAGTAGTACTACCCTACTCTTTGGATATCCATCTAGACCAATGGTAGAAACAGTCATAGCATTAGCTTCTTCTATATCATAATGCATATCGACCTCCATAAACCAATCACGAAACAACTCAATTGGATTCTCTGGTACATTATTTAATAAAAGCTCTCCTTTTTCGTAAGACTTTCTATAGTTGCTTAGATCTTTCTCCATAGTTTTACGAAGTTAATCCAATATTTTGTTTCTGTCAAAAAAAGTGTAGATTTGAATCCCTAACTAATTTTTACTCTAAGCATGCACTTTGAAGATTCCCCTTTTTCAAAATCATTAAGTTACAATAAAGTAGTTTTAGATTTTTGCTCTTATTATTTGTGCGATGATTTTTTTATAATGGAAATAAATGAAGGGGTGCACTTTAATTGGGATAAACTAAATATCTTATTAACCTCACTGAGATCCTATTACGGTACTCATAAAACTCTGGCATATATTGCTAACCGTGTTAATGCTTATTCTATTGATCCTGTGCTTTGGTCGTATTTTGATAAAGATGATAGTATCTTAATAGCTGCTTCTATTGTAAGCTATAGAGACTCTACCTATATAAATGCAAATATTGAAAAGCAAATGGCTTCTATACCTTTAAAAAGAGCTCATAGTCTTGGTGAAGCTATTAATTGGGTACAACTACTCAATGAGTTTAATTAAAACTCAAATAGTTTTCCGTCTTTAGCCAATAGCACATTATCGAATTCTTCTTTAGCTTCTAATTCAAACGCTTCATGGCCATTATATCGTGTAGAAAAATGACCCAAAATTAGGGTTTCGACATTAGCTTTTTTAGCAATGATCGCTGCTTGTCTTGCTGTACTATGCTTTGTACGCTCACATAGACTTTCATTTTTATCTAAAAATGTGGATTCATGATACAAAACGGTTGTGTTTTTAATAATAGGAATAATACGCTCATCATAAACCGTATCGCTGCAAAAGGCATAGCTCTTTGGTGCTGAAGGTTCTTTAGTAACCGTTTCGTTTTTGATTAAAACACCTTCTTCATTTTTTACATCTGCTCCTTGTTTTAACTTTCTGTAATAGGCAACATTGATATTGGCATTTAGCACGGCATTAATATCTATTTTCCTTTCGTTTTCTTTTTCTTTAAATAGAAAGCCATTAGTGTAAATACGATGATTTAAAGGAATGGTGTGAATCTCAACCTTATCATCTTCAAAAATTAACTCAGATGTTTTTGAAGTCAATTCATGAAAGATTAAAGGAAAATTTGTCCAAGAATCTGAGAGTTTCATCTGAAGTGTAATAACATCTTTTAACCCCTTTGGACCATAGATATGAAGTTCGGTTTCTCTTGTCAATAAACGAAAAGTGCTAACCAAACCTACTAATCCAAAATAATGATCTCCGTGAAGGTGGGAAATGAAGATGTGCTTAATCCTGGAAAACTTAACTTTATTTCGTCTTAATTCTACCTGCGTACCTTCTCCGCAATCTATAAGAAACATATGGTTTTTAATTTCTAAAACCTGAGCTGTTGGATTGGTATTGGTACGTGGTGTTGCGCTGTGACAGCCGAGAATTGTCAATTTCATATACTAAAACCCTAGATCACGTTCAATATCTTCCATTTCAATAATATCGTAAGCTTCTTGTAATGTGGGTACAACAACCAGCTCATCAGGCATTTGGTCTAAATCTGTTTGATCTGTAACGATAACAAAAGATTTTTTATCTCTTCTATGGATATTGCTTAAGCGTAAAAATTCAATAATATCCTCTAGTGAAATTTTTTCAAGGCTAGATAATCTCACTATAAGATGATAGTTTTTGTATTTTTCGTAAGATTGCTCAATATTATTCACCAAGGTTTTAACTGATGCCTTTTCTTGTGCTATTATGGTAACATTACCGTCTCTATCTACAATCATAACTTATTGTTTTATTTTGGCAGCTAACAAGTAAATAACAGCCATCCTTACAGCTACACCATTTTCTACCTGATCTAAAATTATCGCCTGTTTAGAATCAGCCACATCACTCGTAATCTCAACACCACGATTTATTGGTCCAGGGTGCATAATTACAATATCTTTGTTTAAGCTGTCTAACAATTCTTTATTTACACCAAACTGCTGTGTATACTCTCTTGTGGTTGGAAAATAACTTATCTCCATACGTTCATTCTGAACTCTAAGCATATTCGCTACATCGCACCATTCTAGAGCTTTTCTGAGGTTAGTCTCAACTTTTACGCCAAGGTCTTTTATGTATTTTGGAAGCAAAGTCTTAGGGCCACAAACCATAACGTTAGCTCCTTGTAACTGCAATGCATAAATGTTTGAAAGCGCTACTCTACTGTGCAAAATATCTCCAACAATTACAACATTTTTTCCTTTAACACTTCCTAACTTTTCTCGTATTGAATATGAATCTAATAAGGCTTGGGTAGGATGCTCATGAGCTCCATCTCCAGCATTTATAATACTTGCATCAACATGTTTTGATAAAAACACGCCAGCACCAGGATTAGGATGTCGCATTACGACCATATCGACTTTCATAGATAAGATATTATTAACGGTATCTATTAAAGTTTCTCCTTTCTTAACTGATGATTGCGAAGCTGAAAAATTAATTACATCTGCCGAAAGTCTCTTTTCTGCCAACTCAAACGATAATTTTGTACGTGTAGAATTTTCGAAAAACAAATTGGCAATCGTAATATCTCTAAGTGAAGGGACTTTTTTAATCGGTCTGTTAATAACCTCTTTAAACTGATCTGCAGTCTCAAAAATCAATTCTATATCTTGTTTTGTAAGATATTTAATTCCCAGTAAGTGATTAACACTCAATTCACTCATGTTTTTAGCTTTCTTATTTATCAATTAAATAGACGGCATCTTCTCCTTCATTCTCTATCCAGTTAACCTTTACTTTCTGATGATCAATGGCATCAACTTGCCGTCCTTTATAATTAGGTTGTATTGGTAAATGACGACTAAAGCGCCTATCTATTAATGTTAATAATTCTATATTATTTGGTCTTCCAAACGATTGAATTGCTGTTAGTGCAGATCGTATACTGCGACCTGTATAAAGCACATCGTCAATAAAAACCACATTTTTGTCTTCTACTATAAAATCTATTTCTGTAGTATTAGCTTCTAGTGGTTTTTCTCCACGTCTAAAATCATCTCTAAAAAACGTAATATCTAAATGACCAAGTTGTATGTTCTTAATCTTGTATTCAGTCGTTAAAAGTTCAGCTAAACGATCTGCTAAAAACTTTCCTCTTGGTTGTATACCAATTAATACTGTTTCAGAAAAATCATCGTGATTTTCAATAAGTTGGCAAGCCAATCGATGTAGTGTAATGTTGACTTCCTTAGAGTTAAGTAATACTTTTTGACTCATGTAGTATGCTAACGTTATTGATTGGCAAAGTTAAATGAAAAATTGTGGATTACAATGTTTTTCTGGTAAAGTGACAAAGACATAAAATAATTATGTAAAAAACTATGAAAACTATTTGAAAATCTATTATAACACATCTCAAATCATAATTATTATTTCTTAATGATCATTTTATTGTAAGATGTAACACTGCCTTTAAACTTAATTTTAAATATATAGGCTCCATTAGACAAATCGTTAATATTTATAGTGTTACCTTTTATAGTATCCACTATTTTTACTAATCTTCCATCTAAAGTATAAATATGAATACTTTCTAAAGTATTGTTATAAGTATTTGAAATATTAACAAAATCATTTGATGGATTAGGATACACATTAATAGTATTCGTTTCTTTCTTAAATTCATTAATATTCAACAGCGAATCGCAATTATTCATAAGAGACTGCATTGCATTGTGGACATTAAGGCGACCACCTGTAGAAGTAATACCATCTAATGAAAGATTAGGGTCTACATTATCAAGTATTAAATCTCTGACTATAGCAGCAGCAATTTCTGGATTAGAATCTGCTAAATCAGCTAATTGTTGACAAGGAGCAGAATATAATAAAGCAATAGTACCTGTAACGTGTGGTGTTGCCCCTGATGTCCCTCCAAATCCCTGATAACTATTATTGAACGCTGTAGTAAAAGCACCAGCACCTGGAGCACCAAGATCAATAGACTCTTGACCATAACCAGCCTGAGTTACTTTTACATCATTGATATCAGTATTAGTCACAGAAATTAGATATTCACTAGTACAAGCAGTTGGCAAATCACCAACAACATCTACATCATAATCTCCATTAATTGTTGCCCCACAACTTAAAATACCATTCTGACCAAGCGTATCATATAAAGAACACCACAAAGGTGCATTATCTGGATTTCCAAAATCAGTTCCCCAAGAAGCATTAGTAGATACAATAAAAGCTCCTTCAGCTCCATTGGTCTGATTATATAAAATTCTAGCATCTAAGGCATAACTATATGCCTCAATGACTTTAGCCTCATTAGTATTAAAATCATTTTTAATGATCATTACTTTTACATCCCAATTAACACCAGATACACCAATCCCATTATTACCTTTTGCCCCTATTATTCCTGCCACTGGAGTGCCATGTCCTCCTCCAAAAATATCATCATCATTAGTTACTGTACTCCAACCTAGATAATCATCTACATAACCGTTTTGGTCGTCATCAACTCCATTATTAGAAATTTCTGCTTCGTTTATCCAAATATTGTCTTCAAAATCTTCATGGTTAGTATCATGACCGTCATCTAAAACAGCTGTAACAATTATATTTCCATTCAAAGTGGTACCTCCAGTAGTCACATCCCATGCTTCATCAACATCAATATCACGATCGTTGAATTGAAAGTATTGCCATTGTTGTCCAAAGAACACATCATCTGGTACCGTAGCTCTAGTCTTTACTTTATGATTTTTCTGAGCAACAAGTATATCTTTATTCTGATAGAAACGTAAAATGGCATTATCTTCTGAAATAGATGAAGATGACAAACGTACTTGCCAAATATTCAACAACTTAGAAACCTGCTTAACATCTATGATTGGTACATCACTTAATTCTCCAATAATACGCGTCATGTCAACTCCCTTTTCTAACTGAACCAATACTTCATTAGGTACAAAGTTAGCTTCTTGAGCAAATGACTTTCCTGTTAGGAATAAAAATGTGAAAAATAGTATAGTCTTTTTCATAGTAATTCTCTTTTCTATAAAAGTAAGCAAAAACAATTCAGCATTTTTATTAATTAAAAAATGAGAAACAAAAAAGCCCTTCAAGAATGAAAGGCTTTTATTTTATGATTAAAACTCGAGAAGTTATTTTTTCCCGTCCATTTTATCTTTAAGTGCTTGTAAAGCATCGTTTGCATCACCTAAAGTAGGCTTAGCTTCTGCCGCTTGTGCTTCTGCTTTTTTCACAGCTTGCTTAACGATTTTAGCTTCCTCTTCTCTAAATACTGCAGTATGAGATGCTACCACTCTCTTAAATTCCTTGTTGAACTCAATGATTTTGAATTCTGCTTCTTCACCTTTCTTAAGTTTAGAACCATCTTCTTTTTCTAAGTGACGTTGTGGAATAAAAGCCGTAATATCTTCATTAAACTCTATCGTTGCACCTTTGTCTACTATTTCAGTAATAGCAGCTGTGTGAGACGTACCAAGAGCAAACTCAGTTTCGTACTTATCCCAAGGGTTTTCGGTAGTTTGTTTGTGTCCTAAAGATAATTTACGCCCTTCTACGTCTAACTCTAATACAACCACGTCTAACTTATCACCTACGTTACAGAACTCAGATGGATGCTTAATTTTCTTAGTCCAAGATAAATCTGAGATATAAATTAACCCATCGATACCTTCTTCTAATTCAACAAATACACCAAAGTTTGTAAAGTTACGTACAATACCTGTATGCTTAGAACCAACAGGATATTTAGAGGTAATATCTGTCCATGGATCTGGTGTTAATTGCTTAATACCAAGAGACATTTTGCGGTCTTCTCTATCTAAAGTTAAGATTTGAGCTTCGATCTCATCACCAACAGATACAAAATCTTGAGCAGAACGCAAGTGCGTTGACCATGACATTTCACTAACGTGAACTAAGCCTTCCACACCTTCTTCTACTTCAACAAATGCACCGTAATCAGCAATTACAACTACTTTACCTTTTACTTTATCACCAACTTTAACCTCTTCACCTAAAGCTTCCCAAGGATGCTTAGATAATTGCTTAAGACCTAATTGAATTCTCGATTTGTTTTCATCAAAATCTAGGATTACTACATTAAGCTTTTGGTCTAATTCAACAATTTCATTTGGATGATTGATACGAGACCATGATAAATCTGTAATATGAACTAAGCCATCTACACCACCAAGATCGATAAACACACCATAAGAAGTAATGTTCTTCACAGTACCTTCTAAGACTTGTCCTTTTTCTAGTTGACCAATGATTTCTTTCTTTTGCTCCTCAATATCAGCCTCGATAAGTGCTTTGTGAGAAACTACTATATTTTTGAATTCGTGGTTAATCTTTACCACTTTAAATTCCATAGTTTTATTAACGTACTGATCGTAATCTCTAATTGGTTTTACATCGATTTGAGAACCTGGCAAGAATGCTTCTATACCAAATACGTCAACGATCATACCACCTTTAGTTCTGCATTTTACAAAACCGTTTACAATTTCGCCAGTATCATGTGCATTGTTTACGCGATCCCATGCTTTGATAACACGAGCTTTTCTATGAGATAATACTAACTGACCTGTTGCGTCTTCGCGTACATCAATTAATACTTCTACTTTATCACCAACTTTTAAATCTGGATTGTAACGGAACTCATTAAGAGAGATTACACCTTCAGATTTTGCATTGATGTCTATAATAGCATCTCTATCAGTAATATGAATAACTTCACCTTCTACAACTTCATCATCTAAAGTGTCTACGAAATTTTCAGATACTAACTTTTCAAATTCTTCTAATTTTTTATCCGCTACTTGCTCAATTCCTTCTTCGTAATTGTGCCAATCGAACTCTTTTAAGAATTTTTCTGGATTTGCTTGAGCTTCAGAGACTACTGGAGCTTCAACTGTAGTTGCTTCAGTTGCTTCAACCTCAGCGTTTTTTGTTTCTTTTTCAGACATGTGCTGAATAAAAATTTGTATTCTGCAGCTTTAGAAAGTTTAGCGAAAAACTTACAGAAGTTATTAATTAAAATTTGTTTATTCCTTTTCTACTTTCAATACTTCGCTAAAAAGGTTTGCAAAAATACTACATATAATCCTGAAAACCAAACAATAAATATGTGACTTTTTAAATAAAAGAGTGTCCTATAAATGTGGTATACAAAATGGTGCTAAAATGTTAAATACTGGCATATAATTTGGTATATTTACAATACTATTAATACTTAAAATTTAAACAATTATGGTTAGAGCTAAATACCAAGGCGTATTAGACTTAGGCGAAAAATTAAACATTCAAAATGGAGATGTTAGCGAAGAGAATGGTGTACTTAAAGTAAGTGGTACTGCTGCAACACAATATGAAAAAAACTTATTATGGGATGCTATTAAAGCAGCTGGTGGTGACAACCCTTCAGATATTATGGCTGATATAAAAGTAGCAGATGAATCGGTTTACGCAAGACATACTGTAGCTTCAGGTGAAACTTTAGGAAAGATAGCTAAGCACTATTACGGTGATGCAATGAAGTATAAAGATATCTTTGCAGCTAATACAGATATTTTAAAGAATCCGGATTTAATCTATCCTGATCAGGAATTAATTATTCCTAATCTTTAATAAAAAGATTTAGAAAACAAAAAAGCGACCTTTTGGTCGCTTTTTTTATACTAAGGCTTTTACTAATTTTAATAAACTATCTAGCTGAGACTCAATCGTTAAATCTGAGTTATCGATCTCAATAGCGTCCTCTGCCTTTACTAATGGAGAATCTTCTCGCGTAGAATCAATTCTATCTCTGGTTGTAACATTTTCTAAAACATCGTCATAGCTTAAATTATGTCCACGCTCAAGTAATTCTTTATAACGTCTTTGCGCTCTGGTTTCTGCTGATGCTGTCATAAATACTTTTAGTTCAGCATCCGGAAATACAACCGTGCCAATATCTCTACCATCCATTACAATACCTTTATCTTTTCCCATAAGCTGCTGTTGCTCAACCAGTTTTTGACGTATTTCTGAAATTGTAGCGACTGGACTAACATACTGCGACACTTTAAGAGTTCTGATATCTTTTTCAATATTTTTTCCATTGAGATAAACCTCAGCAAAACCCAATGCTTCATTAAACTTGAATGTAATACGAATTTCATCAAGTATGTTGATTAACGCTTCAGAATGAAAGAAACCCTCACCAATTAAGTCTTTTTCTAATGCAAAGTAAGTCACAGCCCTATACATGGCACCAGTATCTACATAGATATAATTAAGTTGTTTTGCCAACTGTTTGGCAATAGTACTTTTTCCTGTTGAGGAAAATCCGTCTATAGCGATAACTATTTTGCTCATACTAATTATTTAAACTCATATTTTATTAGGTTGAAGCTTTTAATTGTACTAAGGTTTACAGTACAAAATATACATTTTTTTACAATACAACTATCGTCTCCTTCTACTATCTAAATCTATTTGAAGTCCAAAAAAGCTGGTATTAGATGCACTTGTATATCTGGCATGCGTATAACTAAAACGTAATTTGTTTAATCGTATAGAAATGCCAGCAGAAATTCCTGAAAAATTGCGCTGATCTTCAATTCTTAACTCTTCGGCACGCCTAAAATTATAACCCACTCTAAGATTAAATCCTCGCTCTGGCCACAATTCGGCACCTAAAATTAGATGACGAAGTGCATTATTAAAAAAACTAACCTTTTCCTGAGTTTGATTTCCGTCTAAATCTGTCGTTGCTCTTGCCGGATTGGATACTCCAATTGGCCATTCTTGCAAATTTTCCAGAGTTAAATGCCAACGGATTGGTACATTTTCTAGGGTTTGCGACATCCCAAAATTAACTTCAAAAGGTAAGGGTTCGTTTTGCCCAGCATAAGTTGTGAATTGCGTACCTATATTTCTTACCGTCAATGCTGCATGAAAATCTAATTTTTCATTAATATACATCACACCTATATCTACAGCACCACCAATAGAATTATACTGTTCTAATAAAGAGGTAATCACCTTTACATTAGCACCAATATAAAAATCTGTAAATGGAATATTGTAATTATAGCCTGCAGAAATTGCTGCTTCATTACCTGTAAAGCTTCCTGTAGCATTACCATTAACATCATAACCATCAAACGTACCATAATTAATATAGGTTACACCAAAGTGAAATGTTTGTATATGCCTATCCCAGGTATAAGCATATGCCGCAGTGCCATATGTAATACCTCCTAAATAACTTGATGCGTTAACAGCTAATTGATTATGCATTTGCCAATTAATCGAAGCCGGGTTATATAATGCTTCTGTAACGTCGTAATCGAAATTAGTTATGATTTTACCGCCAAGAGCTGCTTGTCTAGGAGATGAGACCAAATTAAGGAATTGATATGTAGACTCACCACCCAATTGTGCAAACAATGGTAGCGCCAACAGCAAGAAACATAAGTTGGTAATCCTCTTAATCATAGGTTTTGCAAAATAACTAAATCTATCTTAAAACGAGGATATGATTTTTTTATTTTTTGTAAGAAGTCCTTTTCTATTTCAATTGCAGTTTTTGCCCAATTTTAATGAGATTGCTCGTTAACCCATTTAGGTCTTTAATCTGCTCGACTGTAGTTGCATTTTTTTTAGCAATACTATATAAGGTATCCCCTTTAGATACTGTCCAGATGGATAAATCACTATGTTCTTCATCTAAATCTGCCTTTAAAAGGTAAAGCTTCTGTCCAATCTTAATGGTATTAGACATTAAACCATTTTGCTGTTTCAATTCATTAACTGTTAACACATAGCGTTTCGCTAAACTATATAGTGTTTCACCGCGTTCTACAATATGAAACTCGGGATGTATTTCAGATTGGACTGGCTCAGTTAGAACTTTGGGTTCGGTATTAATAACATCAAAATTACGTACTCGCAATCGTTGGCCTTTACTGACTAAAGTAGTTTCTAAATTATTAACGCGTTTAAGCTCTGTCAAAGTAGTATTATAACGATTGGCAATTTCTAAAAGTGTTTCACCATCTACAACAGTATAATAATCGGTTTTAGGATTTGAAGTTGCTTCTATTTTAGCTTCTTCTGATTTTGCAACATAATCACTAAACTTAACAGGTTTTTTATCCTTTGTGTTGACAAAAGTAATTTCGCCAGTAGCTACATTTAATTTTGCGGGTTTCCCATCCAAAACTACATCCTTATATTCTACTTTATCATCTTGACCAAAAGCAAGTGCTCCAGCTAATAAAACGATAACAAATGATAATATTAACTTAAAGTTTCTTCGCATTCTTTACTTTTTGATTCGTTATGGCAATATCTAAAACATCACTCATATCCTTAACATAATGAAAGGTTAGCCCTTTTAAATATTCAGGTTTAATTTCATCAATATCACGTTTATTATCTTCGCAAAGCAAGATCTCTTTAATACGAGCACGTTTAGCTGCTAAAATTTTCTCTTTAATTCCACCAACAGGCAACACCTTTCCTCTTAGTGTAATCTCACCTGTCATTGCCAAGCTTTTCTTTACTTTACGTTGTGTAAACAAGGATACTAATGACGTTAGCATTGTAACACCTGCACTTGGGCCATCTTTTGGGGTTGCTCCTTCTGGTACATGAATATGTACGTTATACTTATCGAATACTTCAGGGTTTATATTAAATTTATCGGCATTGGCTTTAATGTATTCCATTGCAATAGTTGCGGATTCCTTCATTACTTTACCAAGATTACCAGTAATAGAAAGGGTTCCTTTACCTTTTGATAGTATAGATTCTATAAATAAAATATCACCACCTACTCTAGTCCAAGCTAAGCCAGTTACGACTCCAGCAACATTGTTGTTTTCGTATTTATCGCGCTCTAATCGAGGACTTCCTAAAACTTCAATAACATCATCATTAGAAACCTTGACATTGTACTCTTCTTCCATCGCAATATTTTTCGCAGCATAGCGTACCATTTTTGCAATTTGCTTTTCTAAACCTCTAACACCAGATTCTCTTGTATAACCTTCAACTATTTTTTCCAACTGAGGTTTTCCTATTTTAAGATTAGAAGTATCTAAACCATGTTCTTTTAATTGCTTTGGTAATAAATGACGCTTAGCAATCTCAACTTTCTCTTCAATGGTATAACCAGTAACATTAATGATTTCCATACGATCACGTAATGCAGGCTGAATGGTATTTAGGCTATTAGATGTTGCGATAAACATAACCTTAGATAAATCATAACCCATTTCTAAAAAGTTGTCATAGAACTCACTATTTTGCTCTGGATCTAACACTTCTAACATTGCAGACGAAGGATCCCCTTGATTTCCTGTAGACAATTTATCAATTTCATCTAAAACAAAAACCGGATTTGAAGTTCCTGCCTTTTTTAAACTTTGAATAATTCTCCCTGGCATGGCACCAATATATGTTTTTCTATGTCCACGTATTTCAGCTTCATCACGTAAACCACCTAGAGAAATTCGCACATATTCCCTACCTAATGCTTCAGCTATAGATTTACCAAGTGATGTTTTACCCACACCAGGAGGTCCGTATAAGCAAAGTATTGGAGATTTCATATCATTACGAAGTTTCAATACAGCAAGATATTCTATAATACGTTTCTTTACGTCATCTAAACCAAAATGATCGCGGTCTAAGATTTTCATAGCGCGTTTTAAATCGAACTTATCATCGCTAAACTCATTCCACGGTAAATCCAAAAACAAGTCTAAGTAATTACGTTGAATCGAATATTCGGCAACTTGCGGATTCATACGTTGCATTTTGGCTAATTCCTTATCAAAATGACGCTTTACCTTGTCATCCCAAAGTTTTTTCTTAGCACGAGCTTTCATGTCTTCAATTTCTTCGCCAGAAGACACCCCACCTCCAAGTTCTTCTTGAATGGTTTTCATCTGCTGATGCAAGAAATATTCACGTTGTTGTTGATTCATATCGCTTTGAACCTTATTTTGAATATCGTTCTTTAGTTCTAACTTTTGATATTCAAGATTCATATACTTTAAAGTTTGAAGGGCACGTTCTTTAAGGTCATTAATCTTAAGTAGTTCTTGCTTTTCCTCAACTTTAAGGTTCATGTTAGATGATACAAAATTCACCAGAAACGAATTACTTTCTATATTTTTAATCGCAAATGTTGCTTCGGTAGGAATGTTTGGACTTTCCTTTATAATTTCGAGAGATAAATCCTTAATAGAATCTATAATAGCGTTAAACTCTTCATTGTCTGCAGCAGGCTTTGCTTCAGAAAGATCTGAAATTGTTGCTGTTAAATAGGGTTTTTCAGAAATTACCTCATTAACTTGAAAACGTTTTTTCCCCTGAATAATAACTGTGGTATTCCCATCAGGCATTTTTAGCACTTTTAAAATTCGTGCTACTGTTCCTGTTTTGTATATATCCTTTGCGGTTGGATTCTCAACAGCTTCATCTTTTTGAGATACCACACCAATAACTTTTCCGCCCTTATTTGCATCATTAATTAATTTTATTGATGTATCTCTACCTGCTGTGATGGGTATTACCACACCAGGAAATAAGACCGTATTTCTCAATGGTAAAATAGGAAGTGAGTCTGGTAAAGACTCATTATTAATTAACTCTTCATCCTCAGGTGTCATCAATGGAATTAACTCTGAATTCTCATCAAAATCCTGAAATGACAAACTGTCAAGTCCTAAAAATTTTTGTTTTGCCATAATATTTTTAAGCCATTCTGTCATTAAAACTCACAAAACAGCATTTGTTTAAATGTATTAATATTTAACTTTATACTGAATATCAAATGTTTATAAGATATTCAAAGTTATTCACACTAGTATAATTTCAATTGTTATGCCATTACCTTTAGAAAAATTTAAAAGTTTTTTTACCTAAACTGTAACACTTAATAAAACGTTTCATCTTTATACAAAAGCAATTGTTTTTTTGACATCAACCAATCAAGATATCGAACAGTTACTATTGCTCTGTAAATCTAAAAACCAACGTGCACAACTAGAGGTTTATAACAGATATAACAGAGCCATGTATAATACAGCTTTAAGAATTGTAAAAGATTCTTTTAAAGCTGAGGACATAATGCAAGAGTCTTTTTTGACCGCATTTACAAAACTTAATACACTAGAGGACATCAAATTATTTGGTGCATGGTTAAAACGAATTGTAGTTAATAATAGTATTGCACACTATAACAAAACCACCAAACAAAACGAAGTCCCTCTAGACACAATAATGTATAAGGTTGAAGACGATAACGGCATTGAAGAGCGTAACCAAGACACTAATAAAGTGAAACAAGTTATAAGTGTAATGAAAACCCTAAAACCAAACTATAGTATGGGCTTGACCTTACACCTCATAGAAGGTTACGATTATGAAGAAATCTGTGACATTATGGATATTTCCTATGCTAATTGTAGAACGTTGATTTCTAGAGCAAAGGAAAGTTTACGTAAAAAACTAATGCAAACAGCCTAAAAACATAGTTATGCAAAAAGATACTATAGACGAATTATTTGACAACCTCAAAGGTGAGTTTGATATTAACGAACCAGACCAAGGTCATAAAAATAGATTCTTAGAAAAGCTAAACGCTAATGACGTTGCTATAATTCAACCTGAAAAGAAATCTGGCTTTAACTGGAAACCATTTTTGGCTATTGCAGCTTCACTGGTAATTTGTTTTAGTGTAATCACTAAAGTAAATAGTCAGCCAGAAGTTATGGATTTGGCGAGTGTATCGCCCGAAATGGCAGAAACTCAAGATTTCTTTACAGCAACCATAGAAAATGAGCTTAGGAAACTTAACAACGAAAGCTCACCTCTTACAGAAAAAATTGTTACTGATGCGCTTCAACAAATTGCGTCTTTAGAACAAGATTATAATCAATTAAAAATCGATTTAACTGAAAATGGTAATGATCAACGTATTATTTATGCTATGATCAGTAACTTTCAAAATAGAATAGACATTTTAAATATAGTTATAGAAGAAATTGAAAAAATTAAACAACTAATAAACAATAACGATGATACAAAAAATACAATATAAATTATCCATACTCTTTTTGTTAGTGCCATTTATTGCACTAGCAAATACAGAGATAAATATCGTAAAAACCACAAAGGAGAAAACAATCAAAAAATCTTTTAATGTCAATAATAATGCAACATTAAAGGTAAATAATTCCTTCGGAAACTTAAACATTATAACTTGGAGTGAAAAACGTATTGAGTTTGATATCTCTATTAAAGTATCTGGTAATAATGCCGAAAAAGTGCAAGAACGAATTGACGGTATTGATGTTGAGTTTGAAGCTACTAATGATATGGTAACTGCCATTACTCAAATTGAAAAAAACAAAAAGAGCTGGTGGAGTTGGGGAAAAAAGATGAATCTAAAAATGGAGATTGACTACGTTATAAAAATGCCAGTGACCAATAATGTAAATCTTAATAATAAATTTGGATCAATTAATTTAGATAAACTAGAAGGCTCTAGTAAAATTAGATGTGACCACGGTAAAATCACTACTAAAGAATTAATGTCTAATGACAATGTGATTAACTTTAATCATTCAAGAAATTGTTATTTTGAGTATATTAAAGAAGGTAAGGTTTCAGCTAATCATAGTGGTTTTACAATCGCAAAGGCTGAAAAAATAGACATCAATGCTAATCATACAAAATCAATAGTAGAGTTTGCAGAAAATATTGAATATGATTGTAATCATGGTTCTCTAAAAGTTGATAATATTAATAATTTAGAAGGCAAGGGCAATCACTTAACTACTAGAATTGGTAATGTTTTTAAAAATCTAAAATTAAGAGGTAGCCATGGGTCCTTAAAAATTGAAGAGATAGCTTCTAATGCAAATAACATTGTCATTGATTCTAAATTTACGAGTATGACTATAGGCTATAATTCTGCTTTTAATTTTAATTTCGATTTAGACTTTAGTCATGGATCATTAAGAGACTCTGACGGGTTTAACTTTATCAATAAGGAAATTAATCATACTAGCAAAAAATATAAAGGCTACTATGGATCTAAAGATTCAGGGAATATGGTTAAAATCAATTCCAGCCATGGGAGTGTTAGCTTTAAAAAACAGTAAAAAATCAATTAACGAACATAAAACCAAACAATTAAAACAATGAAACTTTTAAAATCAATTACAGTACTAGTTTTTCTTTTATGTGCAACCACTACATATGCGCAATGGGGAAAAGGAAAGAAAATTAAAGGTGATGGTAATATCACTACTACTACAAGAACAACAGGTTCGTATGATGGCTTAAAAGCAGCAGGTTCAATGGACTTTAAATTAGTACAAGGTAAAGAAGGTAATATTACTATTGAAGGTGATGCCAACCTTATGGAGTATATTATTACAGAAGTAAAAGGTGGAAAACTTGTAGTAAAGACCAAGGATGGTGTTAACCTAAAGCCTACAAAAACTATAGTTGTTACTGTACCTTATGAGTCTATCGAGTCAGTTTCCTTAGCGGGTTCTGGTGATATTGAAAACTCTGGTACAATTAAAGCAGGTAAATTTAATATATCATTAGCAGGTTCTGGAGACATTAAACTCAAAGTGAATTCAAATTCAACAGAAAGTAGTATCGCAGGTTCTGGTGATGTACAACTAAGTGGTTCTACAACAGACTTAATTGTAAAGATTGCTGGTTCTGGTGACTTTGACGGCAAAAATCTGGATAGTGTAAATGTAACCGCAAAAATTGCTGGTTCTGGCACTGCAGATGTGGTTTGCAATGGCGAGCTAAAAGCTAGAATTTCTGGCTCTGGTGATGTTAATTATTCTGGTAAGCCAACAAGTAAAGATACTAAGATTTCTGGATCTGGAAGCGTGAGTAACTAGTAGGTAAATCAACCAAAATTAGAAAAGGACAAGTATTTACTTGTCCTTTTTTTGATCCTTGACACCAAATTTTAATTACAAATTACTGCGTTCCAGACTCAAAATCTACTTTCCATTTGGCCCATTCATCTAAGAAGTAATCTAAAATTATCGGGTTGTCTAACGTATTCTCCTTAGTATCTGCAATTGTAATATCATTAGGGAAAATAAATGCTTGTTCAACTTGGTTATCATTAAGATATTTTAAGTCTTTAGGAATTGCTTTATAATCAACCTCACTATCATTACCACTATGTCGCCCAATAATAAATCCCCAATCTCCAAAAGACGGTATATAAGCATGATATGGTTGTACGTCCTCAAACACTGCCTCTAAGGTGTTATTAATACAACTGAAAACTGTATTTGAGAAGTAGATCTCACCAGACTGTGTAACAAAGACTCCATCTCTTTTTAAATTACGCTTAGCCATTAAAAAAAATTGCTTACTGTAGAGTCTGGCAATGGCCTGATTAGTTGGGTCTGGTAAATCAGCAATAATAACATCATACTTCTCAGTATTATTAAAAAGATATGTAAACGCATCTTCAGATATTAAATTCACCTTTTCATTAATAGCAGCAGCAGCATTAATTTCTTTCAAATATTGATTTTGTTTCGCTAAATAAAACATTGTACTATCAATATCCACCACATCGATATGCTGCACAGAATTGTGCTTAAGCACTTCCCTACTCGCTAAGTTTTCACCACCACCTAATATTAATACACGTTTTGGGTTATTATGCATTGCTAAAGGTACATGCACCAAAGATTCGTGATATCGATGCTCATCAGCCGAAGAGAACTGTATCACTCTATTAAGATACAATCTAATATCTCCTTGCGTCTTTGTCATTACAATTTTTTGATATGGAGTCTGCTCATTGAGCACAATTGGTCGTTTGTAGATTTTCTGATCCCAAACCTTTAGTAATTTACCACCAAACAAAACTAAAGTCAGTAAAGCGATTATAGCCAAAAAGCCATAAATGCTATTGCGTTTTTTATCTTTTAGCAAAGTATAGTTTAACAGTATGCCTAAAACAATATTTACAATACCAAACATTAAGGAGGAATAGTATAAACCAACAAAAGGTAGTATTATAAATGGAAAAATAAGTGTAGCAATTAAACCACCAATATAATCCAGAGATAAAATATTAGAGAGATTATTCTTAATGTTCCCCTCTTCTAGAGCAAAAGTCAACAAGGGCACTTCCATCCCAGTTAATAATCCAATGACAAAAATTATTGCCAAACAACTTATCTGTAATACCATTGGAGATACATACACAAAAAGCATGTAAAGCAATGGTACCGATATGCCACCAATAAATCCTAAAAGGTATTCTACATTAATAAAAAACGTTAGTGGTTTGTTCTTTAAAAATTTTGATAAGAAAGCACCAATCCCCATTGAGAACAAGTAAACCCCAATAATTATAGAGAACTGTCTTACTCCATCTCCTAAAAAGTAAGTTGCTGTGGTACTTATAAGTAATTCATAAATTATAGAGCATAAACCTGCGATAAATACAGCAAATGGAATTAGAGCTTTTTTATTCATTAAAAATTGATTATGTTTGAACAAATTAACTGGTCAAAGATGAATAAAAAAATTATAACAGGTCTTGCTTTAACTAAAAAAATAACTTTAACTGCAGCGATTACTGCTGCATTGACATTACAAAGTTGCGGAGGTGGAGATGGAAGCCCGAGAATTAAAGATGCACAACAAGATACTGTATACGAATCTACACAAGGTGTTATTACAGAAGTTGAAGAAATTGAACCAGGAAATGATTATAAAATTATAGATGAACGCCTTATCGGTGAAAAAGATAAGTCTATAGCTATAGTACACACACTTGAAGGTACAGTAGATACATTATCATTAAGAAAAATGAAGAATGATGAATCGTCTTATAGTCGTCATTCTGGTTTAAGAAGTATTTTATATTACTCTTTAGCAGCATCTTATTTTAATAGAAGCTTACGTAATGTAACTCCAAACCAAAACAACTACAAAAACGCTTCGGCTTATAACAAGTCAACGGGTTTAAAAAACGATTTAAAAAGTTCTGCTACATCGCGTCGTGTTAATGTACCAGGAAGATCATCTAGAGGATATGGCAGCGGAAAGTCGTTTAGATCATTTGGAGGATAGTCGTTTTAAGGAAATTAAACGCCTTAAGAAAAAACACGTTCCACATCGTTTACATTGGTATTTAGAAGAAGACTATTTTTCAGAAGAACTTCTAGGTCTTTACAGATCTGAAGTTGAACAATTGCGTCGTATTTCGGATGAAGCTTTTTATCTATTTCAACGTGCTACTGATAAAATCGTTAACGAAAATAGGTTAGACGAATTAGGCATTCCTGCTTCGTTTCATGCTTGTATTGAATACAGTTGGAGAAATAAGAATAAACATCCTTTTCTTTACGGTCGATTTGATATTAATGGAGGACTAAAATCCGATTACGGTCGTATTATAGAATTCAATGCAGATACGTGTAGTACAATTCCTGAAACCTTATTATGGCAACCGCTTCAGCTTGAAAAACTAAAAGGAAATCCCCAAAGCTTTAATACGCTTAAATACGATATAAATACCACGCTTTCTAACTTAAAACCTTTAATAGGAAAAGAAAATCCCGTTTTTCTAGGTACATCTTTTGGTTATATAGAAGACAAAGAAAATGTAAATTGTATCATAGATATTGCTTACGAAGCAGGTTTTAAACCTTTTTATTCTAATCTTGAAAACATCATCTTTTCTGATGAAGGTGTATTTCATCAAATTGGTGATGAATATGAAGACGTTGATGTGCTATTTAAAATGATACCTTGGGACTGGATGTTTAATGACGAGCCCGAGTTGGCAAGAACACTTTCAGAATTGATTATTAATGATAAAGTTGTGGTGTTAAACCCAGCTTATACAGCCATTTGGCAAAACAAGAAATTTTTAGCATATATTACCACGAACTTTCCGAATTCAATTTTAGCAGAAACTTATTTAGATAAGCTGCCGAGTTTATACAACTATGTAAAAAAGCCCGTTTATGGACGACTAGGTGAAAACATAACTATAGAAGCTATGGGTAACTCTGAAGCAAGGTCTGATGGTGATTTTGGTAACCAGGATATGATTTACCAAAAGTATTACCCTTTAAACAAAGATTTAGAAAACTACAGCTATCAAATAGGTATGTTCTACACAATAAGAGCCTCTGCTATCAATCTAAGAGCACAGCAATCTCAGATTATTACTGATGACTGCGAGTTTATGTCACATTTTATTATTTGATTGATAATAGCTGGTTGGAATGATTCTTGTTTGATGTTTGCAATGAGAAGTTCCGTTTTAGTTCTACTACTATTTAATATTTCAATTGCTTTTAGCCAAAAGCACAAAATTAACACTTCAGATTTATTGGGTTATTGGACCTATAATTACAGAATAAATGAACCTGAATCTATAATAATCGTATACAGACGTGCATACGACTACGAAAAAAGAACATTGTTGTTTTTTAATGCAAATGGGCTATATAGCATGGAACATTTTTGGAAAAGTAGTCGTAAATGTGGCAATGAAATACGTCCCAAAAACAAATATGGCACATATATATTAGACTATGATAACAAAACTTATATTTATCAAATAATGTCTCAGACGAGACATGGAAACTGATTTGGATTAATGAAAGTTCTTTTGGAGTTAAAATCAGATAAAACCAATTATACAGTTATTCCTATTGCTTCACCTCTTTCGATTTGCTTTATTACAACTTTATCAGACCCAAAGGATCCCATTAATAAATCTTGGATTTTTTTAGCGTCAAAAGGCTTACAAGAAAATATGTCTACAGCTGCAAACTCATGCTCTGGCCAGGTATGGATACTCACATGGCTTTCTTCTAAAAGAATAAATCCAGTTACTCCAATAGGTTCAAATTGTTTAAAAGATTCATTCACTTTAGAAAGTTGAAGTTCTTCTACTATAGCATGCAATACCTTTTTAACTGTAGATATAAACGAAAGTGTATCTGCATTACAGTTATACACATCCCAAGTGATATGAGTTCCGAGTGAGGCTTTCAAAATATAAGACTGAGACTGTTTTTATTCTTCTTCAGAATAACCGTCATAAGCACTCTGCATCATATCCATAAACTCATAAGAATCATACACCTTAACTAAGGTCGTATAAGATTCGTCGGCATCTACCTCTACCATTTCTGGTAAAGTCTCTCTTGGTCCATAATCCCAGGTTACCTTGTTTATAACATCTCTAACGACATCAAAATTACCTTCCATAGGAATACCTAAAAAGGTAATTTCTTTATTTGGTAAAGAAGATAAATAACTATTTTGAAATGCTGGTGGGCCGTAATATTCATCAGTTACTAAATATTCTGATAAAGAAGGATTTATCATATAAACCGACTCAGTAAAGTTATGCTTTATAATACTATCATTTTGCAAAGTCAATTGATGCTCACCTGGTCCCATTTCTACCCAAACGACCTCTTTAGGTGGAATCAATACCCTAAGTGTATCTACAACAATTTCTACTGACGAATCCGTTGGATTATCTATGGCTAAATCAACAGTACTAGTACATGATGAAAATAAAACTGTAGATAAAATTGAAAATATAAAAAGCTTCTTCATTATAAATTATTTAGTTGATTGCAATATAAGAATATTTAACAATTAGTACGTTTAATGTTAAATAAATTTGTACGATATTGACTTCATTAACAAGATAAATTAAGATACTTCTTTAGGTACTCTAAAGAGCAAAATAATCCCCAACAAAAAGAAGATAAACAAGAACAGAATAGAATTACGCATACTTCCTGTAATTTGATCAATAAAACCATAAATGAGCATTCCAATTACGATACCTATTTTTTCTGCAACATCATAAAAACTAAAATAAGAGGTGGTATCTTCTGTTTCTGGTAAAAATTTAGAATATGTAGATCTTGCTAAAGATTGAATACCTCCCATTACCAAACCTACTAATGAAGCCGCTATGTAAAATTGCATGGGAGTTTCCATAAAATAGGCATAAAAACACAATGCCATCCAAATAAAATTAACAGCAATTAATGTCTTAATATTTCCAAATTTAGATGAAGCTCTTGATGTTAAAACAGCCCCAAGAATAGCTACTATTTGAATCACCAAAATACTAACAATCAAACCTGTGGTTTTGGCTTCATCACTTCCCCAACTAATTTCCTCTTCACCAAAATACACAGCTACCAACATTATGGTTTGAACTGCCATACTAAATACAAAAAACGCATACAAATAACGTTTTAATCTAAGGTTTTCTTTCAATTGATTCCATACTCCTTTTAACTCCTTAAAGCCGTTGAATATTACAGATTTGGTTACTTTATGTTCAGAAGATGCTCCTTCGGGTAAAATATAAAATGTATATTGGCTAAATAGCGCCCACCAGACACCTACAGTTATGAATGAATAACGCATCATTTGCATCTTATCTTCCCCATTTTCTTGGCTCATAACCATAGCCAAATTAATTATCAGTAATAATACGCTTCCTACATATCCCATACTAAAGCCTTTAGCACTTATACTATCTTGTTGTTCTTCAAAGGCAATATCTGGTAAATAGGAATTATAAAACACTAAGCTTCCCCAATAACCTATTAATCCCATAAAATAGAACAATAAGCTTAAGTGGATTCTATCTAAACTAAACCAGTATAAACCTATACAACCTACAGATCCTATGTAACAGAAAAATTTCATAAAACTTTTCTTGTTTCCAACATAATCTGCAATTCCCGATAAAATAGGAGATAGGGTAGCAACAACTAAAAATGTAAATGCTGTTACAAAAGTGATAAGTGCAGTACTTTTAAATTCGTACCCGAAAGCTGTTACTTTCTTTACTTCTGACAGAAATAGTGCTGAATAGAATATAGGAAATATTGACGACGCAATTGTTAAAGTATATACTGAATTTGCCCAATCATAAAATGCCCAGGCATTAAGAAGTTTTTTACTTCCTTTTTTAAGTTCGCTCATAATATTATAATAAAAAAAGCTGCTCTATTTGAGCAGCTTCTAAAATAGTTAAATATTATTTAACTCAATATTAATTTATCGGTCTAAATGAAGTGACACCATATTTTTTAGCCTCGGCTTTTGCTTTTGGTGCTAATGCCTGTAAATTGGCAATTCTTGAGTCATTACTCGGGTGAGTGCTTAAAAACTCTGGTGGTGCTTGTCCTCCACTGTTAGCTTTCATACGTTTCCATAATTCTGCAGCCTCATCTGGGTTATAACCAGCTACTGCCATAAGATATAATCCAATCTTATCTGCTTCCGTTTCATGGCTTCTACTAAAAGGTAGCATTCCAGCTACATTACTTCCTATTCCATAGGCTTGCATCCACATTTGCTGCTTCTCAGCGCTTTGGTTTCCTGTAGCTACTGCTACTGCTACTCCACCTGCTTGCTGCAACATTCCAGAGCTCATACGTTGTTGACCATGGTTGGCCAATGCGTGGGCAACTTCATGTCCCATAATAGCAGCTACACCTGTTTCGTTTTGGGCTATTGGAAGAATTCCTGTATAAAATGCAATCTTTCCGCCAGGCATACACCAAGCATTGACTTGCTCGGATTCTATAAGTTTATATTCCCATTTGTAATCATCTAGATAACCTTGATGACCATTAGCGTTTAACCAACGTTCAGCAGCAACCGCAATACGTTGACCAACTCGTGTAATCATCTCAGAGTCTTTGGTACCTGTTATTATTTTACTTTCTGTAATTACTTGATTGTACTGAGCAAAGGAAGCAGGAAACAATTGATCGTTACCAACAAATGCCATTGTTTTTTTACCCGTAAATGGGTTCGTTGCACAAGACACAATTACAACAATAACTCCTATGATTAGTATCGCTTTTTTAATATTCATTGCAAATGGTTTTAATTATATAATTACTAAAATACAAAAATCAGTCCGTATTTATAGGACACCAATATAATTTACAAGTCACTAAGATTTTAACTATTTTCCTAAAATATGTAACTCAGAAAAATTCTTATCTACTACAATAGACTCTATGCCATTTACTTTTAGGCTTTTATGCACTATCTTTTCATTATCTAGTTGAACTTCTACAATATCAAAAGGTAAACCATGAAGTTGAATATTAAATGTTTCGTATGGTGTAACAAATTTCCCCTCTTTATATTGATTAATGATTAGTTCGTTTGTACGTCCAGTGAGTGTGAAATTTCTTAGACTATAACGTCCTTTTGTATAATCATAACCATCGTTGGCATCGCTATATAATTCACTCTCTTCCTTACCCTTCTTGTAGTAAACATCTAAGGTAATTTCTTTTATCTCCTTCTCTCCTACATATTGTTGTACTGGATACTTAGGAATTATAGCACCTTCCTTAATAAAGATTGGCATACTGTCTATATCTGCATCTACCCACATTTCCTTGCCTCCTTTTACGACTTCGTCATCCCAAAAGTTATACCAATTACCATTAGGTATATACATACGTCTCCCTTTAGCATTAGGTTCTAAAACAGGACAAGCTAAAATCTGTTCACCAAAAATAAATTCATCTGTCCTGTAATGTGTATGCACATCGTCTTGATCGAACAATACCAAAGATTTTAAGAGTGGTGTACCGTGGTCTACATAGTTCCAAAAAGCCGTGTATAAATAAGGTAATAGCTGGTATCGAATTTCAATAAATTTTCTAACAATATCTGTCACATCTTCATCAAAAGCCCATGGTTCTTGGTCTCCATGATCTCCTGAGGAATGTACTCTAAAGAACGGATGAAAAATTCCAAGCTGAATCCAACGTGTAAATAATTCTCCTTGAGGTTGTTCTGCAAATCCACCAATATCACTTCCTACAAAACCAAAACCTGACATTGCCATACGTTGCGCCTGTATATTAGCAATCCACAAATGCTCCCAGGTAGCAACATTATCTCCTGTCCAGGTTGAAGTATAACGTTGTGTTCCAGAATAAGCTGCACGAGTAATTACAAATGGACGCTTAGGATAAGAATACTTTTTTAATCCTTGATATGTAGCTCTAGCCATTTGCATACCATAAATATTATGTGCTTTTCTATGACTACAAGGGTTACCATCGTAATCGTGACGCACATCATCTGGAAAGGTTTTATTTGGCACTTCCATTACTGCTGGCTCATTCATATCGTTCCAAACTCCTTTAACACCAATTTTTTCAATAAGCTCCTTAAAAAGTCCAGACCACCATTCTCTTACTTCGGGATTTGTAAAGTCTGGAAAATAACATTCCCCAGGCCAAACTTTTCCTTTCATATAATCCCCATCTGCACGTTTACAGAAATAATCCTTATCCAATGCTTCCTTAAATATAGAATAGTCTTTATCAATTTTTATTCCAGGATCAATGATGACTACAGTTTTAAAACCATCTGCGGCTAATTCTTTTACCATACGCTTAGGATCGGGAAAATGATTTTTGTCCCAGGTAAAGCATCGAAAACCATCCATATAATCAATATCTAGATAAATAGCATCACAAGGAATTTGTAATTTTCTAAATGTAGACGTTATATCTTTTACCTTACTTTCGGGATAATAGCTCCATTTACATTGGTGAAATCCTAAAGCCCATAATGGTGGTAATAAATGAGGTTTCCCTGTTAAATCTGTATAACTTTCTACAACCTGGCTCATTTTTGGCCCGTAGAAAAAATAATAATTCATTTCTCCTCCCTGAGCCCAAAAGCTTGTTACATTACGGCGTTCGGTTGCAAAGTCGAAACTGGTTTGGAATGTATTATCGAAAAATATACCATAAGCCTTACCATGATGTAAACCTGTATAAAAAGGTATGGCTTTATAGATAGGGTCAGTCTCTCTTCCATAAGCATAAGAATCTGTAGCCCAATTGGTATAACGCTTTCCTCTTAAACTTAAATGGTTAGGCTTATCACCAAGACCATAGTAGCTTTCCCCATCGTTAGAGACTTTGCTCATTTTCACAATGTTACCTCCATGCTGATAGTTTTCTTCCCAATGGAAACCTGATTCGTCTTGGTTGATTAGGGTTCCATCTTTAACATCGTAGATAGAAACTCTAAGGCTTTCTTTAGAAATCTCACAACGCAGTTTTGATGTCGTTATTTCATAATAGTCCTTAGTTTCTTCTATTTCTAGTTTATTATAGCCTGTACTAGCATATTTAGTAATCGCATAAGAAAAGTCATTGCTAAAACTACCAATAGTGGTATATCTAAAGCGTAAAACACTATCCCTAACCACAGTTAATTGCAGTACAACATCATTGTCAGTAGAAAAATAAAGAGTATCTACATCTTTTTTGAAATCTATAATTTTTGAGGGGAATAAGTTGCCTTTGTGTTCTAGTTCCGTATTTACAATCATAGTTGCATTTATGTAAAGTTGCTTGTAAAAAAACGGAAAAAATCGCAGGTAAAAAAGTCTTTAAAACTTTAATTAGCACGAATTGTTAACTACATCGTTTTCGGAAAATATAATATGGTATTTGCTACGAGTTAAAATATAAAACCGTACTAGATTTAGAACCTTTGAGGCTATATATTACTTTAAAAATTGTGCCAACTATATTTTAGTTTTTACATTATTCTTCGCTTTAGCTGTACCATTAGATTTGCGCTTAACAGACTCTGAATATTTAAAAATAACCATACCCAGAGGTGGAATATCAATTTCAATAGAATGATCCCTAAAATGCCAAGGGTCAGCTTTAGTAGTTTTTATTTTATTAGCATAATTAGCACTTCCAAAATATTCTTTGGCATCACTATTAAAGATTTCTTTAAGCTTCCCTTTTCTTGCAATTCCTAACTTATAATGCTCTTGTGGCACAGGAGTCATATTACAAGCAATAATTAAATCGTCTTTTTCGTTTTTTCCTTTTCTTATGTATGTATATACAGAATTCTGTGCATCATTATGGTCTATCCATTCAAATCCATTAGAAACAAATTGATTTTCGTAAAGTGCTGGTTCTGTTTTATAGAGGATGTTTAAGTCTTTTACAAGGGCTTTAATACCTACATGAGGCTCATATTGTAACAAATGCCAATCCAGACCAGTTTCAAAATTCCATTCACCACTTTGACCGAATTCTGATCCTTGGAACAGCAGATTTCCTCCAGGATGTGTAAACATATAACTGTACAACAATCTTAAATTGGCAAAACGCTGCCATTCATCACCTGGCATACGACCTAAAATAGAACGTTTACCATAGACAACCTCATCATGACTTAAGGGTAACATAAAGTTTTCAGTAAATGCATAAGTCATTGAAAACGTTAAATCATTTTGATGAAAACGTCTGTATACTGGTTCTTTACCGAAGTATTCTAGAGTGTCATGCATCCAACCCATCATCCATTTCATACCAAAACCCAATCCACCTAAAGATGTCGGTCTTGAAACCATAGGGAATGCTGTAGATTCTTCTGCTATAGTTTGCACATCTGGAAAGCTAGAATAAACAGCCTCGTTCATTTCTCTTAAAAATGCGATTGCTTCTAAATTTTCTCTACCACCAAACATATTTGGCTCCCATTGACCATCATCTCTACTATAATCTAAAAATAACATCGATGCTACAGCATCTACTCTTAGTCCGTCCGCATGATATTGATCTAACCAATATATAGCATTACTGATTAAAAAAGATTTTACTTCGTTACGCCCATAGTTAAAAATCAAACTCTTCCAATCTGGATGATAGCCTCGTTTTCTATCTGGATGTTCATAGAGCGCAGAGCCATCAAAAAAACCAAGTCCATGTGCATCTTCGGGAAAATGTGATGGTACCCAATCGAGAATAATACCAATATCATTTTGATGTAATTTATCGACTAATAATTTAAATTCTTCTGGTAATCCAAAACGCGATGTTGGTGCAAAGTATCCTGTAACTTGATAGCCCCAAGACGGGTCGTAAGGATATTCCATTATGGGCATTAACTCTACATGCGTAAAATTCATTTCTTTAACGTACGATACGAGCTCATCTGTCATTTCTTCATAAGTCATAAAGCGGTCTTTATGTCCTTTTACTTGCTTTTTTCTCCAAGAACCTAAATGAACTTCATAAACAGAATATGGGGCATCTAAAGCATTATTCTTCTTACGCTTTTTCATCCATTTACTATCTTTCCACTTATAGGATTCTTCCCAAATTATGGATGCTGTTTTTGGTGGATGTTCTGAACGCCTAGCATAAGGATCTGCTTTTTCAGTCTTTGCATTTCCATGATTGCTTTGTATTTTATATTTATAAGTATCCCCTTTTTTAGCACCAGGAATAAAACCTTCCCAAATACCACTACTATCCCATCGTACATTAAGCTGATGGGTGCCTTCTACCCAAAAATTAAAATCTCCAATTACAGAAACTGCCTTAGCACTTGGAGCCCAAACAGCAAAATACACACCTTCTTTGCCTTCTATTGTTATAAGGTGAGATCCGAACTTTTCATATAAACGATAATGTTTTCCTGCTTTAAAGAGATCGATATCAAAATCTGTAAAGAGACTATGTGGTATTACTCCTGCCATAAATTAACTGTTAATAATATTAGAGATTCCTTTTAACGGAATAACAGCCCATCGTGGGCGCGAATTAAGCTCATATCCTAATTCGTAAATTGCTTTTTCGAGCATAGCATATTTTAATAAAAATATGCGCTCTTGATTATAACCTATATTAAGGTTTGCCTCTTGAACATTGGAAACATAAGTACCTAAAAACACGGATTTTAAATATCTGTATAATACTTCACCTGCCTCGAAAAGTTCTTCTTGTTCTTGCTTATACAAATCAAGATTGTTAAAAATCGTTGCATAAATTGCGTAATGAAACGAACGGAACAAGCCTGCAATATCTTTAAGAGGTGGTTGCTTAACTTTACGGTCGCGTATGGTACTTTCTGGCTCACCTTCAAAATCTAATATATAAAAGTCATCATCCTTTACTAAAACCTGACCCAAATGATAATCCCCATGTACTCTAATACGTTCTCCTTTTAGCTTGGTCCAATCAAAATCTACAAAACGTTTTCGTATTAGGTTTTTCTTCTCTAAAAATTCGTTAGCGAGTTCTAATGCTAAACCATCTAACTTATGTAAACTATTCTCAATGGTATTTAATCTATTTTGAAATTGATATAGTAATCTGTTTTTAAGCCAAACTTCATAATCGCCATTAAAATGCGACGGAGTAAAAGCCGTATCCTCAAACTCGCTTCCTAATGCAATATGCATTTCAGCTGTACGTTTTGCTAAAGTTTGAATTTTGAGAAAAATATTGAGCCCTACCCAATCTATAATCTGTGCTGGTACATCTGTTATTTCTAATCTTCCGAAATCTTCGGTATTTGGTAATTTTGAAATTGCTATGTTTTTATACTCCAGATTAGAAAACACTTTATGCAATTCCTTAAGCATATAGTCCCAAGCATCACCCTCGTTTTCTACCATTTGCTGCATTAAACCAATAGTAATATTAGTATTATCGCTATCCTTTATCTGTATACTCCCTAAATAAGCTGGTGTATTTTTATAATCTTTCTTATCTGAAAGAAAACGACTCATTTCATAATCTGGGTTACGATCTGCATAAATTCGTCTAAAGAATTTTAGAACATATTGCTCATTATAAACAATAGATGTATTACTCTGTTCCAAGCCCATAAATCGCGATGTTTGATATTTACAGTCTTTAAATAAATCGCTTTTGTGATAGCTTACACGTGTTTTATCTTTTGGTATGGCTGTTAAAATACGTTCAAACACTACTTTTCTGAACGCTTCCAGATTAATGGCATCAATGATGAAGCCTTCTTGATTTTGAATGCTTATAGGTAAAATTCTATCATCTTTTGCAAAGTTTTCATCAGAGACAAATGCTATTGGCAAAAAATAATGTTGATAAAAAGCTTCTACAAAATTAACCTCCAAAATTAAACCATAGTAGACTTCACCGTGTTGCTGAATTCTAAAATACTCGGCCAATTCTATGTACTTAAGTTTGCTCGCTTTACCACCATACCAACGTTGCCTAACAATATAGTCTTCTAATACATCCGACAAGAATACTTTAATGAACTCCTTGTTTTCTAGTAGTTCTTCCCACTTATTATTAAAATTATAAGGTGATTGTAAAGTGGTCGTTTTTGTCGGTTTTTTAGCCATATTATTTTGTTATCTTAAAGATATGAAAAGGAAGCGTTGGATGCAACTCCACATAATTCCACTCATCATCCCAAACATAATTATTTCCTGTAATTAAATCCGAAACAGTAACGGCTTGTCCATGTTGCAATCCGAGTTCTTGCATAGGAAGTTGCACATTATCGCGCTGTGGATAATGATGGTCTAAACTGATTATTATTAATAACTCATTAGTTTTGTTTGCATTCCATTTATAAAAGGCTATTAAATTATCGTTATGAATATTACAAAACTTAATATTATTGGTTTGTTGCAAGGCTTCATTATTATGACGAATAGTATTGATTCTTGAAATTAAAAGCGTTAATTTATTTTCTTTAAACCAATCGTAATGACACACTTGAAATTTTTCGGACATATAATATTCTTCTTTTCCCGGAATAGCAGCATCAATCATTTGTTCAAACACAGGACCATAAATACCAATATTTGAACTTAATGTTGCTGCAAGTGCGTAACGCTGCAGATATTTAGATTCGTTAGCTCCCTGTAGATGATAAGGGTTAATATCTGGAGTGTTTGGCCAAAAATTAGGTCGCATGTATTCGCTTTGGTCAGTTTGCGTTAGTTCTGTGATATATTCTACGAATTCTTGCTTTGTATTTCTCCAGGTAAAATAAGTATAAGATTGTGAATAGCCTTCCTTTGCTAAACGTTGCATCACTTTTGGTCTAGTAAATGCTTCTGCCAAGAAAATGACATCTGGATGTGTCTTTTTTACTTCTGAGATGAGCCAATTCCAAAAGTAATAGGGTTTAGTATGTGGGTTATCTACTCTAAAAATGCTTATACCACAATCCACCCAATATAACATAGTATCTAAACATTCTTTCCAAAGGTTTTTATAATCTTTGCTTTCCCAATAAATCGGTAGTATATCCTGATATTTTTTCGGTGGGTTCTCAGCATATTGTACAGTTCCATCTGGTCGCCACTTAAACCAATCTGGGTGATTTTTAACCCAAGGATGGTCTGGTGCTGCCTGTAAAGCATAATCCATAGCAACCTCTATACCTAAGTCTTTAGCTTTTTTAACTAAACGCTTAAAATCTGTAACTGTACCTAATTGTGGATGTATGTCCTTGTGCCCACCATATTGTGATCCAATTCCCCATGCAGAACCAACATCTCCTTCTTTAGCGTCAGTTGTATTATTCTTTCCTTTACGGTTTACTTCACCAATTGGATGCACAGGAGGAAAATACAACGTATCAAATCCCATTTCTGCAACTCTTGGTAACAAACGTTCACAATCTTTAAAGGTGCCGTGTTGTCCTTCTAACTTGGATGATGATCTTGGAAAAAACTCATACCAAGTACTGAATAGTGCTTTCTTTCGATCTACATATACTTGTAGTTCTTTAGTTTGATTTGATAAATGTTTTTCTGGATATTTATAGAAGATATCATGAAGCTTAATGCCTTTTGCCTCATTAATAGCCCAATCGTAATCTTTGTCATTACTAAATGCTTCTATACATTCTTGTAAATATTTCTTTTCGCTGGATGTCGCTTTTTTTAATAATGGCTTTAGATATGTGATGCCTTCGAGTAACTCGGATTTTACATATTGATTATCCTCTATTTTGCGTTCAATACCGTGTTGCCAATTCAAAGCATAGTCTACCCAACCTTCTACTTTATATGTGTAAAACCCTTGTTTGTCTACTACAAATGAAGCTTTCCATTCATCATTACCAACAAGATACATTCTGTTCTCGTTCCATTTTCGTTCTTTTTCGTGTTTGTAGAGTACAGAGGCCGCAATGACATCATGACCATCAATAAGGACATTAGCGTCTATATTTACTACCTCATTTACAATACGTTTTATAAAAAACTCACCACAGTTAATTTGAGGTCTAACTGCTTCTATAACTACTCGCTTTTGGTTATACATAGTGTTGGTTGAATGTTATTTGTGTTGCGAAATTACTATAGATAATCCATATATAAAAGATATTCTATAGCTATAAACTACTACAACGTTTGAAATTGAAAACTACTGCTTTTATGGTAGCTAATTTTATTATTGGATAATGGTTCTTGAAGGTATAACAGCATCTTTTTTAACTACAACGATGCCATCTTTTATAAAATAACTATCAGTTTCGATATCTTTAAGGTGCTTACCACCATTGATACGTACATCATCACCAATTCTACAATTTTTATCTAAGATGACATTTTTAATAAAGCAGCGCTCTCCTATGCCCATAAAAATCTTAATTTTTTTCTCTTCTATTTCCTCTAAAGATTCGTAAAAGTCGTTACCCATCATATAACAGTTTATAACAGTTGACTCAGATCCAATCCTAGAGCGGATGCCAATTACAGAGCGTTCAATCTTAGCTGCATGAACAAGACAACCTTCTGCTATTACAGTCTTATCAAGAAGAGTTCCAGAAACTTTAGATGTTGGCAAAATTCTTGCGTTGGTATAAATACGTTTAGTATTATCATACAAATTAAATTGAGGAATACTATCTGTTAATCCTAAATTGGCTTCAAAAAACGAATCAATGTTTCCTATATCTGTCCAATAACCTTCAAATTGATAACTTAACGTTTTGTGTTTACCAATAGCACTAGGAATAATTTCTTTTCCAAAATCTACAGTTCCAGGTTTTTTCATCAATTCAACCAATAAATCTTTGTTGAATATATAGATTCCCATGGATGCCAAATATAATCTACCACTATCTTGCATTGCTTTACTTACGTTAGACTCCCATTCTGGCAATAATGATGCGTCTGGTTTTTCTATAAAAGATTTTATAATGTTGTCCTCGTCAGTTTTCATAATACCAAAAGATGTTGCATCTTTTGCATTAACAGGTTGCGTAGCAATTGAAATCTCTGCTCCACTTTGCTCATGTGCCAAAATCATCTTATTAAAGTCCATTTGATATAATTGATCGCCAGATAATATAAGCGTATAATCAAAATCGTGTTGCAAGAAGTGATGCATACTTTGTCTTACAGCATCTGCCGTACCTTGGAACCATTCATCACTATGTATGGTTTGTTCTGCAGCCAAGACATCTACAAAAGCAGAACTAAAAAAACTAAAATGATAAGTGTTCTTTATATGTTTATTTAACGATGCAGAATTAAACTGAGTTAAGACATACATACGCTTTATATTTGAGTTGATACAGTTAGATATTGGTATATCTACTAACCTATATTTTCCTGCTATAGGAACTGCAGGTTTAGATCTACTCTCAGTTAATGGGTAAAGTCTAGAACCTTGACCACCACCTAAAATTATACTTAAAACTTTGTCGTTAATCATTACTTCTTTATTAAAGATTTATATATAGATTTTGTTTGCTTTGCTATGGCCTCCCAATCAAAAAAGTCTTCAACCCTTTTTCGTCCATTTCTTGACATATACCGCCTTAATTCTTTATTTGAAATTAATTCATTGACTCCTTTAGCTAAATCCTGGGAAAATTTGTCTGGATCTACTGGTTCGAATGGTGCAGATTTTTGCTGTTCTAAATTAATCAGTAATCCTGTTTCGCCTTCTACAACAACTTCTTTTATACCACCTACAGCACTAGCTACCACAGCAGTTTCGCATGCCATGGCCTCAATATTTATAATTCCGAAAGGTTCGTAAATAGATGGACAACAAAACACATCTGCATGAGAATATAGCTGAATAACATCCTTCTTGTCTAACATGGTATCAATCCAAAAAATGTTATCTCTTGATTTTGAAGCTTCTGCAACTGCATCTTCCATTTCTTTGGCAATTTCTGGAGTATCTGGTGCACCAGCACACAAGACTATTTGAGTATTTTTATCTATATACTTAATGGCATTTACTAAGTGAATAATTCCTTTTTGACGTGTAATTCTACCAACAAATAACACATACGGTTTAGCTTTATCAATATTGTAAGTATCTAGCACCGAAGTTTCTTTAACAACAACGTACTCTTTTAAATCAATACCATTATATACAACTTCAATTTTACTTTCATCAACGTTAAAATGCTTTAAGATATCATCTTTTGTTTCTTTAGAAACTGCTATAAGACAATCTGCCATTTCTATAGCCATTTTTTCTACCCAAGATGATGCATCGTAGCCTCTCCCAAGTTGTTCTCTTTTCCATGGTCTTAAAGGTTCTAAAGAATGTGTTGTAACCACTAAAGGAGTACCATAACATAACTTCGCTAATACACCTGCAAAATGAGAATACCAAGTATGACAATGCACAACATCTGCATCAATTACATCTACATTCATACTCAAACCAGTGCTTAGTGTTTTAAATACAGCTTTTAATTTAGCATTAGCATCATTAAAGGTTGGATTATCAAAAGGAAAACCTTTTATTGTTAAATTCTCTTCAGAAATATCCTGATCACCAAAAGCTCTAACTTCCATTTCTAATAATTTGGAAAGTTCTCCTGCTAAATATTCAACATGCACACCAGCACCACCATATACATAAGGAGGAAATTCTCTTGTGAAAAATAATACTTTCATTTAAGTTGTTTTTGCACTTGTAATTAATGACATGACCGAAAAAAACAATCATTTAATAACAAAATAGGTCTTATAAATCCTATTCTACGATCATTTGTAAAATAACAAAATATATTGACTTTAAAAGCCCATATCGCTAATAAATTAACATTTAAATAAACTACCTCGAATTTGTAATACAAAGTATCTTTATTCGACAAAGGCAGTATTAAGTTTTATATTTATACAATGAAAAAAATAGTATTATTTGCCGTAATTGGTTTATTATTTAGCTGTAGTGGCTCAGCGCAAAAAACCGAAACAAAAGAAAAATTCGCAGTAACAAAAACAAAAGCCGAATGGAAAGCCCAACTTACCGAGAAACAATATTATGTTTTGCGTGAAGCTGGTACCGAACGTCCATTTACAAGTCCCTTAAACAAAAACTATAAAAAAGGGGTTTACCATTGTGCAGGTTGTGATACACCATTGTTTAAGAGCGAGCATAAATTTGACTCTGGCACAGGGTGGCCAAGCTTTGATAAAGAGATTGAAGGTAATGTTGCATTCTCAACAGATTATAATATTGGTTATGCGCGCACAGAGGAGCATTGTGCTACTTGTGGTGGACATTTAGGACATGTTTTTAATGATGGTCCAAAAGACACTACAGGGAAACGGCATTGTATAAATGGAGTGGCATTAAAGTTTGTTGCTGCTAAAGAGTAACACCTATTATAAATAATTATATAATAGTGATATAAAATTTATCAATAATCAAAATGGATTATAGTGATTTTGTATTACTAATTTTATTGGTATAATTCAAAGCCATGGAGAATTCTTATCTAACAAGTGTCATAAAACAATTTGAATATTACAAAAATCTTGGAAATAATACTTTTAATCAATTAGCTTTTGAAGAATTGAAAAAAGAGTTTAATGAAGACTCCAATTCTATTTCCATAATAGTAAAACACATTACTGGTAATATGTTAAGTCGATGGACAAATTTTTTAACTGAAGATGGAGAAAAAGAATGGAGAAAACGTGATGAAGAATTTATAGATACTTTTACTTCAAAAGAAGAACTCATTGGTGCCTGGAACCAAGGATGGCAATGTCTTTTTAACGCCATAAAACCTCTATCACCAACTGATCTGGAAAGTGTTATATATATTAGAAACCAAGGTCACTCAGTTACTGAAGCCGTAAACAGGCAAATGATGCATTACGCATACCATATTGGTCAAATTGTACTATTGGGTAAGCTTATTAAAGGGAATAACTGGCAATCTTTATCTATACCAAAAGGAAAGTCAAAAGACTATAACAAAGATAAGTTCTCTAAAAGTAAAACTAAGAAACATTTCACTGAAGACATATAAGTGGTGTAAAACTTAAAGGATTAAAAACCCAAATTCAAAATTTCATACTATCATTTAGTAATGAAAGTTTTAGGATTTAGGATTTATCTTTTTGGAATTTATTACTTTTGTGCTTCAAAATTCAACTAAAAAATTACTTATGAGTAAATACGATATTATAGTGTTGGGAAGTGGTCCAGGTGGTTATGTAACTGCAATTAGAGCTTCTCAATTAGGATTCAAAACAGCTGTTGTTGAAAAGGAAAGTCTTGGTGGAGTTTGTTTAAATTGGGGATGTATACCTACTAAAGCACTTTTAAAATCTGCTCAGGTATTTGAATATCTAAAACATGCCGAAGATTATGGTTTAAAGGTTAAGGATGCTGAACACGATTTTGATGCCGTTGTAAAGCGTAGTCGCGGTGTTGCTGACGGAATGAGTAATGGTGTTAAGTTTTTAATGAAAAAAAATAAAATCGACGTTATTGAAGGTTATGGTAAAGTAAAGCCTGGAAAAATAATTGATGTTGATGGAAAAGAATATGCTGCAGACCATATTATTATAGCTACTGGTGCACGTTCTCGTGAATTACCTAGTTTGCCCCAAGATGGTAAAAAAGTAATTGGTTATAGACAAGCTATGACTCTGGAGAAGCAACCTAAAAAGATGATTGTTGTTGGTTCTGGCGCTATTGGTGTAGAGTTTGCCTATTTCTATAATTCTATGGGAACTGAAGTCACTATTGTAGAATATATGCCAAAGATTGTGCCTGTTGAAGATGATGAAGTCTCTAAACAATTAGAACGTAGCTTTAAAAAATCTGGCATAAAAATTATGACCTCTGCCGAAGTGACTTCTGTAGATACGTCTGGCGAAGGTGTAAAAGCTACTGTAAAAACCAAAAAAGGAGAAGAAGTTTTAGAAGCTGATATTGTCTTATCTGCTGTTGGTATTAAATCTAATATTGAGAATATAGGGCTAGAAGATGTAGGTATTGCTGTAGATAGAGACAAAATTTTAGTAAATGACTATTACCAGACTAATATTCCTGGTTATTATGCTATTGGAGATGTTACGCCAGGTCAGGCATTAGCTCACGTAGCATCTGCCGAAGGTATCCTTTGTGTAGAAAAAATCGCAGGACAACATGTTGAAGCCTTAGACTATGGAAATATTCCTGGTTGTACGTATTGTTCTCCAGAAATTGCATCAGTTGGTTTAACCGAAGCTCAAGCTAAAGAACAAGGCTTAGATGTAAGAATTGGTAAGTTTCCATTCTCTGCATCTGGTAAAGCAAGTGCAGGTGGAAATAAAGATGGTTTTGTAAAAGTAATTTTTGATGCTAAATATGGTGAATGGTTAGGTTGTCATATGATTGGTGCTGGTGTAACCGACATGATTGCAGAGGCTGTTCTAGGTAGAAAGTTAGAGACTACTGGGCACGAAGTCTTAAAGGCTGTACATCCTCACCCAACGATGAGTGAAGCTGTTATGGAAGCTGTAGCCGATGCATATGATGAAGTCATACATTTATAGTAAATCTTATTCTAACAGGAAAAGAATTTTCTACATACAATAAATAAAAAGCGATTCATTGTCTTTTGAATCGCTTTTTTATTATCTAAAATTATAATCTATACCCTAAACCTAGAAATATAATATTGGGAGATAACTCTTCAAAACCTATAGTGTATTTCATATGCATACTTAATGCTGAACTAAAATCGTAATCTAGACTCACGTCTGCCCTAACTTTAAACTTGTTACTAAAAATATCGAAGAAATAATTTAAACTGGGTCCTACCAGAATATGAAAACTCTCATAGATATCATACTTTAAATAAATTGGTGCGTTGATGAACTCTAAGTCGCCTACACCTTTGTATAATACTTCTGGTTGAATATGAAATCCATTATCTATTTTGAAGTCCGCAAAAACACCTCCATAAAATCCCACTTCGGTATCTGGTGTTGTACCAAAATCTCCTTGCGTAACTTTAAAAAACGTAAAATTTAAACCCCCTTTAATTCCAAAATCTTGAGCGAATACTATAGAAATACTAAATAAAAACCCTACAATGAATACAACCTTTCTCATTCTACAATATAAAGCTTTCTATAGCTAAATCATAACTCAATAAGCCAAAACCAAGAATCACGCCTTTAGTATGAGGGGAAATATAGGATTGATGCCTAAACTCCTCTCTAGAAAACGTATTAGAGATATGTACTTCTACAACCGGAGTGTTAATAGCCTTTACAGCATCTCCAATTCCTACTGAAGTATGTGTATAAGCAGCTGCATTTAATATAATACCATCATAACTAAAACCAATGTCTTGTAATTTATCGATTAGCTCACCTTCTATATTAGATTGATAATAATCAATATTGATATCCTTAAATTTAGATTGAAGTGTTTTCAAATAATCTTCAAACGTTTCATTACCATACATTTCTGGTTCGCGCTTACCCAATAAGTTAAGGTTTGGGCCATTTATTATAATAAGTTGCTTCATAAAGTAAAGATATTAAAATAAGCGCATAAAAAAACCGAAGCTGTTGGCTTCGGTATTTTTATAAAAAGTAATTTTCTTTTTAGAAATGTAATGCAAAACCAACATTAAACTGGAATACACCTTCATCTGTAAAATCTTCATTTAAAGAAAGGTTGTATCTTAATCCTGGTTCAATCGATACGTTATCAGCTACAAACCATGCATAACCAGCACCGATACCTAACCATAAAGGAGTCTCACCTGCACCGTTCTCTGCACCATCGCCTGAAGCACCAGTTAAATCTACAGTTACAGGAATCATGCTCTTAACATAATATTTAGCACCTAGTCTGTAAGAAAACGAACTAACGTTATCTCCTTCATCAGGACTAACACCACCATAACCTAAACCTGCTTTGATAGCTAAATCGTCCATGATGAAGTAACCACCATCTAAACCAATGTTGTAAGAGGAGTTACCATCAATAGATGCAAAGTAGATACCAGTTGTACCTAACATAGCATTACCTGTGTTAGCTTCAATTAACCACTTACCTTCAGACGTTTGCCCTCCACCATTGTCGCTATCTTGAGCATTAACACTCGCAAAAGCAAATACTGCAAAAGCAGCTAAAAATAATTTTTTCATAATCTTTAAGTTTATTTTAAAATTTAATTTGGTCGGCAAATGTAGGTTTTAGATGACATATATAAAACAAATAATATGTTAATATTTAATGTATTTCATCGATATTTTATGTGATTTACAGACCTAATCCTTGTTTTATTTAAAATCTATATTTAGAGTTTTTGAATAAAACAAGTGCATAAAAAAACCGAAGCTGTTGGCTTCGGTATTTTTATAAAAAGTAATTTTCTTTTTAGAAATGTAATGCAAAACCAACATTAAACTGGAATACACCTTCATCTGTAAAATCTTCATTTAAAGAAAGGTTGTATCTTAATCCTGGTTCAATCGATACGTTATCAGCTACAAACCATGCATAACCAGCACCGATACCTAACCATAAAGGAGTCTCACCTGCACCGTTCTCTGCACCATCTCCTGAAGCACCAGTTAAATCTACAGTTACAGGAATCATGCTCTTAACATAATATTTAGCACCTAGTCTGTAAGAAAACGAACTAACGTTATCTCCTTCATCTGGACTAACACCACCATAACCTAAACCTGCTTTGATAGCTAAATCGTCCATGATGAAGTAACCACCATCTAAACCAATGTTGTAAGAGGAGTTACCATCAATAGATGCAAAGTAGATACCAGTTGTACCTAACATAGCATTACCTGTGTTAGCTTCAATTAACCACTTACCTTCAGACGTTTGTCCTCCACCATTGTCGCTATCTTGAGCATTAACACTCGCAAAAGCAAAAACTGCAAAAGCAGCTAAAAATAATTTTTTCATAATCTTTAAAGTTTTAAAATTGATTAGTACAAACTAAAGCCTTTTTTTTTAAATAATAAAGTTTCTTAGCACAGTTATTAACAATTTTGTAAACATAAAATTATAAGTAACTGAAAATCAATATTTTAAATTTAATGTTATTAACAAAAAAATGCAAAATTACAGTGAAATACGTAGTTTATTAATGAAATTTAAGGCAATTATTTTCTATTTTTAAGCATGAAATGGTCACAAGCAATCCTTGATTATAGACATTATCTCCAAATAGAGCGTGGGTTGTCTAGCAACTCCATAGAAAATTACAGTTATGATATAAAAAAACTTATGACCTACCTCGAAGATCATAGCATAAAAACCACTCCTATAAAAATTGATAATAATATCATAAAACAATTTATTTATACCATTTCTAAGTCTATAAACCCTAGATCTCAGGCAAGATTGATTTCGGGGCTACGCAATTTCTTTGATTACCTTGTTTTTGAAAACTACAGAAAGGATAATCCATTAGACCTTATCGAAACTCCTAAGATTGGTAGAAAGCTGCCAGATACTTTATCAGTAGCTGATATTGATTTACTAATAAGCACAATAGATCTCAGTTATAGATACAATGGTGTGAATCTAGGTGAGCGTAACAGAGCGATAATAGAAACTTTGTATAGTTGTGGCCTGCGTGTTAGTGAGCTCATAGAACTAAAAATTTCGGATCTGTTTTTTGACGAAGGTTTTATAAAAGTTACTGGTAAAGGTAATAAGCAACGCTTTGTTCCTATTGGTGATACCACACAAAAATATATTAGCATATGGAAATCTATAAGAAACCATATTGAGGTACAACCTAATTCTAAGGATATCTTATTTCTTAATTATAAAGGTAAAAAACTAACACGCGCCATGATATTTACGATTATTAAAAATCTTGTTGAAAAGTCAGGATTAAAAAAAACAGTATCTCCCCATACCTTTAGACACTCTTTTGCAACACATTTATTAGAAAATGGCGCAGACCTTAGAGCCATACAAATGATGCTGGGACATGAGAGCATTACTACGACTGAAGTATATATGCATGTGGACCGATCTCATCTAAGTGATGTTTTAAATAAATTTCATCCTAGAAAATGATTGTACGATTTTTGTGACATATTTATCGCTGTAGTGTCTAAATTAGAAATCAAAAAAATGAAGTTATCAGGATTTCGTTTTAGAGGCATATCTAAAAATGAGTTAAGCGAAAATTTAAAAGAAAATATTTTTAAAATAGGTCTTCAAATTTCTAATGTAGGTTTATGGGATTGGAATACTACTTTGAATAAAATTTACTACTCCAAAGAATCTATACAATTGCTTGGTTACAATAGTGAACAGTTTGAAAACAAACCCGAAGAATGGGATAATCGTGTCCATCCAAACGATAAAGCATCCTATTACAATGTATTTGAACAACATATAAAAGGACATCAGGATATTTATGAAAATGAATATAGAATTTTATGCAAGGATGGTAGTTACAAGTGGATATTAGATCAAGGTAAGGTTATTAATAGAGATCATACTGGTAAACCTACTCGAATTATTGGAACACATACCGATATTACCAACAGAAAAAAAACTGAAAATCAACTAAAAAAAAATCTTCAACTTATTACTAACCAAAATAAAAGGTTACATAACTTTACGCATATAGTCTCTCACAACTTAAAGACACATATTGGTAATCTTAAAAATCTTCTCGAGTTTTATGACGACGCTGATAACAATGAAGAGCGAATAGAACTTATAAACCATTTAAAAACAATTTCGGGATCACTAACAAAAACCATAGTGGATCTTGATGATATTATTAGTATAAAATCTAAATCAAATACCACTCAACTAAATGAACATGTAAATCTATTTGAATGTACTAGTAATATTATAGAAAGTCTCAGAATAGAGAGCTCTAATACACACGTAAAGCTATATAATGCCTTAAAACCTAAAGATGCATTATTTACCAATAAAGCTTATTTAGAGAGTATACTATACAACCTTATATCTAATGGAATAAAATATGCAGATCATATTAAAACTTCAAAAGTTGTTATTAGTTCTATTCATACTAACGAAACTATAAAAATCGTTGTCACTGATAATGGTATTGGTATAGATACTCGCAAATTCAAAGATCAATTATTTGAAATGTACCAAACCTTTCATGGGACTGACAGAAAAGATTCCAGAGGTATTGGACTTTATATTACCAGAACTCAAGTCGAGGCTCTAGGTGGTACAATTAAAGTTAACAGCATACTCAATGAAGGTACAACTTTTACTTTAACCTTTAAAAAAGAAAAGCACTCTAATTAGAGTGCTTTTCTTTTTTAATCATAATATTTACTATTTCGCAATATTTACTGCTCTAGTTTCTCTAATCACAGTGACTTTAACCTGCCCTGGATACGTCATATCCGTTTGAATTTTCTGTGAAATTTCGAACGATAAACTTGCTGCTTTATCATCAGATACTTTTTCACTTTCTACAATAACACGCAGTTCTCTACCCGCCTGTATGGCATAGGCTTTCTTAACACCAGTAAAGCCAAAAGCAACATCTTCTAAATCTTTAAGACGTTGTATATAAGAATCTAAAACTTGCCTTCTGGCTCCTGGTCTTGCTCCAGAAATAGCATCACAAACCTGAATGATTGGAGATAACAATGTTGTCATTTCTATCTCATCATGGTGTGCACCAATTGCATTACACACTTCTGGTTTTTCACCATGCTTTTCGGCCCATTGCATTCCTAAAATAGCATGTGGTGTTTCAACATCTGTTTCAGATGATGGCACTTTACCTATATCGTGTAATAAACCTGCTCGTTTGGCTAATTTAGGGTTTAATCCTAATTCAGCAGCCATGACACCACAAAGCTTGGCTACTTCACGAGAATGCTGTAGTAAGTTTTGTCCATAAGACGAACGGTACTTCATTCGACCTACCATTTTTATTAATTCCGGGTGCAATCCATGAATACCCAGATCGATAACTGTGCGCTTACCAACTTCTATAATCTCTTGTTCAATTTGTTTTTGTGTTTTTCTTACCACCTCTTCGATTCTCGCAGGATGGATTCTACCATCTGTAACTAGTTTATGAAGTGATAAACGTGCAATCTCGCGTCTAACTGAATCAAAACAAGATAGTATAATAGCTTCAGGAGTATCATCTACAATAATTTCAACACCAGTGGCAGATTCAATTGCTCTGATATTTCTACCTTCTCTACCAATAATTCTACCCTTAACATCATCAGATTCTATATTAAATACAGAGACACAATTATCAACGGCTTCTTCTGTACCTATGCGCTGAATTGTATTAATGATAATTTTTTTAGCTTCTTGTTGTGCTGTAAGTTTTGCTTCTTCTACTTTATCTTGTATAAAAGCCATAGCATCAGTTTTAGCTTCTTCTTTTAGAGACTCTACTAATTGCGCTTTAGCTTCTTCAGCAGATAAAGACGAGATAACTTCTAATTGTTTTATTTGGCTTTTATGAGCTTTTTCTAATTCGTCTTTTTTCTTCTCTAAAAACTCAAGTCTAAAATCGTAATCCTTTATCTTACTATCTAAAGATTGATTAGATTTCTTAGCTCTAGAAAGCTCATTAGAAACTTGAGATTCTTTATCTCTAATTCGTTTTTCAGCTTCTGCCATTTTCTTATCGCGGGTAAGAATTACTTTTTCGTGCTCAGCTTTAAGCTCAATGAATTTTTCCTTTGCCTGAAGTATTTTATCTTTCTTTAATGCTTCTGCATCTGTTTTGGCCTGCTTTAAGATTGATTTAGATTCGCTCTCAGCATGAGCAATTAACTTAGATGCCTTTCCTTTTTCTAATGATTTTGCAATTATATAGCCTAGTATTAGTCCTAATACTACTCCTCCAACAATATATAAAATTGTGTTAGTGTCCATGTTAGTTATTTAGTTTAGTATATAAAAAAAGCCTACATCAGTTTTCGGTTTTGTATAAACTCCTTAAAAACAAGTTTAGGGCTAACAAGCTGATCAAAAATCTGTCTAAATACATACGTATTAACAGCACGGTTTTACAACTTCAACTCACCCTTTTTAAAGAATTAACGTTGAGTTTATCAAAAAATGAAACTAATGTAGGCAGTAACCTTTTATTTTAAAGAACGTACGAGCTTATATATGTTGTTTTAAAAGTTCGTTTAAAGCTTCTAACTTTTCCTGAACTTCTTCATTCACATACTCTTTATCTATTGATTTTTGCTCTACTTGAGCTGCAAACTGTAAAGCACACATGGCTAATACATCTTGCTTATCTCTTACAGAGTAATTTTGCTCAAATTGCCCAATCATTGCCTCAATTTTTTTTGTGGCTTTTCTTAGACCTTCTTCTTGCTTAGGGTTAATTGTTAATGGATAAACCCTATTAGCAATTGAAAGTTTAATTTTTAATTGATCTGACATTTAGTCTTACTAATTTACAACTTTATTCTGAGAGTTGACCTATACAATGGTCAATATCTCTAATAAGTGCATTTATTTTGAGCTTCGTTTCTCGTTTATTTTCGTCACTACCAAGCATTGAATTAGCTATTTTAAGCGTTTCATACTTTTCTGCCCAAGATGCTATTTCTTCTTGTTGGCGTAGAAGTTCTTCTTGTTGTTGTTTTATTTGTTCAGAGAGTTTGTCGTTGGTCTGTTTTAAGACCTCTTGCTTGTGCAAAACCTTACTGATTTTATTCTCTAAAGCATCAACAATGTCTTCTATTTTACTCATTAAAGTAATTCAATACTATTGAAACAAAGTTAACACACCTAATGTAAAAACACAATTCTTTTACAATTATTTTTAATCTTCATAATAGCTACGTAATTAAAACGTTAAGAAAAATAATACAGATTTAACATTTGTAAATCTTAATCAAATTGATATTTTAGCTGTAGCACACAACTCATGAAAAAGTTTTTATTATTCTTTTTAATTACTACCTCTGGGTATACTCAGTCAGAATATCCACAGGATTATTTTAGAAATCCCCTAGATATTACATTGGTACTTTCTGGTACGTTTGGCGAATTGCGTTCTTCACATTTTCATTCTGGTCTAGATATAAAAACCAAGCAAAAACAAGGTTTAAAAGTATATTCGGCAGCTAAAGGGTACGTGAGCAGAATTAAAATTTCGCATTATGGCTATGGCAAAGCCATTTATATTACTCATCCTAATGGCTATACGACCGTTTATGGACATCTTCAAAAATTTTCTGAGCGTCTAGAGAAGTATATTAAAGAATGTCAATACGAAAAGGAAAGTTTTGAGGTTGAAGTATTTCCTAGTTCAGAAGAACTTATAATTAATTCGAATGAAGTTATAGCTTACTCCGGGAACACTGGTGGCTCTGGTGGGCCGCATTTACATTTCGAAATACGAGATAATCAAGAGCGCCCAATGAACCCTATGCTTTTTGGCATAAACGTAAAAGATACCAAACAACCTTTTGTTTCTGCGGTTTACGCTTACCCTAAAGATGAAAATGCTATCATTAATGGTAAAAACAAACGTGTACCGTTGCGTTTAATACCTCTAAAAAACGGAGATTATGAGGTTGAAAAAATTACTGCTCACGGCAACATTGGGTTTGGAATTACCTCTTACGACAAACAAGATTTAGCACCTAATAATAATGGTGTAAGTAACATTCAAACATTTTTTAACGGCAATAAAAGTCTTGAAATAGATTTTAAACGCTTTAGTTTTGCTGAGTCTAAGCACATAAAACGTTTGATTGATTACGAATATTTTAAAACCAAACGCTCCAGAATTCAAAAACTATTTGTTGAGAAAAACAACCCACTAAGTTTATATAAAGATGCTTACGACAATGGTTATATTAATATTGAAGATAGTACCGCTTCTGTATATAAAATAAGAATTAGGGATTTTAACGGCAACGAAACATGGGTAAATATCCCTGTAAAAGGGAAGAAAACAAAACTCGAAAACAGTATAGATAATGACATTTCTGAAATGTACTTAGTATATAGTGAACAGCCTACCACGCTTCAATCTGGTAACATTACTGTAGATTTTTATAAAAATACAGTATATGAAGACGCTTTAATCGATTTTAAAGTAAACTCCGATACACTTCATCTTCATGAAGATAAAGTTCCTCTTCAAAAAAACTTTTATATTAACTACGATATAAGTAATTATAAATCTGAGCACCAGAGCAAAATTTTTATTGCTAGATTATATGGTTATTATAAAAAACCCAGCTATGTGCATACTAAGCACAAAGGCAATATTCTAAGTGCTGGCAGTAAACGCTTTGGCACTTATATTTTAGCAATGGATACTATAGCTCCAACAATTACACCCATAAATTTTCAAAACAAAAAATGGTTGAGTAAATACAGATACCTTAAAGTAAAGATTGATGACGAGCTATCTGGAATAAGTAAATACAGAGCCACGGTAAACGGAAAATGGATTTTAATGGAATATGATTATAAAACCAAAATGCTTGTACACGATTTTAACGATAACATCGTTAAGGATACTAAGAACGAATTAAAGATAATTGTTACCGATAATGTTGGAAATAGTTCTACATTTGAAGCAACATTTTTTAGAAAATAAAACCTAACTATTTGAAACGCTTACATTTTATTCTTTTGCTGGGCTTGCTTTTTAGTATGCTTTCCTTTTCACAATCTGCAATTATTAGAGGTGTAATCCTAGATGAAGCCAATAATCCTATCGAAAATGTAAACATTAAAATTGTTTCTGGAGAAGGTACCTCAACAAACGCAAATGGATTCTATGAGTTAAAAGTTCCTTCAGATACAGAAATAACAATAGAGTTTACACATGTTGGACACAGCCGTATAGTTCAAAAATTTAATTTAAAAAATGGACAAGAATTAGAATTTAATCCTGTAATGTTGGTAGAAGTTGAGCAATTACCAGACATTGTTATTAATCATAACACCAGAACACGGATTGATGGTCTTGTTTCAGTAGATCCTGCAACACTAAGAAATATCAAAGGTGCTCAACCTGGTGTAGAAAATATTTTAAAAACCCTACCAGGTGTAAACATCTCTAATGAATTAAGCACACAATATTCTGTACGTGGTGGGAATTTTGACGAAAACTTAGTATATGTCAATGAAATTGAAGTCTACAGACCTTTTTTAATACGTTCTGGTAATCAGGAGGGGTTAAGCTTTGTTAATACAGATCTAGTACAAAATGTAGATTTTTCAGCTGGAGGTTTTCAGGCTAAATACGGAGATAAATTATCTTCGGTATTGGATATAACGTACAGAAATCCTGTAGCTTTTGGAATAAGAACTGATTTGAGTTTTTTAGGTGGTAGTGTTGCTGCAGAAGCTATCTCTAAAGATGGAAAATTTTCTGGTATTGCTGGTGTACGCTACAGAGATAATAGTTTAATCTTAAATAATCTTGAAACTGAAGGTAATGTAGAACCTGTTTTTGCTGACGCTCAGACCTATTTAACCTATCGGTTTTCAGATAAGTTTCATTTAAATTTTCTTGGAAACATTTCTCTAAATCAATACAATTTTCAGCCAGAAAACAGACAAACAAATTTTGGCACTTTACAAGAACCCGTAGCATTATTAGTGTTTTATGAAGGTAACGAAGAGGATCAATATCAAACATATTTTGGTGCCTTTAAAGCTAATTACTTTGTTAATGAAAATTTGACTTTAAAACTTATTGGTTCTGCATATCATACTCTAGAGCAAGAATATTTCGACATTTTTGCCCAATATCGTTTAGGTGAAGTCAATACTAACATAGGTGATGAGGATTTAGGAGAAGTAGAATTTAGTGAAGGTATTGGTTCGCAATTAACTCACGCTCGTAATGATCTGGATGCTTTTATTGTTAATGTTGAACATCGTGGAGATTATAAAATTGATGAAGAATCTACAGTTGAGTGGTCAGTAAAATATACTCACGAAGACATTAGAGATCGCTTAGTGGAATATGAAATCATTGACTCTGCTGGGTTTTCTGTTAGACCTCCAAACTTTAGTATTCCTAACCTTCAACCATACGAGTCTTTTGAAGGTCCATTAACCGCTTTTGAAAATATTAGAGCACTAAATAGAGTAAAGATTGATCGTATGCAAGCTTTTGCTCAGTATAGTAAGCGTACAACATGGGGAGACAACGAGGTGTTTTACAATATTGGTGTTAGAGCACACAATTGGACTGTTAGTGGAGAAAATATTGAAAGTAATACCCAAACCGTTTTTAGCCCAAGAGCTCAGTTTGCAATAAAACCCGATTGGAACAAGGATATGGTTTTTAGAATTGCTGGTGGCTTATATTACCAACCGCCTTTTTACCGGGAGTTAAGAGATTCTTCTGGTGTGGTACAACCCAATGTTAAAGCCCAAAAATCATTTCACATTGTATTAGGTAACGAATACAGCTTTAAAATGTGGGAAAGACCATTTAAGTTAGTGACCGAGGCATACTACAAAGGGTTAACCGATGTTAATCCATACACTTTAGAAAATGTAAGAATACGCTACAGAGCTAAGAATAATGCCAAGGCCTATGCATATGGACTAGATATGCGACTGAATGGAGAGTTTATCCCAGGTACGGAATCGTGGTTTAGTTTTGGGTACTTAAAAACTGAAGAAAATATCGATAATAGAGGCTACATTTCCAGACCTACAGACCAACGTTTAAAGTTTGGGGCTTTGTTTCAGGACTATGTACCTAACATGCCCAATTTAAAAATGTATCTTAACTTGGTGTATAATACTGGTGTACCTGGTGGTTCACCGAGTTATGCAGATCCTTACGATTTTCAAATACGTTTACGCGATTATAGACGAGCAGATTTAGGAATTTCTTTAGAGTTGGTCAATCCAACAAAAACCTATAATGCACGTTGGAAAAAGAAATTTAAAGAACTCTCTCTTGGTTTTGAAATCTACAATATGTTTAATAACCAAAACAGTATTACCAACACATGGGTAAGAGATGTATATACCAAACGTCAATTTGCAATTCCTAATTTCTTAACACCTCGTGTTTTCAACTTAAGGTTGTCTGCAAAATTTTAGGTTTATAATAGATATAAGATGAAATTTGCTTGGTTTTTTAGCGAAACAACCAAAATCCTCGTTGTATGACTACATTACATCCAATAAAATTTTTAAATTTGTAACTATCTAATTCACTTTAGGTTACCCTACTAAGCTATAGTTAAAAAATTATCGAGCATGAAATATTCCCTCATCGCATGCCTAATGCTATGTTTTAGTATAGCTTCTGCACAACTTAGTGTAAGAAACAATGCTTACATCTATGTTAATGACGAAATTCTATTTGTTGAAGATGATGTAAACCTTGAAGAAGCATCTACAAAATTATATTTAAGAAACGAATCACAATTAATTCAAGGAATTGGTACCACAGGTAACTCAGGTATTGGTGAATTAAGTATTTATCAAAACAGTGATGTAAACCAATTTGCATATAATTATTGGTGTTCACCTGTAGGTGGTATTCTAACCAATAATAATACTAATAATGCATTTAGGGCTGATCAAATTGATGATCCGTTATTTATAACTGCTAATCCTGTAGATAGTGGTGCATCATCTTTTACTGCTGGCCTAAATGGTACTCCAAATATGACATCTGCTGTTGCTTCTCTAATTATATCTAGTAGATGGCTGTATACTTACGTTACCGAAAATCAATACAGTGGGTGGAACCCTTTAAACGAAGTAAGTGATATTACAGCAGGATTAGGTTTTACAATGAAAGGAATGGGAGCATTTGGCTCTACAGTAAATCAAATTTATGATTTTAGAGGAAAACCTAATAACGGTACAATTACAAATGAAATAGCTGCAGGACAATTTACGCTTATAGGAAACCCATATCCTTCAGCTCTTGACGCTGCAGATTTTCTTTGGGATCCTCAAAATTCTCGCTTAGATGAAGTTGATGCTCCTCCGGCAGGTACTACTGGTGCTATCTACTATTGGGAACAAGATCCAGCTAATTCTACATCACATTTCTTAAATACCTACGTTGGTGGTTATGCCTCTTACACTTGCACTCAACCTGATGGCTTAGATAATATTGTAGAGTCTTATGTACCAGCGACATATATCTTTTATCTATCAAACGGATCACCTGCCAGTACACCGCCAGCAGGCACAGGATCGAGAACTGCAAGGCGCTATATTCAAATAGGGCAAGGTTTTATGGTAGAAGGTCAAACAGGTATTCCACTTGGTTCCCTTGTTTATTTAGAAAATAGTCATAGAGATTACATAAAAGAAAGTAATCTAAGTAGTAGTGATTTTTTTAGATCTAGTCAACCGAATCTAAGTACTACTAATACATCAGAATCTCAATATGATGAAAATGGCAACTTTATAGTGCCCGACGATTACAAACGATTTAGAGTAATTGTTAGTTTTAATGAACTTTACTCACGCGAATTACTTGCTAATTTTCACCATTCAGCTACCGAAGGTTTTGACTACGGTTTAGAAGCTAAAAGACCTAGTGAATTAGCTTCTGATGCCTATTGGACACAAAACAATGAAGATTTTGTAATCCAGGCTAATGCATTTGATGTTCAACTGAGAATACCACTAATAATAGATACCGAAGAACAACAACCTATAAGTTTTGGTATTTATGACATTCAGAATTTTGAAGATAATCAAGGTATATATCTTTATGATGCCGAGTATAATACTTATCAGAATTTAAGGCATCAAAATTATCATATAAATATTGAGCCAGGTAATTATACAGAACGTTTCGAAATTGTTTTTACACCTAGTGAGACACTAAACATTGATGACTTTAAAGTTGATAAACTAACCATAAATCAAAACAACAGTATTCATCAACTTTTTGTTTTAAACCCTAATGGATTAGATATAAAATCTATTGAGGTTTTTGATGTTGCAGGTAAAAGAATGTTAAATGGTCAATACGATGGTATTTCTAACCGATATGAGCTATCTACACATAATTTAAGTGATGCTGTTTATATCGTCAAGGTCACTTCAAATACTAATATTGTAAAATCTGGAAAGATTATTGTTAAGAACTAACAAATTCCTTCAAAACATTTACAACATAGTCTAATTCTTCTTTAGTATTAAAAATGCTAAAGGAGAAACGTACAGAAGGTTTTTTCAAATCTTCATTATCGAGAATGGCAGAAAGCACATGAGATTGTTGATTGCTACCACTTTGACAGGCACTCCCTTTAGAGCAAGCTATCCCTTTTAAATCTAATTGAAATTGTAGCATTGGTGCTTTTTCGGGCGCTATAGGCAAGCAGACATTGACTAAAGTATATGTACTGTTTACAGCGTCATGGCACCCACCATTGAAGCTTATATTTTGTATGGTTTTTAATTGCTCAATGAAATACATCTTTAATCCAGACACATACGCTTTTTCGGTCTTTATATTATTATATGCCATTTTAAGTGCTTCATCCATACCAACAATGTTATGGACAGCTTCAGTACCTGCTCTGTAACCTCTCTCCTGCTCACCACCAAAAATTAAAGGTTTCAAACCAGATTCTTTTCTTACATAACAAAACCCTACCCCTTTTGGGCCGTGAAATTTATGTGCGCTAGCTGCCATAAAATCAACAGTAATGTCTTGCAAATCTATCTTAAAATGCCCTACAGATTGCACCATATCAGAATGAAACAACGCCTCATTATTTTTACATAATTTAGCAACTTTAGCAATATCTAAAATATTACCCACCTCATTATTAACATGCATTAAACTTACTATAGCTTTATTTGTATTTTGTAATAAGGTATCTAAGTGCTTGTAATCTAACAAACCACAGCTGTCTAAATTGACAAAGCTTAGCTTTATATTATATTCTTCCTTTAACTGTTCTGCAGTATGCAAGACCGCGTGATGCTCAATTTTTGACGTAATAATTTCTGTAACACCCAAATCTCTGACAGCACTTCGCAATGCCAAATTATCAGCTTCAGTACCACCAGAAGTGAACACAATTTCTGAAGCACTAACATTAAAGTAACTCGCAATATTTTTTCTACATTGCTCTAAAAGTGCTTTAGAAGCACGACCAAAACCATGTGTGGATGATGCATTACCATAGTTATCTTCCAGAACGCTTGTCATTCGTTTTATTACTTCTGGCCTTAAGGCTGTGGTAGCTGCGTTATCTAAATAAACCTGCTTCATATACAATTTAGCTTTATAAGTAATGCAAAAATATTGTAAATAAAATTATTTGGATAATGCAACGTTATAATTTTACAAATCCATTATTTTTGTTCAAAATTGAATCTATGATACGTCGTTTATTTATATGTTTTTGCTTTATATGCTTAACCACTTGTGACGATGGTGATATTATTACTGTTGATCTAGAATTTGATCAAGTACTAGACCTATGTACTAATAATACAGAATCCTTTTTAATCTATGATTTAAGAGAAGATCCTGATGAATCTTTGTCTTTAATTATACCTAGAGCAAATAATCAAGATTTTCCATATACTGAACCTACACCAGATGCAACGCCCACAGAACTAACCATAAATGGCTCATCAATAAGATTTATATATAGAACCTACAATAGAGCTGTTGAGGTCGGTGAACTATGTGACCCTATTACGCCTGCAAATCTAAATATTATTGAAGATTACGAGGCAGATTCTGGTACTGTGTTTGTTACTGTAACAGTAGAGGATGATGATGGAGATGGTATTCCTTCTGATTTAGAGAACAGAGGAGATATGGATGAAAATGGGGATTACCCAGATGCACAAGATTGGGATGGAGATGGTATTCCTGATTATCAAGATCAGGATGATGATAATGATAATGTACTAACAAGTCTTGAAATTGACATGGAAAACGCTGACGAGGATGATGACCCAACAACTAACCCATTAGATACCGATGGAGATGGAGATCCGGATTATTTAGATCAGGATGATGATAATGATGGTGTTAACACGCGATTAGAAGACGAAAGTGGTGAAAAAAATCCGAGAGCTAATATCAATGAAGTGGTAGATACTAATGGCATGGATATATTTAGGTATTTATATAATGAAGTCGATGATCCTTTTACAGATCAAGGAGTAACGGATGATAATGAATATACAAGAACAGTTACTGTTAACTTTCTTGTTAATGGAGTTAACTTACAAATACTATCATCAGAAGAAATAAATCTTGGGACTTTAACCTACTCTTTTACATTACCAGAAGACGAAAATTAAGCCTCCTTATTCTGAAATATTCTTACTTCGGTAGCACCTAGACTATACGTTTTATAATCGGCATCATAGAATTTTACATTGTTGTATCTACTGAGCAAGGTTTCTAATTCTTGTCTTAGCACACCTTCACCTACTCCGTGAATAAGTACCATTTTAGGAATTCGTTTTTTTATTGCAAACTCCAATTGCCGCCTAGCAGTATCGAGCTGGAGATTAAGCATATCGAAATTTGTCATCCCTTTTGTAGAATCTGTTAGGTGATGAATATGTAAATCAACTTCAAATTTTGGAGTATGACGTTCTTTGGGTTTTACTGTAGGTGTATTTTTTCGTTTTGTAGTCTCTTTTTCCTTTTTTACAGCTTCTATATCCGAATTATAAATTGCATTTTCCAAAGTACTGGTAGAAGTTACAACCATCAGTTCGTTGGTATTAAACTCAAATTCAAAACCATTAACATCTTCAATAGTGATTGTATTCTCAGAAATTTTAATAACAGTGCCAAAGATATTATCATCAATGGTCTCTACAGTATCACCAATTTTAATCTTCATCTACCTCTTCACTTTTAACAAAAGTCTCTTCTTCTTGTTTATCATATTTACTTGGAATATTTCGCGATGTTCTATAGATACCAAACATCAATAATACAATACCACCCATTAACAAATAAGTATTTTGTTGTTCTTCGGCCTGTGCATAGATAGCGATGACACCACCTATTAATATGCATGAGACATTTATAATTCTAGAATAATTCATTATTAAATAAGATTGCGCATACAAAAATACGGTTTTGAACAATTTACAATAGCAATTATAAAGTTATTCAACAAAATCTTATTTTAGCATTATGTTTTTAGTGCTTAAAGGACTTGAAGATTATATGCTACCATGCCTGAATAAAAAACTCTTTGGTTTTGACTGTATGGGTTGTGGACTTCAACGTTCTATTACGCTTTTAATTAAAGGTCAGTTTATTGATGCCTTTTTTATGTACCCAGCAGTATATAGCCTCATTGCTTTGTTTGGGTTTATAATCATAAACAGTTTTAGGAATTTTAAAAACGGAACTAAAATAATTACTATCTTGGCTATTCTGAATGTGGTCACCATCATAGGCAGTTATTTACTTAAACTTTATCTTAAATAAATTAATTATGGAACAACAAAAATTAAATCCAGCAATGGTCTATGTCTTATCTATAGTAGGGTTATTATGTTGCTGTTTTGGTGGGCTTGGTGTTTTTCTTTCTGGACCTGCATTTTTTATGGCAAAAAATGGTCTTAAAAAAGCTAGTGAAAACCCAGATGATTATGACCAAACCAGTGTAAATTCAATGAATACAGCCAAAATTGTAGCTTTAATAATTACAATCATTTGTGCTATTACTTTATTATACAACATATATGATTTATCAACAGGTGGCTTCGAAGAAAGAAAACAATTCATTGATGAATTTATGAGAGGATTACAAGAAGGTAAGAATGATGTTTAAAAATAACTAGTTTTTAATATAATAAAAAAGCGATTCTAAATATAGAATCGCTTTTTTTATATCAAATATATAAAGACTTATTAATCTTCAAACTCTTTTAATGTCTTAATAATAATAGATACACAATCTAGCAATTGATCTTCAGTCATTACAAGAGGTGGTGCAAAACGAATGATATTACCATGGGTCGGTTTTGCCAATAAACCATTATCCCTCAGCTTTAAACAAATATTCCATGCTGTATCGCTGTCTTCATCATCATTAATAACAATAGCATTTAGCAAACCTCTACCTCTAACTAAGTTTACAATAGAAGATGTTTCTATAAACTTATTCATTTCGGCTCTAAATACTTTACCAAGGTAATCAGCATTTTCAGCTAGTTTTTCATCCTTCACAACTTCTAATGCAGCAATAGCAACAGCTGCTGCTACAGGGTTTCCTCCAAATGTACTACCATGATTTCCTGGTTGGATTACATTCATTATTTCATTATTGGCCATTACGGCAGACACAGGATATAATCCACCACTCAATGCTTTTCCTAAAATTAATACATCTGGTTTAACATCTGGAGTATCAGAACAATTCTTATCAGCACAACTACAATTCCCGCAACTTGCTAATAAACGTCCAGTACGTGCAATTCCTGTCTGTACTTCATCAGCTATAAACAATACATTATACTTTTCACATAACGCTTTAGCTTCTCTTAAATAGTTTTCACTTGGTACATAAACACCAGCCTCACCCTGAATAGGTTCAACCATAAATCCTGCAACATTAGGATTAGAGCTTAAAACAGCTTCTAATTCTTCTAGGTTATCATATTCTACTTTTATAAACCCATCTGTATAAGGTCCAAAATTTTTACGTGCTACTGGATCATTAGAAAATGAAATTATTGTTGTTGTTCTTCCATGAAAATTGTTTTTACAAACAATAATCTCTGCCTTATTTAAGTCAATACCTTTAACCTCATAAGCCCATTTTCTACAAAGTTTAAGTGCCGTCTCTACAGCTTCTGCTCCTGAGTTCATTGGCAACATCTTATCGAATTTAAAAAACTCAGTCGCATACTTTTCGTAACGCCCAAGCATATCATTATAAAATGCTCTTGAAGTTAATGTTAATCGTTGTGCTTGCTCAATCATAGCATTCACAATTTTAGGGTGACAATGCCCTTGGTTCAAAGAAGAATATGCCGATAAAAAGTCATAATACTTTTTACCTTCTACATCCCAGACAAAAACACCGTCGCCTTTACTCAGTACAACTGGCAATGGGTGGTAATTTTGTGCTCCATACTTGTTTTCTAGTGCCATCGCCTCTTGCGATGAAATGTGGTCTAAAACAGCCATTTTAATATTGTTTTTAAATTAAAAAAATAACCATTCCTTATCTACCTTTATTCTTTCGAAGAGTCCGAAAAAGCAGCGTGGGAAAGAAATCATCCCTGAGAGACCGCAAATTAATAAATAATCTTGTCTCTAAAAAATTTACTCAGAAATTTTCCCTGATAAAGAGGATACCTGTAGCTCAAGTCGTTTTATTTCTCTAATAATGGCTTTCTTATCCATTTGCATCCATGAAAATAATTTAAGCATGCTAGATGCCATTAAGGATAAGGTGCCAAATATTCCCCATTTTATAAGGTCATTTGTAGTTTCAACTTCAAAAAAGTGAATTGCACAATAAATGAATAGTCCAAAGAAAATAACCTGTACAACACTCATAAGATAAACAATCCAGCTGTTTTTACCCGAGAATATGCCAGATACCATCTGTAATAGATTTTGTTCTTCTAAATCATCATAAAACTTAGCCTCTTCTTCTGTTAGTGTTTCTTTAATTAATTGGTCTATGTCTTCCATATTAGTTTTCATAATTTCTATGTTTTAAAATTGTTTTTAATTTCTCTCTCGCGTGAAATAACCTTGATTTTGCTGTTCCTTCAGAAATTTCAAGTAAATCACTCATTTGCTTTACGCTATAGGATTCTAAATAAAAAAGTCTAATTACCGTTTTTTGATTTGCAGGTAACTCATTAATAGATTTAATCAGCCTTCTTTTTAATAATTCGTTCTCCGAATATTGGGTATTATCATCTTTTATTTCAACATCATAACTAATAATGTCATTTCTTCTCTTAGCTTGTAATCGCAACCAATCTGCTGATTTATTGCACACAATTCTATATGCCCAATATTTAAAACGGTTTGGTTCTTTAAGTGTTTCTATCTTAGCGATAATTAATGTCCAACTATCTTGTGCTATATCCTTTGCAACATCTTTATCCTTTACCAACCAATACGCTTTATTACAAAATAACTTGTGCCATCGTTTCACCAAAATCGCAAGAGCATTTTTATCACCAGCTTTGTAAGCATTTACTAATTTTTCATCTATGCTATAATCCGTTTTCAATTATGCATGTTTTTTAGTTTGAAATGATTGTCTCTTGTATGCCTCTCTCAAAAACCTAACCCAAGGATTATACTTAGATACTTTCGCTTGCGTTGTAAAATGATTTTCAACCTTATCGAAAGCCTCTTCAATTAAAGCATCATGAAGCCAACGTATTACAAAAACCCATAAAAGAGAAGCTTTAAAGGTTGTTTTTGTATTAATCTTATGAGTTATCTCAGTGCAAGAATCATTAATAGTATTAATTCGTAACTCATGTGTACCATTAAAGCCTTTAGGTTTAGTGAATTGAAACTTTATATATTCACCTTCAATAAATTGAACTATTGTATAACGTATTCTACCATGACCTCCTTTGCTACCTATATTAAGTCCATCTTTGAATCGTATAGCTGGCCAATTTTCATAAGGCCAAACTAAATCATCTTTACTAGTCAAAGTTTTAAATATCTGGGACACCTTTTCTTTAGGTTGATAGATTGTTCTTTTATGAATATTAATCACTCTCATATTATAAAGACGGAGAAGTGTTGAAAAGGTTCAAATTATTTCTCACAAAAGGGAAAATTTTATTAATTACTTCTATAAAGATAACCCCAAATATATCTGCTAAATTTAGGCTATCTATATATATTTGCACTCTAATTTGCAATAGATGCCACGAAGAGAGCGCAACAAGTTTGTTAAACGCGGACAAATCATTGAGATTTTAATCGAAGATTATGCCTTTGGAGGCAAAGGTATTGGTCGTATTCGTAATGAGCATGGTGAATTTGTTGTTTTTGTTCCCAATACACTTCCTGGTCAAACGGTAAAAGCTCAGGTAAAAAAATCGAGTAAAAAATATGCGGAATGCAAATTACTTGATGTTTTAAAACCTTCGGAAGATGAAGTTGAAGTCTCTTACCAAGATATTCCTGGTGCACCTTATATTCAATTACCAATAGAAAAACAGCATCTATATAAAAAGCAAAGTACATTAGAGCTCTTTAAACGTATTGGTAAAGTCGCAGATGTAGAAGCTAAATTTGATGAATTTGTAAAATCTCCTAACACTTTCCATTATCGTAATAAAATGGAATATGGTTTTTCAGCTATTGGTTATGATTCTGTACAAAAAACAGATGTTGACGAATTTACGTTAGGATTTAAAAGACGAGGGCTATGGTGGTGTGGTGAAAACCTAAACAAAGACTCAGGATTATTTGATGCAGAATTAGAGAATCGCTTAAAAGCCATAAGACAATATTGCGAAGCAACTGGTCTGGCACCTTGGCATGGGCCAAAAAAGGAAGGTTTTTTTAGATATTTTGTGGTACGTAAATCTTATAAGACTAATAAACTATTATTCAATTTAGTAACCACATCTTATGACTTACCAAAATTTGATTTAGATGAATTTGCAAATTATTTGGTTAAGTTATTTGGAGATAGAGTCGCTGGATTGCTTCATACTATTAATGACGAAGTTGGTGATCGCACTATAGCTACCACCGGAAGTATTAATCTTGTTTATGGTGAAGATAAAATTGTTGAGGAATTATTAGGATTAAGTTTTGAAATTAGCATGAAAAGTTTTTTTCAAACCAATCCTAAATGTGCAGAAAAATTATATTCTAAAGTCGTAGACTACGCTATAGAAAATAAAGAAGCTGTAGATAATACTGTTGTTTTGGATTTGTTTTGCGGTACTGGTACAATAGGACAAATCTTAGCTAGTAAAGCTAATAACACTAAAATTGTAGGTGTTGATATTGTAGCTTCTGCTATTGAGGATGCTAAAGAAAATGCTAAACGCAACCATATAAAAGGTTTGCAATTTTATGCTGCTGATGTGGGTAAATTTTTAAACGAGCACCCAGAGTATACTCACAAAATAAGAACCATTATTTTAGATCCAGCAAGAGCTGGTATAGCTCCCAAAACCCTTAAAAAAATAATAAACCTTAACGCAGAACGTTTGGTTTATGTATCTTGTAATCCTGCTACGCAAGCTAGAGATACAGAGCATTTAATGCAAGTAGGATATGAAATAAAAAAGTTAAGTTTAGTAGATCAATTTCCACATACAGCGCATATCGAAACTGTAGTTTTGTTTGAGAAATAACACATGAAAAAATTAAATATATTCATTTTAGTAGTAGCTACTATCATAATAGGTTGCGAACGCGACGATATTTGTGCAGAGAGTACTTCTACTACGCCACGACTTATCATTGAATTTTATGATGCAGACAGTCCTGATGACTTAAAAAATGTACCTAGATTATCTGCATATGGTGAAGATTTATTTATTGATGAAAGTGGGGTTTTTACTCCTCCGACTGAGGTGTCTGATGCTATCGTGGAGTATGATAATAATTTTTTATTTAATGTAAACAGTAACAACATTGGTTTACCGTTGTTAATTGGCAATGAAAATGAACTTACTACAACCCGTTTTGTATTAGAAAAAGACACCAATTTGCGCATAGATGATGATGATTCTGAGACATCTAATATAGACATCATTGAAATTTCATATTTGCCACAATTTGAATATGTCTCGAGAGCCTGTGGGTATAAAAGCATTTTTACCGAGTTAGATATAATTATAGATAGTGATGGCGATGATTGGATTAATGATATAGAAATAGACGTAGTAAGTATAGAAAATGAAAACACAGTACATGTTCGCATCTTCCATTAGAGTTATTGTCGTTATGTTATTGTTATCTACAATGGCATTTGCGCAAGAAGAAAAGAAAACCGTGAAGGATACGTTGGTCTATAAGCAAAAATATGGATTGCGTTTGGGTGCGGATTTAAGCAAAATAGCACGTACGTTTTTAGACGATAATTATACAGGCTTTGAAATTATGGGTGATTATCGTCTCACTAAAAAAATCTATTTGGCTGGTGAGATTGGCAATGAAGAACGCACTATAGATAATGATGTCTTAAATAATACCACTAAAGGAAGCTATTTTAAAGGTGGTATTGACCTTAATTTTTACAAAAATTGGCTGGATATGGAAAATATGATCTATGTTGGTTTTAGGGTTGGTGCAAGTACCTTTAGCCAAACGTTGAACAGTTACGATATCTACAATGTAAATAACCAATATTGGAACCAGCAATTCTCAGTAGAAGAAGGTACCGAATTTGATGGTTTAACAGCAATTTGGGGAGAAATATTAATAGGCATTAAAGCAGAACTATTTAATAATTTATTTGCAGGTATAAATACGCAACTTAAGTTTTTAGTCTCAGAAACTGCTCCAAACAATTTCGAGAACCTCTATATTCCTGGGTTTAATAGAACGTACGACAGTGGTAGTTTTGGTGTAGGTTTTGGATTTAATGTATCTTATCTAGTCCCTATCTTTAAAAAAGATAAAGTAGTGGTTCAGGAAAAAGAAGCTGAATAAATTAGATTTCAAATAACCCCTTTTTCTCTTATCCTCTTCATAAAATTGTCTTTCATACGCTTACTTATTATAAGTTTATGGTTTTCAATTTTAATTTGGTTTCCATCTATTTCCCTAATGTGATTTAAATTAACAATATGAGATCTATGAATACGAATAAAATTTTCGTCAGGTAAAAGGGTTTCCATAAATGCTGTAGTTTGCAAAGCCAGAATTATATCTTCACTAGTATAAATCTTTACATATTCGCCATAACTCTCTGTAAATAATATATCATCAAAATTGACTTTCACCATTTTACGATTCGTTTTCACAAAGATGTATTGACTTTGGGAATCTATACTCTCTCCACTACTATTATTAAATTTAATTAGCCCCTTAGCTTTATCTATAGCTTGATAAAATCGTTGAAAAGAGAAAGGTTTTACCAAATAATCCACTACATCAAGATTATAACTCTCCAAAGCATATTCTGAATAAGCTGTAGTAAAAATGGTAACAAGATTATCTTTAAGCATTTTTTGAAGATCAATACCTGTAAGGTCATCCATTTGAATATCACTTAATAAAATATCTACATGTTCATTATCTATAATAGATTTTGCTTCAAGTACATTACTAGCTTTACCTATAACTTTGAGTGATTCAATTTTATTGCAGTACGATTCTAGAAGCACTCGTGCTGGTTCTTCATCATCTAATATTAATACATTTAATAATTCCATTTAACGATTATGAATATTTATCCTTTACGCATTAAAGGGATTTCTAATTGCAAGTGGTAAACATTATTTTTAATATCTTCTTCCATAAAATAATCATTTTCATACAAAAGCTCTAATCGCTTTGTAATATTTTCTAACCCCATACCTCCATATTTTAATGTTGTACTATTAGATTTTTTCTTTATTGAATTTGATATAGAAAACACTAACTTATTGTCTTTTAAAACTGATGCCACAATCTTTATAAAACCGCTTCTGTTACTCACAGTATCTGAATGCTTGCATGCATTTTCAACCAAGTTTATCAAAATCAATGGAGCCACTAAATGAAACCCTTTATTAGATTGATAATTAAATATAATATTATTTTGAGTTGAGTTTTTCATGCGATGGATTTCCAGCAAGTTCTCTATAGCTTCAATTTCTTTATTCAATTCTACAGTGGCGTTATTACAATCATAAACCATAAAACGCAAAATTCCTGAGAGTTTCTCCAACATAGGCGCTGTTTTTTCATTCCCGGTTTGAGCATAAGAATAGATGTTGTTCAATGTGTTAAATAAAAAATGAGGGTTAATTTGCGAGCGTAAAAAATTAAGTTCAGCCCTCAGTTTCTCTAGTTTAAGTTCATCTTCTTTTTCTCGCTTTAAATACCAATTGTGCACAAAATAAAACATACTCGATATAATAATAAACAATGAAAGCTGAAGAACATTAAATATAATAGAATCCCAAAAACTATGTGTTATAGGATAATCAAAAGGTAAATTATTATCAAGAACAGCAAAGGTAAAACCAACAATAAGAATGGTAAGTATTGTAAATATCAAATACCAAAAATAATTCTTATCAACTAGTAAAGGCAATAATTTAAAATAGTGAAAATATACAATAGTAGCGATAGCCATTACATTGCTTAAACTAAATGCAAAAGAAGTCCAAAACCCAATAGCACTAGCATCAAACACAATTGTAGAGCTTAAATAAATAAGCCATAGAGCAACTTGAGCTATAATACTGTATTTTTTGAAGTGTTTAATTGCCAAATCTTTTCAATATATTCCATTACAAGTTTATATATTTTTATTTAACTCAGACAAGAAATCTTATAAGTGATATCACTTATCCGATAAGTGTAACAATTAATTCTATTTTTAGTAATTAAAAAATGAGTATAAACGTTTGTACCATAATAGTATACCACTAATAGAATTAAAATTACCTCTTATTGAATTTTGTAGTATAATATATATCTTCATAATATTTTTGGATAAAATAATAGCATCATGGAAAGAAATGAGTTTTTAAAATTATGTGGATTATTAGGTATTTCATTGCCTTTTCAGTCAATGATGGCATCATGCAGTAGTTCTGACGGCAATCCAAATTCTGGAAATAACATACCTGAATCTGTGATTATAATTGGTGCAGGTGCAGCAGGTATGGCTGCAGGTCATCTATTAGCTCAACGAAATATAGATTTTCAAATTTTAGAGGCCTCTTCTACTTATGGAGGTAGGATGAAGCAAAATACAAGCTTCGCCAATTTCCCAATTCCTTTAGGTGCAGAATGGCTTCATGTCCAACCCTCAGTATTTTCAGAAATCGTTAATGATGACTCTATACAAATAAGTACAACAACTGTTGGGTATGATCAAAATACAGATTTTGGAATTTTAGCTAGTAATGGACAACAAATATCGCTTTCTGATATTGGCTTTACGATTGATAGAAAGTTTGTTAATTCTACTTGGTTTGATTTTTTTGAAACTTATATTCTGCCAAGTGTAGAATCAAAAATTATTTATAATAGCCCAATAAATTCAATTGATTATTCTGGTAATCAAGTTATGGTAACTGATACTAATGGCCAAACATATAACGCTAGTAAGGTAATAGTAACAATACCAGTAAAAATTTTGCAAAACGGGTCTGTAAATTTTACACCCTCCTTATCTAATAACAAGCAACAGGCAATAAATGATGTAACGGTTTGGAATGGTTGCAAGGCATTTGTTGAGTTTACTAATAAGTTCTATCCAACCTTTATTGCTTATATAACTACACCCGAAACAGCTGGACAAAAATTATATTATGATGCGTCGTATGGACAAAATACTATGCAAAATATTTTGGGACTATTTGCTGTTGGGACAGAAGCAGACACCTATAATAATCTCAGCTCAGATAATAATTTAAGAGATTTTATATTAAATGAGTTAGATGATGTATTTGGTAGTAATATTGCATCTTCTAGTTATATAAGGCATACGTTTCAGAATTGGAATAGTGAGCCTTATGCTAATGGTGCCTATATTTTTGATTATGAAAATTCTAATCGTATAAATAGATTAGGACAATCAGTAAACAATAAACTATTTTTTGCAGGAGACGCCTATACTACAGGTAATGATTGGAGTAGCGTACATGCAGCAGCAAGATCCGCTAAAAGAGCTGTAGAAGAAATACTAAGCTAATTTTCAAAAAAAACCTTATCTTTTCTTTATCAAAACCATTGTTTATGGATAAAGAAGCTATTGTAGATTTAATTGAAGTCAAACATTCTGAATTGATTCACTGGCTAAAGCAACAACCTGAAGAATCCTGGACTGAAGGTCCTAAAGGAAAATGGACACAAGGACAACAAGTTCTGCATTTATTACAAAGTATAAAACCACTGAATAATGCCTTGAGTATGCCTAAATTTTTATTGCGCTATAAGTTTGGCAAAGCTAACAGACCCGTCAGAAACTTTAATACTATCGTAAAACGTTACCAAGAACGTTTAGAAGATGCTAAAGGAAAAACCTATAAAGGTTCTCAAAATATGAAAGTTCCTACTTTAAAGGAAAAACAATACATACTTAACAGACTACAAACCGAGAATAAAAAACTACAATACAAGACCAAAAAAATAAGTAACAAGAATCTTGATACATTAATACTGCCACATCCCTTAATGGGTAAAATGCCAGTTAGAGAAATTATTATGTGGACGGCTTATCATGTAGAGCATCATACTGAGACTTTAAAATCTAAATATTAAGGATTGAAAAAATATCTAATTGGTTTATATACAGCAGTAATCCTCATAAATTGTGATAACACAACAGTTGAAGAATATTATAACAGAGCAATTGAATTTGAAAAAATTGAGGATTATGAAACTGCAATCAGAAACTTGAATAAAGCAATTGAAAAAGATAAATTTTGCAGATCTGCTTTGCTAAATCGAGGATATTATAAATCAAAGATAGGTGATGACCTTGGAGGCATTGAAGACTATAAAAAAATTCTTGAATTTGATTCAAATAATACCTTAGCCCTTTTTAATATGGCCACAAGCTACAGCAATTTAGAGAATACTGATTTAGCATTATTTTTTTACTCTAAAGCCCTGAAAACTAAAGGTGCTCTTAATTGTAATGCCAACTCAAGAGGATATATGCTATTTAATACAAAGTTTGATACAAAGAGATTTGATAGCGATATGGAATTCACTATGCCAAAATGTGAAATTTATTTTGATAGAGGTTTAGAATATTATTGGCTAGAGGATTATAACAATGCCATTTCTGATTTTCAAAAATCCTTAAATTCAAACAATCAGATAATAGATTGTTATTTTTTAATTGGAGAATCTAACTTAGCAAAAAATGACACGATAAATGCTTGTATTAATTACAAAGAGGCTAGTATACTTGGACTTAATGCAGCAAGTGAAGCCTTGAATATTTTGTGTAAATAAAAGTTTACTTTAAATACTCTAAAACATTAGCCTCTATCCTACCCTGAATATCCGAAAGGTCTGCTTTTACAAAAGTTTCGCCAGTAATATTTTCATAAAGCTCTATGTAACGCTCACTTACAGATTCAATATAATCATCACTCATAAAAGGCACAGTCTGCCCTTCTAAACCTTGAAATCCATTAGAGATTAACCATTGACGTACAAACTCTTTTGATAACTGTTTTTGTGGCTCTTCATTGTCTTGGCGTTCTTGGTAACCATCTGCATAGAAATAACGTGAAGAATCTGGTGTATGAATCTCATCAATCAGTACAATTTTACCATCTTTAGTTTTACCAAATTCGTATTTAGTATCAACTAAAATCAACCCTCTACTGGCAGCTATTTCTGTTCCTCGCTGAAACAATTTTCTAGTATAATCCTCGAGGACAACATAATCCTCTTCAGAAACAATACCACGCTTTAGAATAGCTTCTCTAGAGATATCTTCATCGTGATCACCTTTTTCAGCTTTTGTTGCTGGTGTAATAATAGGCTCAGGAAATTTGTCATTTTCCTTCATACCTTCAGGCATAGATACACCACAGAGCAATCGTTTACCCGCTTTATACTCACGTGCTGCATGCCCAGACATATAACCTCTAATCACCATTTCTACTTTAAAAGGTTCGCAAAGATGACCAACAGCCACATTAGGATCTGGAGTAGCAACTAACCAATTAGGCACTATGTCTTCGGTATCTTTCATCATTTTAGTAGCTATCTGATTTAGGATTTGTCCTTTATAAGGAATTCCTTTAGGCATTACCACATCAAAAGCACTTAATCTATCCGTTGCAACCATAACCAGTTGCTCATCACTGATATTATACACCTCCCTTACCTTACCTTTGTATACGCTTTTTTGGTTTGGGAAATGAAAGTTGGTATCGATTATTGTATTACTCATGTCTAATCTCTATTCTCTATACTCTTGTATGCAGAAATTACTTTCTTAACTAATTTATGACGAATTACATCTTTATCATCTAGATAGATCATCCCAATACCATCTATATTTTTTAGTACTAATAATGCCTCCTTTAAACCAGAAATGGTACGACGTGGCAAATCTACCTGACCAGGATCACCCGTTAATAAGAATTTTGCATTCTTACCCATACGTGTTAAAAACATTTTCATTTGTGCATGTGTTGTGTTTTGCCCTTCATCTAAGATAACAAAAGCATTATCTAAAGTTCTACCACGCATAAAAGCTAATGGTGCAATTTGAATCACACCTTTTTCAATATAACTTTCTAATTTCTCATGCGGAATCATATCCCGTAATGCATCATAAAGTGGTTGCATGTAAGGATCTAGCTTTTCTTTTAAGTCACCAGGTAAAAATCCAAGATTTTCACCTGCTTCTACAGCAGGTCTTGTAAGTATAATACGTTTTACCTCTTTACGCTTTAACGCTTGTACAGCTAAAGCTACTCCTGTATAGGTTTTACCAGTACCAGCAGGCCCTATTGCAAACACCATATCGTTTTTTCGCATACTCTCAACCAGTTTACGTTGATTTGCTGTTTGCGCTTTTATTAATTTACCACCTACACCATGTACTATGACTTCACCACTTTTAGCAGAGGTTGTATAATCATCACTGCTATTGCTCGTTAGTACACGTTCGATAACATTTTCATCTAACTTATTGTACTTGCCAAAATGTTTCATTAGCATCATAATTCTGGTATCAAACTCTTCAAGTAAATCTTCATCTCCATAAGCCTTAATTTTATTACCTCGGGCTACAATTTTAAGTTTTGGAAAATATTTTTTTAGAAGTTCAATATTGGCATTTTGTGCTCCGAAGAATTCTTTTGGAGTAATTTCTTCGAGTTCTAGAATAAGTTCGTTCAAAAGGCTACTAAATTTAGTGTGTTAATCTGTTTTCTTTTATTAGTTTTGTGTACACACAAATCTAGCAATTTTACAACCTCAATTCTAAAAAAAATATCAACAATCAATCCATGGCAATAATCACTTTAACGACTGATTTTGGAGAAAAAGATCACTTTGCTGGTGCCATAAAAGGAGCAATTTATAGCGAATTGTCTGATATTAGAATTGTAGATGTATCGCATTCTGTGTCTCCTTTTAATATTTCTGAAGCTGCATATATTATATTAAATGCCTACAGTAGTTTTCCTAAAGGAACAATTCATATCATAGGAATTGATTCTGAGTTAAGCCCTGAAAATAAGCACATTGCAATTAAATTAGATGACCATTACTTTATATGTGCAAATAATGGAATCATGAGCATGATTTGTGCAGAAATTGCCCCTGAGAAAATTGTAGAGATCAATATTCATGATAAAATTGAAACCAGCTTTCCGGTTTTAGATGTCTTTGTAAAAGTAGCTTGTCATATTGCTCGTGGCGGAACTCTTGAAATTATTGGAAAAGTTATTAACACCATTAAGCCGATTAAAAATTTAATTCCTTTTGTTAACGACGAAAAAAATCAAATAATCGGTAGTGTTATTTACATTGATAATTATGGTAATGTAGTTACCAATATTAAGCAAAAGTTTTTTGAGGATATTCAAAAAACCAGAGCTTATGAAATATCGGCACGTAATCATAAGTTCAGAAAAATTTATAGTAAATACAGTGATATTGTGAATTTTGAAATCGAAGAATCTAAACGAAATGACGAAGGCAAAGGATTGGTCGTTATTAATTCGTCTGGGTATTTAGAAATAGCAGTCTACAAAAGTAATTGCAGTACAGTGGGTAGTGCCTCTACTTTAATGGGATTAAAGACCATGGATACTGTTACAGTTAACTTTTTAAAATCATAAGCTTTGTTAGTAAGAATTGTAAAAATGAGTTTTGAACCTTCTGGGATTGAAGAATTCCTGACTAATTTTGAACGCAACAAAGAAAAGATTAGAAATTTTGAAGGCTGTAATTTTTTAGAATTATATCGCGATCAGAACAATACCAGCATCTTTTTTACGTATAGTTATTGGAACTCAGAAGACGATTTAAATAATTACAGACATTCAGAATTGTTTAAAGGGGTTTGGGCTAATACTAAGCCTTTATTTAACGAAAAACCTGAAGCTTGGAGTGTAGAGAAGTTAGAAAGTTTAAAATAGTTTACTAATGTTAGCAATCTTAAAAAAAGAAATAAACACCTTCTTTGCCTCACTAATAGGCTACTTGGTCATTGGTGTATTTTTAGTACTAAATGGTTTATTTCTTTGGATCTTTAAAGGTGAATTTAATATTCTTAATAATGGTGAAGCTAGCCTATCGTCTTTCTTTTTATTAGCACCTTGGATCCTTATTTTTTTGGTGCCAGCTGTAACCATGCGAAGCTTTAGTGATGAGAAAAAACAAGGCACATTAGAACTATTGGTAACGAAACCTATTTCTCACTTTCAGGTTGTTTTAGGAAAATATTTTGGCGCCTTTGTTTTGATTCTTCTGGCTTTGATTCCAACCTTATTATATGTATATACAATCTATCAATTAGGAAACCCAGAAGGTAACCTAGATATAGGAAGTACCATCGGTTCGTATTTTGGGCTCTTATTTTTAATTGCAGCTTACACATCGATAGGTGTGTTTGCTTCTACTCTGTCCGACAATCAAATTGTAGCATTTATTATTGCCGTTTTTATATGTTTCTTTTTTTACTTTGGCTTCGAAGGGCTTTCTAATTATAATGTATTTGGTAACTTAGTATATATGGAAAATTTGGGTATGTCAGCCCATTACAATAGTATGAGTCGTGGTGTCATAGATACAAGGGATTTGATCTATTTTATTAGTATCTCTTTGGCGTTTTTAATATTCACAAAGCTTAGAATTCAAAAATAGTAGTTATGGTTATTACCCCTTATTTAATCATTTTTATGCTAGTAGTTTTTGCACTACTCTTTTTGTTTTTGAATACTGTAGATAAACGTAAATGGTTATCAGCATTAATAAGTATAATACTAACACCATTTGTGTATTTCTACATGTTTTACCCATTTGTAAATATTGTGAGTAATTATCATCATCAAAAATATTTTAATAGTGAAGCCTGGGTTGAAAAACCTGCTTTGCGTTATGAAATGATCGACAACACAATTGAGTCGGACACCCTTATTGGTCTTTCAAAACAAAAGATCAAAAACCTGTTAGGTAAACATGAATGGTTATCGTGGAATAACACTAAAAAGGATTTTGACTCCAATAAATGGAATTATGGCTTGGGCATTGAGCCAGGTGCTTTTAATGACAAAAAAGAATGTGTGGAAATTACATTTGAAAAAGACATTGTTGCAACCTTAACACACTATCAAGAAGAAATTACATACGAGAATGAAAAAGAATAAAACACTTATTTACATACTCGCTATTATAATTGGGCTTGTTATCATTAATGCCGTTTCGAGTATGCTCTATGGTCGTTTTGATTTAACCAAAGATAAACGTTACACGCTTTCAGAAGCTTCAAAACAATTGATTACTAGTATAGACTCTCCTTTAATTATTGATGTGTTCTTAGAAGGTGATTTTCCCTCGGAATTTCGTTTACTTCAAACAGAAGTACGACAGATTACTGAAGAATTTCAGTTAGAAACTAATAACATTAAGATTAATTATATCAATCCAACTGAAGATGAAGCCACCAGAGAACAAATTATTGAACAGCTTACTAAATCGGGTTTAGAGCCTTATGTAAATACAGATAACAGCACAGGTAAGGTTACTCAAGAACTTATCTTTCCGTGGGCTTATGCAAGTTATAAAGACAAAAGGGTTAAAATTCCACTTTTAAAAAGAAGCATTACTCAAGGTCTACAAGAGCAAATCAATAACTCTGTACAATCTTTAGAGTATGCCTTTGCTGATGGGTTTAGTAAATTGATTAAGCCCAAACAAAAGAAAATAGCTATTTTAAAAGGTAATGGGGAATTAAATGATATTTATATTGCGGATTTTCTAAAAACCATACAACCTTATTACAATCTGGCGCAATTCACTTTAGATAGTGTAGCCACTAATCCTCAAGGCACTTTAGACAATCTAAAAGCTTATGATTTAATTGTAGCTGCAAAGCCAAGCGAAGCATTTTCTGAAGAAGAAAAATTAGTATTAGATCAGTTTACCATGAATGGAGGAAAAAGTTTATGGTTAACAGAATCTGTAATTATGGATAAGGATAGTCTATACAATGGTGGTACTGCTGTTTCTATAATGCGCGATTTAAATCTGAATGATTTTTTCTTCAAATACGGTATTAGAGTAAATCCCAGCTTAGTAAAAGATTTGTATTCTGCGCCAATTATGTTAGCTATTGGCGAGGGTAGTCAAGCACAATTACAACCTGTGCAATGGCAATATTCTCCATTGGCTACATCTAACCAAAACCACCCAGTAACAAAAAATCTTGAGTTAGTAAAATACGATTTTGCAAGCCCTATTGACACTTTAAAAAACGATATTGATAAAATAATCTTATTGCAAAGCTCATCACGCTCTAAATTAGAAGGTGCACCTGCCCAAATTTCTTTAGCAGATGTCACCAAGATACCTAATGAAGCAACTTATATTGCGGGCTCGCAAAATTTAGCAGTGCTTTTAGAAGGTGAATTTGCTTCTGTTTATGACAAACGTATACTACCATTTAAAATAAGGAACTTTAAATCTAAAGGTAAACCTACAAAAATGGTCGTTATTTCTGATGGAGATGTTGTAAAGAACGATGTGCGAAGAAATAGACCTTTAGAACTTGGTGTTGATTATAGAGGTTTTGAATATGGTAACAAGGAATTTCTCTTAAACACTATCAATTACCTCTTGGACGATACAGGACTTATAAACATTAGAGCCAAAGAAATTAATATTGCCTATCTAGATTCGGACAAGGTTAAAGACAATAAAGGTAAATGGCAACTCATAAACATTGCCTTCCCCCTATTGTTTTTGGCTTTATTTGGGTTTATTTTCAACTACTTCAGAAAGAAAAAATATACCTAGAATTTGTTAATAAGTTTGTTTTATAAAACCCTTACATTGAGATATATTTGTAAGACGAATTAAAACGTAATAAACTATATATATTTAGCATGAAATTTATTGTTTCAAGTACTTATTTATTAAAGCAACTTCAGGTATTAGGAGGTGTTATCAATAACAGTAATACATTACCTATTTTAGATAATTTTTTATTTGAATTAAGTCAATCAAAATTAACCGTTTCTGCAAGTGACTTAGAGACTACAATGTCTTCAACGATTGATGTAGAAAGTGATTCTGAAGGCAGTATTGCTTTACCAGCACGTTTATTATTAGATACTTTAAAAACATTTCCAGAACAGCCACTAACTTTTGTTGTTGAGGATAACAACACCGTAGAGATTAGTTCTAATCATGGTAAATATGCCTTAGCTTATGCTGATGGTGCTGAGTTTCCTAATGCTGTTTCGGTTGAAGATGCCAGTAAAACAACCATCATGGGAGATATATTAGCTACAGCTATAAGTAAAACCATTTTTGCTGCTGGTAATGATGATTTAAGACCTGTAATGAGTGGTGTGTTCTTTCAATTTTCTCAAGACAACTTAACCTTTGTTGCTACAGATGCCCACAAATTAGTTAAGTACACAAGAGCTGACGTAAGCGCTACAGAGTCTGCAGAATTTATTATGCCTAAGAAACCATTAAATTTACTTAAAGGTATTTTGGCAGGAAGTGATGATGATGTTTTAGTTGAATACAATGAGTCTAATGCAAAATTTACATTTGACAATTCTGTTTTAGTTTGTAGATTAATTGATGGTAAGTATCCTAACTATGAAGCGGTTATTCCTAAAGAGAATCCGAATAAATTAGTTATTGCCAGAACACAGTTTTTAAACTCTGTGCGACGTGTTAGTATTTTCTCTAACAAAACGACACATCAAATTCGTTTAAAAATTGCAGGTGCAGAATTAAACATATCTGCAGAAGATATCGATTACAGCAATAAGGCAGAAGAACGTTTAACTTGCGATTATCAAGGAGACGATATGCAAATTGGTTTTAACTCACGTTTCTTAACTGAAATGATAAACAATTTAAACTCTGATGACGTACAGTTAGAAATGAGCTTACCAAATAGAGCAGGTATTTTAACTCCAATTGATGGATTAGATGAAGGTGAGCACGTAACTATGCTTGTAATGCCTGTGATGTTGAATAATTAGAATATTATAAAAACCATATTAAATAAAAAAGGCTCACCAATGGTGAGCCTTTTAATTCCATTTCTTTAATAACTAACTAACAAAATTAAGAGATAATGGATAGCTAGGTAATTCTCCATTACTAGCTTTAATGGCGTTTATAATTGGCATTACAAATGCCAAGATTCCTATTAGTATAAGTAGCAATATACCTAATCCAAATACTATAATTAAAGGAATACTTAATATACAATATACTATTATACTTAACTGAAAATTCAAAATCGATTTACCGTGAGCATCCATACCATCTACTTTATCTTTTTGTGTTGCCCAAATAATTAATGGTACTATTAGACCACCAAAACCAGTAACATAAGTTAGTAATTGTGCCAAATGCGTAATCATCAATAATTGATTGTCTGTACGCTTCAGTGTATGATAATTTGATTCCATGATTATTTTTTGTTTACACTTAATGTGACGCAAATTGTTTAAAAATGTTACAAAAGCGTAAAAATATTTTTGTAATCCTAAAAAGGATAAATAAGCGACTTAATCTTCTTGTATATCGTCCCTCTTTTTACCGCTTGCCATAAAATTAACAAGCACACCAATTAAAATTATACATACCAAGGCAAACACACCAATCATTATTACACCCATTGACCAATCATAAACTAATGCTATTAAATTACTAATCATTATATCTATATTTAATTTCTAACCGTAAAATTACAATAAGGATTACTTTAGAAATATGATAAATATCAGATTAAGAAAAAATAAAAGTGTTGATTAGTGCTGGTACTTTAAGCGACGGTTAAGGGAAAATCGTTAATAACTCTTAGTTTTATCAAAGTTATACGTAAAGCTCAAAAATCCTCTTTGAGTTAAAATATTCATAAATAACTCTCCTGATTTTAAAAATCGAGAGAAAAACAAGTAAGGTTTCTAATACATTTCAAAAAATATTTAAACAGAAAGCATCATTATAAATATATTTTGATGTATTTTTTACAAGCTACTAAAACTAATATTATGCAACAGATAAAATGGTTTGAAAGAAAATTTGATTTTTCATTCCAACAAAATATTTTTCCTTCAATTATTGAACGGCTTAATGGAACCCTCATAAGATTAAAAACAAAAACTGAAAAGACTTCACCAAAATTATTGAGCATCAAACCAGATGATAAATGGTCTATAAAAGAAAATATAGGACACTTAACTGATTTAGAGCCTTTGTGGCACGAGCGTCTTAATGATATATTAGAAAACAAACAATATCTAAGACCCGCTGATTTAGAAAACCGAAAAACAGATTTCGCCCAACATAACGAAAAAGACATTGATAGTTTACTTTTAGAGTTTCAAAAATTGCGGGAAATAACATTAGATAAATTATCTCATTTAACAGAAGAAGACATATACAAAACCTCATTACATCCAAGACTGGAAAAACCAATGCGAATAATGGACTTGTTCTTATTTGTAGCAGAACATGATGATCATCATTTGGCTAGAATAAGCGAAATAAAAACTACCTACAACAATGCAAATAGCTAATTGAATCAGATTCATTGCTAATACCTGTACGATATATACCCTCTTCATAACGCCACTCATATCTATCGACTGTTCCTCTTTATAACATAGTTACTGAAGTACACTTTCACCTATATTCTATCCTCCTTAATATTAGCAGAAATAGCTAATAAAACTTCGGCTATTTCTGCAAAATTATATGATAAATCTTGATTGTTTTGAGTCTTAAAGCCTCCTAATTGAACGGTAAAAAACCCTTATAATAAGCTGTAAACTAAGCATATTGCTTTCTTTTTTGAAGCTAAATGCTCTGTGAAAAGATACATGTAGAGCTTATTTTAGTAATCGAAATTTTAAGTCAAAATTTCTTAAGCTATAATAACCAAAAACGTAACTAGTATCATGAAACAAACCATCAGATTTATCGTAGCAATGGTGTTTATCCATATTAATATGGTTACCGCACAACAAGACAATTCAGAATTTACCTTACCAGAAATTACACGCCCTTCACCTACAGTGGCTCAACTCATGAAATTTGAAGAGGTAGATGTCAGTTATTACACTGGGCAACCCAATATTAACATTCCTTTATTTAGTAAAAATATTCATGGTCTCAATTATAACTTAGCCCTACAATACCAGGTAAGCGGTATTCGTGTAGATGAGCAGTCGGGTTGGGTTGGTAAAGGTTGGGCTTTAGAAACGGGAGGGGTTATCTCACGATCTGTAGTTGGCTTGCCAGATAACATCGACATCGCTAATGAGTTTTTAGGTTCCGATTATAATGGATTCCATGACCATCAATCGTATTCGCAAAACAGTTATGATCTGCATAACTTTCTTTTTAATGCTCAACACGCCAACCAGCAGCGTTTCGATTATCAGCGGGATGTCTATCAGTTCAATTTCTTCGGGCATACGGGACGTTTTGTCTTCATCAAAGATGGTGGTGTCTTAAAGCCAAAGATTATTGGTGATGATTCAAAATTGAAAATCACTGCAACATATGTAACGGGAAATTTATACTACCCAGATGTGATTAGTAAGTTTGAAGTTACGGATACTAATGGTTTTGTGTATACTTTTGATGTGGTAGAAGAAACAGAAAAGATAGCCTATTCGGTAGCAGTTCCTCAAGCAGGAAGCGGAGGTATATCACCAAACATATCTGAAGATTGGCGCTGGTATAGATCTGCATGGAAGCTCAGCAAAGTAGAAACACACAACAGACTACCAATTTTATCAATCAGTTACACACCTATTACTGAGACTCCATCTTACCCTGGAAGCCTAGTAACCAATTATGTCCCTGCTCTAAATTCTATTACTGGAAACACCACACAATGTACGCAATCAAAACGTAATGCATTGCTACCACGCTCAATATCATCATCATCATCTGTAGAAATCAAATCACAGAAGGTTAACGAGATTGTTTTTAATGATGGTGTTAAGCTCATGTTCGGTCTTAGGACAACAGGGCATCCAGAATATGATGGTGCCGTACTTGGTAGCCTAAGCATATTTGACCCTACAGACATATCGTCCACAAATACCTTTAGTTTTACATATAATAACTATATGGAGAATGCAAAAGATTTGTTGTTTTTGGAGGAAATCAAAAAGAACAACTCAACAACACATAAATATACTCTAGAATATATTAATGAAGAAGACCTATCCGCCTATGATCAAAACATAAGTGATGACTTCGGATACTATAATAGTGGTAATGAACAGACAGCACATCTTGATGTAACTTCAGGAGCTTTGGAAAGTATTACCTATCCTACTGGAGGTCATCGTAAGTTTAACTGGGAAAGTAACACCTATAGTTTTAAAGGTGACCGTTTATTAACACATGAAGAAATTAAAGCAAATCCTGATAACTATGTAATTAATCAAATAGCACCAACACATGTAACTTCTACTAATAATGTTCCCAGCACACATTTAGGCTCTCCTTTTTCAGTCAATGGAGACGATTATGATGTCAATGTAAAATGTCACATCATAAGTGGGCAAATATATATAGAACCTTACCACTTTATAGTTGAATATGGTCTTAATGGTTCAAATACTGTTTCTGGCTCTTTCCCTGTTACAAGTGCAACCACCACAAGTGCTCCAGATGGTATAAGCTTTCCTTTAGCTACTGGTTCGTACTGGTTTCGTATAAATAGAAGCCCTTTTTCAAGCCCATTACCTCCATTTGAGAATGACTATTCTAATTATAATGTTGAAATTAGATTGACCATAACTTCAAAAAACTTAAAAAAAGGAAAACTTCATTGGTTTTTGCATGGTGGAGGGCCAAGAATATCAAGCATAGAAGCCGTAGAAGATGGTAATACAAAAACTAAAACCAGATATAATTATGCTTTAGAGACAGATATTTTATCTCCACCAATGATATTACTTGACCATTATTACTCAAGCGGTTCTTTTGATGGTGATGCTAATCTAATCAGAGAATATGAAAAAAGGGTAAGACCAATATATAATATTTCAGGGACACCAAACGACCCAGTACTTTATCAAGTTAAAGAATATCAAAATACTTTGGCAGCTCAGATGACTCAAGGTAATTTTATAGGCTATAAAACTGTAGCTGCACATAAACAGGATGTTAACAATTCGACACAATTGTTTTATGGAGAAGTAACAAGCAATCGACCAGTAACCAAGTATATCTTTGATTCACCATTAGATACTCCGACTTTTCCAGAAAACTACGATTATCCTTTTGACCCAATAAAGGACACCGACTATAAACGTGGTAACTTAACAACGCAACTGGTATACAATGATAATAACCAGCTCATCCAAAAAACAGAGAACACTTATAATTACCAACAACCTGGAGCCAATATTGAAAATAATGTGGCTCAGACCTTATATTTTTCGGTGGATGACAATATTCTGGCTAATAATCTACATGCCCAGATAAAAAGGACACTGTACGACAATTATGACGACTATCTTAACAATGATGCCTCAGCAGATGTAAGGTTACAGTATGAGTACCAATGTAGTGGACTCCTCTCTTCATACTTATCAAGTCTGGCAACCAATTATCCAAACTCAATGGCAACGGTATCTCCACTCACTATAGGCGTAGCAAATTATATGGATGAATTTTACTATAAGGTGCTCCTCACTGAGACCGAAACCACAAATTATTATTATGAAGATACCCAAGATACCAGTGGTGAAGCTGTAGAGATTCGCCAAGCCTACAGCTATGTCCCTGAAAACTATCAGGTCAGTGAAAAAAACATTTATTATAAGGAAAAAGGGGTAGATGAACATTACCAAACCAAGTATTATTATCCAGTATCTCCAGGAGGCTATGGTGTAGGAAGTGCTCTTACTTTGACATCGCAAAATAAAATTGATGCGATTATAGCTACCGAACAGTTTAAAAATAGTGATCGCATGTTTACAACCGTAAACCGATATGCCACGTTTGATGTTGGAAATCCAGGTATTTCGAGTGACGATTTAATACAGATTGAAAAAATACAATCCCTCAAAGGGGAAGGCAATCCACCAAATGACGGATCTCCATGGACCATTTTGGTAGATATGGAAGACCGAATCGTTTTTGAAGATTATGATGATTATGGTAACCCCTTAGAAGTTCGTAAAGCTGATGGTACGTCAATCAGTTATATTTGGGGTTATAATCGTACTCTACCTTTGGCTAAGGTTGTTAATGCCAGCCGAAGTGATATAGATGGCCTTTTAGGTGGCGATTTCCATGCAGGGACAGGTGCACTAACAGGATTAGAGATTGATGATCTTAAAACAGGATTGCTTAATGCTCACATCAGTATTTATGATTATAGCCTTATCAATGGCATTACAAAAGAGATTGATGTTAGGGGTTATACAATGAATTATGAATATGATGATTTTAACCGATTAGAGTATATCAAAGATCAGGATGGGTATTTACTCAATAAATATGAATATATACTTGGTTCACCAAGCCATGTAAAAACTACAGCTTATCAGGTAGAGACCACTGATGGTGTTGTCAAAGCTGAATCTTTAGCACCGTTACAAGATGATGATAAGATTGAAAGTATTACATACCTTGACGGTTTAGGGCGTGCCGAACAAAGTATAATTAAGCAGGCTGGAGGCAACAGACAAGATATCATTACTCCTGTGGTATACGATGGTTATGGACGACAAGCTCAGGAGTATCTACCTTATGCTAATGCTTCTCAGGCCTTCGGAACGGCTAACCTAAACTTTAGAACCATGAGTACCTTACTCGGTGATCTGGAGTTATACTATGCCAATAAATATTCTGACGATCAAATTAGCACGAACACTATTAATGCCTATTCGGAGCAGCATTTTGAAACCTCACCGCTCAATCGTGTGTTAGAACAAGCTGCTCCAGGAAATGATTGGCTACTAAATACCAGTGCCGATACCGACCATACTATAAAGCTCGATTATCAGGCAAATTCATTCAACTCAGGTAATCCAACAGATCCTACCAAGGACAATGTACTACGCTTTACTGTAAGCTTTAATGGTGGTAATACCATAGATCCTGTTTTGGGGTTCGATAACAATTACAGTTCAAATGAACTACATAAAACCATCACTAAAGACGAAAACTGGCAACCAGGACAAACCCTAGCACAGTTATATACTACCGAAGAATTTAAAGATGCTTTAGGACGTGTGGTACTTAAACGCACCTTCAGTGAAGACAATAGTGCTTTAATAACACACGATACCTATTATGCATATGATGATTTTGGAAATTTAACCTATGTATTGCCACCAAAGGTTAGTGATAGCGGTACACTTCCTACAAGTACTGAACTCGATCAGTTATGCTACCAATACCGTTATGATCAGCGTAACCGACTTATTGAAAAGAAAATTCCAGGCAAAGGTTGGGAATACATCGTCTATGACAAATTAGATCGACCAGTGCTCACTCAGGATGCCAAATTAAGAATAAGCAAGCAATGGCTTTTTACCAAGTATGATGCTTTTGACCGTGTCGCATTTACTGGCCTTCACAGTTACAACCTTTCCAGAAATGACCTGCAAGGCGTATTGGACGGAGAAACCGTAATGCATGAAGTAAGGTCTAATAGAGGGATTACTATTGACGGCAAACGTATTTATTATAAAAATGTAGCTTATCCTACCAGTGATATCTATGAATTACATATTGTTAACTACTATGATGACTATATTTGGGATACGCTTAATAATTATGGAGCGTCGTATGAAATGGATTTGTCCTTAGGACTTAGTCAATTGGATAATGTTATCAGTAAAGTAGCAAGCGGTAGTTGGAATGCTGGATTTACCAGTGCTAAAACCATAGCCAGCGATGGTTATATTCAATGGAAAGTAACACAATCAGATAAACGTGTCATGGTAGGTTTGTCTGAAACCACTTCTACACAGGGTAATGGTTATGTTAGTATCGATTATGCCATATATACAGGAAGTGGCACAGATTCCAGAGTCTTTGTCTATGAAAAAGGTGTATTTCAAAATATTGCCGTTACCAACTTTGTACCTGGCGATATATTTAAGGTTGAGCGTATTGGTAATACTATTTATTATAAACACAACAATGAGGTATTTCACATATCGGCTGTAACCACCACAGAAACCTTAATAGGAGATAGTTCGTTTTTAGACACAACTACAGCCATAGAAGACGTACATATTGGCTTTTCTGGTTGCGGGCAAAACTATGCGCAAGATGTTACTGGATTGCCTACAGGATCTAAGATACGTACTTTAGAAACGACCGATTGGACACATAACGAAACCTATTATGATGTTAAAGGTCGACCTGTAACTACAGCTTCCAAAAACGAATACCTTGAAAAGAGTGATATCGTTACCAGTTTGTTGGACTTTAATGGTAAGGTCATTAAAACCTTTAGCTCACATATAGATGATGCAGGCGGTAAAAGCGCAGTACCCGTAAATACCTTAGATAAGTTTACTTATGACCATACTGGGAGAATGCTTCGACAAACACAAATTATAAATGATAACCATGAAGAGCTCATCCTTAATCATTTTTATGATGAAGTAGGTCAATTGCACAAGAAAAGTGTTGGTGGTCCATTAGTTACAGATACAGATTATGTTAATGTTTCTGCCGGGATCACCCTCATAGATAATACGATAGAAAAAACCACAGCTAATGGTTGGAACGAAGGTTTATCTACACTACAATCCATTATTGGAGATGGCTATGTGGAGTTTACTCCCGTAACCACATATAAATCCTATATGGTAGGGCTTAATTATAATGATCCTAATACCCATTATAACAATATAGACTATACGATTTATGTATTATGGAATGGTAGCGTAAAGATCTATGAGAATGGCTCAGACAAAGGCATCAAAAGTCTATCGGCGCCTGGTGATGTATTTAGAGTTGAGCGTCGTGGTACGGTAGTACGCTACTATAAAAACGGAGAGCCTTTTTACACCTCTGAAGCTGAAGCCACTACTGCACCACTCTATGGTGATATTTCATTGCATCACCAAAACAGTAAGATCAAAGACTTTAGATTGGTTAACCTTAACAATCCTTTACAAGATGTAGATTACACTTACAACATCCGTGGGTGGCTAAAAACCATTAATGATCTTAATAGTTTAGGTAATGACCTCTTTGGATTTCAACTCAATTACAACACTACAGAACTTGGACAAAATAATACAACGCTGTTTAATGGTAACATCAGTGAAACCTTATGGAACACGCAAAGTGTAGATGCCGCAACCTTAGAACAGGAAATTAAACGTGGTTATGCTTACAGTTATGATGCCCTAAACCGTATAACGGATGCTAACTTTATTAAGGACTCTGGAGTCAACCATAATAACCAATACGATCTCACCGATGTGAGTTATGATAGAAACGGAAATATCCTTACCTTAAGACGCAGTGGTCACAACGGCCTCTCACCTGTATCTAATATGGATAATCTGCTCTATCAATATCAAGGCAATCAATTGACCAATGTTGAAGAAAATGGAGATAATAATCTGGGCTTCACTCAAGTGACTACACAGACTACAGATTATGCATATGATGTTAATGGTAATATGACCGAGGATAAAAATAAAGCGATCACATCCATAGAGTATAACCATTTAAATCTACCTGTAAAAGTGGTGTTTCATAACTTGCAAGCAAGACGCATAGAATATACCTACGATGCTACGGGAGTAAAGCAAGATAAAAAAGTGTACAATACACATACGCCGCTTACCATCACCTCTTATGCTGGTAACTTTATATACGAATATATAGATAATATATCGCAGCCAGGCACTGGTGATAATGTTCTCAAAATGTTTTCGCACCCGGAAGGTTATGTCGATGTGAGTGAAGAAATTGGTGATACTGGCCCTCCGTTTTATTTCCCAACCAGCACACAGGTCTATGATTATGTATATAACTACAAGGACCATTTAGGAAATATAAGGCTCAACTATGCAAAAGATGAAGTGGCTTCTACTCTAGCTGATGATGATTTTACCACTAATACCTCCGATTGGTCCTCTAATGGTTCTAGCGTGGTTATAAATAATAACAACTCAAAACTTAATGTAAGTATTACCCCAAGATGGAACAGTACAAGTAAGTACAGAGATGTAATTCCTGGAGTCCCTGTACATATAGAATTTGATTTTGAAAAAGGCGATATGGATGTTACGGTATTCTTTGTTAAAGAGCGTATCAATGGGGTTTGGGAAAGCAATGCCGACAGAGATCGCTATGTATTACAAGATGGCCATTTTGAAGCAGATCTAAGTTTTACGGGCGACCATATACGTTTGTATTTTGAAAAAGGCACAGGTAGTGATGATGGTGTAAGCACCACCTGCCATGTCGATAACTTTAGAGTCTTCCAAAACCGTCTCGAGATCATTGAGGAGAATAATTACTATCCTTTTGGTTTAAAGCACAAAGGGTACAATAATGTTGTGAATGCTAATGTTAATAGTGTAGCACAGAAGTACAAGTACAATGGAAAGGAACTTAACAATGAATTAGGTTTAGACTGGTACGATTATGGTGCTAGAAACTATGATGCAAGTTTGGGTCGCTGGATGAACCTTGACCCTCTTGCGGAACAAATGCGTAGACACTCACCATATAATTATGCATTTAATAATCCTTTACGATTCATTGATCCTGATGGGATGGCACCTGACGATGTTATTATTACGGGAACTGAAAGTCTAAAAGCATTTGATGAATTACAAGCATCTGTACAAGGCCAATTAACCTTGTCACAAGATGCAAATGGTAAAGTGACATATACAATAAATCAAGATCAAAACGGAAATAATGTTGCTTTAAATAGTGATACGCAACAATTGGTTGATGCAATTGACGATGGAAGCATTACCGTGAATATTGATGCACAAAATGATAATTATAATTCTGATAACTCTTTAAGAGTTGGTGGTAGTTTTATGGGAAATACTGTAACTCAAGATGCACAGGGTAATAATACTGTTACAGCTAATCAGGAGATAAACCCTAATGTTCTAGAAAATTTTAGCGATGCTAATGGCAATCCAGGTGCTGATACACTTCATGAAGTAACTGAAGCTTATCAAGGAGCAAAAATATCTCAAGCTTCAGGGGTTTCATCACCCAATGCTGGACAGCCAGGTAGCGTTTATCCAACTGCTCATCAAGCTGCAACCCCTCCAAGTGGAGTAATTACTGAGCATGTAGTTTATGAAAATTCTAATGGTGGTCCTGGTATAACTATGCCTATACAACGAATTGGTGGCAACCCAGTTTTTTCAGGGACAGTATATAGTTTACAATGGAAATCAAATAATAGAACTATTCAAACTCAACGTTTTTAATAATAAAGAGCATGATTACATTTAAAATGAAATATTTTCTAACTTTAATCTTATTTGTTTTTCTAGCAAGTTGTTATGTAAAAAGAAAAACAAATACTCAAACAAAGAATACAATATTTAATAAAAATGAGAAAATAGAAAGTATCTATGGAAGAGTAATTTCAATTGAATCAACTAAAAAAAACAATAAGATTACTGTTAAGGATACTATTTATAAAAGAAAGCACTTAGTTTTATCTGTTTTGAATAATAAAAACCCAAGTGGAAATACGATTAAAATTAATAAGGAATACAACTTTAAAGTAGTCAAACTCACGCATACAAAAACTTCTAGTGATACACTAGAAATTAATGGAAAAAAGGTTGTTATGATGCCTAACCATGCTATCGTAGATTGCATCAATTATAATGATGAAACATTTTGTAATGAGGCAAATACTGATATATACAAGGCAATTAACCTTAATGGTTTAGTGATTTATGACAACGGTACAGAATGGTAGTGTTCTAAATTAGGATATGACTTAGGTAAATATAAACCACAGCGAAAGTTGGGTAGTGTTCCAAACGGGAGCTTTTGCAAATTAGTAAATGCTACCCATTAATAATTTCCAATTTATAAATTCAACAGGCTCTTAAAAAAGAGCCTGTTCTTATTCTTAGAAATGGTGAACGTTTCTTAAACCATATAGAATATGGGGTATATGTTCTGTGGTGTTTCAAATGGGCTCCGATATATAAATCTATAAATATCCCCTCGCCTATTCTTATAAAACATAGAAAATGCTACATACAACTACTATTCCTTAAGATTATCGAAATAATGTATTCCCATTGAAAATGGTAAAACAAGCGATTGTTGAATATGTGCTTTTATAGCGGGATCTTTACCAAATATTTGTTTTGCAGCATCCAATGAAGATGCTTTAATCACTGCAATACCAAAGAGGTTTTTATGGTTAGGCTGTAGTAATGTTCTGCCTGCAAATATTAAAACACCTTCTTCACCTAAAGTCTTTAAAAATGTACCATGAGCTTCTATGATTTGCTGTGTGTCATCAGTCCAGTTGTTAATAGTCTTGTACCTGTCGGTTAAGGTTAAATAGTTAATGAATAAATTAGTTTCCATAGAGTTCTGAAGGTTTAATAACTTGAAATCCTTTATCAAAACCCATCCATAATGTTTGGTTTACATCTTCGATGATCGTGTGCACCACATTGCATTTTAATATTGAATTTTCTGCGTTGAATTGTTTCCAGGTTTGTTGAGCATACACAAAAACACCATGACCTTCTGTGGCAAATACAACCGACTCATCTTGAGATTCCAATTGTGGAATCAAAGCAAATCCTTTTTCGATAATTGTAAATGTGTGTGTGTTTATATTTAGCAAAATTGCTCCTGTAGAGGTACCAATCCATAGGTTTCCGTTTTTGAGTTTTAAGAGCTTTCTGCAGTTTACTCCTTCTAAAAAATAATGCCATTTGCCTTTATCATCAACCATATTTAATCCGCCTTTTCTGGTGGCAAACCAAAACTGCCCTAATGTATCTTTCTTAGCATCATGAACCACCTGATGTTTTAATCCGTTTGTAGCATTAAACTTTTTTATGCCCTTTTCGGAAATACAATCGGTACCTCTATTTCCTGAAAAGCAAATGGTATCATCATCTGCTTTTGATATTGAAAAAATAACACTACTGCTTACACCATCATGTTCGGTTAAAATGTTTACTGCATCGTTCTTAAATTTCATAACACCTCTTGCAGAAAACCAAATACTACCATCTTCGTCTTCTAAAGCTGAAATAAACCCTGATAATACTGATGTATTAGTGCTAATCATTTTTTGAAGCTGACCATCTTTTAATCTATAAATACCATCAGACTTGGTACTTAACCAAATGTTATGTTTACTGTCTTCAAAAAGACTTCTAATTTCTTTTGCGTGGATGCTATCCATTGATTGATTAACAAACTGAACATTTTGTGACAACACAAATGGACTTATCAATAAACAGATGATGATTAGTGATTTCATGATATATAGTTTTATAACGAAAACTAAATGTAAAAAAAAGTAATATTTTTTATGACTGAATTTTCAACACTAACTTATAAACGAACACTAATTTGCAGTAAGCGAAGTTAAAAAAACTATAAAAGTGTTGCATAAAACAGTCTTAATCTCAATTTGAAGGTACCCATTCTGGTTCACCATGATAAGCTTCTACTGTAGTAATTTGTTCTTCATTTTTACCATCAATGTTTATAGTATAAAGATGGTGCTTCCCATTTCGCTTAGCATGAAACACTATTTTTTTTCCATCTGGGGACACATCAATTTCTTGATAAAAATTAATATCGCTTGTTATTTGATTTATATTTTTTGTGTTGATATTTACTGAAAAAATATCATTGCGCTCATTATCCCTTTCATCAGAATAATGATATGTGTAAACAATTGTTTTAGAATCTGGCATCCAACTAGTATATTTTTCACTTTTCTCAGAGTTGGTCAATCTATGTGTCGATTTGGTATCTATGTGATATACGTATAGTTCATTATTACCTTCTCTGTCAGAAATAAAACTGAAAGATTTGCCATCTGGTGACCAATCTGGCCGACCATTGTATGACGGATTAGATATAAGAAGCTTATTAGTTTCCGCATTCAAATCAAAAACACCTATATACCTGTTGTTATTGTCCTTGAGTGTGTAGAGCACTTTTGTAGCATCTGGAGAAAGTATAAACTCTTCCATTTTCTTCGTATCCAATTTCTTTGAAATACCACTCCTATCAACGGCCTTAATAGAAAACTTTTTTAACGTATCATTAGAATTGTATATAATGGCGTTAAGTTTCTCGTTCCATTTTGGTGACCAGTCCCAGCCTTTATTTGAGGTAAGTTGTTTTTTATTCTCTCCATTTTGATCAATGATGAAAATATCAAAGTTACCAGATTGATTAGATAAATACACAATGCTATTTTGACCATAAAAAATTGCACTTATAAATAAAAATGCTACAAGTTTGAAGTATTTCATATTTGATATCTTAATAGTTTAACATGATACATTGAAAATAGCTATTATTTATCAAAAAGAATTAAGTTGAATTGTCTCAATTTATAAGCTGATATAAAAAAACACTAATTCTACCTATAAACGTTTTATTGTACGGTAAAACGAAATCATTTAATAATAATTTCAATACATAATATATCTATATTTATAACTCATAGGAAGCAACTTTAATTTAACTATGAAAAAATGTTATATGTATGGCTAGCGTTGACCTTTATAATTTATTAATTCTTTTTGCAGCTTTTAGTTGCTTTAATCTTGGGTTGTACTACATTGTAAAATCTGTTAAAAATAAATCGAGGGGTTATATGGCCATAGGAACCTTTTTATTTTCAGTTTGCCTATTGTTTTCATATTACGAACTCTCAAACTTATTTATAAAATACCCTCAATTAATGTGGATTAATGGTCCTCTTTTATTCACAATAGGGCCATTTTTCTATTTACATGTAAAACGTAAAGTTACATGGAAAGAAATAATACACTTTATTCCTTTTATAATTGTATTTATCTGGATTTTGCCTTTCTATATAAAATCCCCATCTGAAAAGTTAGACATTATAAAAAGTATTTATGTTTCTGGACAAAGGCCAGAAACTGAGATCATGCAATACTTATATGTTTTTCACATTGGCATCTATTGTTTGCTAGGCTATTTTATTTTAAAAAGAAAATCAGTCTTGTTTAGCTCATATGACTCAGATGACACCCAACACAAACTTAACAAAAGATCGCTAAACCTTTATTTACTGATTTCCATTATCTCACTTATTAGCTTTTTGATTTGTCTAATTGCTCACTTTTATGGTGTTTATTATGGCTTAGTTGATAAGTTCACCATCTCATTATTAGTTTTATTGGTTCTTTTACTTCAAGTATACTTTACATTCAAGGGGTATGATGAGAAGCTCGAAATTGAATTTGATAGTTTGCCTAAACAAAAACTGAATAACAATCACGTATTAAAGACGGAAGAGTTTAAAAATTTGATGCTAGATTTAAATGAATTGATGGAAACCAAAAAACTTTATAGAAATCCTAACTTAAAAATAATCTCTGTGGCTGAAGAACTGAATGTTTCTATGCATCAACTATCTGCAGCAATAAATCAACAAAATGGTAATAATTTTTTTGACTACATCAATAAACTTAGAATAGAGGAATTGAAGACCACCCTTCTTGATGGCAGTAAAAAGAACCTTACTCTATTTGCAATCGCACGTGAATCGGGCTTTAAAAGTAATAGTTCTTTTTACAGGGTTTTCAAAAAATATGTTGGAGATACTCCTAAGCAATTTATTAAAAAAAATAAAACAACTTAACAGGGTTTATTTTGTTTTATAACTTGAAAAAACCTCACAAGTAGTCTACATTATTCTGTTGAAATAATTATTACCATTACCCAAAATATTAAAGCTCTCAATTTAATTGGTTGACTTTTTTATTCAAAAATAAAGTGCATTAGCAACAAAACATCTTAGTGCTTAAATTTAAAAAGCAGAAATCAATATAAGATTCATTAAAAGGCTAGATTTTATACCAATTCCTAAGTTAGGACTCAACTGCCTCAAACTTTTCAATAAAAAAATTGAAACATTCCTAGGTTTGTACATGTTATACTTTAATTATTTAGAAATATGAAAATCAAATCGAAAGCATATATCATTTGTACAATTGCTACTATCTCAATATATCAAATAGACGCGCAAAAATTTAAAGAAGTAAAAAACTCATCTATATCGGAGATAAACATAGAAGATTTTTGGACAGGAGCTGCATGGATCGATATTGATCAAGATGATGATCTTGATTTGTTTATTGTAAATAGAATGCCTGGTAGACAGAAAAAATTCAACAAACTTTATGTAAATGAAAATGGGGTTTTAAAGAGAGAATTAAATTCTCCTCTTGTATCAGATGAAGGCTACTGGTTTAGCGTAACCTCAGGTGATTATAACCGAGATGGCTTAGTAGATATATATGTAGCTGGGTATCATGGTGCTCTATACAAAAATTTAGGTGACGGAAAGTTTGAAAGAATAAACAATGGAGTATTCGCAGATTCAACACTCTCTGGGATCTGTGCTGGATTTGGAGACTTTAACAATGATGGTGATTTGGATTTGTTAGTCACAAGACCTAATTGGCTAGAAGCGGCTACGTGGCATGGCAAACCAACATCACCTCATTTGCTAATCAATCAAGGTGCTCCTAATTATGACTTTGAAAAAATTGAGACAACAGATATTAGCATCCCTGAAAAGGACACTTACATGCACCCTACGTTATTTGACTTAGACGATGACAATGATTTGGATATATTTATAGGCATGGGCAGTGGTAAATCAAAAGTAGATTTAATGTACAAAAACACATTCTCCCAGAATGGAGAAATTGGTTTTAAAAGGTGGTTAGATATAGAAATCGCTAAGGCTCTTGTTGAAGGCAACCAATGGAGTTTTCATGATATTGATAATGATGGAGACTGGGATGCTCATATCACTAATTGGGCCACCGTAGTAGATGGGAAAAACCAACCGAGTCCAAACTTTTTATATAGGAACGATGGAGGCAAGTTTAAAAAAGTGAAAAACCAACCTATTGTAACAGATTCGGATATGACTACAACTTCTTTATGGGGAGATTTTGATAATGATGCAGATATTGATGCCATAATGGTAAGCGATTCAACATATACATTACGGTATTATCAAAATGATGGTAAAGGAAACTTCACTAGAAAACAGGCTGGTGAATTAGGGAATATTGACAAACATCAAAGTGGAGGAACTGTTGGAGATTATGATAATGATGGCGATCTAGACTTGTTTGTTCCTGGGCCAGGAAAACATAGTTCTCTCTTAAAAAATAACTTGTCCAACAAATATAATTGGATAAAGCTAAAATTAATAGGCAGCGATTCTAACACTAGCGCTATTGGTGCCAAAATTTGGTTAACCATAAAGCTAAAAGATGAAAGCATAACGCAAAGAAGAGTTGTGACTTCCTCAGACACCTTTTTTGGACACAATACTTTGGTTCAACATTTTGGACTAAATAGTGCAAAAAAAGTTAAAGAATTAAAAGTAAAATGGCCATCAGGACGATTGGAAACCTTCTTAAAGGTTTCGATTAATGAGTTAAACTCTATAAAAGAAGGCAGCGGAAATCCATTGATAGATTAATTTTTCGGTATACTAAGACTTTATACATGCATTATTATATCTAGCAAATTTACTTTTTATAGCTTGAAAGCTGTTAATTCATATCTAACTCAAAATAGGATACAGTTACTTCCCGTTACAGAAAATAATATTATAGAGCTCTTAAGACATAAAACTCTATAAATACAAACTTGGTACAATTAAAGTTAACAGGTCAAGGAAAACAAAAGTTAGATCTTGTGAATTATAAGATGAGCAATGTCATTTCATGGCTTTTGTAGAATAGATAGATTTACAATATCTAATAATATATAAAGCCATGAAAATACTAGTCTACAGTTCTAAAAATTTTGAAATCCCCTATATAGAAGAAGCTAACCGTAAGAAACACCAACTAACTTTTACAAAAGAAGTTTTATCTTCTAAAACTGCAATAAAAGCTATAGGTTATGATGCCGTATCTATTTTTTCGGCTGATGAGGCCTGCTTTATAACTATTGAAAAACTCAAAGAGTTTGGTGTAAAATATATCACTCTCCGCTCAGCAGGGTATGATAATGTTAATCTAAGAGCTGCTTTAAGATCAGATATTAGAGTCGCTAATGTTCCTGAGTATTCCCCTAATACAATAGCAGAACACGCCGTGGCTTTATTACTAGCTTTGAATAGAAAATTGATAGAATCTAATGATCGTATAAATCGCTACAACTTTAACCTGGATCATTTAATTGGGTTTGATTTAAACAAAAAAACCGTAGGCATTATTGGTACTGGTAGAATCGGAACAGTGATGAGTAAAATAATGCATGGTTTTGGTTGCAAACTTCTCGGTTATGATATTGAACATAATGCAGAATTGGTAAAAAACTATGGTATGACTTATGCTTCACTGAATGACCTATGTGCTGAGTCTGATATAATTTCATTACATGTTCCATTAAATACAGAAACTCATGAGCTTATTAATAAAGATTTGATTGATAAAATGAAAGATGGAATGATCCTTATTAATACTGCAAGAGGTTCTATTATAAATACCAAAGCCGTTATTGAAGGGTTAAAAAATGGAAAAATAAGTGCTTTAGGAATTGATGTCTATGAAAATGAAAAAGGAATTTTCTTTAAAGACCATTCAAGAGACATACCAAAAGACAATAACTTAATGATTTTAAATGCAATGCCCAATGTTCTTATAACTGGTCACCATGCATTTCTAACGGATGAAGCCTTAACAAATATAGCTGAAACAACCATAATTAACCTAGATAGTTGGGCTTCTGGAAAAGAAAGTGAAAATGAACTTACAGAAATAAACTAAAATCATAATTACCTGAATTTAAACAATATAATCATGTATATATAAGTGATGATTATCATTTTTAACGGCTATAAAATCTCATACTTTTGAATGAGTTCATCATGTATAATGTTAGTCTTAACAAACATAAAAACGCAATTAAAATCCTTTTTATTAGAGATAGGTGAACTATCATATTTTACATCCAGATTTTTTAAGGAAGCTTTTAAACGTCCCTTTGAAATAAAAGAGCTATTACGCCAATGTTATTTAATGGGCAACCGTTCATTACTATTAGTAGGCGTTACAGGTTTTATTATTGGATTGGTACTCACCTTACAAACTAGACCAACACTAATAGAGTTTGGCGCAGTATCCTGGATGCCGTCTATGGTTGGTATTTCTATAGTAAGAGAAATAGGACCAATAATTACTGCCTTAGTTTGTGCTGGTAAAATTGGTTCGGGTATAGGTGCAGAATTAGGTTCTATGCGTGTTACTGAGCAAATTGATGCTATGGAAGTATCTGGAACTAATCCGTTTAAATATCTGGTGGTAACACGTGTTTTGGCAACAACCTTAATGCTACCCTTACTTGTTATTATTGGTGATGCTATTGCATTGTATGGCTCTTTTCTGGTAGAAAATTTAAAAGGGAATGTTTCTTTTACTTTATTCTTTAATCAAGTATTTAACTCTCTAGAGTTTGGTGACATAATCCCGGCAACCATTAAATCCTTTTTCTTTGGATTTGCTATAGGTATTGTCGGATGCTTTAAAGGGTATTATTGTAAAAAAGGAACAGCTGGTGTCGGTAAAGCTGCAAATACAGCTGTGGTCTTTACATCTTTACTTCTTTTTATTATTGATTTTATTGCCGTTTTTGTTACTGATATTTTTTATGATTTATGAAAGATGAACAACATATAGTGACCCATTTTAAGAATATGAAACAACAACCTGTTGTTCTTCAAATTAAAGATTTATATAAGAGCTTTGGCAATAATCATGTGCTTAATGGGTTCAACATGATCTTGCATAAAGGTGAAAATTTGGTCATTATGGGAAAATCGGGCTCTGGAAAATCAGTAATGATAAAATGTTTGGTTGGTTTAATGGAAGCTGATAAAGGTATAATTACTGTAATGGGTAATGACATTACGACCTTAAATCAAGAAAGCTTAGATATTCTTAGAGCAGATATCGGATTTTTGTTTCAAGGTAGTGCTCTATACGATTCTATGACCGTAAGAGAAAATTTAGAGTTTCCTTTAAGACGTCATACCAAAAAATTTGACAAAGACATTGATACTGAAAAGCTTGTTGTAGAAGCCTTGGGAAATGTTGGGCTAGCAGATGCCATAGATTTAATGCCTTCTGAACTTTCGGGTGGTATGAAACGTCGTGTAGCATTAGCACGCACATTGATATTAAAGCCTAAAATTATTTTGTACGACGAACCAACAAGTGGTTTAGACCCAATTACAGCTAAGGAAATCATCATCTTAATGAAAGATATTCAAACAAAATACAATACTTCATCACTTATTATTACACACGATGTGGATTGCGCAAGAGTAATTTCGGATAGAATGATATTACTTATAGACGGGATAGATTACGCTGTTGGTACTTATAAAGAACTATCAGCATCAGATGACCCAAAAATTAAAGCATTTTTTAAACATTAATTATGAAGAATACAAACTCACAAAAAATTCGTTTAGGACTCTTTGTTATTATAAGTACTATTCTATTTATAGTGGCTGTTTACCTCATTGGTCAGCGTCAAGATATGTTTAGAAAAACATTTACTATAAGTTCTTATTTTCAAAATGCAAATGGTCTACAAAAAGGAAATAACGTACGCTACTCTGGTATTGATATAGGAACGGTTAAGGATATTACCATGATAAATGATTCTACTATAAAAATAGATATGAAGATTGATGAGAAGATAATCACTCATATTAAAAAAGATGCTATAGCTACAATAGGCTCTGATGGTTTGGTTGGTAATATGATAGTAAATATTGTACCTGGTAAAGGTATTGAAGGCCCAATAAGTAATGGAGATATTATTGAATCTTTCAGTAAGATTGGGGCTGATGATATATTAAGTACTTTAAGTGTGAGCTCAGAAAATGCTGCAATTTTAACCTCAGATTTACTAAAAATAACAACAGCCATGTTAGAAGGAGACGGAACCGTTGGTTTGTTATTAAATGATACTATTATGGCACAAGACCTTAAACAATCTGTAAATAACTTGAAAATGGCAAGTCGAGGTGCTACTAATACAATTAATGAATTAAATACCATTATTTCATCAATCAAATCAAACGACGATACTGTTCTAGGGATGATCTTAAACGATACTATTTCTGGAAGTCAATTAAAAACCGTTGTAAGTAATTTAGAAGCTTCCAGTAATGAAATTGATAGCGTTTTAAATAATATAAATAAAGTCGTTAACGAATTTGCTACAAGTGATGGGGCATACAACTATATTGTTAACGACACCTCTTTGGTTAATAGTCTAAAATCTACATTAAAAAACATTAATGAAGGAACTGATAAATTTAATCAGAATATGGAAGCTTTAAAACACAATTTTTTAACGCGTGGCTATTTTAGAAAATTGGAACGTCAAGAAAAGAAAGAAGCAAAAAAGACTGAAAAAACAAACTGAGCAACCTAAATAATAATTTGTGCTGCTCAGTTTTGAAATTCAGATTTTAATTATTACAATTTCTAGTTCGCCATAGCTTCTTTATTTTTATTTGCTGCTAGCTTTTCAATTAAGTCTGGTACTTTTTCAAAAGCAGCAGATAATCCGTGAGCTTTACCAGCTTCAATAAAAGAAATTTCGTCTTCTCTAGTTACTAAAAATCCAAGAGGTTCTATACCAACTCCAGCCCCTGCACCTATGCCTTCACCTTTTTTGCCTTTAGATTCAGAACCTTCTCCTCCACCAGAACCAAATCCCATGCCTACCTTAATAACAGGCACACATTTAAATTCGCCTAGTTGAAATTCTTCGCCAATAACTGTTTTCGCATTGGCTTCGGCTTTCATAAAATCTGTGATTTTCCCTAATAATTCTTCTAAATGTAATTCCATAATTTATAGTTTTTTAAAAATTAATAAATGATTTAATTATGCGTATGGGTCTATTTTCAATAGTTATTTGTAATGTGTTTTGTCCTGTAAAGTTGATATTGTAACCGCCTTTGTAATAGTTTAAAAAGGCAAAAAACGGATACAGTTTTGCATTGGTAATACAGTTGCCTGTATCTAGGTTTAAATAGAACTGCTTTACTTTAAAGGACTTTATAATTTTTAAGCCAATTCTAAAATCCATGGATTTTTTTGGTTTTTTACTTTGTTTAGGGGATAACCTTACTCTAAATGGATAAAAGTTGAAGTTTAAAAAAAACGCTCTAAGTTTTATTTTTAATATTTCTTTTTCGTCATATACTATACTCGCTTTAGCTAAGCCTTTTAACTGTATATAATACTTACCGCTTATTGTATCTATAACTATAATAATTGGCATCAATAAGAGATAGATAACAAATGATACAAAAAGCACAATAAATATAGTTAATAACATGACTTAATGTTTTCCTCAAAGGAACATAAAGTAGAGCTGTAGCACAATGATATTCATCACTTTAAAGTCAATTCTATACTATTTCACAGCTTATAAATTAAGTATAAACTGATGGGATATCCCACACTTCCTTAATTTTACCTTCTACAATACGCCAGACAACGACGACTTCAGTGTTAATATGCTGGTCTTCGATAACAAGCGTATTTTGAGTATGCACAACAACAAGTTCATTTCCAACAGGTGATATAGAAATTGGATTAACCTTAAAAGTACCTCTGGTTAATACTGCCATTTTTTTGAAGAACTCCTCAAAACCCTTTATACCTATATAGTCTCCTTGAAAATCAGGTAGTAACGGATTAAAATAATGGAAGACTGCATCTTTAGCTATGATATTAGAATTAGCTGTAATATTAGCTGGGTCAAATTGTTTTAAAATTGAGATGTTTGGGTGTACATTTTTCATAAAGAGAAATTTGTTTACCTAGCTCTCCTTTTTAACTCCTTTTTCAATATATTTTTAAATCGGGTAGCACTTATATAGTGATCTTCTATAAGTTTACCATTGTGCAACAAACTAAAAACCCCAAAGCCAGATGGTGCTTTTTTAGCTTCTTCTGCAGTATCTATCTTGGTTAAATTTAAGTCAATACCAAAATCCATCGCCGTATTTAAAAGATCATAAGCTGATTTTTCGTGCCAGGGGCATTGATCTGCATAAACTAAATGCCAACCTTGATAATGTTTTTGCTGCATGGTCCAATCTAAAAGTTTAGGATTTTCTGAGTTCTCATTCCATTTTTTTGTTAATAGCTCAAATCTTCCTCTCTTATCAATTTCTTTAAAACCATTTTTTTCAAAAAGGCGTTTGTCAGCAATCCAAGAGCCTTTGCTGGTCATTACACACAAGCCATCCATCCCTTTAGTTTTTGCTTCTTTTTCTGCTTCACTAATTAATTGAGAACCATAACCTAATTCCCTATCTTTTTTTGAATAAACAACTATGCAATGGATAAACATAAAGTTGCTGACATCTATAGGTCGCCACGCATCTTTTGCTGGTATATATTCAATAAAACCTATCATTTTATCAACTTCGTCCTTTAGTATTTTGAGTCTCAACCCTACTTTGTATCTTTTCTCAAACCACTTGCGCTTACTATCAAAGCCTGGGTTTTTAATATCCTTAATACAAAAAAGCGTTTCTTCAGTTACATTTTTTGGTGTAACATTGGTAATTTTTAGTGTCTCCATCATAATTAGGTTTTCCTCATTCTTCCTGTGACTTCTTCAACCTTAATTACAAAAATAACTGGCAGATCATCTTTATATATCTTGCTCGAAAATTCACTAATAAAATCTAATTTTCTATGTTCCTTATTGATAATTAAGTCTTTTACACCAAGTGAAAATTCATGAAGTTTAGCTTTAGCTTCACTTCCTTTAATTTCAGTAAAACGCCCATGAACTAATATTGATATCCAGTCATTAACAGAATCTACTTCAGAAACATTAAGACACACATTTATGTTTTTGCGCATAGCCATAACCTTATGACCTTCTGCAGAATAGCCAATAATCTCATCGTTTTCTTTATTAAAGTAATAAGTTATTGGCGCTATAAAAGGTCTATTCCTATAGATATAAGACAGGTTACCAATATAGTTAGATTGTAATATGTTTAAGCTTTCTGTTTCACTTAGACTTCTAATCATGACTCTAGGTATAATATTAAAACGAAGCTATTAATAAAGTATTGAGAAAACTATGATTTCAATCAGTTAAGCAAAATTGATTCTATTGCTGTTTTTTTCTATTTCTATATATCCAATAGATTCCTTTAACATCTGACACCCAGTTTTTGTGCATAAAAATCAGTATAATTTCCTCTGCGGTTTCTAAAAATCCTACACCAATCATAATATAGAACAGTAAATACTCAGGGTTTATAAATAAGGCCCATAAAATGAAAACACTTTGCAAAACTGCTGATGCTTTGGCTAAATAAGTGTGAAATGCTGTAGCCTTTCCATATTTTAAATAGGCAATTAGCATTTGTATAATATATGGCATAAAGGCTATAATGATTAAAACAAGATTGGTTGTTATGAAATCTGTTTCAAAACGAAATAAACCTATTAATCCAACTGTAAATGTAATTTGGTCACCAATAGAATCCAGTTGAGAACCTCTTGAACTTGTAATATTGAGTTTTCTTGCCAAATAGCCGTCAATGGCATCTGTAGTATAACTCACAAACAACAAAATGGCAAAAGATTAATTGTTGATTCGACCATATAAGTACCAATAAAACTGGAGATGCCAATATACGATAAAACGAAAACCAGTCGGCAATATTAAAATTCTTAAAGGTTAACATTACTCATCAGCTTAATATATAATCTAATACTTAATTCCCAGACATTCTACCTTTTTGCTTGTAATGTGCTTCGAACCAATCTGGTTGTTCAATGGTATTATCATAGATGTAGTCTGCTATTAGTTTAATATCTTCTTTTTTGTAATAAGCTTTTGGCATTATACCAAAACGCCTCACAGCACCATACATCTTTGCGTCAGCCTTATTAGGGTTTTCTACCCATGATTGCATGCTTTTTATAAATTCATCTTTACTGATTTTATCATTAATGTAATGTTTTTTTATTGCAATCATTGGTGGTGCAATTCTATTGCTGTGCTCTGTAGTTGGATTATGGCAAGCATAACATTGATTTTCCATTAGTTTTTTTCCTGGATGTACAGTATAAACATCCTCTGTTTCGTTTTGTGTAATGTCTGTCAACTTGTTTGCATTATTACAACTATAAACAAATAGTACAACGACAAAAAATATTAAATTTTTCATGATTAAATACTTTAAAGTTAAATGTGAATGTATTTATTAACAGTAAATATCACAATGACTTTTATCAGTAAAAGAAATTACTAATAAAGATTTTTAAACTAAAATTTTGCCATCTCCCATTTGAATAATTCGATCCGTTTTACTCGCAAAATCTTTATCATGCGTTACTATAAGCAATGACAAACCTTGTTCTTCACTAAGTTCTTTAAAAATATTGAAAACATTTTCTGCATTATGGCTATCTAAATTCCCTGTAGGTTCATCTCCCATGATTATTGAAGGGTTATTTATTAATGCTCGTGCAATAGCCACACGTTGCTTTTCACCACCAGAAACGCGAGATGCTCTTTTTTTCGATAGATGGTCTATATGCAACATTTTCAATTTTTGCATAGCGTCATATTCAATCTCCTGCAATGACTTTTCTGCCAGTTTTTTGGCAGGAAGCATTACATTTTCTAAGACCGAAAACTCCGAAAGTAAGTAATGAAACTGAAATACAAACCCAATATGCTTATTTCTTAGATAAGATAGATATTGCCTATCTCGTCCAGTAATAAGTTCGTTGTTAAGATACAACTCGCCATCATAATCTGTATCCATAGTTGATAGAATGTATAGCAAGGTAGATTTTCCACAACCAGACTTACCCATAATAGAAGTAAATTCACCTTGTTTTACATTAAAGCAGATATCCTTTAAAACATGAAACAACACAGGTTTCTTAAAATATTTGTTTATATATTTTGCTTCTAAAACTACGCTCATATTATTGTCCCCTTATAATCCTTACCGGATCAATTTTTTTAGCTTTTTTTGACGGTAAATACCCTGCAAGAAATGTTGAAAACATAGCAAATGAAAATCCTATAACAAAAAATAAAGGATTCATGTTTATAGGGTAAGTTTCAACTGTTGGCAATGCTTCCGTTTGAAATGGAACTGTACCAATTAAACTTGCCAAACCAAAACCAATAAGCAAACCTAAAATACCTCCAACAAAGCCAATAATCATGGCTTGACTCATAAATATCAGCTGTACATCACGACCAGAAAACCCCGTAGCTTTTAGTATGGCGATATCATTCATTTTTTCATAAATAAGCATATTTAAAATGTTATATATACCAAATCCTGCTACGATTAAAAGTGTTATAGAAACCGCATAAGTAATTAGGTTTCGAATGGTTGTACCTGTTTCAAACTGTGCGTTGGCGGTTTTAATGTCAATCGCTTTAAGATTGAATTGTTGCTCAATGTTTTTGGCTAAAGGAACAGCATGCTCTATATCGTGAAGTTTTACATTAATATCTGTAATATAATTGTTGGCTTTACCTAATATACGTTGTACTGTTTTAATATTAGCAAAGCTTTGAATATCATCTAAATCTGCAATACCACTTTGGTAAAAACCTACAATTTTTAAAGGAAAATTGCCACCATTTATAGGGCTTACAGAAACACGATCCCCAATTTTTAAAGCCATCTTGTTTGCAATACCTATCCCTAACAAAATACTATTATCGGTATTGTATAGATCTTCAGCAGAGCCTTCTACAATGTAATCTCCCATATTAAATAGGCGAGCTTCATCAATGGGATTAATACCCGTAAGATTACCTCCTAATTCTATGGAGCCTGCTATATAAAATATTTGGGTTTTTATCTGAGGTAAAGCTCCACGAACATTGCTATTAGAGTTTAAATAATCAATAATAGGTATGGCGTTATGGATTTTTTTTTGGCTTAATTTTGGTTTTATAGAATGTACAATATTGAAGCTGTTTTCGAGATTATTAAATACAGATACGGGCTGAATCTTTGAAGGTTCTATCTCGTTGTAAATATGAACATGAGGCGTTTGATTTAAAATTAAATCATCTAACATTCCATTTAGACCAGTCATAAAACATACTAAAGTAATGTAAGATCCTATTCCAAAAGTGACCCCTAATGAGGCTATTGCCGTTTGCTTAATTTTGGTGAGCAAATGGGTTTTGGCAATATGCAATATAACTTTCCAATTGATCATCTTTTTGGTTTATATATATAAGTATCTTTTGTAAGTCCAGAAAGGACTTCTACATACTCCATGTTTTGTAGACCTGTAGTTATTATTATTTCCCCATTGTCTGTTTTTACTTTATCAGAATCTATTATATAAGCCTTTGGTATGGTTAATACTTTTTTCTTTTTAGTGATAACAATATTGGCTTCGCCAGAAAGCCCAGGATATAAGATTTTTGGAGGGGTTTTAAAAATAGCCTCTACTTTAAAGGTTTGATTTTGTTTGTCTTTGTCGGGATATATTTTAGATATTTTTCCTTTAAATGTTTTACCGCTATAGGCATCCAAGGTAATTAAAACCTCTTGATTGTTATTAACTCTAACAATATCAACCTCGTCCACTAATAATTCAATAACAAAATTTATAGAACTGCCTATTGAAGCTAACGGCTCTATTGTAGTGACAATTTCTCCAGGTTCTTTGTATATAGCATAGATCTTACCTTTAATTTTACTTTTAACTGTAAAATCTTTAGTGTTAATTAGTGAAGACTGGTAATTATTCTGAGCTTGTTTTAAAGCTGTTCTAAGTTCTTGTTCAGTTCTTTGATACTTATTTTGAAGTTGATTTAGTGTACTTTGGGATAATTCGAAGCTTAGTTTTTTGGAATCGTACTCGGCTTTAGAACCTATATTTTGGTTCCATAAATTTGCTTGTCTATAATAGTTAATCGAATCATTTTTGAATTTTAGCTTTGTTGCGTTAATCTCATCTTTTATACTATTTAAAACTGTACCATTACCATAATAATTTTGTTTTGCCAATTCAAAAGAAAGTTTTGAATTGTATGTATTTAACTTTGGAGCATTGTTAATAATTTGAAAAAGTGCTTGGTTCTTTCTCACCAATTCTCCTTCTTCTGTTAGGGTGTTGTCTAGAATACCAGAAACCGAAGCGTATACTTGATATAAACTATCTGGTTGTACAGTTGCTGATGCGTATACAGATTCTATTAATTCTTGTTCTTTAGGTAGAGTTTTTTCAGAATAATTTGTACACGAAAGGCAACATACTAATACTAAGATTAATTTGGTCAGCCGCATATATCTTGAATTTATACTTTCTTAATTGACCAGCTATTATCCTTGTTTTGAGTAGCAACAAGCTTTTCTGATATAAATTTTGTTTTAATCTTTGGCGGCTTCCTCATATAATCTTTAGATAAGGTAATATGAGTTGGCTTATCTGATAAGTAATGTATAATTTCCCCATCTATATTTATGGCAGATTCTGTATAGCTATAATCAACAATCTTTTTATCTAAAATGTCGTTTCTACCGAGAATGTTTTTATGAAGTTCTAGTATTATTGCTAAGCCATTGTTAAAATTCGTAGCATTTAAATATTGTGGTTCAATAATCGTTTTCCCTGATTTATCTATATACCCAAAATAAGATATACCTTCTTCTATCTTTACAATTATACATCTACCAGAATTGAAGATTGGATAGCTATTATCATTAAAAACAGTTAATACCAGATCATCTCTATAATCAATAACCATGTCACCATTTTCATTTATAAAAGCCCATTTCCCACCTTTTTGTATAGCAGAAAGCCCATCATTAAAAGGTGAAATAAAATCGATATCATCAAGTTCCTGTGATGTTGTAATCATAGGTATTACAGTAAGAAACACTAAAAAAACTATTAACTTTTTCATAATATAGAGCTTTAATCATTAGTAAGGTAAATCTAACGCCAAAGCAGATTTTATAAAATGATATTGGTCAATTATAAATGCCTAAAAACCTGTTAAAACAAGCTATATAGAATTTATTATTGCATTAGGGCAAATTTTATGATGATGCTTACTTAAATTCTAAGCTCAATTTAGCCATATAGGTTAACTCCGATTTATTAATGCCAGCAAATGCATAGGCAATTTTATTAGCGGTCTTTAATATTAGGGATTTTAATTCTTCAGTGAAGTATTTTGGATTATGTTGCAAGTATGCTATAAATTTATTGAAGCATAATTCTGAGAGAGCATTTTGTTTTTGCAATGCGTTAAATGTATTTCGTATAAGCAAAATATTGGTATCATCTATATGTTGCCAATTCCGTTCTAAAACTTCAGTTAACGTAACATATTCTTCAAAGGAAAGTTTTTTATCTGCTTTTGCTATGGCATAAAATAGATGAGCAATATGCTCTAGTAATTCGTCTGTCATCTTTAAAAGTAAAAGTCTAAAAAGTTAATACTTATCTAAAGTATTTAAATGAATAAATTTAAAGAATGATATTGATCATAATCATAAATTAATCAATACAAATTTTGTATATTTAATAGAATACTTTACTTCTACCCACCATGATTAGACAAGATCAGGAAATATTCAATATTCTACTAGAAACCGTTTCTGAAGCCGTTATAATTATCGACGAGAAGCAGCACATTATGGAAATAAATAATGTCGCTGAGCAAGTGTTTGGTTACGATAAAAGTGAAATAAAAGGGAGACCTATAGATATCCTCATACCATCAAATTATCACGAAACACATAAAAAATATGCAGAAAACTTTATAGATAAACACAAGCGTCGTAAAATGGGCAGAACTACAGACCTCTATGGTCTTAAAAAGTCTGGAGATATTATTCCTGTCGAGGTAGAACTTAACCCTTTTAAAATATATAACAAAACTTATGTAATGGCATTGGTCAAAGATATGTCAAAACAAAAGGAAAGCGAATTTGACTTTATGCTACGGAGTAAAGCTTTAGAGTCTGCAAGTAATGGAATATTAATAACGGATGCTCTAAAGCCAGATAATCCCATAATATATTACAATAAGGCGTTTACCGAGCTTACTGGATATACTGATGAAGATATCCTCAATAAAAACTGTAGATTTCTACAAGGTAATGATAGGGATCAAAAAGTATTAAATAAGCTAAGAACTGCTATAAAAAAAGGAGAAAGTTGCTTGGTTACTTTAAGAAACTATAAAAAAGATGGTAGCTTATTTTGGAATGATTTATACATAACACCAATAACAAATAAAAGAGGAATAGTTACCAATTACATAGGTATACAGAACGACGTCACAGAGCGTGTAAGAGCTGAAGAAGAACGCAACCATTTAGCAACAATTTTTAATGAATCTTTAAATGAAATTTATGTTTTTGATGCCAATACTTTAAAGTTCATAAATGTAAATAGAGGTGCTAAAAAAAATCTTGGTTACTCAATCGAAGAACTAAAAACAATGACTCCTTTAGATTTAAAGGTTGCGTATAACAAAACTCAGTTTAATGAATTGTATATAAAACCATTATTAAATAATGCAGAAAAACGATTAGAGTTTGAGACCAAACATCAACGAAAAGATGGATCCACTTACCCTGTATATGTCCACTTACAATTATCTAACTTAGACGAAAGACAAGTTTTTGTCGCCATAATCTTAGATATAACTGAGCAGAAAGAATATACCTCTAAATTAGAAAGAGAAGTTGATGAAAGAACAGAGCAATTGCAAATCGCATTAAGCAAAGAAAAAGAACTAAATGAACTAAAAACAAAGTTTTTATCTTTGGTATCACATGAGTTTAAAACACCTTTAAGCGGTATTTCAACATCTGCAATGCTGTTAGAAAAATACAAACTAACAGAAGAACAGTCTAAAAGAGATAGACATTTAAATATTATTAAAGATAAAGTCCATTACCTCAACACAATTTTGAATGATTTTTTGTCTATTGAAAGATTAGAGTCTGGTACTTTCAACTATAAATATTCTAGTTTTAAATTAAGTAAAGTAATTAATGAGGTTGTTTATAATGCTAATATGCTACTTAAAGAAGGACAACGTATTAATTACCCTGATAATATAGATGATATCATTATGCATCAAGATGAGAGAATTATAGAGTTGATACTATCTAACATAATTCAAAATGCCGTGAAATATTCAGGTGAAAATTCTGAAATTGATATTCGTATAAATCAGGATAAAGTGTTTACTGTTTTTGAAATTGAAGATCAAGGTATCGGAATACCTAAAGAGGATATAGAAAATGTTTTTACACGATATTATAGAGCAGAAAATGTATTAAACATGCAAGGCACTGGTATAGGTTTAAATATTGTAAAAACACATTTAGAAAATTTAGGCGGTCATATAACTTTAAAAAGCCAGGAACATAAAGGTACATTGGTTATGCTCAAAATTCCAAATAACAAGATCTAATGACTAAAGTTTTACTTATAGAAGATGATACCGTGTTAAGGGAAAATACTGCAGAGCTATTGGAACTCTCAGACTTCAACGTGATAACTTCCCCAAACGGAAAAATAGGGCTAAAAGATGCAAAAAAGCATTTACCAGATGTCATTGTTTGCGATATTATGATGCCAGAATTAGATGGTTATCAAGTATTAAATCGCTTATCTAAACACAATAAGACTAAACACATTCCTTTTATTTTTCTTTCTGCAAAAACAGAACACAGCGATGTTAGAAAAGGTATGAATCTAGGTGCAGACGACTACATTACTAAGCCTTTTACTGAAGGCGAATTAATAAGTGCTATAAAGAGTAGATTAGCCAAAGCCAGTATTTTAAAAGAGCAAGGCCAAGATAACGTTAATAACTATTTGGAAGAAGATGAATTATGCTCATTAAATGATTTGAAAAACTTTTTCGATGATTATGGAGAGGAGTTTAGATTTAATAAAGAAGATATTATCTACAGAGAGGGTGAGCATTCTAATTTTATATACCTCATTACAGAAGGTGCTGTAAAATGCCATAAATTAGATACCCAAGGAAAGGAATTGGCTACCGGATTGTATAAAGAAGATGATCTGTTTGGCTATACATCTTTTACGCACAACCTGCCACATAGAGAAACGGCAAAAGCTATAAAGAATACTAAACTTGTTGGTATTTCAATTATACAGCTCACCAAAATATTAAATGACAATCATAAGGTGGTAATTGCACTAATAGATCTTTTAACGGATAACATATCAAACTTTAAAGAACAGCTTTTAGAAATGGCCTATAGCTCTGTAAATAAAAGAACTGCCAATACCATTATACAATTTGCAGAAAAAATTAACCGCAAACCCGATGACCCTATTAAGATATCTAGAAATGATCTAGCTAGTGTGGCTGGTATAGCAACAGAAACTTTCATTAGAACATTAACTAATTTTAAGAATAAAGGAATTGTTAAATCTGAAGGTAGAAATATAGTTGTACTAGATTTAGAAGCTCTAAAACAAATTAATTAGAAAATCTACGTTTAAATGACTCTAGTCATTTTAGAAACTTTATTTAACCTATACATTTGATACATTAAATATATTGTATCATGAAAAATGTATTACTTCCCACAGATTTTTCAGATAATTCTTGGAATGCCATCAAATATGCCATCAACTTTTTTAAAGACACTCCGTGCAACTTTTATGTATTACATGTCAATAAATTAAATTACCACTTTACAGAAGAAGTAGCACTATATATTGATCATAATCATATAGAAGAGGTGTATACAAAACCTGCAAAGAAAAAATTACGCCTCATCTTAAAACGTATATCAAAACTATTTCCCAATCATAAAAATCAAAAATTCTATACACTTACGGACTATAATTTTTTTATAGAATCTATACGAAAAACAGTAAACGAAAAACATATCGATTTTATAGTGATGGGTACTAAAGGAGCTACAGGATTAGAGCGAATCATTTTAGGTACTAATACTGCTGATGTCATTACAAAAGTAAAATGTAATACTCTAGCAATACCCGAAAACGCTGAATTTAAACCACCTAATGAAATTGCATTCCCAACAGATTACTCATTAACACATAATCTTCAAATTTTAGAACCAATTGTAGATATTTTAGAGCAATTTAATGCTTCATTAAAAATATTACACATAGCCAAAACTGATAGCTCTTTAAGTGACGAGCAACAAAAAAATAAAGAGCTCTTAGAAGACTATTTTAGTAATCATTCTTATAGTTTTCATTACTTAACAAACAGAAAAGTAGAAGATGCTATTCAATGTTTTGTAGAGAGTAGAGATATAAATATAATATGTATGGTAGCAAAGAATCTTAACTACTTTCAACAAATCTTATTTCATACCCGAGTAGAAAAAATTAGTTACCACACTGATAGACCATTTTTAGTTTTACACGAAAAAAACGAGTAGTATTATGGAAAATTCTTTAGTATTTGCAAAATTTTGGGGTTGGTATCTCATCATTTTCTTTTTTGTACTTAGTATTAACCCTAAACGAATCAGACAAATATTTGATGATTTACAAGATGAGAAATTTTTAATTTTAAGCTCATTTATGGCAATAATGGTTGGCCTAATTAACATTATGTTTCATAATGTTTGGGAGCTCAACTATAAATTGATAATTACACTTATTGGTTGGACATCACTTTTTGTAGGTTTGGCACTTTTTGTTTTCCCAAAACCAACAGTAACTTGGTTAAGAATCACCAATATTAAATTTGTTCAGGTCATATATACACTACTCTTTTTAATAGGCCTGTTTTTACTAAACATAGTATATGGGCTTATTCCTTATTAAATATTGAGAAAATCAAATCTCAATTAGACTTTTGATATAACAATAATCCTAAAACTGATTTTTATCATTCAAATATTAGTATTTAAAACTTAAATTTAAGACTATGTTGAGGGGTCTATTTTATAGACAATACATTAAAAATTATAATGTTGCTCTGAGCACTTTCAGTTTTCTTGAGGTAAAAAAAGACATCTTTAAACTGCAACAAAGCATATAATAACATTTAATGTAAGGAAACAGGGAGTAAAAACTTCCTGTTTCTGTTTTTTATAAGCGAAACACGCTCTTGTATTCTAATTGTCTGACCAATATCATTGATAGAATTTATCGAACGTGATATTTTAGATATTCTATTAAAAATAAGAGTTATGAGAAAAGTATTAGTACCTACTGATTTTTCGGACAATGCTATGAATGCTCTAAAGTATGCCGTAGAGCTATTTAAATACGACAAGAGTATCTTTTTTATTATGCATGCCTATCAAGACGAAGTATATGCAGATAAATCCTTACGGTCTAGAGAAACTCTAGACGAGGTTACCAAAATTATAGCCAATAGAGCTCAAATAAAATTAGAGAGTATTTTAAAAGAACTGCAAACCATTTCACCAAACCCAAGACATAAATATAATATTATATGCTCTAACAATATGCTTGTCGATGAAGCAGTTAAAATTGTTGATGAAGAAAATATAGACATCATCATAATGGGTACGCGTGGTAAGACCAACGACAGAAATTTAGCTTTCGGTAGCCATACATTACAAGTATTAAAATATGTGCAATGTCCAGTTTTGGCCATTCCAGAAAATTATGTTGGTATTCAACCAAGACATATATTGTTTCCAACAAATTATTTAATTCCATACAAAAGAAGAGAACTCAAACTTCTATGCGAATTAGCTGCACCATATAGAGCAGTTATAGATATGCTGTACATTTCAAAATTCGATAAGCTATCCCTGCGGCAAAAAGACAACCAAAGCTTTATAAAATCTGAATTATCTAAAAATCAATTGAATTTTAAGACGGTCAGCGATAAGAATATAACAAATGCAATTTATACTTATATAAAAGAAAACAATGTAGATATGCTGGTAATGGTAAACACCAGACAATCATTTTTAGAGAGTTTATTGTTCCAATCAACTATAGACAAAATGAGCCTATATGTAGATATTCCATTCTTGGCTTTGCAAAATATTAGACGTAGTTAATAATTAAAAACCTAACTATTATGAAAAAAGTACTCTTGCCAACTGATTTTTCTGATAATTCATGGAATGCCATAAAGTATGCACTTCAACTTTATAAAAACGAAGCATGTCATTTTACAATACTGCATACCTATACACCTATAATTTATCAGGTTGAATTTATGCAGTCTAGTACACCTCAGTTTCAGGTCATAGAAGCCGTTAAGGTAACATTAAAGCAAAAATTAGACAAAATCTATGACAAAATAAAAGCTAATTTTGATAACCCTAAGCATCAATTTGTAAAACGTTTATCTTTTAATACACTTACAGTAGATATTGATGAATTATGCAGTAAGAAAAAGATAGATATCGCAATAATGGGTACCAAAGGCGCATCGGGTGTAAAAGAAGTTTTGTTCGGATCTAACACGATGCATGTAATCAAAAACTCGAAATGCCCGGTTCTGGCTATTCCGAGTGGTTTTAATTTTGAAACACCTCACGACCTTTTATTTCCTTCGGATTACGAAGTAGCCTTCAAAAAAAATCATATTGAGCCTATAATAGACATTGCGAATTTATATAATATACGTATAAATATATTGCATGTTAACTACGGAGAACAACTGACTAAAGTTAAAGAGCAAAATCGAAATATACTTGAAGCATACTTTAAAGATCACACACATTTGTTTCATAATATAAAGAACGAAAATGTTCCAGAGGCTATAGACAAGTTTCAGCATAAGACACGCATCAATTTATTGGTAATGCTAAATAATAAACGTTCGTTTTTCGAAAATTTATTCTTTAAATCAAACCTAAATCAAATAGGTTTTCATTTAAATGTCCCGTTTCTGGTAATCCCCTCAAAACTATAGATCTATACTGATTAATATCATTTCATACACTAAAAGTTAGCAGTAAATTTCTAGAGTAATTAAAGTTTTTAGCGATGAGAAAAAATATACTATTACCAACAGATTTTTCAGATAATGCTTGGTGTGCTACCGTATATGCATTAAAACTCTACGCAGAAGAAGAATGTAATTTTTACTTTTTGCATTCTAGTAAAATGAAGGCATCAGCAATGTCAAATATTTCAAATAAATTATTGGATGTAATGGCAAATCAAGCTAAAAGTGATTTGTTAGAATTAAAAAAAATGGCAGAAACCTCTGATGCTAATGCTAATCATAATTTTGATATTATATTAAGTATACATACTCTGGGGGATGCCATAGAAAAGGCTATAAAAAAACATAACATAGACCTTATTATAATGGGCACTAAAGGAGCAACTGGTGCAAAAGGAATTTTCTTTGGGAGTAATACGGTAAAAATGATTAAGCATATAAAGTCTTGCCCAATCTTACTGATCCCTCACGAATTTGATTTTGAAGAACCTAAGCAAATTGCATTTCCTACAGATTTTAATAGGTTCTATGGAGAGGAACTAATACCATTAAAACAATTAGCTAGTTTATATAATTCTAAAATTAGGGTATTACATATTAATGAAGAAGAAAGTCTAAGTCATATACAAGATTATAATTTGGCAATGTTAAAAGCCTACTTAGAAAATTATCCACATTCCTTTCACTGGATGCCAGATTACACAAAAAAAACAAATGCTATAATCGATTTTATCGAAGAACTCAATATCAACATACTAGTAATGGTTAATTATAAGCACAGTTTTATTGAAAGTATAATTAATGAGCCAGTCATAAAAAGAATAGGTTTCCATGCAACTGTTCCGTTTTTCGTAATTCCTTCAGTCGATGAATAGGTATTTAAAGAGTTAAGTATCACCATACAGAAAATATAATATTATGAGACATAAAATTTTACTGCCAACAGATTTTTCAGATAACGCTTGGCATGCTATTAATTATGCCACAGAGTTATATAAGGGACAAGAAACAGATTTTTACATACTAAACGTCTTTTCAGCTACGAGCAATCTAATAGAAAGTTTCATAAACTTAGAACCAGGAAGTGAGCTATACGAAACTAAAAAATGGGATTCAGAAAACGGACTAGCTAAAGTTTTAGAAAAACTCATACTACGCGAAAAGAGTGATAGAAAACATCGATTTAAGACTATTTCAATGTTTAATAATACCATTGAAGCTATAAAACTGGTAGTTGATAAAAAGGATATTGAACTAATAATTATGGGTACTAAGGGTGAAACATATTCAAGATCGACAGCTTTTGGCAGTACAGCAATTTATGTTATGGAAAAGGTACGTAATTGTCCAGTGATTGTAGTGCCTAACAAAGCTGAAATAAGATTACCAAAAGAAATAGTATTCCCTACTGGTTTTAAGACTTATTACAAAAGAAGAGAACTTAAACATCTTACCGATATCGCTAAAAAAAGTGATGCCGAGATTGTAGTATTACATGTTAAAGAATCAGATAAGTTAAGCGAAACAAAAAAGGAAAACAAAGCACTATTAGAAGAAATTTTACAAGACACCAAATACAAATTTCATATGCTTTCGCATAATGCGGTAATAACTGCAATAAACATTTTTGTAGAAAGTAGAAATAGCGATATGGTGGCCTTTATAAATAGAAAGCACACTTTTTTCGGAAGCATTCTTACCAATCCAATGGTAAAGGAAATATCCTTTCATTTAAATGTGCCAATACTAGCAATGCACGACTTAAAAAATTAAAATCTATCGTTATGAAACATACAGGAGTCTGGATAGACAAAGACAAAGCACATATAGTACATCTGGAAAAAGATGGTGAAACCTTTACAACCATAAAATCTAACATAGAGCCTTATAAAGTAAAAGGCGGAACTGGACAGAGGTTTAAAAGCGGACCGCAAGATATTATAAAAGATAGTAAATATCTAGAGCGCGAAAAACATCAATTCAAACAATACTTTAAAGACATCGTATTGAAAATAAAAAATACTGATGCATTGGTCATTTTTGGACCTGCAGGCACAAATCAAAAATTTAATAAAGAACTGAACGATAACTACAGCTCATTGGTATCTAAAGTAAAAGATGTCATAAAAGCGGATAGTATGACTGACAAACAAATAAAAGCTTGGGTAAGAGATTACTTTGAGTTGAATTGATTGCTCTATAATTCTACAAGTTGGTTGTGCATAATGTAAAAATAAAAAAATAGAGAGATGAAATACAATACAGTAATTATAGGTGGAGGCTTGGCCGGATTAACCGCCGGAGCAACGCTCTCAAAATTTGGAAAGAAAGTTCTTTTATTAGAACAACACCATAAACCTGGTGGTTGCGCAACAACATTTAAACGTGGAGATTTTGTCATTGAAGTCGGCTTACACGAAATGAGTGGACTAACTGAAAATGGTTCGATCACGCAAATTTTTAAAATGCTTGAGGTGGATAAGCATGTTCAGTTTGAAAAAGTCCCTGAGTTCTACGGAGTAGTTTCTAATAAAGAAGATTTTGTGATGCCACATGGATACGATGCAGCTACAAAAGCACTTATCGACAAATATCCTGAAGACGAAAAAGGGATCAAACGTTTTATGAAGTTAATTGCAGGAACTCGTAAGGAAGCCATCAATCTACCACGTTCACCATTAAAACGAAAGTTGATTTATCCACTAATGCCGTTACTTTATCCTAATCTTGTAGAGGCTACTAAACATACCGTTGGCTCTTGGCTAGATAAGTACATCACTAATAAAAATGCAAAATTAGATCTCATAGCACATATTGTTTATTGGGGAGATGATCCTTATACACTATCCATGTTTTACTTTGCTGTACCATTTTCAGGCTTTATTGAAAATGGTGGTCACTTTATAAAAGGTGGATCACAACTACTTTCAAATTATCTTGCTTCCTACATACAAAAAAAAGGAGGTAGTGTGCTTTTAGGTAAAAAAGCAGAAAAAATCATTACCAATAATGGTAAAGCAACAGGAGTTACATTCCGTGATAGTTTTAATGAGAATTCTAAACCTACTACCATTTTATGTGATAATGTTATAGCCAATTGTGCCATTCCTTTGGTGCCAGAAATGCTTGAAGAACCCTATGCATCTGAGCTTCATCAAAAAATTAACTCAAAAACCAATTCATGCTCACTGCTATGTATGTACATCGGTTTTAATACAGATGTAGAAAAGTTTGGTGTAAAATACTACTCAAATGTTTTTCAGGGAGACATATCTACCATAAAGGATATTAAAAATAACCATCATGGAGATTGGTCTAAACGCAGATTCATTTTTGTAGACTATAACAAGGTAGATTCGGGACTAGCACCAACTAACAAATCTGAAGGTGTAATTTGCGCTGTAGATTATATCGAAGATTGGAAGAACTTAAAACAAGAAGACTATAAGGCAAAAAAAGAAGAAGTAGCACAAGTCTTATTGCAGCGATTAGAAAAACAGTATCCAGGAATAAGAAATAGCATAGAGTACTACGAAGTATCGACATCTAAAACCATTAAACGCTATACCTCAAATCCTAGTGGGTCTGTTTATGGTTACGCCCAAATTAAAACCCAAATAGCAAGTAAGCGATTTAGAAACAATTTCTTAATTCCTAACCTGTATTTTGCATCTGCCTGGGCTTTTCCAGGTGGTGGTTTTGAAGGTTCAATTCAAGGAGGGTTCCTTGCAGCTTTGCAAATGAATAAAGATAAAATTTGGTCAGAATGTGATAATCAAAAGTATATTGACAATAGGATTGTTCAGCTCAAAGAACGTAAAACAATAGATGATAATACTCTCGAATTATCCTTTTCAAAACCAGTTGATTTTGAACGCCAAAACGGTGAGCATGCCATTCTTGAACTTATAAACCCAAAATTAACAGAGCTAGATTTACCTTATCGCTGGCTTTTGATAAACTCTAATGGTGAGGGTAACAATTTAAGGTTTCAAATTAAACTAGATGATAGTAGTTTTTCTAAAAGTTGTGAGCTTATTGATATCGATGATGAAGCTATCATATATGGACCTTTAGCTTAGTTGAGAGCAAAGCTTGTTTTAGCAGCTTTTAAATTAACTGTAATGGAAAGTAAAAACATAGATATTACTAAATCTTCTGGTGAACGTGTTAAGTTTTCACTAGATAAATTACGTGCATCTTTAAAACGAACTGGTGCTGGAGAAACAACTGTAAGTCAAATTATAGATAAGGTAAGGGATGAATTATACCAAGGAATATCTACTAAGGAGATTTACAATAGAGCTTTCGCTTTACTAAAAAAAAAGCAACGTTATTATGCTTCAAAATATAAATTAAAAAAAGCCATTTACGAGCTTGGCCCTACAGGTTTTCCTTTTGAACGTTTTATTGGAGCTGTTTTAAAATATTCGGGTTACGATATAGAAATTGGTAAAATCTTACAAGGTAAATGTGTAACACACGAAATAGATGTCGTTGCACATAAAGGCAATGAAACAGCTATAATTGAGTGTAAGTTTCATGGTGAACAAGGCATTAAATGCAATGTAAAGGTCCCACTATATATTAATTCTCGATATGAGGACGTAAAGGCATATTGGAATACCAACCTCAAAAACGACACGAAGCTTACAAACGGATGGGTCGTTACAAATACAAGATTTACCGAAGATGCTATGCAATACAGTAAATGTTGTGGCCTCAATTTATTAAGTTGGGATTATCCCGAAGATAATGCATTAAAAGATAGAATAGATCGTCTTGGTCTATATCCGATTACGGTTTCCACCTTATTATCAGCGAGAGAGAAGCAGTTTTTACTAAGTCGCAATGTAGTGTTATGCAGAGAACTGCTTCATGATAAATTTTATTTAGATCACCTTGGTGTTTCGGAAACCAGAAAGGATAAGATTTTAGATGAAATAGCACAATTATGCAATCTATAAGCAAACTGACTATGGAAAATTTTGTAAGAGTTAATTTCTTAGGTGCTTCTGGTGTTGTTACAGGCTCAAAGTTTCTTATAGAAACCTCAGAACAAAACATAATGATAGACTGCGGAATGTTTCAAGGGCTTAAAGAACTAAGAGAACTCAATTGGAACGATCTTCCTATTAAAGTGAATACTATAGATGTTGTACTACTAACGCATGGTCATTTAGACCATGTCGGTTACTTACCGAGACTTTTTAAACAAGGTTTTAAAGGCAGAATTATAGGGACTGCCCCTACTCTAGCCATAGCAGAAATCATCTTAAGGGATAGTGCTAAAATACACGAAGAAGAAGCGGAAAAAGCCAATAAAGAAAAGTATACCAAACACAGACCTGCTTTACCTTTTTTCACAATTAAAGAAGCTGAAGAAACTATAAAGTTATTCCATGTAGATATCGATAATAAGTGGATACATTTGTCAGAACATATATCCTATCGGTTTCAATATAACGGCCACATTATCGGAGCTACTTTTATAGAGCTAGATATTAATGGGAAGCGCTTTGTTTTTTCGGGAGATATTGGTAGAATAAATGATTATCTGCTTAATGACCCTAAACGCCCTGAGTGGGCAGATTTTTTGTTTATAGAAAGTACCTATGGAAATAAGTTGCATCCAAAGGAAGATATAGAAGAGGTTTTAACAGCAATCATCAATGAAACAATTCATAAAAAAGGCAATTTAATTATTCCAAGTTTTGCGGTTGAACGGCTACAAACCTTGATGTATATTTTATGGCAATTGTATAAAAAGCGAAAAATCCCAAACATCCCCATTTTTATAGATAGTCCAATGGGAAACAATGTTTTAGAGGTCTTTAAACACTTTTCTAAATGGCATAAATTATCAATCGAAGATTATTATGCCATGTGCAATCACGTTAACATTGTACAATCCTACAGTGAGACTTGGAAAACGATAGACGACAGACGGTCTAAAATTGTCATAGCTGGTAGCGGAATGGTAACAGGTGGTCGTGTATTAACATACCTTCAACAGCTTATTGATGAGCCTTCTACAACTGTATTATTAGTTGGGTATCAGGCAGAAGGTACAAGAGGTAGACAATTACAAGATGGTGTACATGAAATTCGATTCTTCGGGAAATATTATCCTGTTAAAGCTACTGTAAAAAATATTGAAAGTCTATCAGCACATGCCGATCAGGAGGATTTAATCAACTGGATGAGTACTATTAAAAACATACCCGAATGTGTGTATTTAATTCATGGAGAACCTACAACATTAGATACTTTTAGGGTAAAGATTGAAGATGTTTACGGTTGGAATGTTAAGATTCCTAAACTGGCAGACGTTGAAAAATTAATTGTTTAAGACTAAAAAATCTTCATGGTAACTGACCAATATCATTTCAAAAATTACATAGGCTCATTAAATTAACAACATTAAAATTTAAGTTTAACAATAAAATTTAGAGCTATGTCACTAATTAAATTTAATAACAGAAGACGTTTGTTTTCTTCGTGGACAAATGAAAGCTTAAAAAGCTTTTTAAGCAGCGACGATTTCTTTAACAATGACTTTTTTGAAGAAGATAGCTTAATGCCAGCTATGAACGTTAAAGAACACGATAATGATTTTGAAATAGAATTTGCAGCTCTAGGGTTTTCAAAAAAGGATTTTGAAATTACCTTAGACGATAATATTCTTAACGTATGTGGTGAGAAAAAGCATGAAGCAGAAGAAAAAGAAGAAGATTATACGCGTAGAGAGTTTAGCTATAATTCATTTAAAAGATCATTAACCTTACCTAAATCTGTAAATACAGATCAAGATGTTAAGGCGACGTACAAAGATGGCATTCTTAAAGTAAATCTTCATAAAAAGGAAGAAGCAAAAGAACAACCTAAAAAGGTTATTGAGGTTGTCTAAAAATCCCCGTAACTAAAGCAGAGCGTATCATTTTACGCTCTGCTTTTTAATCTACTTTATCATGAAAACAATACACACTAATGCAAAGCATACCGAATGGTTAAGTGCAGATGATATGCACGATTCCTCTAAAAAATGGCTATCAGAATTAGAATTCTGTAAAAAAGAGCAGCTGTTTTTTGAAGACTTAATACGGTCTTATACACTTCAGATTTTAAATAATAATCATTTTGAAGAAAGTAAAAGACTCATTGACAAGCTTACCATAATAGTGAAGCAAACACAGACTCTAATCAATGCCGTAAAGTCTCATGAAAAAGAGTTATCAATTATGGTTGATGGCATAGATCAAATTGAAGAAGAAAATGCTTATAGAAAAGAACATCGTAATTTAATTGAACTCATAGGTGAGTTTAAAAAGCGTTATCAGAATATAAAAACAAAGCTTTTTAACCTTATAAAAAAGGTAATGAAAGAGCGTAAACAAAAACATCTTATTGATAAGAAATAATGTAATATATAATGAAATATACAGCCCTTTTATTTTTAGTTTTTCTTTGTTATGGTTGTACGACAACACAATTGGTAGATACTTGGAAAAATCCAGATATAGATACCTATGCGCCAACTAAAGTTTTTGTAGTTGGCTTAACTAAAAACATTGTTGCGCGACAAAAATTTGAAAATAAGCTTAAGCAAGAACTTCAAATGCGAGGTGCTGAAGTTTATACAAGCATAGCGGTATTAGAATCTTCTTTTAGAACCTACAGATTAACTGAAGAAGAGCTAAATACCTTAGAGAGCAATCTTATCGCTGATGGTTACGATACCATCATTTTTTCTAAAGTGATAGGTGTAGAAGACAAGATAGCTTATACGAAAAACTTTGATGTCTATGATGAAACCTTTGTGAGGTTTAAAGAAGATTACTTAAGGTATCAAGATATATTTTATAATCCTGATTATTATGAGGAATATACTATCTATCATGCTGAAACCTCTATGTATTGTATCTGCCCAACAAAAGATAAGGAACTTTTATGGAAAGGCTATATAGATATTGTAGATCCACAAAACATTGATAAAACTGTAAATGATTATGTAAAATTAATCATTGCGACTTTAGAACAACAACAACTAGTTAATCCTATGACTTTAAATTCAGATATATAAAGTACTAATTCCCTATTCATAGGCATTTCAAGAAAAATGGTACTGGTTCGGAACAACTATTTTAAACTATTTACCGATACAGAAAGTAAAAATACAGATTATAATCTGCATAGTAAATAGTGTTATAGATCCCTTACAAATTTCTACCTAAATACAACTACTCTTTTCTCCTATTTGACGGGGCTTAAGAGCAGTTTATCATTTGAAAGAAAATAACTAGCACTTATATCAAAAAACACTTACTATCTGCTCTATATTAATCTATGGCTTATGAGGGTAGTCAATACTATTATTAAAAAAACTAAGAATCTTAAACTGTTTTAAATTGGTGTATATGGGTAAGAGACATATATGCATCAACTAAACCATGACCTAAGAGCCCAATATATTCTTGATTGTATTTATCAATAGATTTACAATTATTTTCAAGTAAAGCTCTAACTTCAATATTAGAGAGACAGGTATTCTTTGACCATATTAGAGCAGAAACACCTGACACATAAGCCGCTGCCATAGAGGTGCCATCATTAAATTTATATCCATTATTAATATGTGTGGAAAAAATATGAACACCAGGAGCTACAACATCAACAGTTTTTCCATAGTTTGAAAACTGTCCTTTTTTACCATTTTGATCAATTGCCGCAACGCTAATAACTTCTGGGTAAGCAGCAGGATAAAATAGACTCTCATCAATATTGCTATTCTCATTTCCAGCTCCACTTATAACTAATAAGTTTTTATCTATTGCATTACAAATAGCATCATGAACATGCTTACAATGCGCGCTCATTTTCCAACTGCAATTAATAATATAATTCCTTTCTGGGTCATTAATAGCGCAATGGGTAATATAGTTTATAGCCTCGGCTCTGAGTAATGAATCTTCTTTCCACAAATCTACTCTAACAGGAAGTAAAAGTATTTGTGGTGCAACACCTATCATTCCTTTTTTGTTTCCTGCTGCTGCAATAATTCCAGCTATATGAGTTCCATGTGCTCCCCGATCTTCAGATATAGAATCTTCTCCTAAAAAATCTCGAGCCTTATCTTTAGAAACCATGATATTAGAAATCAAATCTGGATGGTTATAATCCACACCACTATCAATAATAGCAACAACTACATTCTTATTCCCTCGAGTTATTTCCCAGGCTGGTAAGATATTTATATCAATACCATTAGTACCAACACTACCAGCTACAGATTGCCCTGTGTTAGATAAACCCCACATTTTATTGAAATCAGGATTTTTTTGCATTAGGTAATCATTGCATCTTTAAGCCATTGATTTAAATGCCAACCGCTTGGTATCCCAACATCATCTTGAAATATTTTTATAATATCACTAAACGGAGGTTTATGAGACTGACCAGCTGCTCCTCGACCAGGAATTCTACCTGAAAAAATGATACCATAATGTTGGTTATTTCTTTTGGCAAATTCATAGGTGTCTTTTGCCTGAGCAAACATGTGTTTATAAGGGAAACTGTTTCTTAACCAAGCCAAACGTGAAGCATCTGACCATTCATGAAAATTTCTAGGAATATTTCCAAAAGAATAGTGTTTTGCTTCTACCAACCTCTCAACAAGCTGAGGGCCTGAAGGTGTATTAGCGAGGTCTTTAATAACAAGGTCAGGTATTCGACGTCGATGTTTTCCTACTCGTATAGCCCTTTCAAATTGCACGACTGTTGCTGGAGCGATTATTGAAGAAGCAAATTCTAGCTGAGCACGACTACCTCTTAGTTTGCGATAACCAGATCCTAAATCAACAATAGCCTGATCCATGCCTTTACCAGTTCCTGCTAAATGAGGGAAACGCTCATAAACTCTATTAAATGTGGCCAAAGTATCATTTAAAAAAGTAGTTGAATTAATAGGACCTTGAAAATATTGAGGATAACGTCTACTATAAGCACTTAAAGATTCCGCAGAATGTATAATACGCTGTAATCTATGTAATGAATCCCCTTTTCCTCTAACTTCATCTAATACTTTATGCATTCTTAGTAATGCTTTGGCTGAGTCATCAGGTATAGTTTTATTAAGTTTCCCTAGCATACCAAATACGTCATTTATTGATTTTTCTGGGAAAGACGTTAATAAACCACGAACTGCATTTATATTACCTCCAGACCTTTTAACCACTTGAGCAACACCAATAATGGCTTCATCGGTAAATTTTACTGTACTAATATAGCCAACCATTTTGATAATTTTATCACCAACGATTGGATCAATTTTGTGTAATCTATTTGTTGTACTAGCTAGGTCCTCAATAATCTTTACATAATCCGATATGGCAATTACCTGTCCTAAAGTGTTTCCATAACCGTTAGGTTGTCTGTTCATTACAAAACGGATATAATCCATTAAATCATCCGAATTTTTCAATAACCATCGCGGAAGTACCGGATCAATAATATGAAGCACTTTACATACTCCTTTAACAATTGCAACACCTACATTTCCAAGTATACCTAACGGACCTCCAAATTGAGCAAGGTCGGCGGCAAGACCAAGCGTAGAAAGAATTATCATCCATGACTCTGGTTCTTCATCATGAACAAAAAGATTCCACCCGGCTACAATTAGATCTTTGGCATCCCAACCCGGAATAAATATAGAAGCTGCTATATCAGCAACAATTTTAGCAACGTTTGTTGGGTCAATTCCAAACGAGTTCGCAGGCATAGGTACGCCGTTCTGATCATAACGTGTTCCTTGCCTTAACAGATCATTAAAACTCGGAATATCTATTGGAGGCGCCACTTCATAACCAGGAATATCCATACCTCCTGCTCTTCGCGTAAAGAAATTTTGCATTGCTAGTTCTTTTCGAGCATCAAGAACTAGTAATTTAAACTTTAAGGGTTTGGATGCATATGGATTATGAGCGGAAAGGTTCTGTCTACGGTTAGTAAAGAACATTCTATTTCCGTCGAAAGAGTGCGAACGCGTTTCTAAAGTACTTAGTTGCGGAATAAATGCTGCAGGGAGATCTCCAGAGTCAAGCGCTTCTGCCATTGGGCCATAAAATACATTTACTTCGAGAAGTTGATCGGCATTAATAGATGAATTTTGCCGCACAAAAACAAATCCACTCACTTGACCGTTAGTGTCTGTTGTTCCAAAAGCTGGATTAAACACTAATTCGTTATTTTCTGATACGCAATGAATTTTCTGTCCAGAAATAGGATTTCCCTGACCATCTTCTAAAGTTACTTTAAATTCTGGCAAACCACTTAAATGAGGTCCGCTTGCAGTACCCCAAGTTGGCACCCTATCTATTTCAAAATCTAAATAATACTCACTAGGAGTTACCAATACTGAATCTGCATGTATAATCGATTCTACAAAATTAGCATCAACAGCATGTATGCGAACAGTATGAGGCTGATTATTTTGCAAGCCACCAATCTCATATAAATTACCACTTACAGGACTAATATTAGAACGTCGATAAGACGGACTCGTTGATCGGTAAAAAATATGATATCCCGATTGAGTTAAAGGGCCTGGATGTGATTCCCAATAGGCTAACGCACTTTTATTCCCAGGGAAAACCAAAAGTTTTTTGTTAATACTTATTGCAAAAGGAACCCCAAAAGAAAACGCATTAGTACTTTGCCCTTTTACTCTTACAATAACTGGCCCACTAGTTGCTCCTTCTGGTACATGCGTAATTATAGTAGAAGCATCAGCTGAAATAACAATAGCAGGAACACCATTAAATGTAACCAAAATATCCGACAGAATATTTGTAAACCCAGCACCCACAATAGTTACCTCTGCTCCTTTAATTGCTTGCGGAGGGTTTATACTATCAATTTTTGGAGGGGAATCTACAAATACTCGAGCTCTATCGGCAAGTCCACCTGACACACAAATAATTGTTGTATTACCCGAACCTCTTGATGCTACCTGACCGGAAGTATTAACTATAGCCACATTAGGGTTTGTTGTTTCCCATAAGTCGGCCGTATCTGAAACATCAATCACTCTACCATCCCGAAAGGTTCCATAAGCATTAAACTTTTTCACACCACCACTACCCAAAGATGCATGTTCTAAGGAATGACCCTGCGGTTGTATTTCTAAGCGAGCTGGGTCGTTTCTAGCAAGATTCAAAATCTCCTGAAATACATCATTAAGTCCAGTTGGGTCAATAACATTTTGATATCTACTATTGGTTTGAGATGCTAAAGTTTGTAAATGATTTCCTATACCCTGAGGTCCGATAAACACAAAATAAACACGGATATTTGGAAAATGATGAAGAATGATATTTCGAGTATTATCCAGTTTTTGAGATAACGTTTGCCCAGTATTATCGTCTTGACCATCAGCAAGAACAAGAACAGCTCCAGTAGATCCTGGATTACTTTGAAGTTCAGTGTCAGTTAGGCTTATCCCACCTAATATGCCGTCGAACAATTGCGTGCCTCCTCCTGTTGTTAAATTTCGAACATGATCAATAATAGTACTTTTGTCTTGATTAAAAGCATGTGCAACAACAGTGTTACTAAATTCGACCATAGCAACTCGATCTTCAGGAAACAACGATGACGACGACAATAATGCTTCAGCGGCCTCCTTAGCATGTTGTAGTGCAGTCTTACCACTATATACTGTATCCATGCTACCGCTTTTATCTATAACTAATGCTATAGATACCTTAGGTATTCTAACTCTTACATGAGCCGTATCCTGCTGGTTCTGAGGGTGTATATAACCAATATTTGTTAGCCCTTCACCTCTTGCAAAAATAATTCCACCTCCTGCAATGGGTTGAAATAGTGTAGCCACAGACGAATTACTAGTAGTCCAAGTTCCTAAATGCGATTCATCTCTTGTCTCATTATTACTATAGGTTCCTATTACTGTTAATTTAGTAGTGCCTTGAATTGTGCGTAACTCAGATTGATTTGGCCAAATCCTAACATAGTTCAGTGTTGCAATATTAAGATAAAGTGAGTTACTAGTGTTTCCTCCTACAGTTACAGTAACCGAACCTGTAGTTGCTTGATCTGGTACAATTACTGTTATTAACCTTCTATCTGGATTAACGCTAAGGGCAATTGTTGACACTCCGTTAAATGTAATTCGATTATCTATATTATTTCTAGAAAACCCTGTACCAGTTAATGTAACAATAGCTCCTGGAATAACATTGTCTGGACCAATGGCATTTATATGTAGCTGCTCAGGATCATAAATAGCGGTAAATGTTGCATCTCCTTTATTTCCAAGTCTATCTACTGTTTCAATTACAAACTGATTTTCGCCCAAAGCTAAAGGATTTCCAAACGCTAATACAGTTCCATTTGTATTTTGAACAGGTTTACCATTAATAAAAACATCTGCATCTGGTTTTGTGATTTGTGCACCAATATCTAGTAAAGGTCCATTCGATACAAAACGGCCTGCCATTAAGGGAGGGAAAAGAACCGAGACAAGTGCAGGCATTATATCTTTGGTAATTATCACACTATAATCGCTACTATTCTGAACCGTATCATAAGCTTCAGCTTTTATGGTATTTTGGCCTTGTGAAATTCTAACACCTTTCGCTCTAAAATAACCCCGTTCTACAATTACATCTATATTGTTAACTTTTACTGTTTTTTTAGAAACATCGTAAAGTTCGGCAACATTTCCATTCACAATAATACGCTGAATATTTTCTGATTCCCAAGTACCATAAACCGTAATTTGATCAACGCTTGTTGCTATATTATTATAAGGTTTTGTAATTTGTATTCTTGGAGGTGTAGTATCTATAGTTATTTGAACAGGTCTGGAACTTGCAGACATAAGTCCTGTAGTCCCTATTACTTCGGCAACTATAATATGAGGACCATCGGTAAGTTGGATTTGTTCGAAAAAATTTCCAAAATTATCTGCTAAACTTCGACCTACAATATTGTGTCCATCACGAATTACAATTGTACTATTTGGTGTACCTTGTCCGATAATAGGAACTGTTGCATTACTAGACCTATGATCTGTTCCCATAGGTACCAAAATTTGTGGTGCATCGGGAATATTTTGATTTAAAACTACAGAAATTTTTTCGCTACCTGTTAATCTTCCATCGTTGGAATGACTCAATACATCAATTGTATTAATTCCAGCTTTTAATGAAATGGGAATGGTATTAGATGTTGAAAATGTATATTCTGTTTCATTTGAAGTATTCCTATTTACAATTAAATGTGTTCTATTTAGTTCTGCTCCATTAAATACATCGATAGTAACATTAACTTGAACACCTGAAACCGATACAGAAACATCAGAATTGAGATTAAAACGTTCTCCATCTACTGGAGACGTAATTTTTACTCCAGGTTGAGTTTCGGGTCTGTCATCTGTTCGTATTTCAAAAGCCCCTGAAGACTCTCCTTTAGGAGTTTCAGCAATATAAGTCCAATCGTTAAAAGCTGGCGGTGGTTTTTCATCAAAAAATAGCCTGAAATCACCATTAATATCTGCCGTTGTTTTTGCATAACCAAGACCATTAATATTGGCAAAAATATTATGCCCTGGTAATGCCCTACCAGTCACAACACGTGCTCCTGGGTAAAAATTGGTCACCGATGGTGGTTGTTTAACATGTGAGAATTTTGGAGCCATTCTGAACGGCTGTATTACAGCATTCCCTAAAACTATCTGACCTGTTCCACTGGGATGAGCAGTATTTTTTGGTCCACTTTGATCTCCCCACCAATTACTTGCAAGATTTAATTGAGATATATTAGCACCAATATTTATGGCTCCATCTTCATTGCTATCGAAGTCAGAATCTTCAACTTGAGTAAATTTAGAGGTAGTAGTTATTCCCATTCCTCGGTTTGTTCTAAATAAAGTTCCCTCGATAGAGCATTTAACATCCTTTATTGTAATACCATCTGCATCGTTGTTAACAATAATAGAATTGCTTATGTTAATTTGCCCTTGTGGTCCTCCTTCTCCTCGTAAACCAACATCATTACAGCTTTCAATAACACATTTATCAAGGCTTATAGTTTTCGGAGCGTTTAGTAAAATATCAATTCCAGCTCCAGCACTTTCTGTAAATCGACATTGCAGGAATTTAACTGAAGCATCAGAAATCATAATGGCGCCATTTTGTTCTTTAGTTTCATCATAGCTTCCTGCAAAACGAATTACAGAGTGTCTTAATTCTGAGTTCGCTCCTGTTTCGGGCGAAAAATAGATACCAGGCCATTCTCCTTTGGTAACTGTTAATCTATTGCCGCTAATATCTTGTGGAGGAGGAATACTGTAAGGAGTGTCAGTAGTAAGTGAATCATCGGCAGCACCAGTAAGAAAAACAGGTCTGGCTCGAGTTCCTAAAATTTGTATATTTCCTTTCTTCCCTTCTAGCTCATTACCAACTATTATTCCAGATCTTTCTACAAAACGAACAACTGTATTTGGTTCAATAGTAAGCTTTGCAGGTGTTGAAATTGATCCTTCTATCCTGATTGGGTTCATGACAAAATACGGACTGTATTTAGTTTGCCATTTTTGATCGTTAATAATTTTTCCTCCTGCTGGTGATGGAACCGTTAAAAATGCTGAATCACTGCTTGCCGATTTTTCAATATTAATTGATCTAACAATATATTGATAGTAACCACCTGGTTCGACAGTTTGATCTAAAAATGAGTTCCAATTTTTATCAACATCTGCAATTTTCCTGAATACACTTGCTCCTTTTCGCCTTCTTAAAACCTCATAAGAGATTATATGAGGATTAGTTATTGTATTACCAAAGAAAATATGTAATCGACCAGGTTGAGCTATTGCAGATAAATAGCTTATCGGATCTGGTGGTCGTATATTATTATTTAAAAGTCCTTCTAAAGAAATACTATGAAGAACAACATTATTATTTGGGGTTTGCAAAAATCGAACTTTAAATTTTATGCTTTGACTTTGGATACTTCCTAACAGTCTGATTTGGTTTGCAGTGAGCCACTGACCATTAAACGTTGTCATTCCATCTACTTGATATTGATAACGTATAGCACCCTGACCCGAAGTGTCTGGTTGAAAAGAATTCATGTACCATTTTGTCGATGGATCGTTAGTACTATAAGCTTTAAAATCAACTTCAGAATCTCCCACAGCAGCTTGAGTTGGAATAATCCGAAATTCTGAGAAATCTATACTACTATAACCTGAAGTTGTTCCTCCAGAATACCCTGTAAGTCCTACTTCTTTTGCCGTTAACCCAAAAGACGGAGATGCTAAGCGTTTAAAATTGACTCCATCTACGCTGTAAAAACAGCGATAGCGATTACCATCAAAATCTATTTTTAAACTTATCGTTTCTGAAAAAACATCAGCTTCATTAATAGTCCTTTCACGGTTCGCTTCGAGAATACGAGTTATAACCTTAGAAGGTGCGTCAAAATTACGACGAATAAGGAACTCATGAACTAAATACTGACCCTGCCCAAAATTAATTACTAATGCTCCGGTACGTCTATCATCTGGAATTGGCAGCATCGCCATGACTCCAGTGCCAACCAGGATACCTTCGTATCCCTTCTTAATATTAACTTGAACAGAAAAATTAGAGGAAGGCGCAGCTTGATGAATATAAACAGCATCTCTTTGATTATTATTAAATTGCTTGTGATCATCAAGTCCAAGAGAGAGATAGCCATACCATTTATCCCCAATATTTCTGGTGCCTGTAATGAGCCCTGAAGACGGAGCGTTTTCAATAGACCATCTTTGTGAATTTAGTGAACTGTCTGCAAAATCATCATCTAATGCTCCTTTAATACTCCAACCATTAGTACGAAACACATTTGATGATAATTGAACATCATCAGTGGTTTTCCATGATATTTTAAACTTTGGCATATTATCGCTTTTATGGTTTTCAACTATAACGACTTATATAAAGCAGGCTAATAACTTTTTGAAGCTTAATACAAAAACAAGGGGAGAATGATCAGTTATATTTCTTTAAATAGAAATATTACCCCTAAGATAGAGAAAATTTATGAACTATTTCCGAATACAGAAATTGATTTACTAGTATTCTCAACCCCTCTTTTATATGAAATACAAATTTGAGACAAAAAATATATTTATAATAAAAGTAACTATTTCTTGTAGGTCATATTCTTTTTACCCCTTACCATAAATTAACAAGGACACCTACTAAGACAATACAAATTAGGGCAAAGACTCAATTAATAACCACTACCATTGACCAATCGTAAACTAGCGTTGCTCATATATAAATCATTATAAGCACATTTTTGATTTCTTATTGTAAATTACCGTAACTCTTAAAGAAGAAACATGATAATTGCCAGGTAAGAAAATGATTTATAGAAAATAACATCATGTCTTTTTCTCCTATTCATAAGTAAATAATCTACTCATCATACCAACTTCCTGGTATGAAATTTTCTATCCTAATTTTTAATTGACTTATCAGTTTATCACCACTGTCTATTTCTGAATCTTTTGGAACATATTTATCTTTCTCGTTCTTATAATTAGCAATGATTTTAACTCCATCAAGCAAAATTTGAAGTAGTATCTTTGAATCTGATCCATTCTTCGATATAATTATTGTATCAGGTACACTTGTTGAATCAAAAGCGATACCAGAATCAATGCCGCCTAAAGACAACCCTTCCGCAGCAATAGATTTATACTGACTCATTTCATCAATTTGAAACCCGAGCTTGCCCCAGGTAATAGGGCACATAGAATCAGTAACATCTAGTTCGGGTAGTTCACCAACTTGCCCACTAGCTTTGGTTCGACATCCAGCTCCTCCCATGTCTGTTAAAGAAGCTTCAGACATCGCTGGATCTAAGAAATACAATCTTTCAATACCTGTATGTAATCGATTCAAATATTGATCAGCAATATAACTTTCGGCTCTGGGATCTATAGATCCGTTAGTAATAAAAAATGGCATCCCATCTTTACTGCTAAGACCACCCTCTCCATTTAAGAAATTCATCTTTGGTAGAGTTCTAGTTGGCGGAAATGCACCAGCAACCCTGACAACTTCAAGTCCTGCGCGTCGTAAATCTTCATAACTCCTGTTTTCATATTGTGCAAATTTTCTTGCTCTCTCTTCCAAGTCAAGAAGCTCTTCGTTTAACTCTAATCCCATCTCTTTCCAAACTACCATAGCTTCTCCATTAGTTTCACTAGGTTTTCGGTTTTGATAATCTTCAATCAACCAAGCTTTCTGTAGGTTAAATGCCATTAGGGCGTCATTTAGAATTACCTGACCTTGACGCATTAAAACCATAGACATGTCTAGATGAAACTCTCCAGGCTGCTCTATAAAATGTATATTTCTTGGGTTGTGAACTCCATAGTCTCTTGCAATTACTTCCCTCACTTGTTCCTGGGAAATTTTATCTGGACTTACACCTTCTTTGTGAGCTAGTAATTGCTGTGTTAAAGCGACTCCATCACGACCCACTAAAGCATAAGGCTGGCCATCTTCTGTAGTACCGTGAAGAATATTTCCGCCCTCAATATGGCTTATATTTTTAAAACTATCTCTTTTTTCAGAAAACGCTATTGCATACTTATCTTGCTGTGCACGCTTATCCGTTACTACTTTACCTGGCAAACTTATTTCCCCGTCTGATTTGTCTCTAGGGTCAAAATAAAAATCACGTTGATCCCTAGCATCTTTAATGGCTGGTCCTGGATCTATAACTTCATTAGGGAAAGGCATATGAATGTTGCCTTGAACATCAAAATCACCTGAGTCCTCTGCCCATTCATCTTGAACAGACTCAGAAGGGATTAATTTAATATTTGTCAGTGCCTCTTTAGATACATAATGGCGAAACTCATCCATGTCACTTCCTCTCAAAAGAACTGTAACACTAAATCCTTCTTCTATACCTACTAATGCCATTTGCTCAATATAAGTAGATGTAACTTGAGCCCTTTCCCCTCCTTTAAATGTCATGTGCATTGTTTCAGGAACTACTGTAAGGTCTTTAGGAACTGTACGTGCTTCTCCCCTAGAATCAGTAGCTCTGGAAGGTCCTGAAATGTTTTTTGGAGCACGCCTAGATATACTGCTTTTATCTTCTGTTATAGATGTTACTGGCTGTTGAAAGTCGCGTGTTTCAGCAGGAAAAGCTAAGTCTCGATTGCCTCCTGCAAATATTGACAATAAGCCATACAACTGTTGTCTCTGAACTGAACTGGGATTTTTCTCTAGAAGAGATTTCGCTAAAGCATAATTTTTTGCATTTTCTTCCTGATTTTCATTTAAAAGTCTAACCAATAATGCCTTATCGCCATCTCGAAGTACTCGTTGTATCACTTCAGGTTTCTCAAGCCTAGTATTATAAATTAAATTTTGCCCATTTGGTATTGGCCTATTATCAACCAACTGAAATGTATTGCCAGTATTACTTTTCGCTAAGCTATTTGCAACTGCAGTAGTATTTGCTTCTTTATATTTGTATAAGCTTTTATTTAGCATTTTTAAACATATCGGTTGTTATTCTTCTGGTGGTAAATCAATAACATTTCGTTCATCTTCTGGAGGACGAGCTGATGATGATAAAGGATTAGAAAGTACATTATCATCATTATAATTCTGCGATGGCCAGATTGTAGGTCTATGAAGTACATGTGAATAATTCTTATAACGTGCTTGGAATTCTACCAGTAATTTAGTTGCATTGTCTCTAACTACTGGTCTTTCGCTTCCTGCCTTTTGAATGATGCTTGATAAAATCTGTTGAAAAAGAACGAAATAATCATTTCTCACTTCTATCATTTCATCTGCTTCTAATCTCTCTTTTACAGTTTTATCATAAAGTCTAGGAGTTTTTCCTAGAAGGAATTGTCGCCATTCTAGTGCAAGTTGCGGTTTTAATCCAGAGATAGGCTGACCTTTATGCTCAACTTCATCAGGTCTATCTTTTTTCATAACATCTGGTCCAGCTAATCTACGTAATGTGTTTCTTGATGTATTTATGTTTCGAAAACCTCCAAATAAAATGGCCGCGGTCTCTTGTAAACGACGAGCATGAGACTGCTGTTCTGGGGTTCCAATAAAAATACAGGCATCGATTAATGTTTTATGGATTTTGTCTGGACGTTTTAAACGTGCTCGCAAAGCATATTTTGTAAGTAGCCAATGACTATCATCGCGAATGATACGAATATTTCCTAGATCTCCAGACACGGTCTCTTCATTAAAGTTGAGACGACGTTCGTTTTCCTCTCCCTCATCGACAAAGTGAAATGAATATTCCAAATCGCCAGCATTAAACATAATTGTATTACGACCTGAAATACGCATATCTTCAGTTTTTAATAAGCCGCGTAATGCTCCGCCTGGTAATGTATCCAATGCTGTGTCCATTTGATTCATTATTAACTCCATCATACCCTTCTTAGTTGTTACCTCATCCCTGTCTAAAATAGCTTTAACAATAGGTGCCCGACCTACTTTAAATTGAAAATCCATATCAATATCACGCATGTTTTCAGAAGCTCTTCCTAACCTACCTCCTCTTGGCCGTTTGAGTGACATTGCGGAACCTCCTCCTAGAATATACTCGAACTCTTGCAATAATTCATTTGCATTAAAACAACGTTGTATTAAACCAATTAATGTAGGTATCTGTATTATCCTACTTTGTAATCTTGGGCTTGGCGGTGGTTGCAATAATTCAGCTCTTTCTTCTTCATCTTTTAAGGCTTCTGTTTCACCTAGCATTCCAATAGCTTCTTCCGGTGGACGAATATTTAAAGCTCCAACTTCACGCATTGCTCCTCTGAAATTACCTTCATCGACTCCAGCTTCTTTTACAATTACCAACATTCTTTCCAGCAAATCTCCAGGTTCTACCACAGTTTTGAGCCAGGCATCAAAACCTCCTTTGTCATTTTTATCGAAAAGCATATTGTAAAATGTCCCCTCATGTTCTTTAAGGTTACTTCCTTCTATGCTCAAAAGTTCATTGAAAACTTTTATTAACTCGAGATGCGCAATTGGATTATATCCTTTGACAAAATACCCTTGTAGAACTGGTCTAGCATGAGTATCTTTACTATTAAAAAGCTCTAATAAAGTATTTTGTTGTGCATTTTTGTTACTTAAATTATTAGCAATTTCTCCCATCTTATCTGCCTCTTGCTCTAAACCAGTATCATCATTAATATTAGCTTTACCTTTCATCTGAAGAGTAGGTTTTACACGACCTTGCTTTTGCTGTACTACATGCCAAGCTTCATGTGGTAAATGTTTTTCTTGCCCAGATGCTAAATGAATATCTGTACCTTGGGCATAAGCATGGGCATTGAGCTGAGCTGGTTTATTAGAATTGTAATGCACTTTTGTGTCGCTCATATCAATACCTGATAAATTCTCAATACCAGATTTTAAGTTATCTGGCAAACCTGTTTTATTTTCTTTTTTTTGAATGGTCTGCGATTTTGAAGTATTTTGAATCGCATCTATTTGCTTTTGTTGTACAATAGCTTCAGGTCGATTGTCTACAAATTGAAATGTAGACACACCACTGTTCTTATTTTGAGAAATAATATTAGCGCCCTTACGGCTTTTATTCTCATTTTTTTTGTCAGTGTATGTGTTCATATTTTCACTTTTTTGGCATTGGTCAATTGCCTATAACAATTAGGCTAAAAAACCTTTTAATGGCTTTTAGGTTTTGATATGGATTGTCTCAAATTGATAGGGATAAAATCAACTTATCGATCAAAATAAGACACTCATTAACTGTCAAATATTTTCAAGAATTACTTTTATTTAATAATTATACTCGTCCATATCTTCACCTGAAGAACTGTTATCTTTATATTTTTTATTCTTTTTTTCTTTGTCAAATTCAAGAATCAATCTCTTTATAGGATCACTTTCCTCCTCTTCCTCTTCAGCCTCACCTTTAATCATAGCTATTAGACCACTTCTAGATATACCTACAACCTCAAAGCCATTTTCTCGATACCAATTTCTTAGTTCAATTTCAGAAACTGGTCCATCCTGGTCACATTCTAGAATTAGTGGCTCTTCTTCCGACTGTATAAAGTGATCTAACAATCTTTGGCCTAGTTTGTGTCTTCGGTGCTCTTCAGGAACACTGACCATATCCAACTCAGTTCCATAGATAGTTTTATTCGAACTAAGTGTAATTGAGCCATTCACAGTATAGGTTAAACAGGCCTCAGCACCATTTGGAAGATTTATATAATAAGCTCCTTGCCGTTGATTAATTTGCAGATTATCATAATTCACCTGTTGTTGAGGCATTACATCTTGCATCTGAGGACCAGCATTGATAGGAGCCACGGGAAGCCCTTGAGCGATAGGTAAAGCATTGACGATGGCATTTTCTGGTGCTTGTCCACCTTCAGGTACAAATACACCCGTAACCGTTCCGTTGAGGATGTAGACATAAAAAATACTACCGTTCTCACTTACATAATGTGCACCATCTGGGAGGGGAATGGCGTCACCAATACTAACCCTTTGAATAACGTGAGCATGTGATGTCTGGTTAACTTGCATATGCCGTAGATCAGGACTCCTACTCGAGCCTAAACCTTTAGAGTCCCTCACATAAAAATTACCCTGTATTGGTACATCAGATTGTAATCCGGTCATTTTCAAGATTGATCTTTTAGGTTGATTCACTTCAGCTTCCATTAATTTTTCACCCATTACATCAGCCTCTTTTTCTAAGCTTTCGTCATCATTAATATTTACTTTTTCTTTTAGTTGGTTGGTTGGTTTTACCCTTCCCTGTTTTTGTTGCACTACGTGCCAAGCTTCATGTGGTAAATGTTTTTCTTGCCCAGATGCTAGATGAATATCTGTACCTTGTGCATAAGCATGTGCATTAAGTTGAGCTGGTTTATTAGAATTGTAATGTACTTTGGTATCACTCATATCAATACCTGATAAGTTTTCAATACCAGATTTTAAATTGTCTGGTAAGTTAGTGTCATTCTTTTTACGCTGAAATATCGCTTTATTATTAGGACGATTGTCTTCTAGAATAATAGAACGATTCTTCGTTCTCCCTTTAAATGAAACTGCTTCACTATTATTTAGTTCTTTATTTTTTGGTACATATTGCATGTCAATCTTTCAAATTACTATATTTCAAATGACTATAGTCATAAATATTAGTGTTCCTCAAAGAAACTTTTAGACAATAATAATGTTACTGTAGTATAGCATAATTGCGCTTCTTCAAAATCTCCTTTCTTAATATCATCCACACATTTTTTGATAATTGTATATAATGATTTTAAGATTTTATCCTTAAAGGGATGCTTATTCATACCATCCACAATAACTGGTGCTACTTTATAATACGTAGATACCAGCTCTTTTCCATCAGCTTTCTTTAACAAATAGTTATCTCTAAACCATCTTAAAGTAGTTAGTTCTTCGCAGTCATCAGCTAGTCCCATATACTCGCAACATGCTGTAGTAAGAAAACAGCATCTATTATTATTTCCACCTCCTCCAGCAGGTGCTCCACCGCCACCACCAGGAGGAGGCCCGCCAGGTGGTGGTCCCCCAGCAGCAACTCCTCCACCAACGGGAGCAACTGGTGGTGCGTTAATCGCTCTAACAAGATCAAAAACCGCAAGAGCAAATGGACCTAATTGAGCTGGAGTAACATCATTTCCAAGTTTTCTTAATTCTAGAATTGCTCCATTTCTTGCTGGCTCACCAGCCGCAGGACCTATATCGTTTGGTCCGGCCATGCCTACAACATTACCTTGTGCATAACTTTGAGGAGCCCAATTTACTATATGCTGAATATCTTGACCTCCTGCAAAGGCATTTAAAAGATCATCTATAGTAGGATTGTTTCCAAACATCATCATCTCTGCATCATCTGGTATAATCATAGTTCCTCTTACAGCTGCAGGAATATTTGCTAAAGCAAGAATATCTGCAGGTTGCAGATTATTGTACATTTGTAATAAACCTAGTCTAGGCATAAAAGGCATAAAGTATTTCATAAAACCAGCATCAGCAGGGTGGTTACCTGAATTTGTATAATCTGCCAAACCATACAACATCGCAGCAAAGCCTATTGCCTCATCAGAAGCTCCAGCCAAATTATTCCTTGCATCTGCTAATCCCTGTGTATAAGAAGCTTGGAAAGGAATTTGGTCAGCCTGTCCACTCCATCCTATTTGCTGAGCAAATCCAGCTTTAGCATCTGCTGGAGCTCCCAAAGCTGGAGCTCCTGGTAAAACCGCTCCTCCTGTTAAATTGGGAGCAGCAGTTAAATAATCTATTAACTCTCCTATCTTCTCAAATTTGACACCAACCGTAGCTTGCGGATGAAAGTGAACCGCACCTGGTACGTGAAAATGAAACCCAGCTATTCTTGGTAACCAAGCGACACCTCCAGCTGCTACTCCATTAACAACTACTCCATTAGCAATAGCACCAGCTAAAGCAGTTATGTCTGCCATCACTCCTATTAATGCTAATCTTCCAGCTGGAGTTTCTGGTACTGGGTCAGTTACAATTTCTACTTCATTATTTGTAGCTCCTGAGTCTTCTTCAACTGTAAAACCTGCACCATTACCAACATCATGACCTGCTCCAAGAGGAATAGGTGTAATTGCTGGAGCATTTCTATAGGTAACACTATTATAAGCTTGAAATTCAAAACCAATTGCTCGCTGTACTGGTAAACTCGTTTGGCTACTACTAATTGTATTATATTTTAAATCGGTATTACTACTATCGGAACTCATTTGCAATGATTTAGCACCCATTACATCAGCTTCTCTTTCTAAACCTGCATCGTCATTAATATAAGCTTTACCCTTCATCTGAAGAGTTGGTTTTACCCGACCTTGCTTTTGCTGTACTACATGCCAAGCTTCATGTGGTAAATGCTTTTCTTGTCCGGATGCTAAATGAATATTTGTCCCTTGTGCATAGGCATGCGCATTAAGTTGCGCTGGTTTATTAGAATTATAATGCACTTTTGTGTCACTCATATCTAAGCCTGACAAATTCTCAATACCGGATTTTAGGTTATCTGGTAAGCCTGTATTATTAGGCTTTTTTTGAACGGTAAACTCAGTAGTATGGTCAGCCATAGCTTCGACTTGTTTTCTCTGGACGGAAGCTTCAGGACGATTGTCTACTAACTGAAAAGTGGGATAATTAGTGCTGCCTTCTTTAGGTATAGCATTTGCAGTTGACCGACTAGAATTACTCTCCCTTCTATCTATATATGTTAGCATGATCCTCTTTTTTTTAGTTATAGCTACGCACAACATTAAATTAGTAATACTCTAAAATATTGTACACTAAATCTATACTCTCTTCCAAGGCGAGTTACTATCTGGTTTCATATTATCCAATTGAGATTTAAGCAACACTTTTTGTTCTTCCAAAAGGCGAATTTCCTCTGTTGCAGCTTCTTGGCTTCCAGATACTTTTTCTTCTTCTTTTTTAGATAATAATTTAGTCTCAATCTCTTCTAATTGCTTTGTGATTTGTAACCTTTGATGCGCAGGGGATAATTCTTCATTCTTTGGATCATCTTTAAAATTGCTAATATTAAAAGAATCTTCAAAATTAGTGCCTAGCCTTTGAACAGATCTTGTGTACTTTTTAATTTTTTTATCGTATTTATCTGATTTTGCCAGTTTCCCCTCATATTTTTTTATTTTGTTTTTGTACTTATCTGAATCAGTATTTTTATCCAATCTTTCTTTATACTTGAGCTTTTTCCTCTCATTTTCAGGCATCTTGTCTTTCTTTTTTTGATATTTTTTTAGCTTTTCTTTATTCTCTTCTAACATCTCATACTCATCAATCTTTTTTTGCGCTTCAGGTCTGTAGGCTGTCTGAGCTCCATCTTTGGCTGCATTTGTACCACTTGTAATTGGTGCATCTATTCCGCCGGTTATTTTCACTCTTTTTAGTATGAGGCTATCTTTTAATTTTTGACTAAAACCCTTACCTGTTTCACAGCCTCTCAACTCAATAAACTTTACCTCTTTCAGCCCCTTTGCAACGAGTTTACTTGCCAATTTTTCTGGACTATAATAACGGAAAGAACTTTCATCACCATGTGCCCCATCTAGTATTAAATCATCTTCTGGTCCAATTTTTGACAATTCATCATCTGGTAGATTTTTAAGACGCTCATAAGACAATCCCAATAAACTAGAATCCTTTTTTATAGCTCCTTTAAAATGACCACTTAAAGTAACATACTTACTAACAAGCTGTGTTGTTGAATTACTTATATTCGATTTAGTTTTATTTACTTCAAAGTATTTGTTTTTTGGTTTCATTGCTCTCTTACCCATGATATCCGCTTCTTTTTCCAAAGTTTTGTCATCATTGATTTTAATATTGCCCTTAAACTGGGTCATGACATTAATCTGTTTTCTTTGTATAAGTGCCTCTGGACGATTATCTAAAAAAGCTGAACTCGATTTTTTATTACGCGTATTATTATCTCCTTTATTAGAGGCTTTAGGATTTTTTCTATAATCTTTAGAATATTTAGTTCCCATAAAATTCCTTTTTTAGTTAAAATGGCATAATAGTTATTATTGCATGGTCGCCTTCATTAAACTGTATTTTTGGTGCTTGTAGAAAGATATCGTCATACGGAAATGTATAACTTAGACCACAAAACGAATTATCATGTAGTACCTTTGCATAATAATTATACTGATTACAGTTACTTAGATTGTTTTGATAATAGTCTTTAGGAAGACCTTGGTTAGAGCCACCACTTTGCCCCCATAGTTCTGGATTGTATAATACACCTCTCTCAACAGCAGCAGCAATTAGTACCGCAGCTGTTTTTCCTGCAGAATCATCTGGGCTAGAAATAATAATGTTACCTGCTACACCAATCGTATTAATGTTACTTAGCGTATAAGTTGCCTCTACATTTGTCGATTTTGTTTTTATATCTACAATAATGTCATTCTCAGCAGTAATTCTAAAATTGCTCAAGGTGTAATCACCATAAGTAAAATTGCCATCATAATTAGCTAACAAAGGCATTCCAGTAGTAATTGCTTCTTGAAAGCAACTGTTTAATTCATCACTAAAAGGAGCATTGATATAAAGTGAGGGGCTTAAATAACGAAGAATGATAGCTAATTCTTCATCATCTAACATTTCAATTACAAATAGGTTCCTAAAAGGCTCTGGCATTTGAGCCAAATCATTAAAAATATCTGCTCTTGTAAGCTTATCTTTATATCCTACTTTTTCGTTATTTCCCTCTAATTGCATAGGAAAACAGAAAAAATCGACATTAGTAATATTCCAGGTAGTATTCCATCCCATTTCAACTATATCATAAAGAAAAGTAGTAGCCATTGGGTCAAATGACTCTCCTGTTAATGGCATATTTGCAACATACATACGAACTTTTTCTTCTTGTTGATTGCAGTATTGAATTAAATTCCAATCGAATGTAGTTGGAGTATCGAAAGTGCCTTTATCAATTTTTTTAACACAAGTATCTTTATTAAAAGGCTGCCAAGCTAATGCATTAATATCTGCTATGGACAACCAAAGGTCTTTGTCTCCATACTGTACCGCTAGATACATTGTTAATCCTGATTGATTTTTAACAGTAACTGAAATACAATTCTCCATAACGATTTATTTACTTACTTTTTATCCTTTTTATCTTCATGGTTTTTATCATGATGATGCTTATCATGATGGTGATGATCATGATGGTGATGATCGTGATGGTGGTTGTGCTTGTGCTTATGTTTGTGATGTTTCTTCCAATAAGATTTTGGTTTTACTTTTACATCTACTGGACTTATGCCGCCATCATAATTTATAGCTGAACAAAAATTATAGTCATGAATCAAGTCTTTTAACCTCTTTAAATGCGAACTGTAATAAGGTAGTTTAGCTTTTCTTCCTGTAATTAGCTTTATTAAATTTTGATTATATAGTGTACAACACTTAAATAAATCTCCGAGTATAAACCGTTGCCCTTTATGCTTTCTATGAGTTTCATGATGTATATATCCATGTCTATTAAGATAGTGCTTCACCTCTTTTTCTACATATTTATCAAATGATTTAAGTCCTTTCTTAAGCTTAGTTTTCTTTTTATCTAATATTAGACAAACCCTTCTCTCTGTAATTAGGTATCCTACTATTTTAAATCTTTTCCTACAAACACACTTGTTAAGAGCTTGAGCAATGATAATTTTACGCCTCTCGTCTGGAATTAATTTTCTCCATTTACCTATATGAAATAATAGATTATACGTTGGCGAATAATGTCCATGTGTCACTTTATGATGCTTATATTTTTCTTTATGGTCTGCCATTTTAAAGTATTTAAATATTTACACTAAGTGTCTTATTTTCTTTTTTAAATTCCCTTCTAAGGCCTGTTAAAAGTTCTTGCTTAGTTACAATAGTATCATCTCTTTTTATTGCGGCTAAAGCGCAAAACCTAAGAACATTAATTATTGCACCACCAGCCAATTCATAATCTTCAGCAATTTTCCACAGATCAATATCTGGATGTAATTTGCACTTACCTGAAAACGCGTTTTTCCAAATTTGATAGCGCTCTTCTGGACTAGGCATTGTAAAATGTATCATCGATTGAAATCTTCTTGTGAAGGCATCATCCATATTTGCCTTAAGGTTTGATGCCAGAATTACTGTACCAGGAAAATCCTCTATGCGCTGCAATAAATAAGCTGTTTGCTGATTAGCATGTCTATCATTTGAGGAGTTGGCAATAGTACGTTTTCCAAATAAAGCATCGGCTTCATCAAAGAATAATATCCAATCCTTATGCTGAGCTATATCAAATATTTTTGCGAGGTTTTTTTCAGTCTCACCTATATATTTAGATACAATCATAGATAGGTCTACCTTATAAACATCTTTTCCAGAAGCTTTCCCTAATAAGGTAGCTGTAAGTGTTTTACCTGTACCCGGTGGACCGTAAAATAATGTTCTATAGCCCGGTTTAATCATCTTCTCTAGATTCCAATCTTTCATTAATGTTTTTCTATGATTTAACCATGTATTTATTTCCATTACTTGCTCCAAGATTAAATCATCTAAAACTGCATCCTCCCATTCCATATTTGTAGTAATCTTTCTTGCAGGAAACTCAGCACTTTGTTCAATTTTTAGCTTCTTACCTGTTAAGAAAAAATGAAGCCATTGATTACTTAAACTTAGAACACCATTAAAGTTTGGAATATATTCGTCAGTTTGCCCTAGATTTATTACTTGTTCCTTAATGAGTATATCATTCTTATCTAAAATATCGTGAACAACTCCCTTAAGCTCAATTTCAGTAGCACTTATTAAAAAACATAACGTCTGGCCTGTTGGTAAAAACCCACTATGACTTTTATCTATTACACCTCCAAACTCTGTAAAACCTCTGTCGTAAATTTGATTTCTTCCAAAAAACACATCTAACACTTCTGGTCTTAAACTTGGAGCAATAGCTAAGATAATAGCCAATCTATGATAGATATCTAGCTCCCATAAATCTACAATGCTAGCATATGGACTGTCTGAATTTGATAAATCTGGAACAGGTATATCTTGCCAACGCTTCTCATGACCTTCTTGCAATAAATAACTACATATTACCTGATTAATAACTTTTTGAAGCCAATCTATTTCATCATATAAGGTTTTTATGGCTGATTTAACTTCCATAGGAAAGGAAAAGTTTTTCTACATCATCTAAATTGGTATCCTCCCATCTAAAGTAAAGCAATGCTGTGTTTGGATTTAACTCATTGGCTTGTAACATATCTAATACGCCAACTTGTGCATTTCTGGACATACGAGGTGCGAAACTATAAGGTTCGTTATCAAAATCACATTGAAAGAAATCATTAGCCCATTCACTTTGACATAGCCTTTCGTTGATTAGCTCGCTTATAAAAACATCCAATTTTTCATTCTGAACCGCTAGCTTTTTTGCCTTAAAAAATGTTGGCTTTCTGGTACTTTGTCTATGATAGTATTCTATATCTTTTGATTGTACTGTTCTTGCTGACGCATGCCCAAATATATCTACTAGTCCAAAGTTCTCAGAATCGGTTGCAATTTCTAGCTCTGCTTTTTTAGAACTAGAAATCGCTAATGTCCAGCTATCCATAGTTGCACATTCTGTTACAACATATATATCTCGAAACGAATAAAAAGTTTGTGTAAGCTTAATAATAAGCTGTTGCCAAATGTCTGTCCAATTTAAAATTTTAACGGCTCTTGGTTCAGTTCCTTTAAAGAAGTAGCTTCCTTGCTTTTTAAATGCCAATATTTGTTTGCTAAACTCAAAATCTCCTTCTATTGGATTATTTCCAGTACCTCTACCAGAATAGGGTTTTGTAACGCCTTCACCAAAACGCCAATTAGCTGGGTTTAGTTTTACATCATATTCTATTTCTACAGCTTCTGGATCTACTATACACTTCCTAAAAATATTGCCAAGTACAATTATTTCTCCATTCTTAATTTGAAAAAAATCACCTGGGTAAATACTCTGATTAATTGGCTTAGAGGGTATAAAGCCTCCTGTATTTAAATACATGCCTCTATAAAATTTTCTATAAACTGTATCCATAAGCATTCTACTTACGTATTACCCATTGCTATTTGTTTATAGTAATGGTAAATACCAATTAATATCAAGACGCTAATGCTGCTGCCTTAGCTGCAGCTAAACCAGCTTCTAAAGATGCTAGTTTTATCTGACCTCTTTCTAATTTAGCCGTCGTCTCATTTAGTTGAAGTGTGGTGTCAACACTAGCAGTTAAAGCTTGTTCATAATCATCTTTAGCATCTTCATATGCTTGATAAATTAAATCTTTAAGACAAGTATCTACTGTATCGTCCGCTTTAGAACCATCAAGTTTTTTTCCGATAATGGTATAGTATAACCTCTGTGATTGAATGAACTCTGTTGCAGAAACAGACTCACATTCAAAACTGGTTGCTTGAGATGCAAATGCTGATTTTAGGGCTATTAAAGTTAAAGCAACAGCATTATTAGCATCTTCGCCAGCTGTTGTAATCATAGTAATCAACTCATCCGAAATTAAAGGGTTTAAGGCTTTTTGACGAACTACTAAATTTGATAATTTATTTACTACTTCTGCCGAGTAAATCAATTTTTCAATTACAGTTTTTATCTCGCAAGCTACTGTCTTTAATTTAGCATCTGCATCTACAATCTCTTCAAAAGCTATTTCTGAATTATCCATAAGATCAAATGCTTTTTGAATGATGTCATCTAGTGCTTCTTTATTTTTGAGTGCCTTAGTTCTATCATTTTCTGCCGTAGATAAAAAAGCTTGAAACTTAGTTAATTTAGTATTTAAAGAAGTTGTAATTGCTTTTAGTTGTTCTACGTAATCTTTTTGATTTGTAACTGCTATTTTCAAAGCATCTAATTCTGCTTTCTTTTCTTCAGTTACACCGTATTTATCATATATTCTTATTGTAGTTCCCATAATATTATTGTTTTTAATTTACTTTTTATCTTTTTTGTCTTTTTTGTTTTTTTTCTTCGCTTCCAGCTCTTCCTTTACTTCTTCAATATCTTCTAAAGCATGATTTAATTGACTTAAAATTGTTCCGTCAGAAGTATCGTTTTTATAAACAAAAAAGGGCTGTTCTCCGTAATCTGTTAAAGCATTGGTGTACTCTTTTTTATTATCTCCAACATTAATTGAAAGTATTACTGGGATATACTTATGCCCATCCATTAATCGGTTACCAAAATTATCAGTAATATCTGGTAGTATTTTAACTGTGGCACTACCTGTAATAAATTCGTTTTCTTCATTTATAACATCATACTCTATATCCGCTGCTTTATAGCTTCCGGCTGGGACTTGTTCTGCCACACAGAGATTAAATAAAAATCTATCTGTAGAATCAATTATAGGTGGAAAAACTTCTGTTCCGAATCCCCCTTTAATTTGATTAAGACTATCTATTTCTGCTTGACAATTGGTTATTTTTTCTCTTATACTTAATAAATATTTATCCTCACCCTTAGAGCCACTAGGTGCATCCTCTCCAACTTCAATTGGGTTATTAGCTAGATATTGCTTTCTTGCTTTCATCTGAACTTTCAATAATGTCATTTGAGATTGTTTTTTAGCATATTGCTTGTCATGGTCACTTGCCATTTTCTCTAAATATTCAGCATATCCTTCCAAGTTATTGAGCCATGCCTGAGTAAGAAGCCCTTTAGTAAGCTTCTCGTCACTTGGCAAAAACATACAGCGATACTCTATATCTTCTACGTTAACAAAAGATTCTTGCTTTACATTGAATTTTAACTCTTGAGGAGTAGAATCTTTTGGTACATCTATATCAAATGCCTTCTCTAATACTGTTGTAAGCTTAAAAGTAGCCGAAGGTGCAGTTATATAATCATCAAAATTATTTATTGTTTTTTTATAGTCATCGTCAAGAATTGCATAGACGAATACTACATACTCCTCTCCTAGCTTTAATTCTTCCCCATCAGAATCATATAGCTCAGTTATAGATATAGGGATATCAAAAGTTGTGGTTTGAGGATTAGGTGGAGGAATAATAGGCAACCCTGCTGGTACACTACGATTATCCTTTTTATAATTTGCCTGTGCAGTATTAACAGTAAATGTAGATTTCTTATTATCCTTAACCAGCATTATGTAATAATTTTTAACTGGGTATGGGTTTAAAACCACATCTGTATCCTCATCAGTATCTGAAGATTTTTTAACATCTACACAATCAAACTGGGTGAACGCAGATTTGTATCTATTAAACAACACATTATAACTTATATTGGTTAAGTTAGACACTTGTAAGTCTAGATTGAGTTCTTCGTTATTTAGTTGATAAGCTTCAGTAGTAGCAATAGCTTCTCCAGTAACATCTTCTAACTCTCCTTCTGCTTTCTTTTCTATTACATGGGCTTCTGCTAAAACTTCATTATCCTTATCTACAGCTTCGGAAATTTCATTAAACTCACTTGTAACAACGTCTAGCAATGTCTTAATTGATGTATCTGTGCTTACAGCTTTTTCTTCTATAGATGATGCAGATATCTCAGCAGAGAGTGCAGAAGCTTCCATAGCATGTTGTGAAACTTTCTCAGCTAAATATGCTGTATCGTCCATTAAGCATTTTGCATACTGTGCTTCATCAAATATTTGCGAATTATAATCGGCAGCATTAACAATGCTAAAAATACTACCAGTATCACTTGCTAGTTTAGTTATGGCATTAGCAGCTACTTCGATATTTGCAGCAGAAACAGCTGAATTTGTAACTGATTGTGTAACAAGTGTATTTTCTACTTCTGCTGAAGCTACAACATTGGTAGATATATTGCTGTCTACAATATTAGCATGCTTTACCCTCTCTTTTTTGTCGTATTTCTCTAAAGCTAAATTAAGCTGTTCGGAAGCTGTTATTCTTGCTCCTTGAGCATAATATAGAGTGAACATTGAAGCATCTTTTTTGGCTTCTATGCTCTGTACTTCTGATTCCTGATCGCCCAACGAGGCAACAACTGTGGAATGTAAATTTTCGTTATAAGAACTCATAAAACTGTTTTTTTAAATTATTAATAGATTTTTGTTTTTCTGGTTTGTAGTTAATCGTTAACTTCTATCATTTTTAATTCTTGATATTAATTTCTCATTGGTTTTATATTTTAATATGGCCATACAACATGTAATGGTTTATCCATCCATGGGAATTTTATTATTGAAAATGAAAAAGGGGATTTATTTATAAGAATATCATATGCTCTCTTTTCTACTGTTAGTTCCCAAGCATCTTCTCTTTCTAACAACAATCCTGTTCTAATTATCCAATTCCCCCTAAAACCTTCTATAGATGAGTTTCCAATTGCTGACCAATGTTTTGTGACAGCAATTACTAATCCATCGATCAATTTTCTTTTATCATTAGGTATATCTATTTTGTCTAATACTGGTGTTTCAACACTTAGCCCACTAAGGACTTTATTGAGTATTAAGTACTGTTCTTCTGTTTTGCTAATTCCTGTTGCTACGTATTGTAAGTAGTGTACGGCTTCTAATTGAGAAGCTGTACTTAAAAATTTTCCGGCTTCTATAAGCCCTAGTCGTTCAAAAAGCAATGGAAAGTATGTGTTTATTAAAACCAACCCAGCATTGGTAATCGGAATAGCATTTTTCGGTTCTTCAAACTTTTTAACATGTGTTAATGGTATTATCTTATCTTGGCTTAACTTATAGTCTTCTTTCTCATATAATTTTGTTTGCTCTGCTTTGGTAATTAAATAAAATTCTGCTTGATAAGCCATTGGGAAACTTACAATGGTTGAAACAATACTTTTCTCAAAATCTACCATTGAAATTCTTCTTTTTACATTTAACTCCAATATCAACCTAGTCCAAACTGCATTGGGCATAACTTTGCCCCAATGCCCAGAAAGCCATGCTTCAATAAATATCTTAAAGATTATATTCTGTATTTGGTTAGAAGTTATTCCACTTATAGACACTAAACTTATAGCTTTATAAAAGTGTTCAAATTGTTTTATACTGTGCTTTTGAGTTGGGTTTAGTTTTATTATAAGACTGAATAGATTTTGAGTTTCAATTATATCTATTAACCTGAAAAATTTGGAATCAGAAACTGACCTATGTTTTAATACAGAAAATAGTACTAAAGGATAAGTTTTAACAAGCTTCTTTAGCAAATCATTTATTCCATATTTATTAATGGAAATATACCATGAAGGAATTTTTTCATTAACAATCAATGAGTAGCATAATTCTTCTAAATTATAGTAGCTATTACATCCTAGAAAGTTTTCTAACTCATTCTTAGCATTTTTTGTCTGTGCTTGTCTAAAAACACTATTCTTTGCAACCAAAATATTCTTTAAAACATGCGGTATTTTAATAAGTAATGTCTCCATTTCGGCATAAACTATTTCTGCCTCTTTATTAATATTAACTAAGGTTTTGTCCACAATTTCTTCTAGGTATACTTTGGCATTAACATCTGACTTTAAAGCCTTTACACAGGCTTTCCAATAATTAAATTGTTCAACTTCTCTTAACTCTCCATCAACTAATTGATTACTAAGATTTTCTAGTATTGCTATGCTTTTTATTACTTCTTTTGATTTTGATTTTGATTGAGCTCCATATATAATTGCTTTAACAAATTGCTGAAATGAAATTGATTGCATTAGGTTATTTAATTGCTTATCGGTAGTTTTATTAGCTTCTATAATTTTTACCACCTCATTTGGGGTTACCTCAAATGCAAGACTTAATAGTTCTTTTTCAGAATAGTCCTTCGACTTTTTACTAGAAGAATGAAAAAATGCATTTATTTCTGAAGTTAATTGTGATTGAGTTAATGTATTACCATTACTAAGTTTATAGGACCTTCCTTTTATTAAAGCTTCTTGATGCAAATCCTCAATTGAAAGGCTTTTTGGAAATGCATACATAATTGCTTTATTAAACAGATGTATCAATTGAGTAGTGTTTCCTAAATAGCTACTATAATCTATAACACAAACCCAAAATAGCTCTATAAGCTTTTGTTTTATTTCTTCTTTTGCTAAGTATTTATAATCATCTTTTAAATATTCAAAATATCTTTCTACTTGATTATTCATTACCAATTCTCCATCCTTAACCAAATAGTTTAATACCTCTTTATTCCTATTAGTATCTATTAATTCTGCATAAGTAAGTCTCCCATTTCTTATATTAGTCAAAAGCTTTTCTGATACTTCCACCTTTCTATTACCAACATTGTTCATTAATTTTAAAATGGCTTCGAAAACTGGTAGTTTATTGCTATCTATTCTACTTCTTAATTGAGAGAAAACAGTTTTACTAATTTCTAATTCTGGTCTTTTTGCATTTTCTGATGCCTCTTGGAATAGATTTAAAAATTCATCTTGATGAATTTTTTCCATATCAAAAATGTGTTCCTTATAAAGTAGATTCAGTAGCCTTGTCGCATCTAATTCTGGATTAAGTATAAATGCCTTTATACTCTGAGTTACCACAAAAATCAAAGTATCATTACCAGTCTCTTTTATGGCATTTTTTAGGTTAAATATTAAATCTCTTATCGACCCTTCAGAAGAATTTAATAGTATATCTGTTGTATAAGAATCTAGAACTAATGATAGAAATTGGTGTAATTGTGTTTTATCTGACCATTGTAACAACGCCTTATATGCCTTTGTAGGATTAGCTACTACCCAATCAATAAAAGCTTGCTGTATAGACATTACAAAGGTATTATCTACTACTTTTTGTTTTGCTTTACCAAAATGTTCTAGTAAGCTTTTTAATTGTAAGTCAGAAGATTTAAACCCTCTTTTGTGAGGTCTATCATCAAGAAAAGCTTTCATAGTGCAATAAATGCTTACTGTAGAATCGCTCTTTAATAATGATGAAGACACATTAACTGCATTAAAGGCTTTATAAAATTGCTTTTCGGAGCTTTTATCTCTTTTTCTAAATTCTGTTAGAAAATATTTTAAAAACTCTTTTACATTAAATGAAGTTGACTTATGCTTTAAAGAATATTCTAGACCAATCTGCAAGAGTTTTTTTTGGTTAATTTTAATTTTTCCTTCTTGCCCAACTTCATTAATAAAATTGATGCTTTCTATTATAATATTAGATTCGTTATGAGTAATGGATTTTAATACTTCCTCTAAAGCTGAGGGGCTCAAATCATTTACTATACGTTGCCAAGAACTCTTAGAATTGTATACTAATCTTAGTGAATCAGCTAATTTTACTTTGTTTTCTTTAGATAATGCAATTATTAGTTCATTAAATTTTTCTTTTTCGGGTTTTGTTTTTTTCTTGTTGCTTCTGAGCATTCGTGTAAGAATCTCCCAATAGTTAGTAACATCAGTACTTTTACCTTGCTTTTGCCTTAATAGCGCATTCTCTTTTACCAATTCTTTTAATACAATAACAAAATCTGGCTTTATAAAAGACATGTCCTTTATACTTTTAACAGCACTATCTATAGATTTTATGAGCGTTTTGTAATCAATGTTATAATGGTTTGCTACCTTAACTATACTGCTCTTTATAAAAGTCTTTTTATTAAATAATGTACCTCTCTCAACTAGGAGATAATCTAGAACCCAAAGCCATAAGTTTTTTCTAAATCCATCCGAACTCGCCTGAACTATTGGTTTTTTTTGTTGAATTTTTGTGAGCTCATTTGCAAAGTCAAAAATCTGTACATAATTACTTGGCTCTAGACCTTCAATAATCATTAATAAGTTTTCCTCCTTAATCTGCCATGCGATTCGCTTTCTTACATTTTCATTTACTCCTATTTCTTTTATCATTCTATCAATTTCTTTCTTATCATTCTTTAACAATGAAGAAAGAATTTGGTTCACAGATCCATTTTTAGACTCATAATTCCATGGCATATAACCTTGTATCAAAAAGGTTTTAATTAGCTCAATTTTAGAAGTGTTTGCATAAAGTATTTTGAGCTTTCTAGAACCTCTATTAGATTCTAACAATAGATTCCCTAACTTTTCTTGTAAAGCTTCTTTGAGTTTTTTTGATAAACTGTAGTTAAGGTTTTTATAATTTACAACACCCAAGTCCAATTCCAAAGAATCTATTTCCCACGTTTGTTCTTGTGTACAAGCCTTATCAAAAATGCTATTAATTTCCCTTGGCATATAGTTTTTGCTCCATGAACTCAATTGACCCTGAAACTCATAGGCAGTTTCCTTCTTATCAAAAGAGGTATCCCATTTTAGCCTAGAAATTATATGTGTATAGCTTTGGGTCATTTGCTTTTAGAGTTGTTTTTAATAATTTGCTTGACTAATTTTCGTGCGTTCTTAACCAATATCTTTTGTTTTATTTTTTTAGCCTTTTCTTTAGTAGATGCAGGGTCTTGGTAGATTAATCTATTATGCCATGCATTAAAGAGCAAAATCACAACCCATAACTCAATTGCTGGCAAATAATGACGTCTAAATTCAATTTGTACAGGACCAGAGCTTTCAAGAAAAAGTCCAAGACGGTCTTTAAAATTGTCATTATTAATAGTTTCTATATAATCGGGAAAATATATATCTACTACATTATTAAAATGAGGGTTTTCTAAATACGTGCATATATCCTTTCCCCAATCTGCTTTTATTGCATGCAAATACTCAGATGTATTTAATGGCTGCTGAATCCAATTTTCATCCCAAGGATATGCTTCTATCTGCTTTAATTGATAAAGCTTTCCATCAATTTTTAGAACTGAATCATTTAATTGATTTTTAATTGTTTTGGTATTACTCGTATTGAGCCAATTATGAATTCGCATGGCATCTTCATACTTTAGATCTTTTGCTGTTGTCCAATAACATTTTCTATCTTCAACGTTTTGAATAATTGTGGCACGAAATTTAGCAACCTGAAACAATAAATTAGTTTCGATAAGAATGCATCCTTTACGTTTTTGTATAAGCCATTTTGCTTGCTCTATCTCTAAATCTGAAGCTTCTATGCTATTTTTTGTCTTATTAGAAATACCATATTTTGGATTTGTTATAAAATCACTATACAAACTTTTTAAACCAAACAATAGGCTTAACTTTAATTCAATAGCAGAGTAATTAAGAAAGTCATTAGAGGATAACTTTTCAAGGTTGTCTACTTGTTCTGAGTTGAAAATAAAATCATTTGTAAGTTCTATTTCTTCAAATTCTTCTTTTTCAGGTAAGGTAATCTTATCGGCTCCTTTAAAATTATATGCTTTTTGTCTGTAATACGATAGCAGTCCTAAATTTTGTAATAATAGACTTTTAAATATTACTTGATCTTGTGTCTTATCTCCTGTGTATTTTGACCCATCTATAATTGCGTCGATAACCAAAGGAGATTCTCCATGTCTTGCCAAAAGATGATTTAGTATTTCATTTCGTCTCGAAAAACTTATTTCATCATCTTCTATATAATTTTTGATTCCCCATATATATGAATTATACGGATCCTTGATGTAATCTTTCCAACTTCTCTTATCTAGGTCTTTCTTTGAAATATATTTTACAGAAAAATTAAAAATATCATTGCTCTTAAGTAATGGTTTTATTTGTGGAATATCATATAAAGATTGATAAAAATACGTAGGAGAAAATGACTCAAATGGTACGGGATAAGAGCCTTTCATCTTTTGAGGATCATTATTTGTATTATAAAAGGTATTACTATCTGAAGGGTCTCCAGTCATTGTATTTTTAAATGAAAAGAGCTTACTAATATTTGCTAATTGAGAAAATTGATTGGCTAAAACCTGATCTACCAAGGTTAAATAACCCATTAATTGCCTTGATTGTGCAATTTGATAATTAGAAGCACCAGAATCTATTGCATTAACACCTACTCTATAGATTTCTGGCAACGTGTTTTGTATAGAATAATAATTATTAATATCTCTATAAGTTCCTTTAGGTAAGTCTGGTCCTAAACAAATTGCGCTTACAGATTTAAGCTCTACATTAGTTTCTAACTGATATGTTTTTTTAGCTGTCTCTATCAGTTCTTCTGTGACCTGGTCTTTTATATCTTTTCCATTTCTAGAAATCTTTAGTCTATTGGCATTTACTGATTCTATAATATCAATATTAACGACTTGGTTATCTAGGCTATTAATTACTGTAGAATCCTTTGTGTTATAAAACTTTAGTTGAGATATAACCTCAACACCATTTACCGAAGTCATCAATGCATTTACTTCAGTAAGAAAAACTTTGTTTTTTTTAGGCTTAATATCTTGTGAAAGTATCCATCCATTTTGAAGTATTGGCCCATTAAAAATAGTATTAGTAGGTATACCCTCTTCTTTTAATTTATCATATCCTTTTTGCTGAACATTTGAAAAGATATAGTTATCTAGTTTTACCTGTATCTCAGATAGGAGGCTCTTTACATCTATGTCCTTACCTATATCAATTTGTCCACTTAACAAAACCTCTATCTTTTCTAGAGGATTAACAACAAATGTTTCACAAAGGTTTCGAGAATTATTTAAAGTATAATATGCAGTTTTACATATAGACTTAATAATTTCTATATTGGTTATAGATTTATCAATATGCAGATAAACCATATAACTAGATATACTAGATTTTATAGGAACTATAACTGCATTTGTAACATAATCAACTCTATCAATAAGGTACTTAATATAATCTTCAATAGAAATTGGTGAGGTAGTAAGGATATTTTCTGGTAAATAATATTGATTCTCTATAACGAGATCACCATTTACTGTTGTTAGAATATCTTTTACAGGAAAATCATTACAGTATCCTAATTCGGTTAGTGCATAGCATATCTGGTCTAGTATAGTAACACCTGGATCACTTGGATTTAAATTAGTCCATTCGTAATCACTTACATCTTGAATCAGTGCTAACCCTTCTTCTCTCAACAACTTAAAGTTTTGAGTGATTGGGAGCTCTTTATTTACAATATAGCTAGTAGTCACTTCGATCATCTGTTATAAGTTTTAGAATATTTGAAGTTTCCTTAATATTATGTTGTGCAGATGGCACAAACAATGTTGTTGAACCTACTGGAACTATAAAGCTTGCATTATGCATGGTATTATTACCATTAAAAACCGTTTCTAATTGAATATTATCTACACTATCTACACCATCAAATTCATTAATAATTTTAGCAATTTCTGAAGTACTTAAACCTTGATCTATTTGAACCTGTGCACTGTCTGTTGAAATCCAAGGTGATAAATAAAGCATCAAGCCTTGATTAACTGCTTTCATAACACCTTCAAATTCAAATCCTTGTTTTACCGAAATCATTGCAATTACAGTAACAAATTCTAATAGAAAGTTGGAGACTTCTATATTAGATAGTCCTGAGGCTCGCTCTACCAAAAAGTTTTTTATTGAAGTTTCTCTACATACATCAACTAGTGGCATAAACGCATTAGATGATTTATAATTATCTACCTTCTTTACCAGATATACATTAGTTGTATTGGTTGTTTTTGAGTATGAGGTTTTGGAATAGTAAATGTCATTGAAATTCTCCTTGATTACATTGAAAAAATCTGATGTACTTACTACTCGGTTTTTTGTTTTGAGCCTTGCACTTATTCTTTGATTGGCTACTGTTTCGTTCTCTGCTGGCTTACCACCAAAAGAAGGAAAGGGTTGAATAATAGATGCTATTTCTGGAATTCCTTCTAGTGGCCCCAAAATCGAATCACTTTCTAATTTTGGTATCTCAGTATTTTCTAAATAATCGTCACCACTTCGTGTTAATCTAAAACCGTTGGTATTTAAGTATGCGGTTTGTGAATATAAATCTAGATCTCCACTAACAGTAATAGACAACCAATATTTATCTTCTGGCATGTAATAACTAGCAGTAGAAATATTTTCTGGCACATTTAGCTGAATAATACCTGAGCAACTAAAATTCTTAGTTCCATCATAGAGTACTGGTAAGTTGTTCCAATTTTTTTCTTCCATATAGGCATAACCAACTTCTGCATCCTCTAAAGTCATGGATTTGGTATAGTTTCGTACAAGTTCAAAATACATATTCAACTCTTCTGGAGTAATCAAACCTTCTAATCCTAAAAGCAACGTTCCTTCTCCTTTATAAGCTGGATACAAGGATATGCCCCTGTTTTTTGGAATATCCTTAGTTATTATAGGTGTGGCAAGCTGATACGTATAATCTGGAATAGACATAGATTGATTGCACACTAAAAAGTTTTTAAACGGTGTATAGTAATAGCATTGATAAGGATACATTTCTTCATCTTGCTCATTGAATTTATAGGTATGAGTAGCACTATAATTTGCTGTAAAAATTGTAACTTCAGGGATAAATGGTGGGTTAGGTGCTAGTAATAGCTTTTCGTAACATTCATCGGCAATGTAAGCAGCATTCTTAATAGCTATAAAAGAAACTACTTGAGCATATATATCGTTTCCAAATCCATATTCAGGTTCTACTAGTTGTATCTTCATAAAACCAGAAGTACTTGCCTCGGTATACTCTAACTCTGTTTTTTGAAGGTTAGGGTATGGTTTTATATTTGATGACTTCGAGGAATTATATTCATATCGAAACTTACTATTACTATCTGACTCAATCACTTCATCAACAACACAAAATAGCTCTTGTGGTGTAATTTCGTCACCTTCAGTATTTGTATCTGAGTTTAGCTCAGAATTTTCAGTTTCAACTTCTTCATTACAACCAAATTTAGGCATGGAAAATTGCGCCCAAACTCTATTTTTCAACCATTTAAATTCTACCTGAAAGGATTTATTATTATAATAATCACAATCTGGACTATCAGGAATTGTACATTTTGAAGTTGTATTAGGCGTGAAAAGATTAATGATAAACCTAGCAATTCTTGTAAATAATGAGTCGGTAGTAGTTTCCTCATTTTCAACATTAGAAATTTTAGCAATGTACTTATTATAAGCATCATAATACTCCTTAAAATCTTGTGGCAAATTATCCCAGTCTAATTTTATTTCTAAATATTTTAAAGGTTTGCTAAAGATTTCAGAATTACCAATAATAAAGTTGCTGTTAAGATTTGGAGTTGGTCCAAAAAGTTGAAAAGGTGCTTCAGTACTTAAAGCACCAAAGTCATTGTATAATTGAAAGGTCCTTAATTCTTTAACATTTACATCAATTTCCAAGGATGTCATTATTGGAGGAGAGTCTAAATCTTTAAACTCGTTAAATTCAACTTTAAATAATGGCCATTCGCTAGAAAGTCCATCTGGATTTTCTTCAAAAGATTCTATAGCAGGCAAGTTTGCATCTAATTCTATTGTCAATTTTATTTTAGACTCATTAGATTCTTCATTCATCATTGCTTTTGTATACACATATGATATAAACGAATTATCTATTTTTAACCAAACATCCTTTGTACTTAAGTAGATATTTGCCTTACAAAATGTACTTAAATCAACATAACTACTGAAAGTAAAAGTTATATTAATAGATCGTTGTCCTTCTCTTAAAAACAAAATTGGCGATGCAAATGCAAATCCTAAGGTAACTGGTTTCTCCTTTTTTGGCTCTTTTTCTCCAAAGGTGCTCCATGTTTCGATTTCGCCATTTTCTTTACGATGTACTTCTGTTGGTGATTGAATTTCTTTTAAATAAAGAGATTCAGTATTTTCAGTTTTATTTTCTGCTTTAAAGAGGTTTAATGTTGTAGTTATTTTTGCAGGATTTAGTGTTACATCTGTATTAGATTTAAATACTATTGGGTTTTGACTTGTATCAGTACCAGCATCAAACAATATTTTTTTTGGCAATTTATATATTGCTTCTGTACCTGATAATTCAGCACAAGCATATACTTGGTCTGGTATTGCCTTCTCTTGTGTTTGTTTTAAGATATTATTATAGTAAAACTCTAAATGCTTTTGCGAGATTTTATTTAGTTGGTTTTGCTGAATTTTTAAGAGATTAATAAATGTCCTTAACAATATTGTATCTGGATACTTACTCTTTCTTACCTTTTGACTATCAAATTCAACAAGGGCATAATCAATAATTTTTCTGAGGAAAGGAAATAATTGATCACCAACCACCTGTATGCCTTCAAATACATTACAAGCCGAAATTTTAGACAAATCAAAGGGCTTATCCTTAGCCATATTTTTATTTAATCCTAAGATTTCCCAATAAGGTCCTTTGTTTTTGCCTTGCTCCCATAATTTACCTTTAAAGACATCTCTTACATTACTATCTACTGGCTCTACATTTTTTATTATAGGTACTATACTGAGCTGTTTCTGAAATGTTAATAAAGCCCACAAATAAGTGCCATAATTATCTTTTATTTCGTCAAATAAATATGTTTTTAACTCATAGTAATTACTAGAGCGTTCCATGTAATATGCCCATTTTTGGATACTTAAATAAATACCCGTTAATTGACCAAAAAGCTGATTTACAGAATTTGTTGCACTATAATCATTAATTTTATTATTACATCTCTCTTTATTCTTCTTGGTTTTTTTATATAAATTTTGCTTTAATTTAGAACATGTACTTAGATATAGGCTGTGTATGTTTTTAAAATTGGTCGCTGAAATTAACGCTAGTAAGAAAATTGGGTCTTTAAGCAAAAATGGTGTCCAATCTCCATATTTATTGTTGTCGCGATCGTAAAAATTAATGAGAGAAGCAAAATTGGCCATAAAACCAAGCATATCTTGTTCTGTCCTTCCATCTATAAGAGTAGATTTAGGAGTCAGGTAATTACGCTGAGATTTTAAAGCATTATCTTGATTAATCTTGTTCACTTACGATACTTTTAAATTTGTACCCTCATTTATATAAAATGGGAATACGTAATTATGTCTTGTATTGGTCTGGTTAAATACATAAGTGATGAGGATTTCTATTAAACCATTTAGTAAATCTGAAAAGCTAACCTCAACCTCCAAGACCTCAATTCGTGGTTCGTTATTTAATAATGACTCCATCACAGTATCTTTAATTTCTCCTTTTAAGGTTTCATCCATTTTCTTAAAAAAAAATTGATGCAGACCAGAACCAAATTCAGGTTGCATATAACGTTCACCCATAGCTGTAAGAAGTATAATGTCTATAGATTCGTTAATGTTCTCTTCGTATTTTGTAAGGTTTAAGCTATAGTTTCCTGCAGAAAATGTAACTGGAAAAGACCAACCAGAACCCAAAAATTCTTTTTCCTTATAATTCATCTTTTCAACCTCCTATAATTACGTTCATTGCTCCTAAAACTATCTGTCCTCCATGTGCAGTAGTATCTCCCATTCTAGCCGCTGGCATTCCTCCGATCATAACTGTGGCCGAACCTTTAACAATAGCATCTGGTGGTCCTACACATATAAGCATATCACCAACTCTTGCTGCTGGTAACATTCCTATTAAAACATTTGGCATACCTGGCCCAATTACTGGTCCTCCAACATGAGGTATAGGCACTAAAGCTGGTGTTTGCATTGGGCATGTATGTAAATCTGTTAATCTGGCTGCTGGTGGCATATTTTTTAGTTTATCATTATCATTGCACTCTTTAATGCTAGTTGAGCTCCACTATTTATTTTTGCAGTCATTCCTCCTTTAGCGGTATACTGCATCTTTGCATTTTCTTTAATATTTACCCCATCAATAGAAACATCTCCTGAGGCCGATTCTACCTTCACTCCCATTTTCCCTTTTAATGTTAACTTTTGTCCAGCGTCTACATCTATGTTCTTTGAACTTTTCATCTTTATACCATTACTAGACATTTCTATACTATTACTATTATTATCTTTTAAGGTGATCTTTCCATCTTTATCGCTAAATATGATTGTGTTTTTCTTTGGTGTTTCTAGAGTAAGTATTTTGTCCTTATCATTAAATTCTATAAACATTCCAGATTTAGAAACTATAGCTTTTAATGGATTATCTTTTTCTGGTTTTAATGTCTTATAAGGTTTGTTCTTTGATGAGCTATAAATACTTCCTAGAATTATTGGAAATCTAGGGTCTTCATTTAAAAAACCTACGACGACCTCATCTCCTATCTCAGGTAGAAAAAAAGCTCCTGCACCATTAGTGGAATAGAAATTGGATAATCTTGCCCAAATACCTTGTCCTTTTTCATCAAACACAGGGATATCGACTAAAACCCTAAATTGATTATCTGGATCTTCATTCATCTTTTTTACAGTTCCATTAAATAATCCACTTGCTCCAGGAATAAGGCCTGAGGTAGGCGGAGCCATAACATCAGGCTCTTCTGTAAACCATACTGGTGATAAACCAATAGTTGCTTCGGTAATCCAATTACCTTCGGAAATATCATGAACAATACCAGAAATTAAATGATCTCCATTGAAACGATCTCCTAGCCCTTCTAACGTTAAATAACTACCAGGATTTATTTGTTTTCCTTGAAATTTAACCTCTCCCTGAATTTTTGAATAATCACTTTTAACTAATTGAGCTTTTGTCCAATTAGTCAAATCATTCTTTTCTAAAGGAGCCGTAGTTTGAAGTTCATAGTCTGGTAGTTTAACAACATCTGCCAATTTTTTAGAGGCTAAGTTTCCAGGCCCAGAGTAATTGTTCTTGGTTTCACTAGAAATAAGTTTTTGTGTTTTATAATCCCAAGCATTTGCTTTTACTGCTGTTAATTGAGTTATTGAATTAAGATCAGCATTAAACTCTAGCAGATTGTTTCCATATAATACCTTCAATACAGGTGATTTATCCGCATCTGGTTTTTTAATAGATATTTTTCCATCTAGGGTTGTTACAATAAGACCGTTTGCTTCGGATCTTGTAAGAATGAAATCCCAGTCTGTAACATAGTATTGTATTTGTTCTGGCCAAGTACCTGAAGTAGCACTAACATTGGCTTTTAAGCCAGAATATGATTTAATAATAGAAGACATTATATCACTATCCTTCTTTTTGGTATAAGTTTTACATTTTCGGCCTACAATCATTTTTATAGCATCATCTCTACACTCTACCTCTAAAGCTGATCCAACAGTATCATTTACTTTAATGTTTTGCCCTGTAATAATCCCTTTAAATATTGTTTTATTCTCAGTATCGTAACCAGCCTCAATTGTTATTTCTTGACCAGGTACAAATGTTTTTGAAGAACTTCCTAAGAATGTCCCATCAGCAGCATTTCCATCTAAAATGGTAACCTTTGCTAGTGGAATTTTATTAACAAATTTCTCTATATGAATAGAATACACCCTTTTTTCATCAGGAATAACTTTTCCAGCAACTTTTACCTGAAAACTAACTAAGCCTCCACAATTTATGTTCGATGAAGCACTCATGAAGCTGGTTGTATTATTGGTGGAAAAATCAACTTTTCACCAGATGATAGATGTCTAAACTTATTTAGGTTATTAAACTTAGCTACTTGTACATAAAAAGATTCATTGCCCCATACTTTTCTACATAACTGAGGTAAATTATCACCTTCTATGACTGTTACTATATGAGATAAATCTGGAGATTGTTGTTTAGCTTTTTTCTTTGCTGATTTAGGAGATATATATTGACCAAAACTTAATGAAATCTTTGCCCTTAAAGGACTTCCATCTGGTTTAAATAAAGTGTATGATGTATCAAAACTTTTAAGTACACTTTTAAAAGTAATATTCTTACCCCATTGAATCTTAACATAATTTGGGCGGTGAATTTTTCCGTTATATGTAAATATTATTTTTTCGAGAGCAGCTATTTCTTTAGCCATATTAGTTCTCTTAGAATCTACTATTCCTGTGCAATCAATAACAATATCAAAACTAAGTTTGTCACTTGGTGTACTTTTATACTTTTGCGAAGTTGAACAAGTATCTAGTGCTTGCTGTTCATTATACTCAATATTACGTTGCCATTTTATTGACTCAGGATTAATCATAACAGTATATGGCTTACCTGGAAGAGCTGATTGAAACTCTTCATCAGTATATCCTGTTATTTTCATTAGTTCTAAGCTCGCATCCATAATCTTTATCTTTTATAATTATTTCGCCTTTTACTTTTTGTGATTATCCGTTTACACTCCTCTAGGAGTTGTCTTTTTAAATTGGTTATATCGTCCTTACTTATACCATTTTGATTATACTTGTCATTTGTGTTAACTTCCGTCTTAATTATTAATTCTCTAATTTCTATTGGCATTTTTTTAATAGGTTTTGAATCATTTTGTTTTAGGAATCTCGAAATATGTATAGGCTAATTCCATAGTTTCTATCACCAACTTGTTTTCATCAGATCTAAAATCTGAAACAGAATATTTAATCGGGTAAGCTTTATGAAATGTCCATGATGCAAGTGGTTCCTCTTCAGATTTCATTAAGCTAACTGTTACATCTTGCGTGTTAATTTTAAATGCTAATCCATCTTCTAGAGTATGTTTACACCAACTCGCTAATTTTGAATTTTTGAGTACTAAAGCTCTTTTCAATACTAAATTTTGACTTGAGGAAAGTGTAGGGAGGCGGTATTTAAATCGATTCTCCCCACCACACACGACCTCTTCAATACTTTGCTCTTTAGTAATCCCTGATACCTCTTGAAATGCAGCATCTTCACCTTTAAAAGAAAGTTGAAAATAGAAACTAACAGGATAATTACTAGCCGCCATTTGTTATAGTTAACTTTTCGTGTGCAATTTCTATAGTATCTATTGCAACCTCGTTTCCGTCTGATTTCAAATCTGTACTAGAGATTTTTGTTGGCCAAGCATTATCTAATTTCCATTGCATCGTAACATCTCCTCCTTCATCTAAAAGCTTAATTAGTACAGTACGTCTTTCTATAGTATTCATAGTAATTTGTGCATGCCAATCCCAAAAAATATTGTCATTTACAAACACGCCTCTTTTCATAGTTATGTTTCCGTACTTTACAATTCCTGGCATTTTTTCGGTAGAAAATTCTGGGCTATTGCTTTTGCGATATTCTATAATCTGATTTTCTACGTCCATTCCTGAAACTTCTTGAAATGCCACTCCAGTCATATCTGTTCCTAGATCTACTTCGAACCTAAACTTTGGCATGGGCCAGACAGCCCCTTCTGTACTTCCGTCTTCTACAGCCATAATATTATTTTTTTAAATATTAATTAATAATTTGTTTTACTTTACTTGAATTAGCTTGATTGAGGCATAAGCTGCTGGAACGTTAATACAATAAACTCAGCAGGTCTCACTAGTGCTACTTGAACAGTTACCCTCATATAACCCTCCAAAATATCTTGCTGGGTCATTGTTGTTCCTAGGCCACATTCTACTAAAAACGCATCAGATTCTGTTGCACCCATTAGTCCTCCTTGCTTCCAAATAGTGGTTAAAAAACTGCTAATCATAGATTTTACTGATTCCCATGTATTTTTAACATTTGGTGCAAAAACATAGGATTGGGCAGCAAGCTTACAAGATTGCTCTATCATGGTTACGGTTCTTCTCACGGAAATATATTTCCAGTCCAGACTGTTTCCATCTAATGTTCTTGCTCCCCAAACTAGAATCCCCAGTCCTCCATTAAAAAACCTAATGGCATTAACTGATTTTCCAGAGACAGCATCAACGTTAAGATAGCCTTGCTGAGTTTCTGATAATTTTATTGGTAAAGAAACTGCTCCAGTAATTGATGTGTTGGCAGGTGCAAACCAAGGTCCTTCATTATTATCTGTTCTAGTAATTACGCCAGCCATAGCTCCACTTGGAGGCAAAATGTTGGCTCCCATAAGGACATTATTCATAATCGATGAATAGGTTGTACTTGCAGTAATTAATGCATTATTATACTGTGTAGTGGTGAGTCCGCTTGTGTTGTTTTCTATATCTGCTATAATCGTTGCAACAGTTTCATCTGGATTCGTTGGAGGGTTTAGAATAGGCTCTAAAGATTTTATGTCTCCGCCAAATAAATTGGTATAATCCATATCTGTTGACTGCATTATTGTTGTCCCTATAAATGGGTAGTAAGCAGTACCAAAATCTAAACCTTCTGTTCCTGTATTGCTTCTGAAAGTTTCTATATCCTTCTCATAAAATAAAGGATCTGGATCATTTCCTCCTATAACATCAAAGATGCTAATAGCTGTTTGCATTTCAGAGGCTTGTTGTAACATTGCCTTCATCAATGTTCCATTATTGTCAACTGAAAGCAGTGTAGCTTCTGGACAGATATACATAGTTGGCTCTATCTCATTCTTTAATAATTCTAACCCTCCTTGCAGATCTCCTAAGGAGACATTTGGGTTAATAATCTGTTCTCCTGGGTCATCCATTGCTTTCTTTCCCGGGGTTCCATAGCTTCCTACAGAAACAATATAAGCAGTACCTCCTCCATTATCATAGAATAGTTTAACGCTATTATATAAATAGTAAATTGTACTAGGGTCTGGAACTAGAGAATAGTATTTATTGTTTACCATTACATAATTGCCTTTTTCTGGCTGTTCTTTTTGCTCAATGAGATAATACTCTGGTTTATATTGCTTTGCTGGAGGGCTTGGTGGATCTGGATCCGGAAAGCAATAAATGGCTTTAAATTCTGCAAATGAGCTAATTTTCGTTGCGACATTAGTATACGATTTCCCTTCGTACGAAGCTTGTGGTGTATATCCAATAAATGCTGGAATGGCTGTTTCTACAGCGACAACCGAATTGGGGAAAGCATTTATCTCGTTGATATAAACACCTGGAGATTTGATAGTTGATAAATTCATAAGATTTACATTATTATTTTATTATACATAGACATACATTGGTGATATCACCAAATTTTTATCATTCACTCTTTCAGTTCCAATTCTTGCTGGATCTGGATTTGGTAATCCTGAAAAAATTGGTTTATAAGTTGATTTTTTTTTGCTATTATTTGGCATGCTCTTAGAGTTTACCAAATCAAATTTATATTTAGGTTTTTGGCTTAAAGGGAGAAGGTTTTTACCAGATGAAAACAATAAAGCATCTTGCCCATTTTGAATGGTGACATTTTTTGCTACTTCAAATTGTATATCTGATTTTCCAAAGATGCTTGGATCATTAAAGACAATCTTACTTTTATTGATTATATAATATTGCCATTGTGTTGCTCTAGATTGAAAAATAATATCATACTCAATAATATCTCTAGATTTTTTGAGCGTAATGATATCATCAATATAAATCCTTAATTTGGCTAGAATTGAAGTATCAGTATTTTCTGATAGCTCACCTTGTAATTTTATAGTTCCATCTTGATCTTGGTTAGATATTATTTGGCTATTATATAATACGTAACCTGTCCAATCAATTGGAAAATCTGTGAAAAAATAAAACTTAGAATTATTAGTTCTTATGTCAAAGTCTAGATAAGTTGTATTTGCTTTATCTTTTATATAAGTCAGAATATCTATTAGTGAAAATTGGGTGTTAACAAATAACTTAAATCCATTAATATTCTTGTCAATCCCCATTCTATAACGCTCCATTAATTTCTTTGTCTCTTCACTTGGACTATAGGCTAAGCAATCGCAAATACTTTTATTGAAATAAGAGTGTAAAAACTGAATGCCGAATATTATTTTAAAATTACTTAAGGTCATGCACTTGCAGAATTTGAGTTTTGAGAAATAGACGGATCAAATGCATCAATTTCATTGGCATCTAATGTTACTAATCTTGTTTTGTAAATAACCGATGGCTGGTATTTAGCACCCATAGCACTCCATAGGCTGTGCATTTGATGATAACTTACATTTTCAAGTTCAAATTCTAACTTTCCTAACCCATCAGGAATATTTGAATTAGAAGAAGCACTTATGCATGGATTTGTTTGAAAAAACAGGATAGATGCATTCAAAAATTTTAGAGTTTCATTATAATCATCAAAATTAGAAGTGATTAATACATCTAAATTATATCTTTCGACTGGAGCTGACAATGAATAATTTCCATCTGGCAACTTATTGTTTCTTGTATAAAATGGTCTTAAGGTTTCTTTTTCTAGATTAATCAATGAGATAACAACCTTATTTTGGTTTATCTGGGGTATTGTACCATCTCCATCAATAATATTATTAATTAAGACCTTACTTTCTTCTAAGCCCATTTCATTTTTAAGAAACTGATCTAAGATGTCTTTTGAAAATTTTAATGCTTTATCAATCATTTTAGGACTATCAAATAATATAGTTACAATTTATCTTCTGTAAAGCTATCTAGAATTTGAATCACTTAGAATTTATACAGTATACAAATCATATACAGGTTTAAAAAAAGATATAAAACCGTAGACAAATAGTATACAGAACAATATTTATATTAAAAGCTAAGTCCTAAAGTGTTAAGAAACAATTGACTTTATATATGTTTGAAGATTTTGAGACTTAGCAATCTGTAATTTCCTTTTTAATCGGTACTTATGAGTTCTAACACTTTCTAGATTAATCCCTAGGACATGTCCAATGTCATTGTTGGACATGTTCATTTTTAGATAACAGCAATACTTAATATCCTTTGGAGTGAGCTCTGGGTGTTTTTGATTTAAATGTTTCAAAAAGTTTGGGCTTATTCTTTCAAAATACATTTTGAAATCTTCCCAATGTTTTTCGTCCTTTGTATTTACCTGAATAGAATTAACAATAGAGATTAACTTATGCCTAATAGGCTCATTTACATCTGAATATAATTCTTTTATTCGCTTCTTTATCCTATTAAGAGCTCCAGTTTTTTGGTCTAACTCCATTACATACCGACTTAAACTTTTGTTTTGACGCCCAAAATGTTTGCCTATAGATTGTTCTGCAAAAGATTGTTCTGTATTATAAGAATTCTGTTTTAGTAATAATAGAATAGAATTCACTCTAGAAACCAAATAATTTGGCTTTATAGCATTCTCAATAGGATGTGTTAGTACAATATTCTTAGGATTCCATTTCAAGAAATTACGCTCGTTCCGTCTTGTTAAACATAGAATTGGTATGCTAAGATTATTTATAAATGAAGAAACATTATTGATAGCTAATTGGTTATTTCTGAAGCTTATAATAATAATAGCTGGTTCAATCGATTTTATAATTCGTATTAAATCTGAAGTCCTGACTGATGTGACACAACTATAATTTGAAATAGTACTTAGACTATCTACTAATGTTAATAAAACATCTGTTTCATCACAGCCTACTAAAATAGTCTTATTACGCATAAATTGATGAGATCCCTTAATAGCAAAAAAGGTCAATCGAATTAAAGTTATGGGTCAACAAGCTTTAATTAAACTAAAAATGCTTCATTATTTCTTTTAAGGGAGAACACGTATATAACCGTATGAAGTAAATAAAATTAATGAAATAACTTGGATAATCAAAATAGGATATGAGTAATAACTAAAGTACTTCTTATATTTTCAACACTATTAGCAAAATGTTTACTATTACACTCAGTACATTCAGGTATTCTAAAAATAATGTCTAAAATAATTTGGATACATAAAATACCTTTAACCTGTTTATGAGCATTTAGAGAATAGCCTTTAAAAAACTCCATAATCTTTCGGCTATTTCATCAGGAAACAACTTATCATGTATGCCATATTCCGGAATGCCATTTCTAAATCCGATCATAATCCAATCTAGGGATAAGTAAGGGGTTTTCATTTCAACAGATAATCTCTCAGCCAATATGGTTTTTCCAGACCTAGATGTTCCACCAATTATATACAACATATTATAGTTTTATCTAACATAATTAATGATAGTAAATATTTAGAAGCTGCCTATTCAAGTATTTCTATTGATATAGTTTGATGTGGTTTGCGCTAGTTACTTTTCAATACAGAAAGTAACTTATCAGTATTCATAGACTTTCTCAGTAAAAGGGACAAATTTGGTACATCAAAAATGATCAAATTAAATACATAAAAAATATCTTACCGTTCATTATTTTATAAGGAATAAGAATTTAAATAGCCTCTGTTTGTAAAACCATATTTTCGGTAAATTGGTGCACCAAATTTAGAAGCTACTAAATGGATTTCATTACTATGATTTTTGAGTGCATTTGCTAACAAATGTTGCGTCATTTCCTTACCAAGGCCTAAACCTCTCGTTTGCTTTTTAGCTCCAATCATATGTAATCCAGAATCACCCTTTTTATCTAAGTATAGTATACCGCAACTTACAAATTGTGATTTGTACTGCCCTATAAATAATTGAGTATTTGTGTCTTGTAATAAATGAACTAAAACTGTTGGATGAATATTATAACCAAAAGCGTTTGATGCAATACTTGAAAATATATCAATTCCAGTTTCATCTTCTATCTTGATTATGTTAGGACTATCTTCAAATACCATTTTAGAAGATACATTAACTGACATGCCTTCTACTACAGATGTCATATTGAAGTGATTTTCAATTAGTATTTGATTGATAACATCATCTGCGTCTAAAGCAACAGTATTGGGTATATTATTTTTCAAAATTTCTGTTTTCAGTTTTATAATACTGTTGTTCTGAATATTAAATGTTTTTGAAGGCCAAGTACCTTGGCACGGTAAGAGTGTGGTATATCCATTATATTGATGAATATAGCCACCTACCTTACCTAAATTTGTCCAAAACTCAAATTGATGTTCTATTGATCTTGATTTCATAATCATGCAAATTCAATAGATGAAGCTTCAATCAACGCTGCAGAATCCTCATAAAAACGATATTCCTTAATCATCTCATCTTCCACTATGCAGAGCTGAACCCAATCACTATTAAATAACTTTCCTGAACTTTTTACAAGGTGTGAAAACTTGCCTTTAGCAATAACCAAATTACCTTCAGCCTCAACTACAGTATCTACTGTAAATTCTTTAGTTTCAAAAAGCGCTACTATATTTTTCAAGAATTGCTTTGCTTCTTGACGTGTGCGATATATACCGTGTAATTGCTCGATAGGACGCTCTTCTTCTTTAACACTAACGATATAGGTGTTTGGATGAAAAATATTAAGTACTTCGTCTAAATTGCCATTAGTAAATGCTTTGAAATAAGATTTTACAACTTCTCTATTATTTTTAACGGCTTTCGTGTCTTTGTTAATAAAAGTATTAAATGCTTTATCAAGCTTTTCTATCTCTAAATCGTTTTTAATTCTTTTAGTATTGACATCAAAATTGCTTTCGAAACTACCTAAAGAATAAGTTGCTTTTAATTTTCCTCCCCAGAGTGGAACTAAATTCGCCAACAAGCCCAAATGTGTTCTGGCACCAGTGAAACCAGGTGAAGTACTCAATAATAAAACTGGTTTATTGTCAAAGAATTTTTGAGTTATTACCGATAACCAATCTATAATATTTTTTAAAAATGCTGTAGGTAACCCATTATGTTCTGGTGAGGCAATTATAAACCCTTCACTCTCTCTAAACATCTCATATAAGTCTTGTATGGATTGCGGTATGCATTCGGAATGAATTCGTTGTGAATAAATAGGAATATCAAAATTCTTTAAATCTATAAATCGAATGTCATAATCAGAGTACTTCTGAATTACAGATTGAACTAATTTTTCATTTATTGAATCTGGATTGTTACTTCCAAAAAAAGCTAATATATTCTTCATGATTATTATGTTTTATTTGTTTGATATTATTTTAAAGCTTCACCAAGTTTGCTGACATTGTGAAGCCATTTTTGACGTTGTTCTATAGATGAATCCTTTACTGGAGCTAAATATGTGATTTTTACAGGTTTTATGCCACAAAACTCAAGCACTCCTTTTTTCATTTGATTAATGATTGGCTTCTTCATAAATAAGCTATGATACCAACTTACTGTATCCGATGTAATCACCATTCTTGATGTTTTACCTTTCAACAGCTTCTTTGGAAACACTTTACCTTTTTGATACTTAAAAGTGATCCCTGGCAAAAAAGTTCTATCGATAAAACCTTTTAATAGCGCTGGAGTACCATACCACCACATTGGAAAAAACCAAACAATATGATCCGCATCTTTTAGTTTTTCAACAGCATCTTCTAAATCAGGCTCTAATATGTGAGGTATACGATAACCATATTTTAGGATAGGATCAAAATCCAAATCAATGAGATTGATTTTTTCCACATTAGCTTCAACCATAATTGCGCCTTTTTCATATCCTTTAGCCAATGCCCAGTTAAAGCTTTCCTTATCGGGATGCCCATTTATTATGAGTATTTTTTTCATTTTTAATTGTTTTAATAGTTGACTTTACTGATTATTCTTAAACAGATAAATCCATATAATTCTTGAAATCCGCATATTAAATGATGACATAAGTGCTAATACCAACATTATCCATAGAAATACTTTTAGGTTTAAGGGTGTATCGTAGAAGTATGAACCAATTCCTGCTGTAAATAAAGCTTGGGCAACACCAATGGTATAACTTATATACATAGCACCGAAAAAAAATCCTGGCTCTTTTTCGAACTTATAGCCGCACTTATTACAAGTTTTATGCATCTTATTTCTAAAAAAATTGAAATAAATATTCTTATCCGTATAAATATGCCCTTCATGACAATTTGGACATTTGTTTGTCAATATTCTTTTTATCGTTTTCATAGTTTATTTTGCATTTGTAACTTCAGCGATATAAAAATCCCGAAGTCTACGATTACCATATCGTTGTGCTACTGAATCTTCTTTCATAAGTGTTAAAAAGAATTCAATAGGTCCATATGTATTTACAGAGGTAAACTTTTTCAATACCCAAATAGTCAGTGTACGTAGCCAATTTGGTAAATGGAGGATTTGTACTTTTCTATGATGTGCCTCAAATGCCATTTCGGCAATTTCATTATGAGTAAGTACATCTGGTCCACCTATCGAAATTTCCTTTACTGGATCGTCAATTAGATTGATGCATAATTCAGCCAGATCTGCACCATGAATTGGGTTCATCAATTGTTCACCATTTCCAAATAAGAAGACTTTTCCTTTTTGAGACATGTCTAAGAAATCTTTCATATCTGAAAAGAATCCGTTTGGACGCACAACAGTGTATTCTAAACCGGACTTTCTCAATTCATCGACGAAAGCTTCCTTAGCCTCTGTAATTTTCAAGTCTCGATGTTTATCACCATTAATAACAGATACATAAATAAATTTTCTAACGCCTCCTTTTTGAGCTTCACGCAATAAATTTAGATTTGCTTGATAGTCTACATCCATGTAGGTTAATCCATCTTTTTGGCGTGTAATACCTACGGTTGAGATTACTGTGTCAACATTTTTGCAGATACCCTTTAATGACTGTTGATCTGTTACTTGCACTTTTACTATTTGCAATCTCGATGACTCAATATATTGAAGTCTCTCTGGGCTACGCACAATCAACCTTCCGAAGAGCTTTCTCTTTTCCATTTCTTCTACGATATAGCGACCTAAGTAGCCCGTTGCTCCTGCCAGAAGAACTATTCCGTTTTTTTGTTTTGGTAACATTTTCAAGATGTCTTGATTAATTATTTTGAATGTATTGTTGAATACCTTCTTTAACAAGTGCCAACACGTCTTCCCATTTTGGTGAGTTATCAGAAAAGGTGGCATCCATATTTGCAATAATTGAGAATCCGTAGCTACCATTTTCTTCTATTTCCATATAACTTGATACTCCTAAACTGTTGCCACCATGCGACCAACTATCGTCTGTTTTATACCAATACAATCCGTGGTTTTCTGCAAAACCATTGGGTACAATACCCAAATCCAATTGTGGAGTAAACATCAATTCATAGAAAGTAGTTGCAAAAAGTGTATTGGATTGCCCTTTAATACCTTTGATCATATCTAAAAGATAATTGAGCAAATCATCATTTGTGGTATGAATGCCACCCTCAGGATAACCGTGATTTCCATAAAAAGGTAATGGTGTGTTCTTATCCAAATAAGGAATTGCCCATTTTTGCCAGTCTAATTGCGTCATATCAAAAGTTGACGTATTCATTTGCAAGGGCTGTAAAATGTAAGTGTCTACATAGAATGCAAAGTTTATATCGGTGGCAGATTCAATTACATAGCCCATTAATGATGTCGCAACATTTGAGTATGACCACGTACTTCCTGGCTCAGCATCGATAAAATTGTTTTCTCCATACAGTGCTCCATCTTCTACAAAGTACTCAGTTAAATAATCTTCTAATGAGACTGGGTTACTAACAGAAATACCCAATTGATTAACCAAAATGTCTGCTCCAGTAGTGGACATATCTTGTCCTGGTAGAACAAAATAATTCGTCGTTAGATACGTATTTGGATCATCAACTATTCCTGATGTATGTGTTACTAAGTGTCTTACAGTTATTACTGCTTCAGGTTTTCTAAGATTAATAATATCTACAGGAAGCAATTCATTGATAGGTGTATCTAAAGTAAAGTAACCTTGTTCAATGGTCTTTGCCGTAGCCGCTGCAACAAAGGTTTTACTCATTGAAGCGACATTTATTACTGTTTGATTGCTAAAGAACTGGCTTTGTTCAATACTTTGAAATCCAAAGGCTTTATTAAAAGTAACATTGTCGTTTTGTACAATATTAATTGCAAAACCAGCTACCTCCTTTATATCTAATACGTCTTGCAAATATGCTGTCAAGTCTGCTTGCGTAAGAATTTCTGTTGGTGAAGGGATTTCTGAAACTACATCATCATCATTTGAGCAAGCCATTGTAAATGTTGTTAATAGAATGAATAAAGCTGTTTTGATTGTGTTTTTTGCTTTGTGTAACATAACTGTTCGTTTTTTTGCTCTAATGAGCTGGTTCATAAATTTTAATGATACAAAGGTGTCGCGAAATACAAAGTCAGTCGTTCTGAAATGAAATTCAGAACGTAAGAAGTGAGATTTAGAACTTATTACATTCTAAATAGAAGAGAAATAAAATTTGATTGATATACTCTAACTAATTACAGTTGGGAATTTAACCACTGCTTTGGTGTTAGTGCTTCTACCTTTTTGAAGTAAGTATTAAAAACTGTCTTTGAGTTGAAACCACTATCGTAGGCTAACCCTAATAAGGTAAGATGCTTGTTTTCTGGTTTTAATGCTATTTCCTTAAAGTGGACTAAACGATGTGTATTGATAAGCTCGTTAAAATTGGTTTTTAGGTTATCGTTAATGAACTTTGATAGTTTGTTAGGGTTGATGTCTAACTCTTTTGCTAATACTCGTAACGATATTTCAGGATTTAAATATAGTTTGGACTTACTTAAAAGCTCCTCTAATTGTGTTTTTAACTTTGAGGATTCAGCATCGGAGAATGTTAGTACTGATGCATTAGTTAATTGTGGAACTATTAGGGTCTTAATTTCTTCGTTTGCAGAAACACTCTCTACTAATTTTTTATATCTACTCGTTTGCCTTAACGGTTCTATAAATGGGTCGAACTGAAAGTTGATTACTTGTCCGATTCTTTCGTCTACCAATACTTCTAAACGGTTTAAAGCTTCTTCTATTTTATTACAATGTATTAAGTAGTATAAATCCCAAAAGACCATCAAGTTTTCTGCATCGGTCGAGAGTAACTCGTTATACTCAATATTTTGTTTATTATTAATAGCATTATATAACTCTTCAACCATAACCAAGAACTTATCGCTTAAAAACGTCTTTGCGAATGCTATGGCTTCTTTCTTATTCTTTTTAAATATTAGACACGCTAATTTTAAATGTCTGCTTAAATCAAATGTTTTGTCAATCTTTAAGGAACTTTCGAAACATTTAATTGCTGCATCAAAATCACCCTTTAGGTAGAAAATATTTCCTCTTGTATAGTAGTGATTTGGTGATAGAGGATTTATTTTAAGTATATGGTCTGTCTCTTTTAAAGCTTCATCGAAAAGGCCATTTGCTGTATATAATTCTGCCAAGGCTTCATTAGCTTCTCCAAAATACGGATTGACTTTTAAACATTGTATAAGTTCTTGATACCCTTTTTTGAATTGCCAGTTACCCCAAAAACTTATGGTTGCCTTTGCGAAATGTCCCATATATGAACCTGAATTTAGTTGGTAGCCTTTTTCGAGATATTCATTAGCTTTTTTAAGACCATCAACTCTGTCTATATGCCTCCAACTGGCAATTATGGCATAGCACCAACCAATAGCCACTAAAGGATCTGCATAATTGGTATCAATACTAGCACTTTTTTTATAATAGTCAATAGCTTTCTCCATATTAACCAAATTCCAGGTTAATTGATAGTGTCTGCCTTTGAGATACCATTGATAAGCTTTTAAGTTTTGAGTATGAATGGTTGATAGAGATTCATCTATTTCAATATGTCCAAAGTTCTCTCGTATCTTATCCGCAATTAACAGACTTATTTCATCTTGTAGTGCAAATACATCGTCCAATTGCCTGTCGAACTTTTCGGACCATAAAAGAAATCCGTTATCGGTACGTGTTAATTGTGTTGATATACGAATCCTATCTTTTGCAATTCGAATACTCCCTTCAACCGCATTTGTAACGCCCAGCTCATTACCGATAATTCGAATATCAGCAGGCTTATCTTTGAATGCAAATGAAGATGTTCTTGCGGTTACTTTAAGTCCTTCAACTTTTGAAAGTGCATTGATAATTTCTTCGGTAATTCCATCAGAAAAGTAATCATAGCTATTATCACCACTCATATTTCTGAATGGTAAAACGACTATAGACTTATCAATATCTGTAAATTTCTTATTTAAATTCAATCAAAGTGTAGTTTCAATCAAAGATAATAATTGATTAGAATAAATAGAATATCACTTTTTACCTATATGCATTCAAAGAGAAATTGTATAAATACGAATAATTATAACCTATTTACCGATACAGAAAGTAAAACATTAACAATGATAATTGTTAAGTTTTCTATGGTACAAAATTGGTACAGTAAAAATCAAAAATAAACAAACTAGAGCTTCAAATCTATTATTATCAAAAACTATTTATGAACTATGGTTAAAAAGCATTATGATCATACAATCACTACTTTTTTTAGAGAATTTGCTAAAAGCCAAGCTGAAGATGTAATACTTAGCGATTATCCAGTAAAACTCTTCTTAATTGAATCAATTGTTTTGTTTAATTATATAATTTAACACTAGTCCTAATAGAATTAAAGCTACTCCCAATAAACTAATAAAGCTATAGACTTCATTTAACCATATTACTCCAATAATCATTGTAAAAACCACTTCAATGTATTTTAACGGTGCTACTTGATTTATTTCTCCAGTTTGAAATGCTTTTGTCATATAGTATTGTCCAAAATATCCAAAAACACCCAAACTATAAAGCGATAACCATTCATATCCTATTGGAGTAATCCATACACTAAAAGACAAAATACCTGCACTAACAGAGGCAATAATCATAAAATAATTGACGACAATAATTGGATGATCTTGATTTCCAATTTTTCTAATCAATATAAAAACTAAACCAGTAAAAACAGCTGATAAAATAGCATAAAATATTCCTAAACCACTTAAGTCATTATTAAACCCTTTTAAAACAAACACACCAATTAGTGCAATGGCAAAACAAATCCATTGTAAATATTTTGTATTTTCTTTAAATAATATTACTGCGAAAATGGTTGCGAAAATTGGCGAAATATACCTTATGGAAACAGACGCTCCCATAGACAAATATGTTAAGGATTTAAAAAACAATGTCATTGCAATAAATCCTGTAACCCCTCTTAATATTAATAAGGTTTTTTTATTACCAAGTATTGAAATTCTATTTTTCAAAATGAAGGGAATGGTAAATAATAATGACCCTATTGATCTAAAAAATACAATCTGATAAATATTAAAACGTCCTAAACTTTTTACAAGTACATTTAAAATAGAAAAGGCTAAGGCACTTAAAATCATAAATACTATGGCCTTTTTAATCATAAAAATCAATCTCTATTCATTTGTTTTAAAAACTTTACAGTTTTTTTAAACTATAATTGGAAATGCTTGTATCAAAGTAAATATGCTGTTTAGACAAATTACTTATCATTTTTTGAATATCTTTTAGTTTAGGGTAGATTTTTGAAATTACTAAAGCTCGATCTACTCTTCAGTCGTAACTACTTTTTATGAATTCAAATTCTTTGGTTTCTTTAAGTGTAATTGAATATTTATAATGATTCATTCTTTTACACTTTCAATAATATTTAATACCAGCCTTGTAGTTTTCTCAATAGCTTTAAAATCATACTTACCTTGAGTATCTTTTTTTATCAATTTTGATCCCATTCCAACACAAGTAGCACCTGCTTCAAACCATGATTTTAGGTTTTCTTTATTAGGTGAAACTCCTCCTGTTGGCATAATACTAGTCCAAGGCTGGGGTCCTTTAATAGTTTTTATAAATCCCGGACCATAAATTTCACCAGGAAACAATTTTACTATTTCACATCCTAATTCTTCTGCACGAGCGATTTCAGTGAGTGATCCACATCCAGGAGACCATAATACTTTCCTTCGATTACAAACTATTGCAATATCTTCTCTAAGTACAGGAGTTACAATAAAATTGGCTCCTAAAGCCATAAATCTTGAAGCAGAAGCAGCATCGGTTACTGAGCCTACTCCCATAATCATTCCATGCAAATCTTTAATAACATATTTATTTAATTCTCCGAAGATTTCGTGAGCAAAGTCTCCTCTTGCAGTAAACTCCATTAATCTTGCTCCTGCATTGTAACATGCTTCAAGTACTTTTTTACAATCGTCTAGACTACTATCGTAAAACAAAGGGACTAATCCCGTTTGTCTCATTACCTCAACGACTTCTATTCTCGTATAACCTGCCATAATATTACTATCTTAATACTTTACCCGTGCTATCCCCATCTAAAAATTTTTCAATTTCATTCATAGAAATAAGATTATAGTCACCATATATTGTATGCTTTAAACAACATGAAGCCACAGCAATATTTAGAGCTTTTTGTTTATCATTTGAATGCTTTAACAGTCCATAAATGAGTCCCCCCATATACGCATCACCACTTCCAACCCTATCAACTACAGGAGTAACTTCTTTGATATCTGCATCATAAATATTTCTCTTATCATAAAGAATACCACCAATTCTTTGGTGCGAAGCACTTACAGAATAACGTAAAGTGGTAGACATAATTTCTAGTTCAGGACATATTTCAAAAATCTTATTGTAGAGAATAGGTAGGGTTTTTAGGTTTTGATAATTAGGGTTTACCTTATCTATTCCCAACATAAAACTTGCAGTATCAATATCACCTAAAATTATGTTACTATATTTTAGTAATTCTGGCATAACTTCTTTTGGCGATTTACCATATTTCCATAGTTTAGATCGATAATTTAGGTCGCAAGAAATTGTAATACCTAACTTTTTTGCAGTTTTGACAGCTTCTAAACACTCCTTAGCAGCTCCAACTGATATAGCAGGAGTAATTCCGCTCCAATGAAACCAAGTGGCGTTCTTTAATATGTCATCCCAATCAAAAGTGCCTTTTTTTATATTGGCCATAGCACTATTTGCTCTATCGTATAACACATTACTTGGCCTTGTACCAGCCCCTGTTTCAAGAAAATATATGCCTAATCTATCACCCCCAAAAATAACATTATTTGAATCTACACTTCTCTTACGCAATTCTCTTAAAGCTGTCTGACCAATTTCATTATTTGGTAATTTAGTAACAAATTCTGAAGCAATGCCAAAATTAGCAAGAGATACAGCTACATTAAATTCTCCTCCGCCATATGTTGCATTAAAAGATTTCGCTTGAGAAAATCTTAAAAAACGTTCGGTAGAAAGTCTTAACATTAATTCACCAAAGGTTACTACCTTTTCCATTATTACTTAATTTTGTTATATACCTAATGCCTGTCCACCACCAATTTGAATGGTTTCGGCTGTAACAAATGACGCATCCTTACTTGCTAAGAATGAAACAACACCTGCGACATCATTAGGTTGTCCTAGTCTTCCCAACATAATATTATTTGCCCAAGACGCAAAGACTTCTGGCTTTGTAGCCTTAATTTGCGCATGAAACGGTGTATCTATAGTCCCTGGTGAAACAGCATTAACCCTTATTCCGTATTCTGCTAAATCTTTAGCTAAAGCTCTGGTAATAGCATGAACACCTGCTTTAGAGGTACCATAAATTCCTGCACCTGGTCCACCAGCAGTCCAACCAGCGTTAGACGTATAATTGATTATAGAAGGATGTTCACCTTTTTTAAGAAATGGAATAGCTGCTCTTGATGCAAAGAAGACTGAATCTAAATTTAATGCCATTACAAACCTGTAAAACTCAGTAGTCATATCTTCAAACCTAGATCTTCCTCCAAGTCCACCAGCATTATTTACAAGTACGTCAATTTTACCATATTTCTCACCTATCTTAGTAATGTTTGAGACCACTTGATCTTCTTTGGTAACATCAAATCCATAATACTCGGCATTAATACCAGCTTCAGATAATTCCTTTACCCTTTGAGCTCCAGCATCATCTTGTATTCCATTTAACAATACTGTATAACCATCCTCACCTAATCGTTTAGCTACGGCAAAACCAATGCCTCCAGTTGCACCTGTTACTACTGCTATTTTATCTTTATTTTTACTCATGCTTTATCTTTTATTTTTATTTCTATTTTGCTTTAAGAGGTTGAATTTTTGGGCATAATATCCATATACTTGCCATAGTAATAATAGCTAATGTTGCTCCAATTATAAAAGCAGGTGTGTAATTACCACCTAATGTTAGCCAAGGCACCAAAGCCGTTAAACCAAATGCCCCTAATTTAGCAGCCATACCAGCAAATCCTGACAAAGTTCCTACAGATTTTCCGCCAAATAAATCACTTGGTAAGGTTTGGACGTTGCCAATTGTTGTTTGGAAACCAAATAATATAACTGCCATTAATACCACTGCTGTTTCTGGTGCTCCGGGGTTTGCCATTGCCAACAATGTAGGTAGCATAATCATACAACCTAAGGTGATTATGAACTTACGAGTTTTATTTACTGTCCATCCTGCCTTTATGCGATTTTGAGCTAGAAGTCCACCGAACCAAGCTCCAATCATAGCACCGACATATGGAACCCATGCATAAAACCCAATTGCTTTTACATCCATACCATAAACCTCATTTAGATAAATAGGTATCCAAAAAATAAATAACCACCAAATAGGATCGATTGCTGCCGAGGCTATAATAACTCCCCAACTCTCTTTATGTGACAATAACTCACTTGTGTTTGGATTATAGCCTTCATCTAAACTATCGTGCTTATCCATATTTTGATTGTTTTGTCCTGTTAAAATATAATCACGCTCTTCATCAGTTATCCATGGGTGCTTTTTAGGTGGAGATTTTACTAATATCCACCAAGGTATGAGCCATAACAACCCTAATAATCCCACAACTATAAATATATATTGCCAGCTTAAATAGACAGACAAAAAACCTATTGTAGGAAAGGCTATTATTCCTCCTATTGCTGCACCTGAGTTAAAAAGTCCTTGAGCAAATGCTCTTTCTTTGGTTGGAAACCACTCTGCATTTCCTTTTGCTGCACCTGGCCAGTTTCCTGCTTCAGCAATACCTAATAAGGAACGAAAAATACTAAGGCTAACAACTCCTTTTGCAAAAGCGTGTAATGCAGTTGCAATAGACCAAAAACCAATTGATATTGTGAAACCTATTCTAGTTCCAACTTTATCAAATATTTTTCCAAAAATGGCTTGGCCAAAAGCATAGGATAATATAAATATGGTAGAAATGATTGCATAGATTTCTTTTCGTTCATCTGGATTTTTTTCAGGATATAATTCCTCGGCCATATCGGGCCATAAAACAGGCAATGCTTGGCGATCTATATAATTGATTATAGTAGCAAGTGCTATTAAACCTACTACCCACCATCTTAAATTTTTAATTTTCATTATAATAAATATGAATTTAAAATGGTTAGTTAAATATTATAACAATATTGATACAAGACACTAAAGTGGTCTTTCATTTTTTGTTTCGCCAATTTTGGATTTTGCTCTTGTATAGCATCATAAATGGCTTGATGTTCTGCGATACCTAATTCTGCCAAACCTTTATCACAAACATGATATTTTTCGAAGTTGGTAATTATTTCTGGAGTTATAATTAACATAAAAGTATTCATAGTACTATTACCACTTGCTTTTGCAATGGCTAAGTGAAACAGTAAATCCTCTTGAACGGCATCTTGACCATCTTTTACTTTTATAATATATGCATCTAAAGCCTCTTTCATCTTCTTTAAATCATTCTCTGTTCTTCTCAGTGCAGCTAATCTTACAGTTTTCAGCTCTAATAATATTCTAGTTTCAACTAAAGATTTAAAATCAGGGTCCTCAAGTCTAAGGATATCCTCAATCATTCCATTCATGGCTATAACACCTATGTTGGCAACGAACGTTCCACTCTGTGGAATAGAATTTAGAATACCATAAAACTCTAATTTTTGTATAGCTTCTCTAATGTTACTCCTTGTTACTCCAAATTTATCAGACAACATTCTTTCGGAAGGTAATTTATCACCCGGCTCAAGATTTTTATAATTTATAAGATCTTTTATCTTGGATATAATAGTCTTCTGAAGGCTAAGGCCTTCCATTTTTTGTAATGCTTCTAAATTCATATTTATTTTAATTTCCAGATATTGGTTAACCAGATATTTACACTTAAATTTATATAATTTAATTTATAATATGTAATAATTATTAAAGTTTTGTCATACTTATATTACTTCTTCTATTTTAAGATAAAATAGCATTGTATTTGCCAAAAATAATCAATGCGAACTTTATCAATGACTCACTTCTAATTCATAAAATCGTACTTTTGCATAAGCCCCTTTGTCTCTAGTTTGAAAATAATTACCAGCTTTGAAATAATTTTCAAAAACACCCCATTTTTTTATATGTATATTTTCATAAACTTTATACTCATTTCCGTTTAGTACAATTACCATTTTACCCTCTGAGACTTTTACCTCTAGGGTGAACTTCCTGAATCCCACTTCTTGTTCAAAATTAAATCCTTCATCATCACCCCAAGCACTTTCATGAAAAATTTCTGGTTCTACAGCATTTGGATTTTTCAAAACTTTTGTCTTAACTCTTATTTTTCCTTTATCCCAATAAATTTTTAATATTGGAGGTGCATTGTTATCATCTTCGTTAATTAAATCTCTTTGCTCATTAGTCAATCTACCATGAATTTGCATAATGATAACACGATGATATTTCCCATTATCATCTCGTGTTACTTCATCCATTTCTATTTTACCTTTCATGTACGCACCATCCTTAAAAGTCCAATTCTTGTTGTTATTACCAGGCTCCATTTGCTCTCTTAGCTCTGATCTTGTATACTTTGTGTTTCTAGTTTTTGAATCGGTAGGCATAGCATGAAATACTATTGCGCCTTTAATAGAATCTATATACATGTAAGGTTGTGCAACTTCATTGGATGCAAAATTTAAAATCTCAGGTGGCTCAATCTCATAAGGCTTGCCTTTATCATTTGTTACAGGGAGCGTGACTTTCCAATGATTGAGATCAATTTTTGGTAACTTAACTTTTTTCTTTCGCTTCTTTTTTTTCTTTTTCCTTTCTTTTTTAACCTCCGTATGCTCTTTCTCGATTTGTTGTACCTGAGACATAACGCAAGTTGTATTAAAAAGTAATATTATAAATAAAAACAGTACTACTCGAAAATTAAATATGTTTATTAAATTACATTTCATCAATTCTACATTAAAATTAAGGCGTACTTATAACTACATCAGTAATAAAAACTTCATTGCTAGAAGCAACTGTAGTTGTTGGTACAAAATAAAAAATAACAAACCTCTGATCAGTAGACACCAATATATCATTAGGGTTTTCATCTACACGATCTTGGGGAAAACTGAACGTTGCATCGGCATTAAAGTTAAATGAAATTTGTTGCCAATTATTAATGGCATCAGAGACTACTTGCTGACTAGCTAAGGTTAGTGAAGCCAAATCATTATCACTAGAAGGCTCATCAGATAAAATATAAAATGTACCTTCTATCTCACCTACAGGAGTCGTTTCAGATTTAACAAATACTGAAATTGAATACCCTTCTACTCCAATTTCTACTTCAAAAGGTTGATATGCTCTTTCACCTGAACTGTCAAACTTAAGAGATCGACCTGAAGTACCACCTGCTGATTGCGCATCGGTACCAGATGAGCTTGCTTTGTCTGTAGTTCCTGTACCGCCATTGTTTGCTGGGTTAGAAACCCATGCTTCTAAATCGTCATTCCTCCAAAAGTTAAAAGGAGTGTCTGATCCATCATTGAATGTATTATCGGGATCGACAGTCCAAGCATCAACAAGATCATTGTTATTATTTTCTGCAGTTGGATAGCTTTCAAAATCTGCATTTTGAATAACCGCATCAAAGGTCGGAGTTATACCTCCTACAGGAACTTGTATTGTTATATCCCTTGCGACACCAGCTTCATTAGTTGTTGTTAATGTAACATCATAGGTGCCTGCCATAGCATAGGTATGGGTAGGGTTAACTTCTGTAGAGGTATTACCGTCTCCAAAATCCCAACTATGGGTAACCGCCAAGAGCGAGTCGTCAGTAAACTGTACCGTTAATGATGAAGTAGTAAATGTAAAATTGGGAACGGTAGACAAAATTAAACCTTCAATATTTTTAGTCACAAAAAATTCTCTTCCTAAAAAATTGGTTGCTGTTAGTGTAGCTTGAAAAACATCTTCCGTTAAGTATGAATATATCGGACTGAAATCTGGATCTTCTTCAGTATCTACTTCACTACTCCATTCTACTGAATTACCATCACCAAAATCCCAAACTAACGTATTTGCACCAGTTGTTAAGTTATTAAAAGTAACTTGTGAATCTAGAGTTGTAAAGTCGAAATCTATAAATATCGGTGACACGTCTACTGTAGCAGTTGCTTCAAGGCCATCAGAACTTATTGTGGTTAATTGTACTGTATACAAACCACCAATAGTATACGTATAATCAGGATCTGCCTCTGTTGACGTATTTCCATCACCAAAATCCCATAAATAAGAAACGGCATCTGTTGAATAACTTCTGAATATTATGGTTAAACTATTGTCAACATCTGTACTTGTTGTAAAAAATGTATTGGGTTGTATATTGTCTATATTCCCTGTGGGTGGAACAAACTCTTCAAACCCATCATCATAGCATGAAATTAATAAAAGCGTAAAAACAAATATAATAAGGCTTGCTATATGTTTTTTAATTAGTGTATGAGTCATAATATTATGTTGTTTATTGTCTAACGACTATATTAAAAGCGTCTAATCTTGCTTCATCACCTGAGTTGTTTGCAAAAATTATAACAGATTCATTTTCACCAGCTTCAAATGTTATTGAATGTTGCTTAAAAACATTTACAACTCTACCGGCGTTAGTATCTATTCTCGAAGCAATTATATTTTCTTCTAATTGTGCCTCAGCAAAACTTGAAGTATTAGGGCTTAGGATAGATACCTTCATCTGACCGTCAGCACCTAAATTAAATGCGCTAAAATATGTTATAACATACTCTGCACCTGGAGTAACATCAATTTCTTGATAGGCAACTCTATCTCCACTAGCAGGGAATTTTGCAGCTTGTACACCATCAGGCAAATCAGCTCCTACTCCAGGGCTTGTATCCGTATTAATCTGTATAACTGTTGTACCTCCACCTGATGGGCTCCATGCCGCATTACTTGGCACTCTCCAAGAGTCTCTGCCATCACCAGTTCCATCAAACAAACTGTTATCTTCAAAACTAGCCTCTTCTATTTCTGGTACAGGTATAGTAGGCACAGCCTGATTAACTGTAATTAATCGTTCAGCATAATCAGACTTATCTAAGTTATCTGTAACTGTAAGACCTACGTTATAGATTCCTGGACCTGGAAATTCAATTATTAATTCTTGGTCTTGTAATGTTGCATCATCCAAGGCTAAAATTTGAGCTTCTAAATCTGCGACATTTTGTAAAGTTGTATCAGAAAGTGCATTTTCTGCGGCTGCTAAAGCTATTTCTAAGTCTGCTATTTGTGCTTCCATTACTGCGACTCTAGCTGGATCATCTTCACATGGTATCTTAAACTCTAACTCTTCAATATCCTCTTGAATGGCAATAACATCAGCTAATTCTGCTTCTATTTGTAATTGAAGAATTGGTAAATTTTTATTAATTAATTGAATATCAACATTATTATTATCCATATCGGTGATACTCCAAAGGTATTGCGTTCCATTAACAGCTAAATTTGATCCTGCTTGAAAGTTAAATTGATAGTTTGCAGACAATTCATTGTCCTCGCAATCAAACTCAGCAAAAGTAATCTCACTAAAATTGTAAAAAGGTGTTGGTCCTGTAACATCTTCTAAATCGCCAACATCTGCTATATCATCACTTACGCAAGCACTTAATGCTAATAAAGCTATTAACGCAAACGATTTTAAGCTTAACACATTTGTCTTCATAATTATTCTATTTTTAATAACCATTATTTTGCGTGTAAAAGTTCGGTAAGTTGTCTATTTCCCTTTGTGGAAAAGGAAGGTATTTTCTATCTGCTGTGTAACTCAAACTATTATCAATTGAGAATTGTTGCAGTACATTATCTGCTTCTCCAAATCGAATTAAATCGTATAAGCGTTGATTTTCATAAACCAACTCAACTCTTCTTTCATCTAAAAGTTCTTGCTTTGTTAAAACTGCAAATACTTCTTCAAGACCTGCTCTTGCTCTTACTTGATTGTATGCGTCAATAGCTCTTTGATCTGTAGTACTTTCTGCACCAGCTAATATAGCTTCTGCATATAATAATAATACATCAGCATATCTCAAAATTATCCAATCGTTATCTCCAATTTCCCCGTCTGTTGGGAATTTGGCATTGAATGTATCATTTGTTATATCAGAAGGGTTGTATGATAACCTATCAAAACTCACATAAAATCTAACAGGTTGTAATTCGGGAGTCATAACATCTAAAAAATCCAGTGAGGCTATATTGACACCATTAGAAGGTCCTTGTAATGTCATTGCAAAACTAAACGACTCCGAATCGGTCTCAACTTGATCGTCTAAACCACTATCACTTGTTACATAGTTGTCACTACTAACCAAATCGTAAGCTATAGAAAATATAATTTCATCATTTATTTCTAATGCTGGATTATTAGACCATGATCCATCAAGAATGCCATCGTTGAACCCTTCAGAAATTTCATTGCCAAATACGTTTCCATAATCAATAACCAAATTTGCGAAGTACTCTTGATCTGTTAAAATATCAATAGTTGGATTCATTGGATCTGGATTAAACTCAAATTGTTCGGCATCATCTATGTCTGTAAAAAGTAAGTCATAACCAAAGGAAGTATTATTTTCTACAACCGAGGCTAATAATAATTCTGCTTCAGAGTAATTTGGGTTAGGCTGACTTAAATAGGCTTTAGCAGCTAAACAAATAGCAGCTCCTTCCGTAGGTCTGTATCTGTTCTGCTCTCCTCCATTTAAAAAGGCTATAGATGTACTAAAATCGTCAATGATTTTTTCATAAACTTCTGCTTCAGGCAATTGCGGATAATCTCTTGCTTCATCTATATTTGGGTCTAAAACTTTGTCAATATACGGTACATTTTGATATGCTCTTACTAGATTAAAATGACATAATGCTCTCATAAAATAGGCTTCCCCAACAGTATATTGCTGATTCTCGGGTGCTAAAAAACGGTTATCTATAATTGTATTGGCATGTTTAATTGCGGCCATATTATTAGAATAGTATGTAGCAACATCACCATTGTTTGGGTCTACATTGTATCTGTTAATTTCTGGGAAATTTCCGTTTTCGGTATTTGCTCTTACATTATCAGATCTTAGCTCTATCAATAAGAATTCATTTGCTGGAACTTTTTGATAGGCATCCAAAACACCATTAGCCAATAACTCAAACCCATTTTCTGTTTGTAATAACTCTTCTAAAGAAAGTGCTGTTGGGTTGGTAAGATCTAGTTCTTCTTCACAACTTGTAAATAAAGGTGAAATAGAAAAACAAACGACTATGAATTTTATATATATCTTTCTCATAATTAATTAAAATTGTAAGTTAACTCCTAATGAAACGGTTCGTACTATTGGACCATCACCTCTTTGGTATCCAGAAGTTAATGGTGTATTTGCGTTATTTGATGTTTGACCAGCAGCTTCAGGATTAAAGCCTTCATAACCCGCTGCTGTAAAATAAAATAAATTCTCTCCTGTCATATAAACTCTTAAGTTACTAACATTTAAGTCAGATAATATAGATTCTGGAAAAGTATAACCCAAAATGATATTTCTAACAGCTACAAAAGATGCATCTTGAATATGATCATCAGTAAATCTTCTATGCACTGTTAAATCGAAATCTGGAAAATTAGACACTGGATTTGCTGCCGACTCACTAGCATAATATAATTGATCCAAGTCTGCAACTCTTACTTCAGCACCATGTGATCCTTCTAGCTGTACTGAAAAATCAAAATTATAAAACGTTAGAGATGTATTGAATCCCCATGTAAAGTCTGGATATGGGCTACCTAATTCTGTTCTATCCTCATCATCAATAATTCCATCTCCATTTAAATCCTTAACATAAACTCTAGCAAAATCATTATTAAATCTATTAAATGGATTATCTATCCATTCTAAAGGGACTTCTCTATCATAAACCCAGCCATAAAAAGATGTTATTGGTTGACCAACTCTGGCTATAAACTCTGTAGGCCGGGTATCTTGATCTATTCTAGAAATTATTTGTTCATTATTCCCGAGGCTAACCACTTCATTTCTATTTAAAGAAAATTGACCAGAAGCAGTCCATCTCACTTTTTCATTTGAATATAATCTTGAATTTAATTCAATTTCAAAACCTTCATTTTTCACCTCACCTATATTCTGTAACCAATTGTCCACACCATATACTGCAGCTACTGGCGCAAACAAAATCAAATCTTCACTTGTTCTTTTATAATAATCCAAAGATAAATTGATTAAACCATTACCAAATGTAATATCTATACCTGGATTGAATTCTATAAGCTTTTCCCATCCTAAATTTGCATTTGCAAGGGTCACCGCTTTTACTCCAGGGGCTCCATCATACCCTACAGTACTAAATGTTTCTTCAAATCTATAAAGTGATTCATATATATTATTGGATATTTCGTTAGATCCAGATACACCATAACTGGCTCTTAGCTTTAAGAAAGTAATAAAGTCACTTGATGATAAAAACTCTTCATTTGATATAATCCAACCTGCTGATGCTGCTGGGAAAAATCCGAATCGGTTATTAGATCCAAATCTTGTGCTACCATCTGTACGAGCTGATATTTGTAATAAATATTTTTCATCATAGTTGTAATCTATTCTCCCAAAATAGGACACAAGCTTTTCTCTGGCATTATCTGTAAACGTAGTTCCACCATCAGCAAGAGCAATGTTATTATTAAAATCATCTGTAAAACCAACAGCTTCTGATTCCTGTCTATAAAAATCTCTTAGAGTAAATTCAAAACCTAATATAGAATTGAAACTATGCTTACCAAAACTTTTCTTATACCTTAAAATAGATTCAAAAGCATACTGATTGATTTCATCTCTTCTTTCATTTCTAAAAGCTTCTTGTTCCCTATTTTCTTGACCGAAGAAGAAATCTGCAGCTGTATTTTTAGTATGTCTAAAAATTGCAGATGCTGTTTGCCTAAAGGTTAGACCTTTTGCTAATTTTACATCAAAATATGTAGCTGCATTTAGTGTAAACTGTTTTTTCTCTCTAGATCTTTCTAAAAAATGCACCAATGGATGAACATTTCTAGTGGTTGACAAGGTTAATCCACCAGATGTTAAATCACTTGCCAAAGGCAAACCAGTAACTGGATCCCTAGCAATAGCTCTAGGATTGTTAGGGTCTACTGTAAACACATGGTCAAAAGCTCTAGAAAATCCGTAACTACCTACTCCTATATTCTCAAATTGAGCACCTGCATCTCCTGGGTCTGACCCTGTAATATAATTTAGGTGATCTTCATTTAGATATAGAGGTAAATGACCATATTGCCTCAGTGGATCTGTAAATCTAGATGGAAGCCTAACTTGATCATTGTAATTAGCACGTAAGTTTCCTCCAAATTTGATTTTCTTATTTCTTGATTTGCTATCGACCTTAATTCTAGCATTGTATTTTGTAAATTTATCTTTTAGCGCTACACCTTCATCCTCAAGATAGGCAATAGATGCTGCATAGTTTGTTAATTCGGTACCCCCTCTAACTGATAAAGAATGACTTTGTATTACACCTCCTTCGAAAATCTCATCTTGCCAATTCTTTTCACCTCCACCAAGAGACGCTATAAAATCCATAGCTTCTAGTTCAGCATATGCATTATTATAATCATTGATGATACGATCTAAATTTTGACTATCTGAGGAAATTTGATCGACAACTCCTTGTAGGTTATTTAGTCTTGATCTTTCATCAGAAATAGATGTATTGAAATTGTCATTATTTATGGCATATCTATACCCTGTAAATGTATTATAGGAATACTGTGTCTTACCTGTTACACCTTCTTTAAGAGTTATTAAAATCACACCATTAGCACCACGAGAACCGTATATAGCTACCGATGACGCATCTTTCAACACACTTATAGATGCTATATTATTATTATCTATAGAGCCTAATATATCTGGTTCTGTTCCTAAAACAATACCATCTACAACAATCAATGGAGACGATGAACCTGTAATTGACCCAGGACCTCTTAATGTAATCTTAGGATCACCACCAGCCTCTGAAGCTACAGTTTGTATTCTTAAACCTGCTACTTTACCTCTAAGGGCATCTTCCACACGAGGTACAGAAAGGTCTTTAATATCCTTACTAGAAACTTTTGTTAAAGCACTCGTTACATTTCGCTCTTTTTGATCCCCATAGCCTATTAACACTACTTCGTCCAAAACATTACTATCTTCTTCTAGAGCAATTGTTAATGATAGTTGCCCGCTAACCACAACCGTTTGAGTTTTATAACCAAGGTAAGAGAACTGTAATATATCCTCACTATTTACTTCGATTGCAAAATTTCCATCAAAATCTGTCGAAGTTCCTCTTGATGTATTTAGAATAAGAATGTTAACACCTGGAATAGGCATTTTATCTTTAGCAGAAGTTACTGTGCCTTTTAAAGTATAAACGTCTTGAGCAAAAATTACAGCACTAAATAACAAAGCAACTATAATTGTTAGCCTAATTTTTAAAGTCATATTAAGTGATTGATTTAGTTAGCTATTTGGTAAACCAAATTGGTAAACCAAATTGGTTTACCAAATATATATAAATTTTGGTTAACTACAACGTTTTCGCGAATTAATATCTGTTTTACTTCTTTTTGTATTAAAAACATATCCAAAATTCTGAATTTATTGCATAAAGTCTTCACGAATTGGACTAAAGACGTCTATCAATACTCCTGTTTGAATACAAACAGCACCGTGTAAAACATGAGGTGGTATATAAACAGAATCGCCTTCTTTTACTATCTTAGTCTCATCTCCAATCGAAAATTCAAACTCACCACTTTCAATATAAGTTACCTGTGAATGATAATGCTCATGTTTATAACCTATACCTCCTTTGTCAAAGTGAACTTTTACTAACATTATTTTGTCATCATACGTCATTATTTTACGTTTTACTCTTTCCCCTACAACTTCCCAATCTAGATTTTTATCTAATACAAATTCTTTACTAGCTCCAAATGTTTTCATATTACCTTTTTATTAATTAGATACTTCAAAATATTTTTCTTTACCGGTTTCTTAATTTATTTTTTGGTATACCTGGACCTAACGTTGCTTCTCTAAACCATACTTCTGTATAGCAACCATTTTCATATTGCTTAGTTATATCGCCACCATATGTTTCGGCCCCTGTACACCAAACTATATTAGTTTTAGGGCTTTTACCATTAGTTTGATTATACGCACCCTGTTTGAAATAATTTAACTCACCACTATATGCATTAGCTCGCTCTGTACCATCTTGCCCTATTGGTACAAATAACTTCTTCACCTGATTGGGAAAGTGAGATTTATTAGTGTATTCAGATGAGATGAGGTTTTTTGTAAATGTTTTCGTTTTATGATTATCACTTTTAAATGTAAGGTACATAACTCCTTTATAGACATTTACTTCATAGCTGAACTCTTCACCTAATTCTATACCGTCGGTTGGTTCATCAGGATAATCATTTTTACTTGTCCCAATAACAGACATATCGTTTCCCCATACTGCAGTTGAAAAATCCCATCTTTTAGAATTATCATCACCTGCAGTATTAATTTCATAATTCCAGAATACGGATCCTTTGGTATGACCAGGGAATTTTTTGTAAAAAATCTTTAGAGGTTCGTTCTCATGTCCTTCACCACTATGAATTTGTCCTACCACAGTAGAATATGATGCTGCAACTCTAGCATCACCTGAAACGGAGACTTGCATAACTTTACATGTCCCTGTTAGTTTACCGCCCTCTTCTGGTGTCCATTCTCTTTTTTCTTGTAGTTCAGTTCTAGTATTACTTGAGTTCTTTGATGTAACTCCAGAATTTGGTGTTTTGTAGACCACCCAACGTCGGGTTCCATCAATTACAGTATAGAAGAAATCTTTATGCTCAAAATTTAAAAGATTACTTACATTCGTTCCATCTCCCATCAATATTTTAAATTTATCCATAAAAGGAATGACCTCACTTGGGTAAACTATTTTTTTACTCAAACCATCATTTGCTTCAAAATATCCAGCATTGGATATAGCATCATTGCTAACCTCAATAGTGGCAGATTTAAACCAAACTTCTGCATAATTACCATCTGCATATTGCTTTTGAATATCACCACCATGTGTCTCAGCACCTGAACACCAAACTCTATTTACTTTAGGGTTCTTTCCATTTGTCTGATTATAAGAACCTAGTTTAAAAAAAAGTCCTTCTTCTTTATATGCGTTTTCTTTTTCAACACCATCTTGACCATATGGAAAAAATAGGTTTCTAACCTGTTCTGGTATGCTTGATTCTTTAATATATTCAGAAGAAATAAGATTTTTGGCAAATGTTTTGGTTTCGTGTCCTTCACTAGAAAAAGACAAATACATAATGCCTTTTTTAATCTTTACTTCATAACTAAATTCTTCACCCAAAGCAATGCCATTTTCTGGTTCAGGTGGATAACTATCTTCTTTGCTACCCACTACAGAAAAATCATAACCCCAAACAGGGTGGGAATAATCCCATCGTGTAGAGTTATCATCACCCGCAGTATTTATTTCATAATTCCAAAATACTGATCCTTTAGTATGACCAGGAAATTTTTTATAAAAAATCTTTAAAGGTTCATTTTCATGTCCATCTGCACTATGAATTTGACCTACAACTACTGAGTATGTAGCTGCTACTCGAGCGTCACCTGTTTTTGCAACATTCATTACTTTAAGAGTAGCACTCATTTTAGCATCGGTCATTGGTGACCACTTTTTTAATTGAGCTAATTCAGTTCTTGTATTGTTTGATGTCCCATGAGTGTTTCCAGCATTGGGTGTTTTAAATACAACCCATTCTTCCTTATCTTCTTTTGCAGCATAGAAGAAGTTTTTATTATTATAATTAGTTGCCTGACCTATATTAGAACCATCACCCAAAATTAAGTTCCAATGTTCAAAAAATGGAATAATATCATTTGGGTTACCTCCTATTACCATCTTATCTGTATTATACAATACATCTTCTTTTTTACTTTCTGAACAGCTAACAAAAATTAAGACTGTTATTACCAAAAATAGATAAGGAACTAGATAGGATTTGAATATTTTGAAATTCATATTATTTGATGGATTCACTAATAATTGTAGCAATTTATGCTTTTTACAGTGCCTAATTAACTATTAAAACATAGTTTCATAAACTACATACTTTTATCAAGATTAAAATACTACTCTACAATTATTTTTTTAGTAGCACTTATATTATTTGTTTCTAATTTTAATAAATACATTCCACTATTCAGACTAGAAATATCAACGCTGCCATTATTAATATGTGCGTCTAAAACTTTTTTACCTAATAAGTCATAGATTTCTAAATTCAAATAGGTGCTATTTGAATTAGTTTCTATATGCAAAATGTCTTTAACTGGATTTGGATATAATTTAAATTCAAGAGTCTCTAAATTTGCTAGTCCAAGTGTAGCATCAGAAACAACTAACTCATTTGAAAAGTTAAAGGCTTTATCAACTGCATAAATTTTGTAATGGTTTCCTATTGCATACGTTTCAGTGAAACTTGTGTTTGTGCCAACGTATACTACAGTTCCAAAGAGACTTCCTGTTCCGTTGGTTGTTATATTACCATATTCATAAATACCATTTTGGTTTGGGTCATTATCAGCATTTGGAGCAGAAGTGTATTTGAATACTACATAACCACCTCCATCAACACCTCCTGAAGGTGCTGACCATCCAATGGTTGCAATACCAGAATTATTGGAATATAAACCAGCTGTTGGATCATTTGGAGCAACACTATCATATGGTCCAGAATACACTACAAAGTCATCAATTCGAACAGTATCAGTATAATTATTGTCATCACCATCTAATCTAGCAACAGCCCAATTTGAGGCATTAAAAGTAGAACCAGTTGTGATTGTTCTGTAAGTTTTAGTGTATGTATTTGCAGCGAATGGAGTGACATCGGTAGTATTTCCGGCAACTCCACCAGACGTATTATTCAAATAAATCCCTGCGTCTAAATCATTAGTTGGATCTGTTGGTGCAGAATAAAAATACTGTACTGTGTACTCAGTATCAGGTTGAATTGTTGGGTTTGTTGGAGAAGGTGACTGCATTCGAACATTATTTGAACCTGAATTAACTGCCCAAGCTGCAGAAAAAGTTCCTGTTCTGGCTAAAGTACCATCATCTGTCATTTCTCTCACAGCTGAATTACTTGTTGAAGAAACTGTCCATAATGTTTGTGCTGTACCAGATTGTGAACTTCCTGCAGAACTCATTGTTGTATCTGCTGTTTGATTTTCCATACCGCCATCCATTTCTGGAAACTCTCCAATTACTTGACCTACAGTTGGTCCTGTGGTAGAACCTGTGTAAACAATTTGTGTGTTTACGCGCTCACTCTTTCTATTGGTTAAAGACGTTGGTGCAGATGAAGAACCTGCTCTATAGTTTAAGGATTCATGTGTAGTAGTATCCCAATGCCAATTTAGTGAACCGTTACCTGAAAACAATAAGTTTGGTTCCATGGGATCTGTAGGTACCAAATTAGAACAATCCCAATCTACAGCTATTTCTAAGGCATCGCCAGTGTAATTAAAATTTGAATCTAAAACAAAACTCATAAAACCTTCTGTACCAGGGAAATTATTAGCTGTATTAAATGTGTAAGTGCCTACAACAGTAGATCCATCAATTGCATCTGTCCAAGAAGTACCATCTACTACTACATCAGTAGTACTAGAGTTTTTCATATATATCACCATTGTAGCATCTCCTGAAGCTGTGATAATATTTGTTGAGCCTAAATCAAAGTTTATTTGAGTTATTGTTGCAGAAGGTGATAAAGAAGCTAATTCAGTAGCTGAGTAATGTAATACAGCTCTTGAGTATACTGAACTTGAGCTACTGCTAGAACGCTGGAAAGGTCCTCGAGTTGCCGAAGAAGAATCGCTAGTTCCTAATGTAAGTGTTTGAGACTGAACAAAACTTGTAAAAAGTAATGTTAGTAAAAGTAATTTTGTTTTCATTAGATTGATTTTTTAGGATTATTATTTTTAATGTGTAACGGTTAAACTGTAGTACTTTATTTTAGAAAATGCCTCATCATCTGTTGTATTTAAATAGTTTCCTGCTTTAAAATAGTTTTCAAAAGGCCATTTATTTAGACTAACATCTTGGTAAATTATAGGTATTTCGTCATTAAGTTGAACTTCAATTCTAGCATCAGATGCAGTAATTCTAAAATTAAAGGCCTCAAAGCCCACATAGCCTAAATTATCTTTAATATCAGTCCATGTTCCATTATATACATCGTATAAATCATCACCAGAAGTAGATTCGTCCTTAAGTGATTTTTTATGACACCATATATATCCATTCTTCCAATAAATTTTGATTAAAGGAGGTCCATTATTACCAGAAAACCCTTGAGTTTCCATATCTTCTTCTGATATAACACCATGAATTTGCATAACAATAACCTTATGATAATCGTCATTTGATGAATTATTTTCTGACACCTCTTCTACTTTTAATCTCCCTACCATTTCTCCTCCTTCAAGCAATGTCCAATTTTCTCTTGAATTATTTGGGTTAATCAGTTCTCTTAATTCTGTTCTTGAATAAGAACTATTAGTTGTTGATATATCAGGAAAAGTAAAGAATACCAGAGATGAATCTGCGGTATCATCATACATATAAGGAATAACTGGTTGAAGTGTTTGATATCCAAAATTCTTCAATTCATTTGGTTGGTATTCATCAGGGCTTCCATTATTGTTCGCATCTATAGGTAATGTTAATTTCCAATTAGAAAAATTTACTTCGGCATATTGCGTAAGAGAATCTAGGTCGTTATCATGTGATGCATCATTTCCACTATTAGAATAATCTGAATCGGACTCCTTAACATCACTTTTAGAACATTGTCCTATTAATAATAATAGGAATACTATAGAGAGAAGTCTAATAATATTATTAAATTTACGCATATTTAAAATTGGTTTACCAGATTGGTTTACCAAAAATAAACAATAAAATCAATTATGCAAATTTTAAAAACAACAAACTTAATAGTTGAGGATAATAAAAATCATCGTAACGATGATGAGTTTGGTAAAATGAAAAGAAAAATCTTTGTACTTATATTTACTTTATGTATGAGTGGTCATAGTCAAGTGATACTTGATGCCGATGGACCAGGAAATACGTATAACCTTATTACATCTGTACTTGCGCCAGGTTATAATCCAATAGAAGTTCCTGACTGTAATCATCCAGAATTTGGATACCATATTGACGAAGTTTTTGATATGGACTTAAGCACATATGTTTTTCGATTTCATATTCATGTGGCACAAGACAATGACAGGTGTATCAATTTTGATAGACAACGTAATGAAATAAAGTCCTATGATCAATCACCTGATAACCTACTTGGAGTGGTAGGTGAAACCGTAGTATATAATTGGAAATTTAAACTTGCTGCTGGTTTTCAAACCTCACCAAATTTCACTCATCTACATCAGTTAAAATCTGTTGGTGGATCGTTAGAAAGTATGCCTATGTACACCTTAACTGCACGCAAATCTAATCCCGACCGTTTAGAATTGCGTTATGCAGAAACTAATACTCAAGTTACACTTGCTCAAACAGATCTAGATCCATTTATTGGTTCGTGGCTTGAAGCCACTGAAACTATTAAGTATGGGGAATCTGGCACCTATAGTCTTGAAATAAAACGAATCAATGATGGTATCATACTATTTGATTACTCAAATACTAACATTGTTAATTGGAGATTAGGAGCAGAATTTGTTAGGCCCAAATGGGGAATCTACAGAAGCCTAATTAACGACCAAGATTTAAGAGATGAAGTAGTTTTGTATGCAAACTTTAATATTGAAGAAATTGAAAGTTTATCAATTGATGAACACGACACGAACAATAAACAATTTAAGCTATTTCCTAATCCAGTAAAAAGTTTGCTTCATTTATTAAATCTTCCTCCTAAATCAAAATCAGTTCAAATTACTAGTATAGATGGTAGAGTAGTATTAGAAAAATCTATTAAATCCCAAAATCAATTAACACTAGATTTATCATTATTTTCATCTGGAAATTACTTTGTAATCATTAAAGGAGGTCAAAGTTTTCACTCAAAAATGATAGTAATACCAAACAATTAAATGGTTAGTTGTGTCTTTACTAGCTCTTTATTTCTTCGATTATATAACAAACTCATAAAACTAAATTAGAGCACATAATTATTTGCCGATACAGGAAGTAAAACATTAACAATGATAAGTGTTAAGTTATCTATGATACAAATTCGGTACAGTAAAAATCAAAAACAATCAAACAATATAAAAGTTGTATTTATTAATATAAATTAGAATTTCTTTTAAGTAACATCAAATGTATTTATATAAGAACCTCCTTACCGAGAGATAAGGAGGCTTATACAACTGTTGATTTACCCCTTTAAATAAACAACAGCATATCTGTGCATTATTTGCTATTAATTCAGATCAAAACTTAAGGTAAATACTATTACATTTTTTTTCTTCATTTTAATGCACATCAATATCTTAATCAAAAGGATTACCTCCAGGATCTGGTGGTGATGAAGATTGAGCTTTTAACGGGTTTAAGATCACAAAAGTTCCTACGGCTGTTATAGCTGCATATTTTCCTAGCTTTGAAATAGCTTCTTTTCGTGTGATATGATTCTGTTTTTCTGTTTTCAAACCTTTCTTTATGTTGTTTAATTAATAAGCATCTTAAAAGATCTTGATCCTTCTGAGTTACTAAGCTTTAAAATGTATATACCTTTACCTATAACATAAGTTGATAGTCTGTTTCTATAATTATTTGTGTCTAAATCTTTATCTATAACCCGTCTGCCATTGATATCATATAATTCTGCCTGAGTGTTGTTTTTTAGCTGACCTCTTATGCTTATTGTATTAGTATGCTTTAGATAATGAACATTCAAGTTGTTCAATTCTGATGTTACGCTTGATAATGTGCTGTTAGAAAACTCTATGAAAAAACGCCCTGTACCACTTAGGTCTTCCACTGCTGTAAATACATAATCCGTAGTATTTAATGCTGTGGATGTATTTGTAAGGGTATCTATCAAGTATACCTCCACTCCACTTGGAAGATTTAAAACATCAATACCTATGGTTAACTGTTCACCTGCATTAGCATTAAGTCCTAGTGGAACCATACCATCAGACAGAAACTCTATAGGCAAGGATTGAATCGCTAAATCTACACCTTGGTTATCCTCTACCAAATGCGAATAGATAGCAAAAGTATCTGCTTCACCTCCAAATACACCTGCATCATATCCCAAATCCAAACCTCTGGTTGAACTAGCATTGAAATAAAAATTGGTACTATAGCTTGTACTACTAGTACTAAGCGCTAAGCTAAAATGATGATTAACATTTACATCACGACCAGCAATAAAATCATCAGTATTTCCATGGCGTCTCATATTTGGTGTAAACTCTACTGAAGCATCACTATCTACAGCAACAAAGAAAGCCTGACCTGGTGTAATAATGGTATTAGCATCTGTGGTGTTTAAATTATAGATCACCCAACCATCTGACGCATCACCATCATAACCATAGATCCCAACATTAGTAGCATCCAATACCGTTGTATTGTTATTTAAAAAGTTCTGAACATTTAAATACGAGGGATAGGGATTACCTACCAGATTCCATTGACTATAGGCTGGACCTGAGTTAAATACCGATTGATTTACCATGCCTTGGTTAATGGTACCCTCAAAACGTAATGTACTGTTATCTGTTGTTGCGGCTCTATAGCCAACACCTGAAGTTAATGTTGCAGTTTCTGTATTACTGTAGGTTTGGTATGTCCCTGAGGTCTTATCAAATGGACCAAACAAATACAAGGTGTTACCTGCATTGGAAACCATATTACCGTTGTTGGCTATAAAGTCTGTAAAGCTCTGCCCTGTCACTGGTGGTGTAATTAGATCATTACCACCTGATGATGCCGTCTGATTCACATGATGATCGTAGATAATACTTCCTGTTATGCTGCCATCAGAGATCAAGCTTGCATAGCTTGTTGAACTGGATTCTAAGCTTAGTCCTGAAACGGTTTCTAAAGTTACACCTGTATTTACGCTCAGCCCAGCCCCTGCTCTTACTACAACATTGTCAGCAATAGTGTTTGCTAATATGGAAGCAGTTCCTGAGATAATCTCTATGCTACTTGTTGATGTAGACTGTCCACTAGGATCTGAGGGTGTCCAGCCATTATTATATATGTAATTACTACTCAATGCTGCACCTGAACAATCATAGGTATCATTAACTAACTGTATACCTGGACTATTAGTACAGTCTACTGAACCTGTTCCTCCACATGCTGTGATAAATTGATCCTGAAACAAGCCGTCATCATAATAAAAGCAGACCTCTGGTAATTCGTTGACATCTGTATATTTTATTTTAATATGCAACAATACCTTTGGTGTGGTCGTAGTTAAAATGGCCCCTTGTGAAGAAAGTACTCCCAACGGTGCATTTTGTTGAAAGGACAAGGACACCCTTGAAGCAGTATTGTTTTGCTCTACAAAATCTGAATATCCCGCTACAAATCCACCAAAGAATGTTTGTTCTAAAATAGACCCAACTGGCCGTCCATACTCAAAAACTGTGGTATTAGCAATATTTTCACCAAAAGCATCTGTGTTATATTCAATATATAATTGACCAGAGCCCACATAGAAGTCCACGGTAGATGCAATCATAACATCGGCCTCATAGTAATCATCCACACCATCATTGGTAATCTGCGCATTGGCAAAGGTGAAGGTAATGTCTTGAGCATAAAGCGTATTTAAACTCAATAGGCTTATAAATAATGTATATATAAACGATTTCATGTTTTCTTGAATGTTTTAAAAGGGGTTAATTGATCTAGCGCTCTTTTTTAATTAAGCGCTTAATGATTGTACTATGACCTGTACTTATCTCTATAATGTATATACCATCTTCATAACGACTCATATCTATAGCCTGATCCTCTAAATAATTTTGCTTCATAATTAGCCTGCCGTTGATATCATAAACCTTGAGCATACTCAATGCCTTTAGTCCTTTTAACTTAAAGCTCCTACTTGCAGGATTAGGATATAGCACTATGGCATCTTCTTCATAAGCTATCGTACTTAATGTATCTACACCTGCATCTGAACAGTCATATGTATCATTGGTTATTTGTTCCCCAGGCTCACCTATACAATCTACTGAAGATGAACCTCCACATGCCGTAATAAATTGATCCTGAAACAGACCATCGTCATAGAAAAAGCAAACATTTGCATCCTGACTTACATCACTATACTTTATTTTGATATGCAATAGCATATTTGGTGTGTCTGTGATTTGAATTACTGGCTCTGTTTGCAATACAGATAATGTAGCATTCTGTTGAAAGGACAAGGACACCCTTGAGCTTGTATTATCCTGCTCTACAAAATCTGAATAACCCGATACAAATCCACCAAAGAAAGTCTGACCTAATATAGATCCATCTGGACGTCCATAATCTAAAGCACCAGTGCCTGAAATATTTTCACCAAAAGCTGCTGTATTATATTCAATATATATCTGACCAGAGCCCACATAAAAATCCTCTGTGCTTTCTATCATAATATCCGCCTCATAATAATCATCAACACCATCATTGGTAATCTGCGCATTGGCAAAAGAAAGGGTCATATCTGGCGCGAATTGATTGCTAAATAGTGCTAGCTCTGGTCTCGAGAATTGTTGACCTACTCCAATGTTTGGAATCAATATTAAGTTAATGTCTGTGTTCTGAACCTGAGAATTAACATCCATATCAGCAAGGTTATAATCTGAACTACCGATCTGCTGTATCGCAGCATTGGCATCAGTATTTTGTATTTGCCCATCGGGATTATAATCCCCAGTATACATTCCATATTTACCATTAGCAAGAGCTACAACAGCATTAACACCGCCTTCTACATTGCTAAGATTTGAAGCTAGATCTACAATTGTAATAATTGTACTTAAAGCTACCATAGAAGCACTTATTATACCTACATGATTACGATGGTTAATTGATACATAGTAACTGTCCGCCGACTGATTAAAAGATAATGGTGATACGCCATCAATTCCTACAACATCACCATCACGTTGTAACAGTGCCGATTGGCTATCCATGACTATACTGCTATCATCTTTATCTCTGAGTTCTACCCATACCCAATCAACGATAGCATCAACTCCACTAATTGCGAATACCGATGCATCTGCTACTAATCCATCACTATAAGGTGAAGTAAATGGTATTAAATTGTTTAGTCTTAAATCATCGCGCATTAAAGTTTCTTCGCCTGTATTTGGATTTATTGAAGCACCCTGCAAATATACTTTTGGACTAAACACAATGGTGCTAGGACAGTCTAGACCACCATCGGTAAAATTGGTCCAACCATAAGTGTCTATAAGTTCTTGACGTGCACTTTCTGCTAAACAATAGGTTGAATTACCACCACTGAATGAGATCAAATTTGTAGGTATATCATCTATACCGTCGCCAGGAACACCAGAACTATCGGTACTCCAACCAATAAGCAGAGCGTCGTAATTATCCTGTGAGAGTTGAGCGTCCACAAACATATTGATTATTACGGTTACACTACTTAGATCCCAAGAACCAAGGTCTTGATCAAATGAGGTAGCTCCATCAAACATCTTATTCATATTCACTACACTACTCACATCCCAATTGTTTAAGGGCTGGTTAAATGAGGTAGCTCCTTGAAACATTACATTCATATACTCTGCACTACTCACATCCCAATTGTTTAAAGATTGGTTAAACGAGGTAGCTCCGGAAAACATACTTTCCATTACAGTTACATTACTTACATCCCAGTTATCTAATGGTTGATCAAATGAAGTAGCATCTTTGAATGTGAACCACATATTGGTGATGTTGGATACATCCCAATGATTGATATCAGCATTTAGGGAAGTACACCCCAAAAACGTCGCTAACAAGTTATTTGCATTAGACAAATTGGGAGCATCTGAAGCATTAATGTTTAGGTTGGAGCAATTCATAAAAGCAGTAAGCATACTAGTCCATGGGTTGGTGCCCCACTGTTCTATAGTGAGTATTTTATCCTTGTCACCAGGGTTATTGCCGAAGTCTATTTGTGGAAAGTTACCGCGAATAGCCACGGTGTAGGTGCCAGCCACCCCATAATCGTGTGTTATGCTTCCTGAAAAAATAACGTTTTCAGGATTGAATATCACCCCATCATAGGTCCAATCGACTTGATAATTATAAGTCTCTCCTGAAGATGTAGGTATAGTAATAGACGTGTTATTACTAGCACCCGGATTATCAGTTTTCCATGTCATGACAAAATAATCACTACTATCACAGCTCATACCACCGTCAGTAAAATTGGTCCAGCCATAAGTGTCTATTAAATCTTGGCGTGCAACAGACCCTAAGCAATACATTGAATTTCCACCGCTAAATAGGTCTAAATTGGTAGGTACATCATCTATACCATCACCGGGAACACCAGAACTATCCGTGCTCCAACCGATAAGCAAAGCATCGTAGTTTTCTTCTGAAAGTTCAGCTCCCGAAAACATAATGGCCATTTCCGTTACACTGCTGATGTCCCAATCGCCAAGGTTTTGATCAAAACTGGTAGCACCTTCAAAGACTGCATTCATTCTATTGACTCCACTTACATCCCAGGTACTGATATCTTGATTAAATGCTGTAGCATTTCTAAACATGGCGGTCATGTTTTCAACACTGGTCATATCCCAACTGGAAAGATCTTGATTGAATGCCGTTGCACCCAAAAACATAGAATTAGTGTTTAGTGCACTAGAGATATCCCAGCTTCCAATATCCTGATTAAAGGCTATGGCATCCCTAAACATACCACCTGTACGCTTTACATTGCTCACATCCCAATTACTTATATCTTGGTTAAAAAGTGTAGCGTTATTAAATAGTGCAAACATGCTTTCAACACTGCTCACATCCCAATTACCTATGGGTGCATTAAATGAAGAACAAAGGTTAAACATTCTGGTCATATCTAAAACATTGGATAGGTCTGGTGTATCAATGCTTGGATTGACAATATTAAAGTTGGTACATCCCGTAAAAGCTCCCGCCATACTGGTCCATGGGCTGATACCCCATTGTTCTACGGTTAACAGTTTTTCTGGATCACTTGAAGATTCAAAATAAATGCGCGGAAAAGTACCTCGTATCGCTACGGTGTAGGTGCCCGCTAGACCATAATCATGGGTAATGTCTCCAGTAACATTTACATCTTCAGCATTGAAAAAAACACCGTCATAGGTCCAATCAACTTCATAATTATAACCTCCGCCGGTCGTTGGTATGGTGATTTGCGTATCACTTGAAGCTCCCGGATTGTCTGTTTTCCAAGTCATTATAAAATGCTGACTAGCACAGCCCAAACCACCGTCAGTAAAATTAGTCCAGCCATAAGTGTCAATCAATTCTTGACGAGCATTTGCCCCATTACAATACGTTGAGCTTCCACCGCTAAACAGGTCTAAATTGGTAGGCACATCGTCTATACCATCACCGGGAACACCAGAACTATCCGTGCTCCAACCAATAAGTAGAGCATCGTAGTTTTCTTCTGAAAGTTCAGCTCCCGAAAACATAATAGCCATTTCCGTTACACTGCTGATGTCCCAATCGCCAAGGTTTTGATCAAAACCGGTAGCACCTTCAAAGACTGCATTCATTCTATTGACTCCACTTACATCCCAGGTACTGATATCTTGATTAAATGCCGTAGCATTTCTGAACATGGCGGTCATGTTCTCAACACTGGTCATATCCCAACTGGAAAGATCTTGATTGAATGCCGTTGCACCCACAAACATAGAATTAGTGTTTAGTGCACTAGAGATATCCCAGCTTCCAATATCCTGATTAAAGGCTATGGCATCCCTAAACATACCACCCGTAGTCATTACATTGCTCACATCCCAATTACTGATATCTTGATTAAAAAGTGTAGCTCTATCAAATAGTGCAGTCATGTCTTCAACACTACTCACATCCCAATTACCTATGGGTGCATTAAATGAAGAACAAAGGCTAAACATTCCGGTCATATCAAAAACATTGGATAGGTCTGGTGTATCAATGCTTGGATTGACAATATTAAAGTTGGTACATCCCGTAAAAGCTCCAGCCATACTGGTCCATGGGCTGGTACCCCATTGTTCTACAGTCAATAGCTTTTCTGGATCACTTGAAGATTCAAAATAAATGCGCGGAAAAGTACCTCGTATCGCTACGGTGTAGGTGCCCGCTAGACCATAATCATGAGTAATGTCTCCAGTAACATTTACATCTTCAGCATTGAAAGCAACACCATCATAGGTCCAATCGACTTGATAAGTATAAGTCTCTCCTGAAAATGTGGGTATGGTAATAGAGCGATCGTTACTTGCTCCAGGATTATCTGTTTTCCAAGTCATCACAAAATAATCCGTTGGGCAATCCACACCGCCATCATTAAAGTTCGTCCATCCATAGGTATCTATCAATGTTTGACGAGCGCTAGCCCCATCACAATAGGTTGAACTTCCTCCATTGAAAAGGTCTATATTTGTGGGTACATCATCAATACCATCTCCGGGAACTCCACTAGTATCTGTTGCCCAGCCTATTAATGTATTGTCATAATTCTCTCTAGAAAGTTTTACACCTTCAAACATAACAGCCATTTGAGTTACGCTACTTAGATCCCAATCACTAAGATTCTGATCAAAACTGGTAGCAAAATCAAAGACTCCATCCATACTAATTACACTGCTTACATCCCAGTTACTAATATCCTGATTAAATGCTGGAGCATTTCTAAATAAAGCAGTCATCTTCTCTACATTACTTACATCCCAATTACCTATAGCCCCATTAAATGATGAACAATACTGGAACATCGCTATCATTTCTGTAACATTAGATAGGTTTGGAGTATCTATCGTAGGGTTGGTGATATTAAAATTGCTACATCCGAAGAAGGCTTCATTCATACTGGTCCATGGATTCGCTCCCCATTGCTCCACGGTGAGTAGTTTTTTGGGGTCATCTGAAAATCGAAAACGAATTCTTGGAAACACCCCTCTAATGGCTACCGTATAGGTACCCTCTACATCATATTGGTAGGTGATATCGCCTGTAACATTGGTGCTCTCTGCATTAAAGGTTACCCCATCATAGGTCCAATCTACATCGTAGTTATATGTTTCTCCTAAAAATGTGGGTATGGTAATAGAGTGATCGTTACTTGCTCCAGGATTATCTGTTTTCCAAGTCATCAAAAAATAATCCGTTGGGCAGTCCACACCACCATCACTAAAGTTCGTCCATCCATAGGTATCTATCAATGTTTGACGAGCGCTAGCCCCATCACAATAGGTTGAACTTCCTCCATTGAAAAGGTCTATATTTGTAGGTACATCATCAATACCATCTCCGGGAACTCCACTAGTATCTGTTGACCAACCTATTAATGTATTGTCATAATTCTCTCTAGAAAGTTTTACGCCTAGAAATACGATAGCCATTTCGGTGACACTACTTAGATCCCAGTTACCAAGGTTCTGATCAAAACTGGTAGCTCCATCAAAGACCGCATTCATTCTAGTTACACTACTCACATCCCAGTTACTAATATCCTGATTAAATGCTGTGGCATCTCTGAATAAATCACTCATACCTCTTACACTGCTTACATCCCAATTACCAATATCTTGATTAAAAGCTATGGCCTGACTAAACATGCTTTCCATACTGGTTACTCTGCTAACATCCCAACTACCAATATCCTGGTTAAAAGCAACTGCTTCTCTAAACATATTCCCCATGTCCCTTACACTGCTAACATCCCAACTATCAATATCCTGATTAAACGCTTCTGCTCTATAGAACATAAGTGACATTGAGGTAGCATTACTCACATCCCAATTACCTATAGCCCCATTAAACGATGAACAATCTATGAACATCCGTGTCATACTTGTAACATTAGACAGGTCTGGGGTATCGATCGTAGGATTGGTGATATTAAAATTACGACACCCTGCAAAGGCCCAAGCCATACTAGTCCATTCTTGGGTACCCCATTGCTCTACAGTTAGTAACTTTTCTGGGTCGTCAGAGTCTCGAAAATAAATTCTTGGAAACGTTCCTCGAATGGCAACCGTATAGGTACCTGCCACACCATAATCGTGGGTGATATCGCCGGTAACATTAATGTCTTCTGCATTAAATGTTACACCATCATAGGTCCAATCCACGTCATACGCATAGGTTTCTCCTGAAAATGTGGGTATGGTGATAGATGAGCTGTTACTTACTCCTGGATTATTTGTTTTCCAAGTGGTAACAAAATGCGCATTAACACAGTCATAACCACCATCAATGAAGTTGGTCCACCCATAGGTGTCTATTAATTCTTGACGTGCATTTTCACCAGTGCAATACACAGAATTCCCACCACTAAACAGGTCTAAATTTGTAGGAACATCATCAACACCATCCCCTGGGACTCCACTAGAATCTGTTGACCAGCCTATTAATGTATTATCATAATTGTCTCTAGAAAGTTCTGCTCCGTCAAACATGAAAGCTATTTCGGTTAGGCTACTTATATCCCAGTTTCCAAGATTTTGGTCAAAACTTGTAGCGCCATTAAATACTGTATTCATTCTATTGACACCACTCACATCCCAATTACTGATATCTTGATTAAATGCTGTAGCATTACTAAACATTGCAGTCATATTTTCTACACTGGTTACATCCCAAGAAGAAAGACTTTGATTAAACGCTATGGCACCAGTAAACATATTACTCAAGTCTTCAACATTAGAGACATCCCAATTATCAATATCCTGATTAAAAATCATCGTTCTAGCAAACATACCTTTCATAGTATTTACAGAGCTCACATTCCAATTGCTAATATCTTGATTAAAGGCACCTGTATCGCTAAACATACCTGCCATGGATAACACATTACTCACATCCCAATCACCAATATCTTGATTAAAAATCGTGGCTAGCGCAAACACCTCTTGCATATTATCGACATTACTCACGTCCCAATTACCTATAGGTGCATTAAACGATGAACAATCTTTGAACATCCTAAACATATCCTTAACATTAGATAAGTCTGGGGTGTCAATTGTAGGGTTAATGATGTTAAAATTACTACAACCAGTAAAAGCCCCACCCATACTGGTCCATTCTTGGGTTCCCCATTGTTCTACAGCCAATAGTTTTTGTGCGTCATTAGAGGATTCAAAATAAATTCTAGGAAAGTTACCACGTATAGCAACAGTATAAGTACCAGCCACACCATAATCATGAGTGATGTTTCCTGTAACATTAGTATCGTCAGGATTAAAATCAGCTCCTTCATAGGTCCAGTCAACGTCATAATCATAGGTTTCTCCTAAAAATGTTGGGATTGTTATAGAGGAATCGTTACTGCCTCCTGGATTATCTGTTTTAAAAGTGATTACAAAATAATCTTCCGAAAAACACGCTTCACCAGCATCAGTAATCGTCCAATTATGTGTATCAATGAGTTCTTGTCTGGGTGTATTAGCATCGCAATAGACGCTGGTTCCTCCATGAAAGAACATATTCTGCGGAATGTCATCAATACCATCTCCGGCGACTCCGCTAGCATCTGTAGCCCAACCCACTAAAGTACTGTCGTAATTCTCTAGGGATAACTCACAGCCAAACAACAGGCCAGAAATGGACAATACACTACTCAAATCCCAGTTGCCAAGGTCTTGGTCAAACCTCGTGGCACCACTAAACATATTAGACATGGTCAAAACCTTTGAAACGTCCCAATTGGATAGTGGTTGATTAAAGGCTGTTGCGTCGGCGAACATTAAGTTCAGATTGGTAACATTACCAATATCCCAATGGTTGATATCGGCATTTAGCAATGTACAAGACGAGAACATAAAGGCCATATCCTCTACATTAGATAAATCTGGTGCATCGGTGGCATTGATATTTAAATTGATGCAATCACTAAATGATGAATTCATAGAACTCCATGATAAGTTACCCCATTGTTCGATGCTCATTAATTTTTGTTTATCGTTTGTGGATTGCCAAAAAACTCGTGGAAACGTACCGCGTATGGCCACAGTATACGTCCCCGCCACACTATAATCATGGGTTATGTTTCCAGTGACATTTATATCTTCGGCATTGAAGGAAACGCCATCGTAGGTCCAATCCACCTCAAAGTCATAAGTTTCTGCCGAAAGGGCTTGAATCGTAATAGAGGTGTTATTGCTTCCGCCTGGATTGTCCGTTTTCCAAGTCGTGATAAAAAAATCACTACTAGCACAGGTTAAACCACCGTCAGTAAAATTGGTCCAGCCATAAGTGTCTATTAAATCTTGGCGTGCAGCAGACCCTAAGCAATACGTTGAGTTTCCACCGCTAAATTGGTCTAAATTTGTGGGCACATCGTCTATACCATCATCAGCAACACCACTACCATCTGTGCTCCAACCGATAAGCAGGGCATCGTAGTTTTCTACAGAAAGTTCTGCCCCAGACAAAAAACCTCCTAATGAAATGCAACTGCTAAAATCCCAATTGCTCAAGTCTTGGTCATAACTCGTAGCGTTGATAAACATTTGTCCCATGTCTTGTACATTAGACATATCCCAATTATCAAGTGGTTGGTTATAGTTAGTTGCATTAATAAAAGCCCTGTGCATATCTGTAACATTGCTTACGTCCCAATGATTTATATTTTCGTTCATTGAGGAGCACCCGTTAAACATAGAAGTCATAAATTCTACATTAGATAAATCTGGTGCATCTGTCGCAAGAATATGCATGTTGCTGCACCCATTAAATGCCCCGAACATTGATAACCATTCAATATTTCCCCATTGGTCTACACTTAATAATTTTTTATTGTCTCCAAAAAATGGCATTGAGAAATGAGGAAAGTCACCATTCAAACGAATGGTGTAGGTGCCTGGCGCACCAAAATCATGAGTGATGTCTCCTGTTATGCCAAACTCATCGACGACTCCATCATTGTCCCAATCTACATTGTAATTATAGGTGTAAGCAATATTGGTTGGGATTGTGATTGAGGTACTATTGGATGTTCCCGGATTATCGGTTTTCCAAGTCGTTACAAATTCATTTTGACCTAACACTACTTGTGTAGTTATGGCTAAGGCCATGACTAAGAGCGTATTTTTTATCATGATCGCTTTTTTTTATTTTCTATTATTTTTATCACTTTTTCTACTTTCTCCAAAACGGCTTTTTCTTTTTTAAGCAGCTCATTATTTGACAACACCTCCGAACCTGAAAATTCAGGATTTGGAGTTTCTGTAGAATATTTATTGTTCTTGTATGGAAACAGAAACCGTTGCAGTTTTTTTAATGGATCCATATACTTCGTTTTTAGGTATTAAAGATTTAAGAAATCTGGTTTAGTGCTACGAATGTATATATACCTATGGCAAAAAAAAGAAAAAAGGACAGTGACAAATCATGGACAATTTGCGCTTTTTAAATTTTAAAAATCTGATTTACAGGATTTTGTGTTTATTTTTAGAATTGCTTTAAAAACACATTTAAATCAACATCAGATGCTAATTTTAGCTTTTTTCTAAGCCGGGTTCGGCTTTTATAAACAGATTCCAAGGTCACATTTTGAAGAATGGCGATATCGTGACTATCTAAATTAAGCTTAATCAGTGAGCATAATTTCATCTCTGTTTTTGTAAGATCTGGATAGGATTTTAAAAGGGAATCATAGAATGCATTATTGAGCACATCGATCCGTTTTTGAAAATCTAACTTGCTTTTTTCTATCGTAGTTTTATCTTTTATTTCTTGTTCCAAAAGTTCAATATTCTTCCCTTTGGTTCGTCCTTTTGTTGCTTTTATTTCCTTAACTCGTTCCAACAGATGCGATGCCCATTTTTGGTTTTGGGAAATATTCACGGCAAAATCCGCTAAATCCTTTTGCTTATATTTTATCTCGGTTTTAAGGAACTTATTCTCTAAGCTTGCCAATTCAATTTTCTGCCGTTCAAGAATTTTATTTTCCCGATATCGCAATACGGCTATTACACCCAAAATCGATAAAACGGTATATATTATGTAAGCTACGGTACTTAAATACCATGGAGGGGTTATAGAGAATACATATTCATCCTCTGAACTAATAATTCCATAAACGTTTTTTGCCTTTATTTTGAAGGTGTAATCACCACCAGGTAAATTGGTATAGTCCTTCTTGACTTCAGAAGTCCATGAGGACCAATCTTTATCATAGCCTTCCAAAAACGTCTGGTATAAGGTGAGCTCGGGCATATCATAACTCGTTGCAGCATATACAAAACGAATGGCCTCGCGTGAAAAATTGAAGGTGCTGAACGGTCTGTTTTTTTTAAAGCCAAACCAAGTGCCATTGTAAACCAGCGAATCCTGTTCTATAAAAACCCTTCTTATCGAGGTGTTGTAATCTGCATTATAGGATCGATTGACGCTGGAATCATAGGTTATAATACCATCGCTGGTACCTAAATACAGAAGGTCTGGATTTACAATATCTGGATGTAAAGCCGTAAAAACAGTTCCTATAGTTCTATTCAGTTCTGGAACTTCTTCCCACTTATAGTGTCCATGTTCTTGCTTTAACTTCGCTAATGTATTTTTAGTAGCATCGGAATATACCCAAAACGTATCATCCGCTGACTTTTTAATGATATTTACGGTTACAGAAGAATCAGTTAGTTTTTCGTTTAGGCTATTATCTAAAACCAATGTATTGGAAACTACATCCATTTTACGCAATCCATTAGAAGTTGCAATTCTTATAGTATCGTTAACCCACCACAATCTTGAACGATACGTAGCCGTAGAGTTTTCTATGGCATAACGTTGCGATTCTAATTTAATGCTATCTACTAAGTACAATCCACTTTCTAATGAGCTGAGTGTTTTTAAGTTGGGAATGTGTAAACGAAGTACGCCATTTCGCCTCGTTCCTAGCCAAATAACACCTGGTTCCTTTTCTTCAATCTCTCTAATTTGATCTTTAATTACAGGTGTTGTTAAATAACGCTTCCAACCTGACTTATGTTTGTACATTATTGCAAAACCATAATTATTGGAACCGCTTCCAATGAACATAAGATTGGGGTCGTGTCGCGACTTTTTCACTTTTACAGGTAGCTCCTTATCTATAAGTTTATCGCTGCTCTCATTATTTAAAATGTATACTCCTTGATACGGAAATGCCCCAAAGAGCTCATCTTCCATTAATTCTAACGAAAATACGTCATCAGAAATATCACCAACTTTAAAGAATTCTGTTGAAGTACTATCCATACGCATTTCAAACGCCCCAAATTTAGTTCCGATGTAAAGGCTTTCTTCGTTTTGAGCAAAATCGTAGACAACGCCATTTAATCCAAAGTTTTTTTCAAACTTCTGGATAGCACTAGGCAACTCTAACCTAGAAATGCCCTGATCTGTTGCTAACCAAAGGCCCCCATGTGCATCAGAAAACGTGTTGTAAACTGTATCACTTAGAAGACCATTGGATTTATTAATTTTTTGTAAAATCTTAAAATCTTTATCTATAACCAACAAACCCGCCTTATTAGTCGCCACAGCTAGTTTGCCATCTGATAAATACCTAATATCAAAAATTCTATTTGTAAGTAGTAACTGTTCTAATTCTAAGGATGTGTTTAGCTTTTCTATTGTATTACCATTTGATAGATAAAAGCCTTTTCCCAATGTACAGATGAGTACTGATTTTTGATCTATTATTGGGAGTGATTTTACAATTTCTCTTCTAGCTAGCAATTTACTTCCTTTAACCACTTGGAGTGTATTTTCATTTAATCGCATTAAGCCTTTAGAAAAAATCCAAACGTATAAGTCATTATCAATTAAGGATAGACCATTAATCTCTTCTGAACTATTTTCCGACTCATAGATAAGTTTTACGGTTTTATCATTTTTTTCAATATTACTGACGTCAAAACTGAAAAGATGGTTATTTGATTGAAAGTACACTAAGTCATTTACAACTTGGATACCCCAAACATCCCTTATTCTATGAGATAACATAGGCAAATTGTCTATCAGTGAAACAAAAACCAATTCTCCTTTCTTAGTGTTATCTAAATACCCAAAATCATCTTGAGCACCATAATAAATTTTTCCATTCTTATCAATACCTAAAGAACGAATTGAGGTATTGTTAGACGTTTTATGACTTCGCCATTCCGAACCATCATATTCTAATAAGCCTGAATTATTTCCCACATAAATAATTCCTCTATGATCTTGAATAACACACCAATTTTGCCTGTGAGAATTATAGTCGGATGGCCTGTAGTGATTCATATAAGGCAATCCATTTACATCGTGTTGCGCACTATAAGCTTGCCCAAGTGTAACGAGGCTATTTAACAATAGAAGAAGAAAAAAGCTCAGCCTTTTGAACATAGCTTATAAAGAAACATCTTTTTTTCTTAAAACATGTCATCAAAATACTAAAAAATCCGATTGAATTAAAATAAACTAAAATTATAGTATTGTCATCAACATGATTTCAAGCAACGTTCTAAATCATTTGTGGATACATAAAGTACTCCGCCCTATTTATGGGCTTTTCAAGAAAACTAGTACGGGTTCGGAACAACTGTTTTAAACTATTTCCCAATACAGAAAGTAAAACATTAACAATGATAAGTGTTAAGTTATCTATGATACAAATTTGGTACATTAAAAATCTAAATTAATCAAACTAAAAAAACCTCCTTATCTTTACGACAAGGAGGTTGGCACTACTGTTGGTTAAACCTTACCCCTTTATAAGTCAACAGCTTTGTGCTTCTTCGCTATTAATTATTGAAGAATTTAATTCCATACAAATTGATTCTGAATTTTCTATTATTTTTCCTTTCATTCTATTTTTAATCAAATGGGTTCCCACCTGGATCTGGTGGTGATGATGCTTGTGCTTGTAATGGGTTTAATACTATAAAGGTGCCCAATGCAGTTAGCGCTGCATATTTACCGATCTTACTTATAGCCTCTTTTCGTGTTACAGTATCTTTTTGATCTCTCTTCATAGTTAGTTGCAATAGGCTTTAATCAATTATTACTTTTTCTGTGTAATACCATATATTGTTTGATAATTGCAACATGTATACACCACTTTGCAATACACTTGTATCTATCGTATTATAATTATTTGTTACTTCTAGAGCTTTACTTAAAACCTGTCTGCCATTAATATCATACAACTTTGCTAGTGTTGGCTCATTTATAATACCCTTTATTACTAATTGATTATTGGTTCTTAAGGTATACACCTTTAGGTTGTTTGTATTCGTCTCTGTTGTCCCTAGGGTCTCTTGATTAAAGGATATATAGAAACGTCCTGTTCCACTAAGATCATCTATTGGTGTCATCACATAATCCGAAATGTTTAAATCTTTTGTTTGGTTCTCTTGTGTATCGATAAGGTAAACATCTACATCTTGTGGTAAGTTGCTCGCTGCTATACTTATTGTTAGCTGTTCTCCCTGAAGTGTGTTTACTCCTAATGGTATAACTCCATTTGTTAAAACATCCTCTGGTAAGGATTGAATTGCCATATCTACACCTATATTCTCTTCTATAAGATGGGAGTAAATTGAAAAGGCGTCAGCTACATTACCAAACACAGCTGCATCATAACCTGGGTCTAATGCATTTGTTGAGTTACCATTAAAGTAAAAGTCTGTCTTTGTGTTCTCATTAGCATTACTAAGCTCTATGCTTAAATGTTGGTTTTCTTCTGTTCTACCTGCTATAAAATCATCCGATGTGTCATGACGTCTCATACTTGGTGTAAACTCTATAGAAGTGTCAATATCTACTGCCACAAAAAAACCTTGTCCTGGCGCAATAACTGTATTAATATCTGTGGTATTTAAATTATAAATCACCCAACCATCTGAAGCATCACCATCATAACCATAAATCCCAACATTAGTAACATCTAAAGCACTCATGTTATTGGTGTTATTCAAAAAATCCTGTACGTTCATATAGCTTGGATAAGGATTACCTATAAGATTCCATTCCATATATGATGGCCCGCTATTGAACACAGCCTGATTCACTGTACCATGACGCACGCTACCCTCAAAACGCAAAGTGCTATTATCAGTCGTAGCTGCTCTATAACCAACACCAGAAGTCAATGTAGCTGACTCTGTGTTGGCATAAGTCTGATAAGTCCCAGAAGTCTTATCAAAGGGTCCGAATAAATATAAAGTGTTGCCTGCGTTGGATACAATATTACTATTGTTGGCCATAAAATCTGTAAAGCTCTGACCACTCACTGGTGGCGTGATTAAATCATTGCCTCCTGATGATCCTGTTTGATTAACATGGCGCTCATAGGCGATACTCCCTGTTATTGTGCCATCTACTATTAAACTTGCATAGGTTGTAGAGGTCGACTCTAAGGTCGTCCCTGAAACCGTTTCTAAATCCATGCTTATATTTACCGTAAGCCCTGCACCTGAATTTATGGTAACTGTATTTGCTATCGTATTTGCAGATATAGCTGCTTCACCTGCCTCAATGATAATCTCATCTGAGCCTGTAGATACACCACTTGGATCTGAAGGTGTCCAGTCATTATTATACACATACGTTGTACTTATACTCAATTCTGCACCAGAACAATCATAAGTATCATTAGTAATCTGTACCCCTGGACTATTAGTACAATCTGCTATGTTAGCCCCACCACAAGCTGTAAAGAACTGATCCTGAAATACACCATCGCTGTAAAAGCAAATCCCTGGGTCTTCATTGACATTCGTATACTTTATCTTGATATGGAATAATTGCTTCGCTGTTGCTACGACCTGTATTTCTGGTGCAAACTCTAAGCCTATTAAAGCTACATTCTGTTGAAAGGACAAGGATACTCGTGAGGCTGTATTATCATTCTCTACAAAGTCCTTATACGCTGGTGTTGGAAATGGAAAGCCTGGAAAAGCATAACCTATAATCGAACCCGTTGGTTGACTGTATTCTATATTTCCATTTGATGATACATTCTCACCAAAGGCAGCTGTATTATAATCAATATAAACTTGCCCTGAGCCAACATAAAAATCTGTTGTTGATGAAAGCATAATATCTGCCTCATAATAATCGTCCATTCCATCATTAGTAACCTTGGCATTAGCAAAACTTAAAGTAATCTCCTGTGCATTTAGGCTAGACATACTCAAAATAGCTAGCGCTAAAATCTGTTTTAGTGTTTTCATTATTTTAAAGGGGTTTTTGCTTTCATGATTATTTAAATTATAAATCATGTGCAAGGTAGTTTGGGCATTAGCTTTTTAAAATAAGAGACGGCTCGTAAATATTACGTAGCAGTACGTAGTTACCCATACCTTTTATTACAAAAACCTTCCAATCTTTTGATTAGAAGGTTTTATTTCAGCTGCTACTTATTTACCCTCTTATACTATTACAACAGCCTTGTCAACAAAATTTAACCTTAACTATATAAAAGGGAGGCTCTTCTTTTTTTTAATGCTTCTTAATTAAACGTTTGATTACTGTACTTGTACCTGAGGTTATCTCTACCATGTACATTCCATCTTCATAACGACTCATATCTATGGCCTGATCTTCTACTATGTTTTGCTTTGTAATCAATCTGCCATTAATGTCATAGACCTTTACCATACTATCTATACTTATGCCCTTGATATAAAAACTAGTCCTTGTTGGGTTGGGATAGAGTACTAAGTCAGTTATATCATGATCTGTAATGCTTAAGGTGCCTACACCTGCATCTGTACAATCATAACTATCATCCGTGATCTGCAGTCCTGGTGCACCTGTACAATCTGCTACACTTGTGCCTCCACAGGCTGTAAAGAACTGGTCCTGAAACACCCCATCACTATAAAAACACATATTAGCATCCTCACTTGAATCTATATATTTTATCTTAATATGAAACAACACCTTTGCTGTAGAATTCACCTCTAAAGCATCTGGCTCGGTCTCTAATCCTACCAAAGCTATATTCTGTTGGAATGACAAGGACACTCTAGAGATCGTATTATCATTCTGTATAAAATCCTTATACGCTGGTGTAGCAAAGGGTACTCCTGGCCATGCAAAACCTAATATTGAACCACTTGGTTGACTATACTCTATATTAGTGTTTGCTGATACATTTTCTCCAAAGGCTGCTGTGTTATAATCAAAGTATACCTGGCCTGAACCTACATAGATTGCCTCTGTACTTGATATAACAATATCTGCCTCATAGAAATTGTCTACACCATCATTGGTAATCTCTGCATTGGCAAAAGCCAGGGTTATGCCTGCCGTGGTCATACTGTTGGTGCTTCTGCTAAACTGTTGACCACGTCCTATATTAGGGTTGATAAGTGCATTAACATCTGTATTTTGTACCTGTGTATTGAAATCCATATCAGCTTCATCATAACCTGCACCACCGATCAGTTGGATAACAGCACTAGCATCTGTGTTCTGTATTTGTGCATTAGCGTCATAATCCCCTGTGTACATCCCATAGCTACCATTATCTAACAATATCACGGAATTTGTACCTCCTGCTACAGTATTTGCATCTGAGCTTAAATCTACAGTGGTAGTTGTGCTACTTAAGGATACTGCTGAAGCAGTCATGATACCGATATGGTTACGGTGATTCACCACAACATAATAACTCCCTAATGGCTGATTAAATGCTAAGGCAGAAGTACCATCTATAGTTACCACGTCTCCATCGCGATGTAATAAGGCAGATTGTGAATCTATAACTATTGAATTATCATCCTTATCCCTGAGCTCCACCCAAACCCAATCTACGATAGCATCAGTACCCATAGTTGTAAGCACTGTAGCCTCTACTATCGCAGCATCACCATAAGGCGATGTTAGCGGTATTAATCCATTAACACGTAAATCATCACGCATTAAACTTTCTTCTCCTGTATTTGCATTTAAACTTGCTCCTTGTAAATATACTTTTGGGGATAATAAAACTCTAACACAACTTGTATCTTGATCACCATCAGTGATTGTCCAACCATAGCCTCCATCGATAACAGGTGTCATTAACAGCGTTCTCTCTGTCTCTGACAAACAATATTTAATATTTTCTGCCCCAAATAAAATACCATTTGGTATTGCCGTTTCCCCTGCCATAGTATCTAAAGTAGACCAACCAATAAGTATGGCATCATAATTTTCTGTTGATAAATTTGTATTTGAGAATATATTATTAGCATCTGTAACGTTACTAATATCCCATGTACTAAGATCTTGGTTAAACTGAGATGCATTATTAAACATACTTCTTATTATAGTTGCATTACTTACATCCCAAGTACTAAGATCTTGGTTAAACTGAGATGCTCCAGTAAACATGGTAGCAAAAGAATTTACACTACTAACATTCCAAGATGATATATCACTGTTGAAATTTACACATTGCCTAAACAAGAAGCCCATATCCTCTACATTACTTACGTCCCAATGTGAAATATCCTCATCTATAGGAGTACTTCTAAACATACTTTTCATACTAGTAACTGATGAAAGGTCTGGTGCATCAATAGCTGTTATATGTATATTATTACATCCATAAAAAGCAGATTCCATACTAGTCCACTCAATAGAACCCCATTGCTTTACTTCAGTGATTTTTGACTTATCTCCACTATTATTAAAGAATATTCTTGGGAAATCACCAGAAATCTTCACTTCATACTCACCTGCAGAGGCATAGGTATGAGATGCATTGCCTGTTAAGCCTTCATCAATAGTGCCATCACCCCAATCTACTGTATAATTATATCCATCTAATGTAGTTGGAATGGTGATACTTTCACCTGCTCCTACATTCCATTTGGTAATAAAATAATCTATAATACATAATGGATCTTGATCTCCATCACTAATATTCCAATTATAACCTCCGTTAACAATAGATTCTTCTAAAAGAGTTTTTGCATCTCCTCCTAAACAATATTGACTATTACCGGCATCTAATTCTAAATCTGTTGGTATTGGTCCTTCTCCTGCTTCTTGAGTTGACCATCCTATGAGCAGCGCATCATAATTTTCTGTAGAGAGTGTTACATTAGTAAACATACCTGCTCCAAATTGTAAATTTGTAATATCCCAATCACCTAGATTTTGATCAAAACTAGTCGCTCCAGAAAACATGTTACTCATTCCTATAACATTTGACACATCCCAATTATTTAAGGGTTGATTAAAGCTTATACAACCATTAAACATATGATCCATATAAATAACATTAGATACATCCCAATTACTAATATCACTGTCAAAATTTATACAGTCAACAAACATAGATTCTGTATTTGTAACATTAGATAAATCTGGCTCGTCTATATCGAGGTTAGTAATCTTTAAATTTTCGCAAACATAAAATGCTGCAAACATTGACGTCCACTCAATATCTCCCCATTGCTCTATGGTTTCTAACTTGTTTCTATTACTCTGGTCTGAAGGAAAAAAGTAGATTCTTGGAAAATCACCATATATTTTAACTTCGTAAGTATCTGTTGTAGCATACGTATGGCTTGCATTGCCTGTTAAATTACTTTCTATAATACCATCGCCCCAATCTACTACATAATTATATCCACTACCTGTAGTAGGAATGGTTATGCTTTCATTAGCTCCGACATTCCATTTAGTAATAAAAGGATTTCCTAAACCACATATTGGGTTTTCTATGCCTAGATCATTAATAGTCCATCCATAACCACCATTAGATACTGATTCTACTAAAAGATTTCTGGCATGTACGCCTTCACAATATTTACTATTACCAGCATCAAACACTAAATTTATATCACTTGGTATTGGCCCTTCTCCTGCGTCTTGAGTAGACCATCCTATGAGCAGCGCATCATAATTTTCAGTTGATAATGTTACTCCACTAAACATTTCAGTTCCAGAAACTAAACTTGTGATATCCCAATCACCTAGATTTTGATCAAAACTAGTGGCTGAAGCAAACATACTACTCATTCCTACAACATTTGATACATCCCAATTATTTAAGGGTTGATTAAAGTCTATACAACCATTAAACATATGATCCATATTAGTAATATTAGATACATCCCAATTGTTAAACGAATCATTTCCTACAAGCAATTGGCAGCCAGAAAACATCCCTTCTGTATTGGTAACATTAGATAAATCTGGTGTGTCTGAAGTGGTTACGATTAAATTACTACAACCAGAAAAAGCAGTTTCCATAGATGTCCACTCTATATCTCCCCATTGTACAACTTCTTTTATTTTGGCTTTAATTTCATCTGTAGAATTACTAAAGTCAATTCTAGGAAAATCGCCATATATTTTTACTATACGCTCCTGTACATCTGCATATATGTCTTCTGTTATATAATCGTGAGAAGCATCTCCTGTTATACCTGCATCAATAGTTCCATCTCCCCAATCTACAATGTAATTGTAACCATCACCCATTGTTGGGATGGTTAAAGTTTCAAAGGCTAAAATATTCTCCCATCTGGTAATAAATGGTGATTCTGTAAGACCACATATAGGACTAAGTCCAGAATCATTAATACCCCAACCGTATGTGCTCATTAATTCGGTTCTTGCACTTCCGCCATTGCAATAATAACTAAGACCTGGGTAAAATGAAATACCTGTAGGGATCGGTCCTTCTCCGGCTTCTTGGGTAGACCAACCTATTAACAAGGCATCGTAGTTTTCTGTAGACAATGCAAGGTTTCTAAACATTAGTGTTGTGTTCTCTAAGCTTGTAATATCCCAATTACTTAAATCTTGGTCAAATGGTAATATCACTGAAGAATTAAAGACACTATAAAACATACTACTCATGTCAGTAACATTAGATACATCCCAGTTGCCTATATCTTGGTTAAAAAAATAACAATCTAAAAACATACTACTCATGTTAGTAACATTAGATACATTCCAATTACCTATATCTTGATTGAATATATCTGTAGCAGCAAACATACCTTCCATATTGGTAATATTAGACACATCCCAATTGTTAAACGAACTATTTCCTGTGAGTGACCTACAACTAGCAAACATTGCATAAGCATTAGTTACTTGAGATAAATCTGGAATATCTGTTGCAGTTACATTTAAATTAGTACAACCAAAAAAAGCTTGCTCCATAGATGTCCACTCTATATCTCCCCATTGTGTAATCTCTCTTATCATTTGTCTATGACTAACTGAGCCCAAGTACCCAAAAGTAATTCTTGGGAAGTCTCCATAGATTTTCACTTCATATTCCCCTGCAATGGCATAGGCATGAGAAGCATCACCTGTTAAGTTTTCTTCAATGGTACCATCTCCCCAATCTATATAATAATTATAGCCTGTTCCGGTAGTAGGTATGATTATACTTTGACCATTTTCTACAATCCATTTTGTTATAAAAGGTAAAAAATTACAACTAAAATCGAGACCATCATCATTAATACCCCAACTGTATGTGCTCATTAATTCGGTTCTTGCAGCTTCTCCGTTACAATATCTGCTATCACCTGCATTGAATTCTAAATCTGTTGGTATTGGTCCTTCCCCTACTTCTTGAGTTGCCCATCCTATTAATAAAGCATCATAGTTTTCGGTAGAGAGTTTTACACCATTGAACATACTATTTATAAAATCTAAACTTGTAATATCCCATTCGCCTAGATTTTGATCAAAAGAAATTGCATTATTAAACATAAAATTCATATTTGTAACATTAGATACATCCCAATTGTTTAGTGGTTGATTAAATGAACTAGAAAAAATAAACAATCCAGACATATTAGTTACATTAGAAACATTCCAATTATTTAAGGGTTGATTAAAGTTTGTACAACCATAAAACATTGCTTGCATATTAGTAATATTAGAGACATCCCAATTATTGATATCGCTGTTAAAATTTGTACAATTAAAGAACATACTACTCAAATTAGAAGCATTGGATAAATTTGGTACATCTAAAGCAGTAATGTTTAAATTACCACAGTCGAAAAAAGCATTTTCCATAGTTGTCCATTCATTAATTCCCCAATTAGTAACTTCTATTATTTTAGCTCGATTTGCAGATGTTGAGCTATTAAAATCAATTCTAGGAAAATCACCATAAATTTTCACTTCGTAAACACCCGGTGTAGCATACTCATGAGTGGCGTTACCTGTTAAGCCTTCGTCTAAGGTACCGTCTCCCCAAAGAACCGTATAATTATAAACTTCTCCAGTAAATGTTGGTATTATAATTGAAGAAGAGTTAGATGTCCCAGAAATATCTGTATTCCAGGTTGTTATAAATGGTTCAGAAATAAGACCACAAGTTGGATCTTGTTGACCATCATCAATAGACCAACTAAAATTTGTTATTAAACGAGCTCTTTCAATTTCTCCATTACAATAACGACTATTTCCTGCATTGAAATTAACGTTACTTGGTATTGGACCCTCTCCTACTTCTTGAGTAGACCAACCTATTAACAAAGCATCGTAATTTTCTGTTGAAAGTGTTACACCTCCAAACATACTAGAAGCATTATCTAAACTTGTGATATCCCAATTATCTATATTTTGGTTAAAAGAGAATGCATTATTAAACATGTTTATCATATTAGAGACATTTGAGACATCCCAATTGTTAAACGAATCATTTCCTACTAGAAATGTGCATGAATTAAACATGCCTTGTAAGCTAGTTACATTAGACAAATCTGGCGTGTCAGAAGCGGTTACACTTAAATTATTACACTCTGTAAAAGCATTTAGCATAGTAGACCACTGTATATCTCCCCATTGGGTAACTTTTCTTATTTTACTTTTATTTACTCCAGTAGAACTACTGAAATCTATTCTTGGAAAATCGCCATAAATTTTAATTACGTATGTACCTGGTATGTCATACTGATGAGAAGCATCACCCGTTTGATCATATTCTACAGTAGCACCTTCAAAATCACTACCATCTCCCCAATCTATTACATAATCATATCCGCTACCAGTTGTTGGTATTTCTATAGTTTGGAAATCACCTGTAAGTTGCCATTCGGTAATAAAAGGCCTTCCTAAACCACAAAACTGATCTGGACCATCACCAAAAATGTTCCAAAAATTATTAAACAATAAATTTAATCTAGCATTTTCACCATTACAATATGTATAGCCATTGGCATTGAATGAAACGCTATTTGGTATTGAACCTTCTCCTGCTTCTTGTGTTGACCAACCAATTAAGAGCGCATCATAATTATCAGTAGAGAGTGCTGTATCTGTAAACATATTATTGGCGGTAACTAAACTTGCAATATCCCAATTACCAACGTTTTGATCGAGATTAGTTGCTGATTCAAACATATTATTCATGTTTGAAACATTAGACATATCCCAATTATTAAACATATCATTTTCTGTTAAAGAAGTACAATCTTTAAACATAGATGACGTATTTGTAACATTAGATAAATTTGGTATGTCAGTAGCTGTAACTTTTAAATTACTACATTCTAAAAAAGCACCTGCCATTGAAGACCACTCTATAGCGCCCCATTGTTTAACTTCTCTTATTTTAGTTCTATTTGTAGATGTTGAGCTTTCAAAATGAATTCTTGGGAAATCTCCATATATTTTCACATCATATTGTCCAGTAGACGTATACTCATGAGAAACATTACCTGTTTGATTATAACTAAAAGTACCGTCACCCCAATCTATACTATAATTATAGCCATTTTCATTTGTAGGTATTTCTATAATTCTATTACCATTTGCATTCCATTCGGTAATAAATAATTCTTCTTCAATAACACCACAAAATGGATCTCGGTCACCATCGCTAATAGCCCAACCGTATGTGCTCATTAATTCGGTTCTTGCAGCTTCTCCATTACAATAGCGACTCTGAGGTGCATCAAAAGCTGTACCTGTAGGTATCTGCGTTTCTCCTGCATCTAAATTTGCCCAACCTATTAATAAATTATCATAATTAGTAGTTGATAAGCTAGTATTACTAAACATTGCAAAAGCATTATTTAATGAGCTGATATCCCAAGTTCCAAGATTCTGATTAAATGATGATGCAGTAGCAAACATACCATTAGCATTAACTAAATTTGATGTATTCCAAGTAGTAATATCTCCATTAAACGCATATGCATCTAAAAACATTCCATCCATGTTAATTACATTAGATACATTCCAGTTATTAAGAGGTTGATTAAATTCTATGGCGGATAAAAACATTCCTTCCATAGTAGTTACATTGGATACATTCCAGCCATTTAAGGGTTGATTAAATATTGTGGCAGCAAAAGTCCCTTCCATATCAGTCACATTAGATACATCCCAGTTACTTATATCTTGATTGAAGATACTTGCCCTAGCGAACATGTGATTCATATTTGTAACGTTAGACAAGTTTGGTGGCGTGACTGGCAAAGATTCTAGGTTACTACACCCATTAAATGCCTCTAACATGGTTTCCCAAACATTATCTCCCCAACTTACGACGCTTTTTAATATTGGAGCATTTGCATCATTTAGATCTACATCTGAGAATCTGAAATAGGAAATATTTCCATATACTTTTATAGTATACTCTGCTGCAAGAGCGTAATTATGGTTAGTATATCCTGTATGTCCTGTTGTAGATGTTCCATCTCCCCAATCTACAGAATATGTTTCACCTGTATATGGCATAAATGGCAACTGAAAATCCTGGTTTGCTGTAGGTGATATAATTAATTCTATTGGGCAACTAATATTAGATACTGATACTGATGCTGTACAAGTATCTGTATTACCTACTACATCAACAGCAGTAATTGTAACATCATCAATATTTACAGTGCTACAATTAATAAACATTGGTAAAGACGAACTTATGCTTGTATCTACAGACATTGTTCCTGTTAAATTCTCAAAAGTTGTACTTGTACTTGATGCTGCGTATACGTGCATATAGTATTTTACACCTGCACTTAAGGTTGTGGTTGTATTTCCACTTACAACTTGACCTGTAGCAATATCAATTGTTGTATCGGCTATAAGACCTTCTCCATTTTCTGTAGGCGGAATATTCCATATACTATATCTAAATTGAGGCACGAATGTTCCTGATCCTTCATCGTTTTTGTTAAGGTCAAAATTAAACTTATACGCTCCATTAGATGGTACCATGAAGATTGAAGATTGATGGTATAAGTTTGAATGTACAGGACTTGTATTGTCTATATTAACGTAAAATTGATCATTCTCTGCTAAAAAATCTAATTGACTAGAATTATCGGTAGAGCCATTGTCAAAATCTGAAGGTAAAATGTTATATCCAATATCTGTAGTTGGGAGTTGTGGAACAGTAACATCTTGACAACTAATTGTTGGTGCTTCTGTATCTTCTACAGTTATAGTAAATGTACATTCATCTGTATTTCCACTAGCATCTGTAACTGTAAAGGTTTGGATTGTCTCACCAATTGGGAACAATTCTCCACTACCCAATCCACTGGTTTGAGAGATTTGTAAATCTTCTGTCGTTATACAATTATCTGTAGCACTAAGCGTAAAAATAACAATAGCACCTGCACTGTTTGGATCTATACCAGCAGTAATATCTGCTGGGCAACCTATAAATACTGGTGCTATATTATCGGTAGCATTTACACTTGGCACACAACTAGTATTTTGCCCATTATCTTCATATGCATATACTCTGTTAGTTGGTATAATAGTTCCGGCGTCAGAACAATCTAAATCTAAGGTAATTGAAGAAGCCCCATTTAGATAAATTAATTCTGAACTAAAAGCTAGTGTTCCTGTAAAAAACAGATCTTCTCCATCTTCTATCACAGACATGTAATAGGTTTTATCTCGTTGTAAGGTAAAGGTATTGTTGTTACTTCCTTGAGCTAGTGATCCATTTGCATTAAAACTTGCAAACCCCACATAGCCTGGTCTTGCAGCAAAATCTCCTGTGTTTGGATTAAAACTATCTTCCCAAATAAATAAATTACTCGAATTATTACCAGACAAAGTAAACGTATAACTTCCTGTAGTTGGCGGTATTAACTCAAATAACTGATAATGAAAACCTGTTGGTATATTAAGAATTTGATCTGTAGGGCTATTATTATCTAATACAACCGAAACTTCTGTTCCTGTACCAAAAGCAAGATTAGCAGTTGCTGATAAATCGTTGGTAGCATTTGCAAGTTCGTTTAGTGTAAACTCATATGTGCTTGTACTCTCATCAACTATAACAGAAGGTGATGAACAAGTAATTACAGGTGCGTTGTCAATAACTACATTATAACTACAAATACTACTTTCATTTCCGCTAGTATCTACAATACGATATTGTACTGTAAAATCTGAAGTAGGTACTGTGCCAAAAGCGGGACCAGCATCTAATCGTTCTATAACCAATTGACTGTTAGCATCATAATTATCACTACTACCTGTAAGACTAGGTTCTTGTAATATTTCGCCTTCTAGTAACACAACATCTGTTGTTGGACATCCACCAAGTACAGGTGCTTCTGTATCATTTACAATGACGTTGAAGGTACACGATTGTTCTTCTCCGTAATTATTAGTATACGTATAAGTAACTTCTCTTGGTTGGCCTATAAAATATGAAAAACCAAAACCAGAGGCACTATATGAACCTGTGAATGTATCACTAGGGCAAGGGGCATTATCATTAATAGTTATATTACTCCCATCAAAGTCTGCTGGACTAATAATGGCAAAACTCTGACCAGGATCGTTACCAATAATATAGTCGCTACATTGAAGGTCTGCATAGTTACCGCTAATAACAGTTACTATAGCATTACAACTACTACTATTTCCTCCACCACTAACCGTAAGTTGTACAGTATTCTCTCCTAGATTAGAACAGTCAAAAGTACTCACATTTATAGAGTAAGTAACAGCAACTCCACCACTTGAGGAATTATCATTTATATCTTGCGCGTCTATAGAAGCTTGACCGTTTACATCAAGTGCAACAGTGATATCTTTACATCGAGCAATTTGTGCCTCGACACTTTGCAGACTAAAAAAGAAAATGAATAGTACTAGGGTTATTAAAGGGGTTTTTGCTTTCATGATTATTTAATTTTTAAATCATGTGCAAGGTAGATTCGGTATTAGCTTTATAAAATAAGTGACGGCTCGTAAATATTACGTACCAGTACGTATGAGTATAAATGTTTATCGCTCATTATTTATACTCAATCCCTAGTACAAACAAAATTTTCAATTAAACATATTTTAGGAAATGGTATAATTTTGAGCCAATGCAAATTCAATTTTACGAAAGTCTGGTTTCTTATTTTTCACTATTAAAAATTTCGTCTTTATGCCTTTAAAAAGCAATGCTCTTTGAATGTCGGTTGCATTTAAATTGGGTAAATTTTCTTCTATTATAATAAACTCGCAATAATTTTGAATGATGTATGATAAGGCTGCAAAACCGTCGTCAAATTCATGAATATCTTTAAAATTCTTATTAAGAAGTTCTTTTTTTAATTTATTCGCATATTTTTTGTCGCTGTGTGCTAGTAAAATTTGCATATCCAATAATTATCATAATCCTTAGAATTGCAATATAGTTTCAGAGTAAGTATTTCTAAATAAGTGCTAACACGTAATTATTACGTATCACTACTTATACTATCGCGATAGAATAATGCTTCTATTGACTAGAGCCCAGTTTGTAAGTGTATTATTTTCTTTTTTAAGGCTTAATTTTTCTATTATATTACTACGATGTTTTTCAATAGTTCTAATAGATAATGATAATGAGTCTGCTATATCTTGATTAGAAATCTCTTGAGCAATAAGTTTTAGTATTTTTGATTCGGAAAGCGTTAATAGTTTTAAGCGCCTGAGTTCTTCGCTTGCTAGATTAATGGGTTGATCATCAATAGATTTACTAAAATATATATGACCATTTAAAACTTGGATTATACAATGTTCAATTTCAAAAAATGTGTCTTCTTTAAGCAAATACCCATCAATTTGAAATGTTTTTGCTTGTACTATATAATAAGACTCCTTATGAAATGATAAAATAATAAATTTTGTTTTAGAGCCTTTTTCTCGTGCCATTTTTATGACTTCAAAACCAGTGAGTATGGGCATATCAATATCCAACAATGCTATTTGAGGTTGTAGCTTTAGAATAACTTCTAAGGCCTGTATTCCATTACTGGCTTGCCCAATTATATTATAGCCATTTGATTGTAGCTCATCATTCAATCCTTTTAACAGCATAGGGTGATCATCTGCAATAACTAGAGTAATGTCTTTTTTATTCATATTAAATGGGGATAATTAATGTCATTTTTGAGCCTTTACTAATTTCACTATATAAGTTCATTTTAGCACCAATAATTTTAGCACGTTCAAATAAGGTTTTTAAACCTAAGCTTATACTTTTTTGTTTGGTCTCAAAATCAAAACCTTTGCCATTATCGCTAATAACTACATGTATTTCTTTTAATGTTTTATTAATCTGCATTTTTACAGCCTTTGCTTCAGAGTGCTTTATAATATTGCTTAAAGTTTCTTGTATTATCCTATACAAATGTAACTCAGATTCTTTAGATAATATATTATCTAGGTTTTCTATTTCATCTGTAAAAAAGACATCTGTATTGGCATTAACACTATACACCAATGCGTTAATAGATTCCGTTAGACCTAAACGTTCGAGGTTTGAAGGATGTAGCCCTCTTGATATACTCCGTATTTCTTCTAATGTAGAGCTCGCTAAGTTTTCGGCATCTATACTACCGAGGTTTTTTGTGGTCTTAGTTAACAACATTAGTTTTTGCCCAACACTATCATGTAATTCCCGCGCTAATCGTGAACGCTCATTTTCTTGTTCGTTAATTAAATCTTGTGAGAATCGTTCTTGAAGTTCTTGTTTTACTTTAGCAAATTTTCTAGAACGTATTAAATATATAATTGTAAATAGTGCTAGCAAACTTAATCCACCAAACAATAGCCATTGCTGTTTAGCTCTATTTTTTTGATCCAAAACTACGATTTCATTTTGCTGGGATGAAATTTTAAAATCACGTTTTTCTGTTTCGTATAAGGTCTGATAATACGATAAAGCTCTAGCTTTTTGCACACTATTTATAGAATCGTCAATTTTTTTATGCATAGAAGTATATTTATACGCATTCTCAAAATCATTTAATCCTTTATATATATGGGTTAGCTTATCATAAGTTTGGTATACACCTTCTGTATTATTAGAGTTTAGATGAAGTTCTAAAGCCTTTTGCGCATTAACTAAGGCTTGTTTATAATTTTTAGTTGCCATAAAATAATCTGCTAAAGACGACCAATACGCATATTCAAAAGGATTGGTCTTCATTAGAAAATTCACTTTGTACTTTATTGTAAAATTGTTGCGCTTTAACTAGGCTATCATTTTCTGAATATGCACTTAACAAAGAATATGTTATTATAGAGGATAATCTAGTTCGTGGAGTAGACTCATCAGTTTTATTGTACCTGTAACTTTCATTTAGATACTTAATCCTCAAAGCCTGATTATCATTTTTATCGGCATCAATAGCAGCATTAAATAAATTCGGAACTATAGACCTATATTTTTTTTGCATTTTACTTATGCGAATAACCTCAGCACGCTCTTCTTTAGCCTCTTCATAAAATCCCATTTTACTATATACTACAGCTAACGTGTTTCTTGCACTAAGTATACCCGAAGTATCTTTTAGAACCGTAAACATTTTCGTCGTTTCAGAGAGTAATTGTGAACCTGTCGCATAGTCACCTGTATCCACATAGGCAGAAGCCTTATATGTTCTTGCTTGGGCATATAACACACTATCATTATCCTTTAAAGCAAAATCTTCAGCCTTATTGTATATAGGAATAGATTCTTTTATAGCGCCAGAAAAAAAATAAGCATCACCTGCATTGGTATATAGTCTTGCTAAAAGATCATAATCATTTGTTTGAATGTTTCTGCTTTCAAAATCTTTCAAGACTTTTATGCCTTCTTTAGGTCTATTAACTCTGTTTGCATAATAAAAAATTAATGAATTTGTGCGTACAAGTGCCAAATCAATAGAATCTAGCTCATAGGCTAAATCAATTGTATTTTTAGTAATAGAATCAAATTTTAAATGGGTTCTGTTATAACTAATGAATCGACTTAAACTGTCCAATAACCTCAGTTTATGACCTCCATTAGACTTAACAATATCGTCTTTAAGGTTTTGAATTTTTATATCAAAAGAATCTTCTTGCGCATAACTTAAAGTAGTAAAAAATAAAACTAGAAAAACAAAGTATTTAAATACATTTTGGGTAAGTCTTATAGTTATCATATATAATACATTAAATGCAGATTTTAATAATAAACTACTCTAGTTGATTACGAATCAAATGTACAATAAAAGCATACTAGCATTAAATAAGAGCTGCCTCGTATTTTATACGTACTGGCTCTTATTTTTATAGTAACTAAATATCGAAAAAAATTTTATTACTGCTAAATTGGAATAGTTAATGTCATTTTTGTGCCTTTACTAATTTCACTATCTAAGTTCATTTTGGCTCCAATAATTTTAGCACGTTCAAACAAGGTCTTTAAGCCTAAGCCTATATTCTTGAGTTTTGTTTCAAATTCAAAACCTTTACCATTATCGCTGATAACTACTGTTAAGTTGTTGAAAGTCTTATTAACCTTCATTTTAACTCCTTTGGCTTCTGAATGTCTTACAATATTACTCAACGTTTCTTGGATGATTCTATATAGATGCAATTCAAACTCTTTAGGTAATACATGATCTATATTCTCTATATCTTCGGTAAAAAATAAATCTGTATTGACATTAATATCATAAACCAATGCATTAATGGCCTCTGTTAATCCTAAACGTTCAAGATTGGAAGGGTGTAAACCCCTAGAAATACTTCGTATTTCTTCCAATGTTGAGCTCGCAATACTTTCAGCGTCACTATTACCAATACTTTTTGTGGTTTTAGATAATAACATTAATTTTTGACCCACACTATCATGTAATTCTCGTGATATACGAGAACGCTCTTTTTCCTGCTCATTGATAAGATCTTGTGAAAATTGTTCTTGTAACTCTTGCTTTGATATTGCAAATTTTTTAGAACGAATTAAATAGATAATTAAAAACAGTGTAAAAAATCCTATTCCTCCAAATAACAGCCATTGATTTTTTATTTTGTTTTGTGCAGATAGAGTTTCTATTTTAGCTTGAGACAATTTTTTTTCTTGCACAAACAATAAACTATCTTTTAATTTTTCTTTTTTGTATTTAAATTCTGCATCTAATTCAGCAAAATCTCTAATATTCTTAATGTTTAAGTTTTTTATTTGCTGTCTTTTATACAATCTGTAATATGAAAACGCGTCTTCGTGTTGATTTAAATCTGTATAAGCATTACTTACACTTAAATAACGATTTGCAAGTCTGTTATTAAAGCCAAAAGCCTTTGTTAATTCTAAAGATTTTAAATAGTAATCTAGTGCTTTTTTTGGCTGTCCCAATTTTCTATAAGCATATCCAAGTTCTTTATTACTTAATTCTGCGAACACTTTATCATTAATTTCTGCTGCAACTTTAAGCGCTTTTAAAGAATATTGAATTGAAGTTTTAAAATCTTTGATTCTAATGTAGTACCTCGATAATAAGGTTAATGAATAGGCCTTTTCTTTAAAATTATGTGTTGAGTCCGAGAATTTGTATGCTTTTTGAGCATATACTTTAGCTTTTTCAAAATCTTTATATACCATATAATAATTAGAATACGAATTCATTACATAAGGAATATCATCATGATTATACTGTTTAGCAGCATCCATTGCTTTGTTAAAAAAACTTAAGGTCTTGGTGCTATCCTTTTTTTTAACATATAAACTCCCGAAATAACAGTAGGTCAAAGACAGTGATTGTGTTTCATTTATCCTTTCTTTTATAGTAAGACTTTCTTGAAGAAGTTTAAGACTATTTGCATAATCTGAGTTTCTTCTATAATTGTAAGCTAGTCTATCAAGGATATTTGCTTTTAGCAATAAGAAATGATGATTATTTTTATTTTTAGTTAAAACACTATCATTAATAATTGTTAGAGCTCCTTCTAAGTTTTTATAGGAATTTGAAGGATCAACTCTTAAATTTTGAATACCTTCATTGTATAATTTTTCGATAGCTATACTATCATTCTGAGCTTTTAATCCGGTAACAAAAACTAACGAAGTAATAAAAGCGACACATTTAAATACATTTAGGTGATGCGTTATAATAATCATATACAATAAATCGAATATAGATTTTAATAATCAACTACTCTCGTTGATTACAAATCAAATTTACGATAAAAACATATTATACTAAATAAGAGGCAGTATTCATTTTATACGTGCTGGTCCTTATAAATTATTAACCCACGATTTTGAGGAAATCTTTTTAAAGTATTAAGCTAAGGACGTATAAAGTGCTTACACTATTTACTAGTCTTTCAATAATAATAACTCCATTACAGGCAATAATTTTAAACTACTTTCTGATACATAAAGTACTTCCCTCCTATTCATAGACGTTTCAAGAAAAATGGTACAGATACGGGACAATTATATTGAAAACAAGAAATAATAGAATATTAGAAAATTTGTGATCGCTTAATCTCATTAAATGAATATATTGGTAATTTAGTTTTTTCTAAAAATTTAATTGGTAATTGATAAGATGCTATCACAATTGACTTTACCTTATAATCATCAACATTTTTATTAAACCTCTTTGAAAGTTGTTTAATATTATCAACTAACCAATCATTTCTTGCAACATGTTTAGGTAACTGCTTATCAGCATAATTTTTCACATCTCTTTGAAAATCATACATTATTTTAGCTTGTTTGGTATTTTTACACTCAATTGAGTATACCAATTTGTTCTTATCATCAAAAGCCAAAATATCAATGTCACCATAATTTTTATTAGCTATTAAAACACCTTTTATATCAATTTTAACTTCAAAATCAATAACTCTCAATTTTGGGTTTTGAATTAGCCAATCTCTTACTTCATTTGTGAAGTTTTTACCTTTTATATTAAGACGTTTAGCAATTAAATTTTTTATTTTATGATGCTTATCCTCCACTCTAAGGCTTGCATTTGAAAATTGATATAATAAATTATCTGATGCTCGAATTAAAAACCTTGCACTCCATAGATACCAAACTTTATCGTCATTATCAATGAGTCTAATTAATGGTTTCCTTAGATAAGAGAGTTTTCTATTATATCGCCAAGGAAAAATTTCAGGTATTATGTAGCCTTCTGGTGGCTTATCCATTTTCCCTCTACTGTTGAGAGTAAGCAAATTTAAATATGAATTAATTTTTTCATTATTGAATTTTGTTTCCTTTATTATTAATTCAATGAATTCCTTTTCTTCCATCTTATAATATGAACTCTCTTGAATTAAACAATATTCCGCCAAAAACAATGAAATTGTGTTTATTTCTAAAAATGTAATTCCCAAATCATAAATAAAGGCCTCATCTATTTTCTTTAAATAATCTTCTTCATTTTTTTCATTTGATTCATTCTTTTCATGTTTATTGAAATTAGATTCAAAATTCTCTTTGTAGTCAACCAATTCATCTTCTTTATTTGATATATTATAGTTAAGCAGAACATCATCGAAAAAGCCTTTACTTATTCCAATTCTTCCAGATTCCAATAATCCCATTTTTGGACTATCTATATCAAACCTTATTATATCTTGTACATATCCAAAATATATCATTTCATTCATTAATGCTAGTAAATAATCTACGTCGTCATTATTTGGAAGCTTATCATTAAAATACGGTTCTGCACTCGCAAATTCTATAAGGCATCTCATCGATAAAGAAACATTTACATACTCCGATTCTGTTTCATGAAATTCATTAAAAACATCTACATATTTTGAAAAACATTCTAACCTTGCAGGTATATATAATTTTCGGTATTCATTCGCTTGTATAATTGCTTCATGATGATGCATTAAAAAGCTTAATAGTTCGAGTGTATTGTATTCAATTAATTTATTTCTTAACTCTTGAATAATAGCATTAACACAATCAACAAGTAATTTAATTTTATCCTTTTTATCAATTATTTCAACAGGAATTTCCTTGTCATAATTGAGCCAATCAACAACACTTTCTAAAACATAAGAGTTATCATATTTTTGTATGAATCGTATTTTTGGAAGGTGTCTTTGGTCCATCTTTAAATTATAACTTGAATCAACAGTTAAAATCATTTTTGCAGAACCTAATGGTATGTGTTTATCAATTATAAGCTGTATAACTTCCTCACTTAACTCATCATACCCAATTGCATTAAATAATTTGCTCATACTTTCTATAACTACAGACATAAGTTGTCTTTCGCCATGATTATCTTTTCTATATAGAGCAGCAAAAAATTCAAAAGGAACTTGAATTTTAATTTTTCCTTCGGCTGCTATAATTTCATATTCAAGATTGAATACTTCTAAATCTAAATTATGTAAAACTTGAGGATTGAAATCATATAGTTTGTCATCAAGTGAAATAATAAATTCAATTGGAAAAGGAACAGAGTGATTGAAATGTTTGTTAAGTGATGGATAAAGTTCATTTAACCAATGGGCAATTGCATCGATAAAATGAGTAGTCATTGTATCTCTTTTTTTTGGACATGTTATCCAAATTGGGTAATCAAATAATTCTATTGCAGACTTATAAATCCCAATATAATATTCTTGTGATAAATAAATTGGAGCATGTTTAGCCGTTTTGTAAACAGGCAAATAACCTATCCCTCTTTTAGGTTTAAAAAACATAACACCATGTTCATCATTTTTAGTATTAATATCAGTTATAACTTTACCTTGTGTTCCAAAATCAAAAAACAAACCATTATAAGCTTCATCACTATGCAAAAATGAATCATTATTCTTTGTATAATATGAATAATACGTTAAAATAGAATACATAGGAGCAATTCTAACTCCTTTGTTTATCGCTCTATCAAAAGCCTTACAATATTTCCAAAGAGAAAGCTTATTTAAATCCCAATTGCTATTTAATCTCTTTAAATCAATAATGTTTATCATTAAAAAGTTATCTGAGCCTTCAATATCTTTTAAGGCAAAGAATTTATCATCGGTAGTTGAATAAGAGGAAATTAATAATAATGTTAAGAATTGGTAATTTTCATTATTAACTTTATTACGTACAAAAGAAATTACTGTACTCGCTCTTTCTTCATAATCGCTATCTTCACTTGAGTTCAATATTACATTAACATATGCCAATTTATTTTCATCAAATTGCCATATTGATTCACCATTTCTTAATTCTATTTTGTCCTTAATTTGGGTATCTAAATCGGTCATAGACCAATTCATTTTTCTTAATTCCTTGAAAGAATCATTCTCTATGTTTAAATCATAGATTTTCAGCAATTCTTCTAAATGACCATTGACTTCTAATTCATTAACAATGAAATTGTTAAGCGAAAACATTTGTGCACTTGGAAATATTAAATAATATATATCATTGCATATGATAAATGGTTTTAAAAGAATCGGATTTTTATCAATATTGATTAAATCAATTTCATCTTTTTCTATATCAAAAACGAAATTACTTATTACATCTCTTTTAATATTAAATTCATCATAGATAGCTTGAATTTCTTCTTTACTGAAACAAATTAAATCTTTATAATTTTTAAAAAAATATTCATCAGGAAAGAACAATTCTTTTTCATTATTATCTAAGGAAATGTACCTTTTTAATCCAATTTCTGTAGCAATATTTGTATGAATTGAAAGAAAGAAAATAATGGATTCATATATGTTTTTTTTGAATTCACTACTTAGATTATTTTCTGCATGTAGTATACTGTATGTAAGTCCTTGAACAATTTCTGAGCTATTTATAACTATTCCTGGAAAAACTATATTATTACCATTTGAAAAAAGAAAATTTTCTGTGAATGATGTTTCAACTGGATCTTCCCTATGATCACTTGGAAACATTTCTTGTACTGCATTAACAACTCCATCATAATTAAGCTCTTCATCTACATTATTCATGTTCTTAGACAACAGACTAACTATGATCTCAATTCTTAGATTCTTACCATGATTTTCTGGAAATAATTGTAAAATTGAAAATAATTTTAATAATTCTGATGTACTTTTCTTAGATATATAATTTATAAAATCCTCGTATTCTTCCATTTAGGCCCTACTTTCTAATTCTTTTTTTACTCCTCTCCTATTTTATCATTTGTATATTCTTCCATAATTAGTTCAAATCTAATTCGTCATCAGCTCCTGGTAATTCTAATGCCTTTACTGATTGAATAGCATTTCCAGCTATTCCTTTAACCGAACCATACATGTCAATTGTATTGGTCACTACCTTTTCAATTTGTTTCTCTCTTTGTTTCCAAATTCTTTGCATTGAGCGTTTTTCACTTTCTAAATCTGATTTCATTTGAGTAAACCCTTCAACAATTGCTTCTATTTGCATTCTAAATGTGCTACTAGTAAGATAATCATATAGTAAATCCATTTTATCTCCTTTATTTTCTTGAGTTATGACAGCATTATTAACTTGTAAAATACCTTCTCTTAAAACAGCACAAAGACCTTTAAATTCTTCATAATTACAAATCCAAATACCATCTTTTAATCCCATTCTATCCATATCAGTTGGCATAACTTCTGTTACCAACACTCCAATATTTGCTTCTCTTTTTCTTATATCTGCTTTAAATTTTTCAATCCAACTTGGTTGAAAATCTTTGGTACGTTTACTTTCATAATATATAGTGCCGCAATTTTGTTCAGTTCTTGTATGAACAATTTGAATACAATCTCCTCCTCTAGCTCCTTTTTTTATTTCTTCAATTGTATCTAATGGGAATTTTGATTCTAGCCACTCCTCTATTGCTAATTCTTGAACTTCTCCTTGTAATTGCATAGAGCCTTGCTCTTGCTTACGTTTCATTTCTTCAGTAAGCTTTTTCTGGTCTTCTAACTGCTTTTGCATTTCTTTAAAACGCAATTCGTTTTTCTCTTCTTCAGATTTCTTAATCTTTTCTTTTTCTCCAATTAGAATTTCATTCAGTTTTTTCTGTGCTTCAGCTTCGGCTGCTTCTTTTAATTCACTTTTTTCACGCTTCAACTTTTCAATCTCTGCTTTAGAACGATTCAATTCTTTTACTTGTTCAGACTTTTCATTCAATTCTTTTTGTAAAGCATCAAATTGTTCTGACTGCTCTTCTTTTAATTTCAGTTTTAGTTTTAATTCTATTTCTTTCTTTTCTTCTTTTAACTGATTTTCTAATCGTTCTTGAAAAAGTTCATTTTCTTGTTTTTTCTTTTTCTCAAACTCAAGTTTTTCTTCATTTAGCTTTTTTTGTTCTGCTTCATATTTCTTTTTTTCTTCAGCAATTTGAGATTGATATTTTTGTTTTATTTCTTCTTCAAGTTGGTGTGCTAAAATATCTTGTACATCTATTGACGTGCCGCAGTTTGGACATTTTATTTGAGTTTCGTTTTTCATACTACTTCAGTTTTTAATCTTCTCATCATATTATAATGACTTTCATGTCCCATTTTATTAAAAATGTCTTTAAACACTTTTAGATACTTTTCTATACTTTCTGGTTCCACAAACACAACCAAATCATCATTAATAAAATGCGAGCCATCATTTATCCATGAAACCAAAGATTTACAAATTATTTGCTCTTCTCCTTCAAATTTACTTATAGCGTCCTCATAATCTAATCCACCAAGAATGTTGAAATAATATTCTAGAATTCTTCGTAGTGTATTGAAAATTGTTGCTGTATTAATGTTTTCTAAATCATCTAATTCTCTCCATAATAATTCATATGTTGTTTGAATTGGGTTTTCTGGATGTTTAATTATTTTGGTTTGATTGTCTAACTTTCGAACTATCCAAAAAGACACCTTGTTTGAATGACTATGTCTACTTCCTAAAAATGTTACTTCCTTATAGAAATATACATTATGTGTTAGAATAAAAATCTGCTTAACTCCATGTTTGCCTTTCTTTACATCTTCAACTACTTCTTTAATTAAGTTGCTTACAACAAACAATATATTACTATCAAGACTTGAAATTGGGTCATCAATTACAACTACTTTATTTGTTGCAATTCCTGTTTCAGATTTGCTTCCTTTTAAAAGATGATAGAAATATAAAAAAGTAATAAATGTATACTCTCCTTCACTTAACGATTCGTTGACCTCAGTTCCGTCTTCCCTTACAATTTTATAAAACCCTTTAGTTTCTGATTCGTCAAGCTCAAAATTTGTAAAACCAAAAAGAGTTAGAATTTTATTTATTTCATTGACTGTTGGAAGAACACTTGTAATTTCAGACTCTTTTAAATTCACTTGCTTCTGTAGTTCGAACCTTTTGTCAATTTTTTCTTTTTTTGACTTATTCATTCCATCTTTAGCCTTTTCTACATCATCTTTAGTCTTTGAGTAAGTTTTTAAATCTAACTTCAATTCATTTAATACAAATTGCCATATTTCGGATTTTAAATCATCTTTTTCTTTGGTAATATTTTTTACAGTCTTATTATTTGTTTCAATTTCCTCTCTAAACTTTTTAATAATGTTTGAAACATTTTTTAAAACGGGTTCTAAAGATTTTAATTCTATTTCAATACTTGGTGTTTTTTGTTTTGATTGAAGTATAATAACATTTGACTTAAACTGTTCTTCTAAAAGCTCTATTTTATTTTTTAAATCATCAAATTCAAGAATAGTTATATCTTCTGTTAATATGGATTTGGCGTTGGTTATTAGTTCATTAACATACCTTTTATATTCTTGTATAAAATCATTTAGTTCTAGCTTATTATTCTCGTAAGTTTCATCAAAAAATGATTCGATTTCGTTTTTTAAAGTTTCACTAACTTCTTGTTGACAAAAAGGGCATTGATTTTTCGTGACTTTTAAGTAATCCACTCCATCTTTAATCCAATCACTATTATCAAGTTTTTTAATTAACTTCCCAATTTCGACATCTTCTTTTCCAATAATTTTTGTTGAAAGAATTCTGGAATTTTCTTTAATAGGTAGTTCAGAATATTCAAACTGATTGATTTGATTAAATGACTTCAAATTATCATTAAAAACTTTTTTGCATTTATCTTTAATATCATCTCCATTTAATAAAACAGAAGTATTGCTAATTTCATTAATACACTTATTGAAAAAGGCTTCTCCACTTCCCATAAACCCTTGGTATGCAGGTTTGAAAAACTCTTCATATTTAAGCTTAATTTGCCATGCTTTGTTAATGGTTTCTCTTTTCTTTTTATCAAAAATTGACTCTTGCTTTTCAATAGCTTCTTTTAATCCATCAATACTTTTAGTTAAATTATCTATTTCAATATTAGATTCTTTAATAAAAGTTTGTGCATCTGTCTCATCCTTTCCTAAAGTAAAAATCCCTTCAATTGCATTACTTTGGTTAAAGCTTGAGTTAACGAAATTCTTATTGTAAACCAAAGTTTCAATTGTGCTTGATTCCCAATCTAATGAACAATCTGCATAAGAACTACAATCATCTATTACATTGCCTAATGAGGTTTTACCTGTTCCATTACTTCCATAAAAATAGTTTACTTCAGATGGTTCAATTTGAACCATGTCCTTGTAAGAAGCAGTTTTATGTATTTTAAGTTTATTAATCATATTTGGTTATTATGAATAACAATAGACTATGTCGTATTAATTGACAATGCTATTATTTAATTAAAAAATGTTAATTAAGGGAGAGTTTAAATCTACAAAATATTGAAGGAATTATCGTGAAGGAAAACCGTAAATATTTGAATATTAGTCAATTTAAAGTCATTCCACACACATTACGCTTCCCTCCTACGTCGTCGCATAAAAAGTGTTCCATTAACATAGTAGAAGCAACTTTTGAGAAGAATTTTTTTTAAAAACCCGTAGTAACAACTTTCGCTTTTAACCAAAGCTCAAGTTACATAACGCGGTACATTATAGGACAAATATCATATTTCGATTATATTTTGTATTTACGTTCAATAAGCAATTTATAAATCTTTTGAAAGCATTGTTTTCACTGTACTTATGTGAAATTTGAATTGATGATTCATATTTTAAATTTACGCCCACAGTTTATACATTTGAATACTTCAAAATCAATAAATCTAACCAGATTAATATAAATTAATTTGCTTTAAATTAAATACACTTTATATCTATCTGTATTAATTTATTTAAAACTAAATCCTAAAGTTATATATTTGTTTTAACATATAGAATATAGCGTTAGCTATTTAATCTTGTTCGAAAAAACTGGTAATTTTTGAATGTGTACAAGATAAATGGACTGATGCTCACGTAATGGCGTGGGCTGTGTTTATTTGTGCACGGGTATACCAGTACCTTTCGAACAGTAAGCTACAGTTCCACGCTTATTGTTTTAACTAACTTCATTTTGGAACTGGATGATTATAATATTAAATATTATGAGAAACCAAATTATCAAATTGATATTCTTATCAATTTTAACTACAACCTACTTTGGTTGTTCTTCTGATTCAGACTCAGATGATTGTGAAACTATTACTTGTCTAAATGGCGGTACTTTTGTGGATTGTGAATGTGAATGTCCGCAAGGATACACAGACAACAATTGCTCCACTCAAGTAACACCTAACAAAGTAATCATTACCAAGGCTATTGTAAAAGTATTTCCTAATACTGACAACGGTGGTTTTTGGGATGCTGCTATTCCTAATGCAGAAGATGCATTACCTGATATCTATACCACTTTTCAGGATTCTAATTTAAATATAATTTATGATAGTCCTACATTTTATGAAAATGCAATTTCTGGAGAGGGCACTTTCTTTGAGTTTACATTAACACCTTCTCTTGAACTTACCGTTTTTGACAATCCATTTTTAGTAAATATCTGGGATTATGATACTACTAGTGAAGATGACTTTATGACAAGTTTTGGCTTCTTTGCGTATACATCAAGCAACAACTTTCCTGATGTAATTACTGTGGTCAGTCAATCAGATGAAATATTGGTTGATCTAGAAGTAACTTATGAATGGTGATATATAGGTATAAAACATCTAGATAAAATCTTGGTTTTGTCTAGATGTCTTTTTTTCTAGAGTTTTGTTCATTTGGAGGCTTATTATATATTCTTTTTAATAAAATAAATGATGACAAACCTATTCCAAAAGCAATTAATATAGTGAGTAGAATTTGATTCTTGTTTTTTAATGATTGGCTATCTATTTGGGCTAATCTCAAGTCTTCTGGAAAGTCCTGCTTGATATCGAGTTGGTAACAATTAATAATTTCCTCATTCATGGCTATTGAGTCAATTTTATTATTTTAAATATATTCTTCTCAACTAATGAATAGGCATAATCATATACACATATCCATTTAACACCTTCTCTGCTTATAATATGTGTATTACAACCAAAATGCAAACCAGCACCTTCCAAGAAATCGTGTGATTTAACAATCTCTTCATTAGGCCCCAAAATAGTTTTCAAAACCTTTCTGTTTTTGTCCAAAATCTTTTCTATTCCTGATTTTGCCTTCCGCTTTTTATATGCTTTCAAATTATTATACTTTATTTGGTTGGCTCTGTTTGCGAAAACTTGATTGCTTCTCCTTTTTATAAATACCTCGCCAGTAAGTGGATCCATTCCCTTTTCCATAAAATTTAATTATTATTTTGATTTTGAAGATAAGTATTGGCTTCCTAATCAATGACACTTGGCTTTCCATCTTTTAACCAATTGATAATATCTTTTCTAGAAAATGTTAATGGTCGCCTTTTAGAAATAACTGGTATTTCAAAGCGGCAAACTTTCGAATAGATAGTAGAATTTTTATAACCAGTTAACTCTTTTACTTCATTTATAAAAATGATGTCGCTATTAGAAATGCTAGTACCATTTTTATTCTGATAACTATTAATTATTCTTTCTGCCTCTCTAGTGAAAGCTTCTTTACTAAGGTCTATATATTCTCCAACCGTTAGAGAATAAAGGGGTTTTGATAAATCACTCATTTTTATATTGTTTTTAATTAATAATGAGCATTGCGCAATGCATTTAATGAAATTTCAACCCCCAAATAATGAAGAAATACTGGTTAAGACAACAATGATTCGTTAAGTGTCGAGTGAGTGTCGAGTGCAAATATTAGATAGTATAAAGCGGGTCTTTATTCTTAATCAACTTCTAATAAAATATTTTTCGCTAAGTGTCGAGTGCTAAATTTTTGCAAGTATAGATTCTAGCAATTTTTTTCGTGCTTCATCATCACCACTAGATTTACGAAGAACATCTTTGCCAAATTCCTGATTTTCTTTATTAAGGAAACACATATTTGCTACAATCCATTTATCATGTTTATGATATTCAATTTTATTTGAACTCTCAGACAAATAATCCATAAACCACTTTAAGTCTTTATTGGTTCCAGTCCATACAATTCTTTTATTTTTTGGAATGATATTCCCTTCAAAAATTCTTATGAAATCCGTAAACAAAGTGTCTTCATGAATAAAGTTATTGACCTTTAAATGCCTTAATACATTACTCAAAACATGACTATTCTTTTGGAGATAGTCTGGGTTCGTGTTAAGTTCTCTTAACCTTAGAGAGCTATATTTACCTTTTAATTTTCGATTTAAGCTATTTTTATTTTTAATCCAGCCATCAATGGTTTCGGTAATTCTATCATTAAAAATTGTATCACTGAATTGCTTCAATTCTAATTTTATGAAATCAATGAACCTAACTAAATCTTTATTAAATGTTCTTTCCAGTTGGTACTCTAAAAAAATCTTTAATTCTATGAGTTTAGAATCATATTGCCGTAGTTTTAAAGCAAACCAAAGATCAAAGCCTGAAGTTTCTCGCTTGATGATAATATCCTGATCGAACTGGTAGCATGATTCTTTATTGAAGAAATAATTTGTTTCAAATCTCCCTTTGAGAGTATTGGAATTTTTTTTATAGTCCTTTAAATTCCTTTCGTAATAGAGTCGAGAATCTTTATTATCTAAATCAGCAATAAAGCTTACTTTTCCTTCCTTGATTATAAGTTCTTCGGCTTTATCAATGACTTTTTTGGCTAAATCATTTGAGGATTTATCACTTATATATTGATCATGCTCATATAGCCAAATATCACCAAGATTAATGTCATAATAACTATAATTGACATCCATAATTATAAATTAATATCAGGTATAGCATTAGCTGCATCTACCTTCTTCTGATTAATAATTTGAGCATAAACTTGTGTAGTTTTTAACTCTTTATGTCCAAGTAACTTCGATACGGTATAAATATCAGTACCAAAGGTAAGTTGCAAAGTTGCATACGTGTGTCTTGCACAATGAAACGTAATGGTTTTACTAATCCCTGCTTTCATAACCCATTGCTGTAACTTCAAGTTGTTCCAAGCACTATATCTCAAGCCTTTAAATACGCGCTCCTCATCTCCTTCTCTATCTTCGAGTAGCTTAAAAGCTTGCTCAGGAATTGGATGTGTTTGATAACCACTAGTTTTCTTCTGCTTAAATCGAATGTAATAACCCTGTTCCTCTGAAAACTGTACTTCTTTCCAAACCATTTTTTGTATATCCGACCATCTTAAGCCGGTTAAAGCACTAAATATAAATGCTTGTTTAAGAATTGGGATTTCACAATCTGTTTTGGATACCTTTTTCAATTCATCCATCGTTAAAAACTCTCTTTCAGATTCTCCTTGCTTAAATCCCTTGACATCTAAAGCTGGGTTATATTTGATAACACCTTCTTTAACTGCTTCTCTTAAGCATGCTTTCACCTTATTAAAGTAAGAATAACAAGAGTTTTGAGATAAAGACTGATTACTTTTTGTTTTCGCCGTATGCTTTAAATAATATTTAAAATTCTCCAACCACTTAATATCGATATCCTTAAAAAGAACGACATCACCATTGAATTTAATTAAATGCTTTAATACACTATCCCAGTTCCCATAATTTCCAGTAGATTGGTTATAGCGCTCTTCCGTTTTCTCGGAAAAATACGTGATGAAGTTTTTATTCAAATTTTCATTGGTCGAATTAGAAAACCCATGCTCTTCATGCTGGATCTCTAAAAACTTTTTTGAACGAATGCTCTCTGCTAACAATAAAGCCTTTTTGTTATGAGCCCTTTCTTTTGAAGTTTTTGGTGTTGAGTAAATATAAAGGTTCAGCGATTCCTTTTTACGTTTTTGATTAGCCTTCGGCAGATAATAATCTAGAAATAAGCTTTCTTGACCATCTTTCTTTTTTCGTTTTCTAATTGATACATTCATGTGACAAAATTTTGTACCGTTTTGTACCGCGATTTAAAAAAAGTACAAATACGAGACAAAAATAGCTAAAAAAAGACAAACAAGCAAAAACTGTATTTTCAAATATAAATTTATATAATTGATTATCAGGTATTTATATTGATATAGTTTGATACAGTTTGCGTTAGTTACTTTCCTATACAGAAATTAGCAAAAATATTACCCAATAAATCATCATTAGTGATCTCACCAGTAATCTCGCCAAAATGGTATAATGCTTGCCGAATGTCTATAGCCAATAAATCACCTGATAATCCAGTTTCCAAGCCATGCCTAACTTTTTGGATTTCCTCAGAGGCTTTTAACAATGCATCATAATGACGAGAGTTGGTTACAATGGTTTCATTATTGCGAAGTGCACCTGTATTAATAAGATTTAGAAGTGAATTGGTAAGTTGTTCTACACCAAAACCTGTCTTAGCAGATAGAAAAAGTACATCAACTATAATTTTATTGATATTGGCTAACTGTATATCTTCAAGTGTATCTATCTTATTAGCGATGACTAATAAAGGTTTTTGTGGGTATTTATTTCTTATTTTTTCAATCTCAATTCTAACAGCTTCAAGGTTATCAATATTCTTTTGGGCATCAAACAAATAAATGGTAACCTGGGATTGTTCTATCTTTTCAAAAGTCTTCTTAATACCAATACTTTCCACAACATCTTTGGTATCTCTAATCCCAGCGGTATCAATAAAACGGAAACCTATACCTCCAATTGAGATTTCATCTTCAATAGTATCTCTTGTGGTTCCTGCAATTTCAGAGACTATGGCTCTATCTTCATTTAATAAAGCGTTCAGCAGTGTTGATTTACCTACATTCGGCTCACCAACAATTGCAACTGGAATACCATTTTTAATCACATTACCAACAGCAAATGAATCTATAAGGCGTTTCAATACAAAATTAATACGCTCAATTAACGCTTTAAATTGTGTCCTATCAGCAAATTCCACATCCTCCTCAGCAAAATCGAGTTCTAATTCAATCAAGGATGCAAAATTTAACAACTCTTCTCGTAGCTTCGCTATTTCGGAAGAGAAACCTCCACGCATCTGTTGCATTGCAATTTGGTGAGACGCTTCGTTATCACTGGATATTAAATCGGCAACGGCTTCAGCTTGACTTAAATCTAATTTTCCATTTAAAAATGCCCTTAAGGTAAACTCACCAGCATTGGCCATTCTACAGCCGTTTCTCAAAAACAATTGAATAATTTCTTGTTGTATATAAGACGAGCCATGACAAGAGATTTCAACTACATTTTCACCAGTGTAAGAATTTGGATTTTTAAAAATCGATACTAAAACCTCATCTAATGTTTTCTCTTTATCAACAATATGACCTAAATGAATGGTATGTGTTTTCTGATCAGAAAGTGATTTATGATTTTTAACAGACCTAAACTGCTTATCTGCAATAGTAATAGCCGCTTTACCAGATAATCGTATAACAGCAATTGCTCCACTACCAGATGGAGTCGCTAAAGCTACTATAGTATCGTTCTGCATAATTTTATTCTTTAGTACAAAAGTATCTTAAAATATGAGATTGTTAAAGGTAATATGCTCTATTTAAGATTTAATTCACAACCAATACACTATATTATTGCGCTTAGTTTTTATATTTGTAAAGCAAAATTTGAAAAAAAACAAACATGAAAAAAATACTAACAGTACTGGTTATCGGCTTATTTCTAGCGAGTTGTAAGAAAGAAAACAAAACAAGTTATGTTATTGATGGTAATGCTGAAGGAGTTCATAATGGTATTAGGATGCGTTTAGCGAAATTAGATGAAGCGGGAAAGCAGGTAATGGTAGATACTGCCATTGTAATGAATGGAAAATTTAAACTTGAAGGGAGTGTTGAAGAACCTGGCGTATATTTTCTTTTGGCAGACGGAAGTCCCGGAAATACTATTTTTATGTTAGAAAACAATGACATTACAATAAATTTCAATAAAGAAAAACCCACAGAATCTAAAGTGGTAGGTTCAGAATCAAACAAAGGCTATGAGGCTTTTCAGAAAGGAATGATGGATATTAAAAAAGAAGGTGATGCGATTACAGCAGAATTTAGAAAACTTGGAGCTAATGCAACACAAGAAAAACGAGATTCCATAACTGATGCTATGACTAATCTTAGAGCAAGACAAAGTGCTTATCCTTTAAACTTTGTAAAAGAATATAATGACAAATATTTTAGCCTTAACCTCATCGAATTAGAATCTAGCAGACCAAATTTTAGTATTGTTGAGTATAAGAAGGCTTTTGAAAATTTTACGCCTCAGTTAAAAGCCTCTAAAAAAGGTCAGACAGTAAAGAAAAAACTAGATCAACTTTATAAAGAATATGAAAGAATCGCTTATCTCGAAATTGGTAATGTTGCTCCTGATTTTGAAGCTCCTTCACCAGATGGACAGATGATAAGCTTAGAAGATATAAAAGGTAAGGTGACGATTATAGACTTTTGGGCAGCCTGGTGTGGTCCTTGCCGTAGAGAAAACCCAAATGTGGTAAGGATTTATAACGAATACCATGATAAAGGATTAGAGATTATTGGCGTATCTCTTGATGGCCAAGGAAGACAACAAGACCCAAAGAAAGCCTGGATGGATGCAATTAAAAAAGATGGTCTTACCTGGTATCATGTTTCTAACTTAAAGTACTTTAACGATCCTGTAGCTAAACAATATAATATTCAGTCTATACCTGCTACATACATATTAGATGCGGACGGTAAAATTGTTGCAAAAAATTTAAGAGGAAAAGCTTTGGAAAATAAAATTAAAGAGCTTATCGAAAAATCTTAGATATATTATAATAAGTTATTACCCCAAAAGCTTGCATTTAGCAAGCTTTTTCAGTTTAATTTACCCGTTTTATACAACACAAAAAGAATAATAATTGGTAATGCCAATAACCCAATATGCCCCAAATCTGTTACAAATAAACTAGGCATCATAATTAATGTTACAGCATAACCTCCAACTGCTCCTCCAAAATGCGCATCATGGCCAATATTGCCAATTCTGTTTTTCATTCCATATATAGAGTATAGTAAATAACCAATACCAAAAATATAGCCTGGTATTGGAATTGGCACAAAGAACATATATAAACGCATATCTGGTTGTAAAAGTATTGCTGCATATAAGATTCCTGTTACCGCTCCACTAGCACCAACTGCGCTATACCAATATTCTTCTTTATGAAAATATAGAGACAAAAGGTTACCAAATACCAAACTGGCTACATAAATAATAATGAAATTAAACTGTCCAAGCTCAAAAATTACGGCGTTAGCAAAAAAATACAATGTTAACATATTGAACAGTAAATGTGTTGTATCTACATGCAAAAATCCAGAGCTAAGCATGCGAACCTGTTCACCACGTCTTATACTACCAACATTAAACTTATATTTCTCAAAGAATAAACGATCATCAAAGCCTTTAATGGACATTATAACGTTTGCTGCAATGATGCCAATGGTAACTGGGTCTAAATTGTACATAAAGTCTAATCTTATAAGTCAAATATAACATATATTTGCGCTTTAAAACTAACATAGTTTTATGCAACTTATTGCTTACATAATAGTATACCCAGTTTTATGGTTTATTTCCATTCTACCATTTAGACTACTTTATGGTATATCAGATTTATTATACCTATTTCTTTATCGAATTTTTGGTTATAGAAAATCCACGGTTAAAGAAAATCTACGTTTAGTATTTCCTAAAAAATCAGAAAAGGAAATAAAAAGTATTACAAGCAAATTTTATCACCATTTATGTGATATGATTGTTGAGTCGATAAAATCTTTAACTATATCAAAAGCCGAACTAAAAAAGCGGTATCAATTTACTAACGTCGAATTGATACACGATTTAGAAAAAAAAGAGCGAAGCATTATTTTAATGTGTGCACATTACGGAAGTTGGGAATGGATTTTTATTCTTCAGACTTACTTAAAGCATAAAGGATATGCTGTATATAAACGTTTAGCAAATAAATACTTTGACCGTCTTGTAAAGCGTATTAGAGCAAGACATGACACATACCTTATTACAACAAAACAAACATTAAATGTTTTAAGTGAAAGTAAAAAGAAAGGTGAGTTAACCATAAATGGTTTTGTATCTGATCAATCACCAAAAGCTCATAAAGCTTTTCATTGGAATGAATTTATGGGTATTAAAGTACCAATGTATACAGGCGCAGAGATGCTTGCAAAAAAGCTTGATATGGCCATAGTTTTCTTTAGTGTTAAACGCATAAAAAGAGGCTATTATCAAACCACTTTTAAAACCATTACTGAGCATCCTAAAGAGTATAAAGATTATGAGATTACAGACATCTTCTTTAAATTGGTAGAAGAGCAGATTATAGAAGCGCCTCAATACTATTTATGGACTCATAAACGTTGGAAACATAGAGATAAAGTTCCTGATAAGTTCCTTTAAATAAAAACTCTAACCCTTTATAATTAAATATTAGAAGATAAAGTTTTAACCCAAATCAAACCAATCATCTACATTGGTAGCATTATATGGTTTATCTATTAATGATTTATGAATAAACTCATTATTACATCTCGAGTATTCATAATCTTTTGCCCATTCTTTATGGTTTTTGGCTAAAGCTATAATACTATCGCTAACAAATTCTATCTCTTCATTTGTAGTAGTTGGATGAATAGACATACGTATCCAACCTGGTTTACGTGCTAATTCCCCGATAGAAATTTCATCGGTGAGCTCTTTAGATGTTTGTTGATCTACATGTAATAAAAAATGACCATATGTACCAGCGCAGCTACAACCACCACGCGTTTGTACACCAAACCTATCATTTAATAATTTCACACCTAGATTGTAATGTAAATCATCAATATAGAATGAGATCACTCCTAGCCTATCTTTATGTTGACCCGCAAGAATATTAATATTAGAAATTGGTGTCAGTTTTTTGAAAATAACATCAATTAATTCATGCTCACGCTTTAACATATTTTCAACACCCATCTGCTCTTTTAATCTCACAGTAAGTGCTGTTTTTATGGTTTGAAGAAACCCTGGTGTACCACCATCTTCGCGATCTTCAATATTATCAATATACTTATGTTCACCCCAAGGATTTGTCCAACTTACCGTTCCACCACCCGGACAATCTGGCACCATATTGTTATAAAGCTCTTTATTGAAGACTAAGATACCTGATGTTCCTGGTCCACCTAAAAACTTATGTGGTGAAAAGAAGATAGCATCTAACTGTGCGTTCTTATCTTCTGGATGCATATTAATATCTACATAAGGTGCTGAGCATGCAAAATCTACAAAACAAACTCCACCATGCTTGTGCATCAATTTTGCAATCTCATGATACGGTGTTTGAATACCAGTAACATTAGAACCACCAATAACAGAACAAATCTTTAAGGTACAATCTTTATACTGTTCTAAGAGCTTTTCTAAACTTTGTAAACAAAATAAACCTTCTTTATTAGGTGGCACCACTTCGACTCTAGCCATTGTCTCTAACCATGAGGTTTGATTTGAGTGATGTTCCATATGTGATACAAAAACCACTGGACGGATTTCATCTGGAATATCTGTATACTCCCGCAAATTTTCAGGAACTTTCAACCCTAGAATACGCTGAAACTTATTGACCACACCAGTCATTCCATTACCGCAAGCTATTAAAATATCATCCTCATTAGCGTTAACATGATCTTTGATAATATGTTTTGCCTTATGATAGGCTTTAGTCATAGCAGTACCAGAAACCGTAGTTTCGGTATGCGTATTTGCTACAAAAGGACCAAATTCATTACATAGTTTTTCTTCTATAGGTCTATATAAACGACCCGAAGCAGTCCAATCTGTATAAATAATCTTTTGCTTTCCATATGGTGAATCAAACTCTTGATCAACACCAACAATATGCTTCCTGTACTGTTGAAAATACTGTTCGAGATTAGATTCTTTGACTATTAAAGTGTCTATATCATTCATTATCTAATCACAAATGGTTTTAATTTTTAAAAATTTTCTTCGTTAAGATAGTATTATTTGAAAATATTTTCAAATAATACATTCCTGAACTTAAACCAGAAACATCTATACTATCTGAATTCGTTTTGATTATCATTTTACCTGAAACATCATAAAGCTCAAAATTGCGATCTTGGTGTTTTATATTTTTTATTGTAATTCTATCTGTGGTAGGATTAGGATAAATCTGAATTTCATCTACTAATAGCTCATCTATACTAAGATTACTACAGTCTTCATTAAAACTAACACCAAAATCTACATCAGTCCAATTTACTTCGCTATAATTAGCGTCATCTACCTCAATGCAATTTAGTAAATTACTCTGTGCTTGAAAATTAGTAACATTGATATTGTTTCCGTTTTTAACATTCAAATACGTTAGACTATTAGAATTACATGCAAGATACACCAATTGATAATTGTTAGATAAATCTAAAGTGTTAATGTTGTTTTGATGACATAGTAAGGTTTTTAAATTTAAATTATTAGTTAAATCTAATGTAGCAATATCATTTCCTGAGCACCAAAGTATTTCTAACAAACTATTATTACTAATATCTATATTAGAGATATCATTATTATAGCACCACAAAAACTTTAATTGAAGGTTAGAGGTTACATCTAAACTTAATAACTGATTATTTATAATACTTAATCGTTCAAGATTTGGAAGTTGGCTAATATCTATAGAGGTTAGAAAATTATCATAAGTCCAAATCTGTTCTAACGATGTATTAGATCCTAAAGTAATACTTGTTAAATCGTTTTGATAACACCTTAAAATCCTCAATTGACTATTATTGCTAACATCTATACTCTGAAGGTTATTGATTTGACAATCTAAATGATCTAGAGCAATAAAATCTTCAATACCTGTTAAATCCGAAATATTCTTTTCGCTTATATTTAGGTACGTTAATGTATTAATCATCACTGTAGGTACAAGGTCATCTAAGGGACCAGTATCTAGACCTAGGTCTATTAGTGCTTGTTCAAAATTATCATCTGGGACAAACGTGTTTTGGGAAAAACAGAACCCATAGCATAACAGGCAAAATAAAATTACTTTCATATTTTAGATATTAGCGACAGCCTTAATCTCTGATATAAATTGATCTGCTAAAGTATCTGCTGCAGCCTGTGATGGAGCTTCTGTATATATTCTAATAATTGGTTCTGTATTACTCTTACGAAGATGTACCCAACTATCTGCAAAATCTATTTTAACGCCATCAATAGTGGTTAATTTTTCGTGACTATAATTAGATTCCATAGTACTTAGAATACCATCAACATCTAATTGAGGGGTTAATTGAATTTTCTTCTTACTCATGTAATAATTAGGATAAGTTGCTCTTAACTCACTAACTGTCATTTTCTTTTCAGCTAATAAGCTCAAAAATAAAGCCACACCAACTAAGGCATCACGTCCATAATGCAACTCAGGATATATAATACCTCCATTACCTTCTCCGCCAATAACTACATTATTTTTCTTCATCAATTCAACTACATTTACTTCGCCTACGGCACTGGCTTCATACATACCACCATGTTTTTCTGTAACATCTCTTAGTGCTCGCGTAGAACTCATATTACTTACGGTATTTCCTGGGTTTTTGCTCAGTACATAATCTGCACAAGCAACAAGCGTATACTCCTCTCCAAACATCTCGCCTTTTTCATCCATAAACGCCAAACGATCTACATCAGGATCCACCACGATTCCAAAATCAGCCCTTTCTTTTACAACAGCTGCAGCTAAATCTCCTAAATGCTCTTTTAATGGCTCTGGATTATGCGGAAAATGACCCGTAGGTTCGCAATATAATTTCACAGGATGTACACCTAAACGCTCTAATAATAATGGAATTGCTATTCCGCCTGTAGAATTAACTCCATCAACAACCACTTTAAAATTAGCAGCTTCGATAGCTCTTTTATTTACCAATGACAGATCTAAAACCTCATCGATATGCAAATCGATATAAGCTTCATTTTTAGTAATCTTACCTAAGTTATCAACCTCTGCAAAATTCATGGTGTTAGACTCCGCAATTTCTAATATCTTTTGACCTTCATCTCCATTCAAAAACTCACCCTTATGGTTTAATAATTTTAAAGCATTCCATTGTTTAGGATTATGGCTAGCCGTTAAAATAATACCTCCATCTGCATGTTCCATCGGTACCGCGACTTCTACTGTAGGCGTTGTAGACAAACCTACATCAATCACATTAATACCAAGTCCTACAAGTGTATTCATTACCAAATTCTGAATCATTTCTCCAGAAATACGTGCATCTCTCCCAACAACAACACGATAATTTTCTTTTTGGCGTTGCTGCTTCAACCATGTACCATAAGCAGCCGCAAATTTTACCGCATCAATTGGAGTTAAATTCTCTTCCACTGGTCCTCCAATAGTGCCTCTAATTCCTGAAATAGATTTTATTAACGTCATGTAATTTTGTTTTCAGCAAATATAACATCTTAATAGGATTTTGTGATTACGAATTTGTAAATTCGACGAATGAACTTTCTAGCGCACATATATCTTTCTGGCGAAAACAAATTAATCACTATTGGTAATTTTGTTGGTGATGGAGTAAGAGGTAATAAATACAAAAATTACCCTCGCGAAATTCAAATTGGTATTCAATTACATCGCGAGATTGATACATTTACAGACGCGCACCCAATCTTTAGACGGAGTACAAAACGACTTCACAAATTTTATGGGCATTATAGTGGTGTTATTGTAGACATTTTTTATGATCATTTTTTAGCAAAAAACTGGACAACCTATTCAGATGTGCCCTTATCGGATTTTATCCAGGATTTCTATAGAAGTCTAAACCAAAATTTTGATAGTCTTCCACCTCGCTTTAAACGATTAACGCCTATAATGATTGAGGGAAACTGGTTATTAAGTTATGCTACCCTCGATGGTATTCAATTGGTTTTAAACGGAATGAACCACAGAACAAAAGGCTTATCAAAAATGAACCAGGCCACAAAAGAGCTTAAAATGTATTACAATGCTTTTGAAAATGACTTTACAGAATTCTTTACCGAACTCATAGAATTTAGTACTAAGAAACGTGTAGAAATTGAAAAACAATTCAGTGTATGAGACAGATAATAATTGGTGTACTTTTTATTTTAGCGGGTTTTACCAGTTGTAAAAACGAATCAAAAATTGAAACCTCAAAAACTAAAAACAAAGGGCTTATTACTAAAAAAGCTATGGTAGTAAGTGCCAGAGTGGAAGCCTCAGAGATTGGTACAGAAATTTTAAAAGCTGGAGGAAATGCTTTTGATGCCATGATGGCAACCGAGATGGCATTAGCGGTCTGTTATCCATATGCCGGCAATCTTGGTGGTGGTGGGTTTTTGGTTTATCGCTTAGCCGATGGTACAAAGGGAGCTCTCGATTATAGAGAAAAAGCACCTTTAGGATCAAGTAAAAATATGTATTTAGATAGTAATGGTGAAGTCATTAAAGATCTAAGCACAGTTGGCATCATGTCTGTTGGAGTTCCTGGTACCATTGCAGGAATTTTTGAAGCCCAAAAACGCTTTGGTAAACTCGATATAGCTACCATCCTAAAACCCGTAATCAAATTAGCAAAACATGGTTATATCATAACAAATAAACAAGAGGAGCGCATAGCCAGTTACGACAGTATTTTTAGAGCTGTAAATGAAAAAGAGATCCTCTACAATAATAACCTCAAAGCTGGTGAGACAATTGTTAATTTAGCTTTAGCCGAAACTCTACAACGTATTGCTGATAATGGACGTGATGAATTTTATATAGGTGAAACAGGCAAACAACTTGTTAAATACCTACAATCCAAAGGTAGTATAATAACCCTCGAAGATTTAGCAAAATACGAAGCCAAATGGCGTAGTCCTATTACATTTCAATATGATGATTTAAGTATTACATCAATGTCACCACCATCATCAGGAGGTATTTGTCTCAATCAGATTATGACAATGATAGAACCATTTGATTTAAAGGATTATGGGCACAATACATTAAAGACCATACAAGTAGTAGTTGAAGCAGAAAAACGTGCTTATGCAGATCGCAGCTTTTATCTGGGTGACCCTGATTTTATTGATATCCCAATAGAAGCATTAACAAGTACAGTTTATCTGGAAGATAGAATGAATAACTTTTCTTTTAAAAATCCAACTCCTGTAGATGCTATATCGCATGGCAAAATTACAGGTTATGAAAGTACTGAAACCACACACTACTCTATCGTAGATCAATACGGAAATGCTATTGCTGTAACAACAACTTTAAATGGTGGTTATGGCTCAAAACTATATGTTGATGAACTTGGCTTTTTTCTCAATAATGAAATGGACGACTTTAGTAGTAAACCTGGTGAGCCCAATTACTATGGACTTATTGGTGCAGAAGCTAACAGTATAGCACCAGAAAAGCGAATGCTTAGCTCTATGACACCAACGATTGTAGAAAAAAATGGTGATTTTTATATGTCCCTAGGAACACCTGGAGGTTCTACCATAATTACATCAGTTTTACAAACCATTTTAAATGTGTACGAATATGATATGACTATGCAAGAAGCTGTTAATGCTCCACGATTTCATAATCAATGGTTACCAGATGAAATCCGCATGGAACCTAATAGCTTTAATGAAAAATTAATTCAACAACTCGAAGCTTTAGGCTATATAATTAACCAAACCCGAACTCCTGTTATCGGCAAAGTTGACGGCATCTTAATGCTAGATGATGGCTCACTCGAAGGTGGAGCCGATAAACGCGGTGATGATACCGCAGTAGGCTTTTGATTAATTTTTAATACAAATATCAACAGATGAAAACATACGATATTGTTATACTCACAGATCATAAACACGCTAATCCAGCCGTAATAGATGACTACACAAAAAATGTCATCACCGAAGATGCACTTGTAGCTAATACTCTTGGTCAATTAGGTTTAAACGTAGTTCGTTTGGCATGGAATAATCCTTATTTTGATTGGTCCTCTACCAAAGCTGTACTTTTTAGAACCACTTGGGATTATTTTGACAACTTTGGTAAATTTTCTACTTGGTTAAATAAAGTATCTAAAGTAACTACACTTATTAATTCTGAAGCTCTAATACGTTGGAATATTGACAAGCACTATCTATTGGATTTGCAGCAAAACAATGTTCATATAGCTGAGACGCTATTTATTGAACGTGGCTCACCTAAAAGCTTAAAAGATTTACATAACGATACAGGTTGGAAGGAAACAGTGTTAAAGCCTTGTGTATCTGGATCGGCAAGACATACCTATAAACTTAACTTAGAGACTATTGCTAAACACGAAACTATTTTTAAAGACCTAATTGCTGAAGAAACCATGATGCTTCAACCCTTTCAGCATCGTATTATATCTGAAGGAGAAGTATCTATAATGGTTTTTAACGGCCAATTTACACATGCTATTCTCAAAAAGGCAAAGGCTGGAGACTTTAGAGTTCAGGATGATTTTGGAGGAAGCGTTCATGATTATTCACCTACAGAAGCAGAAATAGAATTTGCTGTAAATACCGTAAATGCTTGCGCAGAATTACCATTATATGCCAGAGTCGATATTTTTAACGATAATATGAGTAAGATTGCATTAGCTGAACTAGAATTAATTGAGCCAGAGTTATGGTTTAGAAAACATCCCAAAGCAGCACTAATACTAGCAGAAGCTATAAAAGAAAAAATAGAGCAGTTAAATTAAAGCTTCTTTTAAAATGGTAATTGGATGCTTGGCTATTTTACCAGTACCATCTTTAATTTGATGTCTACAACTTGTACCATTAGCAGCAATGATAGTATCCTCAGAAGCTTTTCTTACAGCAGGAAATAAGGTCTGCTCACCTATTTGCATACTTATATCATAATGCGCCTTTTCGTAACCAAAACTTCCTGCCATACCACAGCAACCACTAGGAATAATAGACACTTTATAATTTTTTGGGAGATTTAACACATCAAAGCTCGATTTCTGATTTGCCAATGCTTTTTGGTGACAATGCCCATGGAATTTTATGGTTTTAGTGTCATTAGTAAACTGTTCTGAACCAATATTACCTAACTTTATTTCTTGCTGAATAAATTCTTCAATTAAATAGGTATGCTTTGCAATTGATTTTACAGCAACCTTATCATCTGCCAATTTTAGGTATTCATCCTTAAAAGTTAATATAGCAGAAGGTTCTATTCCTACTAAACAAAAGTCTTCATTTATAACATCCTTAAAGTAGTCAATATTTTTATTAGCAATGACTTTTGCTTCTTCTAAAAACCCTTTTGACAAAAAACTTCTTCCGCTTTCTAAATGACTAATAAATAATACTTTATAATTTAAAGACTCAAGTAAAACTTCAGTATCAATTGCTATATTAGACTCAAGGTAATTTGTAAATTCATCTATAAACAAATACACTGTTTTTATAGGATTTGATACATCAGATTTTTTTTCAATAAAACTAGCTGGCTTAGTTATTTTTGGAAAGCTTCGCTTAGGATGTATACCTAAAATAATCTTCATAAAACCAGACAAAAATTTAGTTTGAAATAAAGCATTATAAAAACCTGGAGCGCGAGAGGCTCTTTTATTGTACTTCGTAGAATTGGCAAAGAATTTATCTTTAAACTTAAAACCATTAGCTTTTTGGTATTGGTACTGAAACTCTGCTTTTAGACTTGCCACATCTACACTACTTGGGCATTCACTAGCACAAGCTTTACAGCTTAGACATAAATCAAAAACATCTTTAAGCTCCTGATGATCAAACCGGTTTACTTTTTCTGAATTGGTTAAAAACTCACGTAAAGCATTAGCTCTAGCTCTGGTTGTATCCTTTTCATTACGTGTTGCTCTATAGCTAGGGCACATCGTACCACCAAATTCTGGCAATTTTCTGCAATCACCAGAGCCATTACATTTTTCTGCTTCCCTAAGTATACCTTGTGAGTTTGAGAAGTCTAGAATTGTTTCTATATAAGGTTCTTCTCTATCAGTTTTATAACGCAAATTCTTATCCATTGGTAAAGCATCTACAATTTTACCTGGATTAAATATGTTATTTATATCAAACGCTGATTTAATGTGTTTTAGAATTTGATAATTACTCTCACCAATCATTAAAGGAATAAACTCTGCTCTAACAATTCCATCACCATGTTCACCAGACATAGAACCTTGGTATTTCTTTACCAATTTTGCAACATCTATAGTGATACTTCTAAATAGCTCTACATCATTAACATCCTTAAGATTAAGGATAGGTCTTAAATGCAATTCACCTGCACCTGCATGTGCGTAGTATACAGCGTTTTGATTATAAGATTGCATCAACTCCGTAAACTCTGCTATATAATTATCTAAATCACCTAAGGCTACAGCAGTATCCTCAATACAAGCTACAGCTTTTTTATCTCCAACCATATTACCTAATAACCCTAATCCGGCTTTACGTAATTCTATAGCTTTATTAATTTCATCGCCTTGTAATACAGGGTCTGCATAACTAATATTAAGTGTATTAACTGTATTTAAAAAGTTATCTACCTCTATCTTAAGTGCTTCTTGAGTATCAGCTTTTAACTCGCACATTAAAATTGCAACAGGGTTTCCTTCAATAAAAGTTCTGTTTTCTTGCTGTGTCTTATTATGTCTGGTAAGATTTAAGATGGTATCATCCATCATTTCGCAAGTATAGAGATTATGCTGCATCAAAGGTTGTAAAGCTTTCATACAGTTTTCAATACTCTCAAAATGCAACGCAACCATAGCATTTTTAGAAGGTGGCAACTCCTCTAATTGCAAAGTTATTTCTGTAGTAAATGCTAAGGTGCCTTCACTTCCTGTAAGCAATCGACACATATTAAAACCTAGATTAGAATCAGAAAACACCTCAGAATTTAACAGTTCATCTATTGCATATCCTGTATTTCTGCGATGAATCTCAGGCTTCGGAAAGTTAGCTCTTATTTGCTTTTGAACTGTTTCAGGTTTTAGTGCTTCAAAAATTGTTCGGTATATATTACCCTCAAGGGTATCTGGTTTTAATTTCTTTTTAAATTCATCTTTAGTTAAGCTAGTAAACTCAACTTCACTTCCATCACTTAGAAGTGTTTTTAAACTAATTACTTTATCTCTCGTTACACCATACCGGATCGAGGTCGTTCCTGAAGAATTATTACCAACCATACCACCGATCATACAACGATTAGATGTTGATGTATTTGGCCCAAAAAACAAACCAAAAGGTTTTAGATAATTGTTGAGTTCATCACGTACCACACCTGGTTGCACGGTAACGGTTTTTTTAACTTCATCAATACTTAAAACCTTAGTGAAATGTTTTGAAACATCGACCACTATTCCTTTTCCAACAACCTGCCCCGCCAGAGATGTGCCTGCTGTTCTGGGAATTAATGAGGTATCATTTTTATTAGCAAAATCAATTAATAACCTTATATCATTAATATGCTTAGGAAAAGCTACTGCCATAGGAATTATTCTATATACGGAAGCATCAGTAGCATAGAGCTTAAGCATTAAGTCATCAAAATAAAACTCACCCTCAAGTTTAGATCTTAAAAGTTTTAATGCTGTGGTTTTACTCATTTAAGTCAATAATTATGTTTATAAAACTATAAAGAATTCTAATATAAAATTGGTTTTGGCGTTATTTTTGTAAAGATTAATGAAATCAATAAAAAACGATATAATTATGAAAAAACTAATTTTAACAACATTTGCAGTTTTTGCAGGATTTGCTTTTATGAATGCACAAGAAATAGCTGATAATGCTATTGGCCTTAGACTTGGTGACAGTGACGGTTTTGGTGCCGAAATTTCGTACCAACGTGCACTTGGAGACAACAATAGATTAGAAGTCGATTTGGGTTGGCGAAGTGGAAATAACTATGATGGTTTTAAATTAACTGGTATTTACCAATGGGTTTGGGAACTAGACGGTAATTTTAACTGGTATGCTGGTGCTGGTGGAGGTTTTGGGTCTTATAGTTTTGATGACAATGATTTTGACGATGAAACCTTTTTCTTTGTTGCTGGAGATGTAGGTATTGAATACAATTTTGATATACCACTGATTTTGTCTTTAGATTTTAGACCTGAACTTGGTTTTGGTGATTTTAGAGATGATCTGGATTTTGATATAGCTTTGGGTATTCGATATCAATTTTAAAAAAATAAAAAATCCTTAAAAGCCACCTAAAACTAGGTGGCTTTTTTATGGCTATAAGCTATAAATTTGTTTAATTTTGCACATCATAAATCGAAAATCCTATTCCATGAAGAATACAGCATTATCCTCTACTCACGAAGCACTTGGTGCAAAAATGGTTCCTTTTGCTGGCTATAATATGCCTGTACAATACGAAGGTGTTAATATAGAACACGAAACCGTACGAAAAGCTGTTGGGGTTTTTGATGTATCACATATGGGTGAATTTTTAATAGAAGGGCCTAATGCGCTTGCTTTAATTCAGAAAGTATCAAGCAACGATGCTTCTAAATTAGAAATAGGAAAAGCACAGTACAGTTGTTTACCAAATGATGATGGTGGTATTGTAGACGATTTAATCATATACAAAGTAAAAGATGAAACTTATTTATTAGTTGTTAATGCAAGTAACATAGAAAAAGATTGGAACTGGATATCTTCTAAGAACGATGTAGGAGCAGAAATGCGTGATTTAAGTGAAGACTATTCGCTATTAGCAATACAAGGCCCAAAAGCCGTTGAAGCTATGCAATCACTATCTAGCCATGATTTATCAACAATTAAGTTCTATAATTTTGTAGTTGGTGATTTTGCAGGTATAGAGCATGTTATTATTTCGGCTACAGGTTATACTGGTAGTGGAGGTTTTGAAATCTATTGTAAAAACTCCGAAGTAAAACAAGTTTGGGATAAGGTATTAGAAGCTGGAGCAGATTTTGGAATTAAACCAATTGGATTGGCAGCAAGGGACACATTACGTTTAGAAATGGGATACTGTTTGTATGGTAATGATATTGATGATACCACATCACCAATTGAGGCTGGTTTGGGTTGGGTATGCAAGTTCAATAAAGCATTTACCAATAGTGAAGCTTTACAAGCAGAGAAGGAACACACACCAGAACGCAAATTAGTAGCCTTTAAATTAGACGACAGAGGAATTCCAAGACAGGGTTACGACATCGTAGATAATAGCGGAAAAACCATTGGAAATGTTACCTCTGGCACTATGAGTCCTAGTTTAGGAATTGGTATTGGTCTGGGATATGTACCTAAAGTGTTTTCTAAAGTAGATAGTAAAATTAATATTCAAGTTAGAAAAAAAGCGATACCAGCAACCGTTGTAAAGTTACCTTTCTATAAAGGGTAAAATATAAAAGGGCAGATTGATTAATGAAGAAGGAGCTACACAAACATCGTATACTTATTATTGGAGCCAGCGGTTACATTGGCAATGCCATTTATAAAGAATTAGGACCCTATTTTAGAACTTACGGCACCTACCGCACACCTAAAAAAGAATTTGAAACTAACCAACAGTTTTTTCAATATAATGTAGAAGAAGATGATGTATATGAAATACTCCAAGTTTGCAAACCCTCCATCATTATCTCTGCGTTACGAGGAGATTTTAATGCACAAACTATAGCACATCAGCACATTGCAGAATATGCTTTAGAGTTTGGTTCAAAAATTATATTCCTATCCTCTGCTAATGCCTTTGATGCTTATAGCAAATACCCAAGCTATGAGCTAGACAAAACCCTAAGCCATAGCATCTATGGTCATTTTAAGATTAAGATAGAAAACATGCTTTTGCGTTTACCAAAAAAACAAGTTACTATTTTAAGATTACCAATGGTCTTTGGCGCAAACTGCCCAAGGATTCAGGAAATGAAACAATTGATTTTAGACCAGCAATCCGTTGAGATTTTCCCTAATCTCATCATGAATGTGACACTAGATAAAAAAGTAACGCAACAGGTACATTACATTATCAATCGCAATAAACACGGCATCTTCCACCTTGGAAGTACAGATTTGGTGCACCACGATGAATTTGTAAAAGACATTCTTACAATTATTACAACAAAAAAGGTAAAATTAAAACATGTGTTTACAACTAATGACGATCGTTATTTAGCCGTATTACCAAAGTACAATAAACTACCTAAACATCTTCAAATCACAAGTCGTAAAGTTTTAGAAGAACTTGAGAAGTAATTTCCCTTAATAGTTAAAGAGATGATGGCAATTGAGGTCAGTGCTTCAAAATAGACTTTTTACTTGCGCTCTTCTTAGGATTTCTTTAATTTTAAACGTATCAAAACTATTTTATGAAACTAGACGAATCAACTATAGAGAAAAAATTACTTCATTTTCCTGAATGGGAGTATTACGATGGTGCCATACATGTAGAAATTGAGTTCGATAATTTTAAAGACTGCTTCAGTGCTATGAGTCGAATAGCATTTGAGTGTGAGGCACAAAACCATCACCCTAACTGGAGCAATGTTTATAATGTTTTAAAAATTTCATTATCTACACACGATGCTGGTGGTGTCACAAACAAAGATTTTAAATTAGCAGAAGCTATAGAAGCTATTGTTGAAGCTGATGAATAGACTTTTATAAAAACACTTATTTAATTACATTTACCCAAATTAAATTACAATCACTATGGGAAGAGCTTTTGAGTTTAGAAAAGCAAGAAAAATGAAACGCTGGTCAGCAATGAGTAAGGCCTTTACACGTATAGGTAAAGATATTGTAATGGCTGTAAAAGAAGGTGGCCCAGATCCAGATAGTAACTCACGTCTAAGAGCAGTAATACAGAATGCCAAATCTGTAAACATGCCAAAAGACAATATAGAACGTGCTATAAAGCGCGCCAGTGATAAAAATCAAGGCGATTATAAAGAAGTGATCTTTGAAGGCTATGCACAGCATGGTATAGCCGTACTTATTGAGACTGCTACTGATAATAATACACGTACGGTTGCCAATGTGCGCTCATACTTTAACAAAACTGATGGAAGTTTAGGCACCTCTGGTTCTGTAGTTTTTATGTTTGACCATACGTGTAATTTTAAGATACAAGGAGGTGATTTAGATTTGGAAGAATTAGAGCTAGAACTCATTGATTTTGGTGTAGAAGAAATCTTTGAAGATACAGACGAAAACGAAGCTGGTGAAACGATTACAAGCGTAATGATATATGCGCCATTTGAAAGTTTTGGAAGCATCCAAAAGTATTTAGAAGATAATACTATTGAAATTATATCCTCTGGTTTTGAACGTATTCCGCAAGTAACTAAGAAGTTGTCACCAGAACAGATGGAAGATGTAGAAAAGCTTATAGAAAAACTAGAAGAAGATGATGATGTACAGAATGTGTATCACACTATGGAAGAAGTAACCGAATAGCTATTATATAATCATTTATTTAAAGAGGGCTTCTACCCTCTTTTTTTATTAACAAACAGAAAATGAAGTCTACAATAGTCTCTATATTATTAGTATTTACAACAATAGGCTTTAGTCAAGATAAATTTGATTTTAATGAAAAAGGCCTGGCGCCAGAATATATAATAGCTGCGATTGATAGTATACCAAAAAATACCTTATATAAAAAAACACTCAAGTGGATTAAAAGCACGTCTAATAATCTAGAAATCCAAAATAAAACTAACACTATACAATTTACAGGTATTAAAGACAATGCAGTGCATGAAGGCAAACGTTATTTTCATATCAAATACACCATAAAAATTAGCTTCGAGGAAGGATTATACAAGTTTAAACCTTTAAAAGTGCAACTAAAAGCCAATAGTAAATACGATATGGGCTGGAAAGCATTTGATCTTAAAAAAGGGGACATATTCTTTAAAAAAGGAAAAGTGATAAAAAAGTTTAAATCCTATGTCAGTGATATCCCTAAAATATTAAATGACTTAAACGCCAATCTTTATAACTATTTAATAACCGAAGATTAAAGTAAGTCCAAAGGGCTTTTTATATTTTCTATAAATGCAGAAGACACACGCGTATAAATTTGAGTGGTCTTTATGTCTTTATGACCAAGCAATTTTTGGATAATCCTAATATCTGTTCCATTTTCTAATAAATGTGTTGCAAAGCTATGCCTCAGTGTATGAGCTGTTATATTTTTTTTCACACTGACTCTTTTGGTTGCCTGTTTAATGACTTTCTGCAAACTACTTTGTGTATATTTCCCACCTTTATGTCCTTCAAATAAATACATCTTAGGTTTATATGCTTTAAAGTATTTTCGTAATTGTAGTTTTAGTTTATTAGAAAGCATAACAATTCTATCTTTTTTCCCTTTGGAGTTTCTTATGATTACAATATTTCTAGAGCCATCAATATCAGATATTTGTAGATTTAAAAGCTCAGAACTTCGCAGTCCTAAGCCATAAAGACAAGCCATCATAGCTCTATGCTTTATATTGTCCGTCCTATTTAACAATAATTTCATTTCGCTTAATGATAAAACTATAGGTAAGTTATCAGGCATTTTTTTTACTGAAATGGCCTTAAATCTTATCGTTCTATCATACATCTCTTGGTAGAAGAGATTGAGAGCACTTAAACATTGCCTTTGCGTACTAAAAGCCATGCTCTTTTTTGTAATTTGCAGATATGCATTATTTAGTAATTCTTTATCGCTTAAATCTGCCCATTTAGAGAATTGAAACAAGTTAGCAAAGGTTTTTAAATGCGATTGATAATTGTCTATTGTATTTTGGCTATAGCCTTTTATTTCTAATAATTTACAAAACTTGCTAATTTCTTTAGTTATCATATATATACTAATTAGACATAAATATAGTAATACTATTTTTATACTCAATTGGTAGTTAGAAAATTAAAAGCTATCATTTTAGTGCGCTATGGTCGTCTAAAAAGTAACTTTTTTATATTTTGGCTATTATAAACTAGTTGGCTGTAATTTAAAAGTCCGTTAACTAAACGAAAATTAGTGTTTACTCATTAGACCTTTTTTACATAAACTAACTGAATTAAATTGGTATTGAATTTTAAACGGAGAGATTTGAAAAAAATAATACTTCTGATTTTCTTACTCAATTGCGGAATTGGAATTTCGCAAACTGAATTTCCATTTTATGAACAGATTGCGTTTGACTTTTATCAATCAACACTAATCGATTCCTTTCCAACTAAAAAGAAAGTAAAAGTTTATCCATACGCACTTGATTTTCAACCTGACTATTTTGTTTTCAATAACCCAAGCTGTTTGGGAATAAAATGGAGAAGTAATGAGCAATTTGAGCCTCTAAAAGATTATGTCGAATCCCAAATGAACATTGATTCAGATAGATTTGAATTGGACTTTTCTAAACTTGATAAAAAGAAGTTTAAAGTAAAAAAAAGAGGAAAAGGAAGTTATCCAAGACTGCATATCACAGCACCAAATAAAGAGATTGATGGAACAGAACGAATTTTCGTGAATATTCACGAGACACACGAATATTTATGGATTAGCTATCATCTTGAATTTAATGAAAATGGAGAAATAATTAATTGGTGCAGGAATTATGCTGAAGTAATAAGAACATATTAATAAAAACTACAGCCAACAATGTGTATAATTCATTGCTAGTTAGAGCCTACTTACGAAAGTCCTCACGGACTTTCTATCTGTGATTTATTTGCTATTTTAGTGCTTAAACACGCAACGAAATCATACACTAGACCGTTATCCAACATTCAGAAAACCTTGAGAAAACGAAAAATCATTGGAATTCATTTTTTGACTTTTATCATTTTGGTAACTATTCTGTTTTTCTCGGCGGAGCCTTTATTAAATAGATTCGCTTCTGGAATTCACAATGTTGGAATGTGGCTGAACTTAATAATTTATGGAACAATTGTGATATTGATTTTGACTATTATTTCGTGTCTGATTTTCCTAAAAAATTAACTGAATGAAAGAACGACCTATTTTGATTTCAGCAATAATCCTGACCCTCATAATTGAATTAATTTTAATTATATTGGTTTATAACAAAATTGGAACTGAAAGACTTCCATCTCAAATTGGAAGACTGACTATTCAACTGATTTTAATATTTTGGGTTTTAAACAGTAAATCCCATATTGGTTTATTTTTATTAGCTGCCTACCATATTGTTTCTGGAATATTTGGAATGAATTCCAGTGGCTCGGCTGAATTACTTGGACAATTATTAATTGGATTTCACATTGTAATCGGATTAGTAATTTATTTTCACTATTGGATTGAGGACAGAATCGGAATCAAAAATGTTGGCTAACAACGTGTATAGCGCATTGCGGTTGAATTCCTAATCGGAATTCATTGCAATTCACTATCTTTCGGTTACGTCGGATAATCCTAACTGATTTTCCGCAACTAACCATACACGAACACGTTAGCTACAACTTAACCTCTCTGCAAACTACAATCAAAAATTTACAAATTTATGTTAAACTAAAAAAATAGTTATATAACTATTTTTTTAGTTTTTATATTAGTCTGAATATTAAATCTTCTACTTTATGAAAAAAGTTATAATACTCATAATTGTAATAATTTTAAATTCTGCCTGTAATAAATTCAATGGCAATAGTGAATTAAATTTTGAATTTCCAAAAAGTAAAATGGGTGAATTTGCAAAGGACTGGTTCTCTTATATCAATTCCAGAAATGACAATTATTTATTGACTTACGATAAGAACAAAGAGTGGGAAGATCATTTATCTATGATAAAAGATATTTCTAGTCGAGTAGATGGCATAACACCGTATCTTATTTCTTATGAAACTGAAGATTTCATTTCTATTTATTCAAAAGAAAAAAAAGGGTCATGGATAAAGGTTAATTTAGGATTGAATAGTGTAAATGAAATTACTGCAGCTGGTCTTAAAAAAACATATAAACCCATAGATTATGATCTCCGAAAGAAGTTAACAATAAAAGAAGTTAAAGAGATTATCGCTGATGTTTCTGAAAATTTAAGAACTAACTATGTCATTGAAAAGTCAAGGAGTATACTTGCCAATGAAATAGATCAATTTATGGCCAATGGAAGATATAACTCTATCAATCAAGGAGATTTACTTGCAGATGTATTAACAAAAGACTTAATCAACATCAGTAATGATAAGCACTTACAAATAATTCCTCCTAGTAGAATTTTAGAAGTAGAAAGTAGATTTGGAATTACTAAGGATGAATTAGATTTTAATTTACCATTGGGTGATGAAACGTTAAAACTATCTAATATTAGCGCAAAAGTTCTTGAAAACAATATTGGTTACATTAAATTGGAAAGATTCGTATCCAATCTAAAAACCATTAACGACACCAAAGATGCATTTTCAACTCTTCTTGACACCAAGGCTGTTATTATTGATATAAGGTATTCTAGTGGTGGTGATGGCTTGGCAGTTGCCGACTTATTATCTTACTTCTTTAAAAAAAATGAGCTAATTGCAACTTTAGCTGAATTGGGTGAAATTTCTTATCCTGAAAATAATACTAAAATAGATAACCTAAAATCTAAATTTCTGAAAAAACCATTATATGTTTTAACCAGTTCAAAAACTATTTCAGCTGGTGAGGCTTTTGTATATTTACTCAAAGCTAAAAAAAGAGCTCTTATTATTGGCGAAAAAACAGCTGGAGCAGGATTTAGGGTTGATGCATTCAAATTATCTAATGGATTTTATTTCGTTAATTCCATTTATACGAGTTTTGATATTGAAAACGGTGAAGGATGGCAAGGCTCTGGGGTATTACCCGATATTAACCTAGATAAAGCTAAATCTTTGGACGAAGCTATATCAATAATCCTTAACAAAGAATAATATAACTACATCTAATTAAAATAAAACCTTGGCAAGGTATAACTTAAACTGAAACAGTAATCAAACTACTTATGACTACCAGAACCCTAATTTTAAAAAGTCTTATAATATTATTAAGCTTTTCAGCTTGTGGTCAAATATCCTCAAATCAAAAAGGAATATCTAATGATGTTAAAATTGAATCAAACTATTTAGTAAAGGATTTAGAAACCTTAAAGTTATGGATAGAAAAAGCACATGGTGATCCTTACCGATTTACTTCTAAAGAGGCTTTAGATAGTCAATTCGTATTAGCAAAAAAGAAAGTTTTGGCAAACAAACAAATAACAGCAAACGCCTTTGCAGGAATAGTAATGCCCATTATTGCAGAATTAAGGGACGGTCACGCTCAAGTATTTCTTCCAGATTTAGATAAGATAGAAGGAAACATAATATTTCCTTTAAAATTTATATTTATCAACAATAAGCCACATGTAATTTCTGTTTTTTTTAAAAATGATAAAGTGGAAATTGGATCAGAAATATTGGAAATAAACGGGCAAAATGTAACATCATTTTTCAATGAGATTATTCCTTATTTACACAGAGATGGGAATATAGAAAATGTTAGATACAGACGACTTCAAAATCAAATCTATTTTACAAAAGTAATGATTGCCCTTGGAAAAGCTAAAGCAACATACGTTTTAAAACTTAAAACCAGAGAAGGAAAAATCATAACAACCTCTATAAGTGGTTTAAGCCAATTAGAATATAATAGTAAAAAATCAAAAGATAAAGCATCAACCACGGCTCTAACCTATAAAAGAATAGATACCATAGAATCAACCTCCATTATAGATATTAATTCGTTTAATCCTCATTATTATCAGAAAGGAAAGTTTTATCAAAAGATAGATAGCATTATGAATATTGTTCAAAAAGATGACATCTCTAATTTAATTATTGACTTAAGAAATAATAATGGTGGGGAAGACTCTTATGTGATGTACTTATTGAGATACATATTAAATGACGGGTTTGCAATGAGCAGTGAAGTAACTTTTTCTCAAAATGATTATAAATTTTTGCCAGATGGTAAACATTGGGATATTGACCCTAAATGTTTTAAACCTAATGATAAAGGAAGTTATGACGCTACCGAATTCTTATGGGAAGAATATCCTACATTAGGTACATTTCTACCTTTCAAAACTCGCTTTGGAGGCAAACTAGTTGTATTGATCAATGCTTTTACATTTTCAGCTGCCTCTGATTTTGCAGCTCAACTACAATTTCATAAAAGAGCAACTTTTGTCGGTGAGGAAACTGGCGGAAGTCGTATCGGAAATGTTAGTGGTTATGTTCCTACCTTAGATTTACCAAATTCGCAAGTGAAAATTAATTTACCACTGATGAGCATTAAAAATCCTTTTTTTAATTCTCACTTTTCTGACAGAGGTGTAATTCCAGACTATATGCTAGAACTAGGTATAAATGACATTTTAAAACAAAATGATATCGTTCTTAAAAAAGCAATAAGCCTTTTTTAAGAATTTAACTGGCTACAACAACCTATATAAAAATAGCGGTTAAGTTGATTAATCAGAATAAAACGAATAAATGACTGAAAGTACTTTAATAAACCATATAAAAACTTATGTAACCCTTTCTGAAGAAGAATTATCAGAGATCATGACTTTTTTCGACGGTCATTCTTACAGTAAAAAGGAAACACTACTTCTTGCCGGAAAACGATGTAATAAACTATTTTTTGTAGCAAAAGGATGCTTACAATTATACTTTATAGATCATCTAGGCAATAAAAAAACATCGCAATTCGCCATGGAAAATTGGTGGTTAACAGACTTCTTAGCTTTTCAAAATCAAAAGCAATCCGATTTCTATATTGAAACTGTCGAAAACTCAAAGGTTTTATCGATTTCTTTTTTAAAATATCAAGAACTGTTAAATAGATTTCCTAAGATGGAGAAATATTTCAGATGTATATACCAAAGAGCTTATGGTGCTGCATTACTGCGCCTAAAATATATAAACAGCCTTTCTAAAGAAGAAATGTTTTTTAGGTTTAAAGATAATTTCCCCGAATTTGTACAACGTGTACCACAATACCTTTTAGCAAGTTTTCTTGGTTTAACACCCGAATATTTGAGCGAGATAAAAAAGAAGCAACTTTCTTAAACCAGTTTAATTTTTTTTAGAACTTCCTCCAATAATTTTGCTCTAAATCTATAAAGCAAAACTAATGGAACGTATTACCTATCAAGATATTCCTGGCGGAATGTTTGAGAACTTAAGAACAATAGAAACTACTATTGAAAACACAACACTCAGCAAAAGTCTAATTGAATTAATTCGGTTAAGAACGGCTCAATTAAATGGTTGTGCCTATTGTGTAGATATGCATTACAAAGAATTAAAACATTTAGGGGAAATTGAGTTGCGATTATCATCCCTTTGCGTTTGGGAAGAAACGCATTATTTTTCAGAGGAAGAAGAAGCTGTATTGAGACTAACCGATACACTTACCAAACTTAACCACAAGCCTTTTAAAGATGAGATATTCAATAAACTATTAAAGCACTTTATTAAACAGGAAATTTGCTATATAACCCTTGCTATAGCTCAAAGCAATACATGGAATCGCTTAATGAAAGTATTTGGGTTTACTCCCGGAAATTACACCGTAAATCAATACAAGACCAATTAAAAAGACCAAAAAATGAAAAAAATACTAACACAAATAATTGTACTAATTGTTTTAATAAGTTGTAATTCTAACAAGGATGAGCACACATCAAATAGTGATATAATCCCTCAATACGAAAAGAAAACGGATACGCTTACAAAACACTTAAAACTATTTAAACCCGAGCTGCCTACTATCGGTCTTCTGATGTTTAATGGTGTTTTACAAGGAGAAGTAATAGCTACATCTGATGTTTTTGGGAAACCTAATCAAAATATGGAGCAACTTTTTAACGTCATTGCAATAGCAGAAACAAAAAACCCAATTACTACAGAAGAGGGTATGCATTTTGTACCAGATTACACATTTGAAAACTGTCCAAAATTAACAGCCTTATTTGTTCCCAGTGGTTATGATATGTACGCTCAAGTACATAATAAAAAAATGATAGATTTTATAAAAAGGAAAAATGAGGAGACGAAATACATCGTAAGCAATTGTGCCGGAGCACAACTCATAGGAGCATCCGGAATCGCCGACGCACATAAGATAGTAACGTATATTGGTGGCGGAAATCAACTACAAAAAGATTACCCAAATCTAAAAGTACAGAATGACAGTCTGATAACTTTTGTTGAAGACGGAAAATTCAGTTCTTCAAACGGAAACTTAGCAAGTTATATTTCTGCCCTTAACTTATTAGAAAAAATGACAAGTACTGAGCACAAAGAATTTATAGAAAGCTATCTATACCTAGATCGGCTTCAAAATTGGAATAAATAAATACCACAAACAACACTTAATAGAACATAACAGTTTATGCTCAACTCAAACCGTTTTCATATAATTGAAGTATATTGTAGTCTATAAAACAACAATAAAAATGATACATAGATTACAATTTTCGATCAATATCAAGGCTGAAAAAAATGTGATATGGCGAGCATTATGGGGTGCAGATTATTATCGTGATTGGGTTAGTGTATTTTTTGATGGTTCTTATGCCGTAACAGATAATTGGAAAGAAAAAAGCAAAGTTTTATTTCTGGCTCCAGACAAAAGTGGAATATATAGTATTATTGAAACACATATTCCGAATAAAATTATGAGTTTTAAACACATCGGAAATGTGGTAAAAGGACAAGAACAACCCATTGACGATGATACAAGAAAATGGTCTGGTGCTACAGAAACATATACAATTACCAAAGAAAAAAACAGTAATAAACTTACTGTTGAAATAGATATCCTTGATGAGCATCTTGACTTTATGAAAAACACATTTCCTAAAGCATTAGAAAAGGTAAAAGCTAACTGCAATTAACATAGAAATGGAAGGCAAAATTGAATATAAATTTTCAACAAAAATATGGAAGCATAACTCCTCGGGAGGTTGGCATTTTGTTTCCTTGCCAAAAACTATATCAAAAGAAATAAGGAAAAATCTAAAATGGCAGGAAGAAGGTTGGGGAAGAATGAAAGCTCATGCCCAAATTGATGCTCATAAATGGGAAACTGCTATTTGGTTTGACTCTAAAAAAGGGACTTACCTACTCCCTATCAAAGCTGAAATTAGGAAAAAATCAAATCTAAAAACGAATAATAAAATTAAAATGAATATTTGGGTTTAGATGAAAAATAAACACACTAACCATGCTGATAATACTTTTATAACAAATCTATTTATTGTTATTTCCTAATTAGCGTAATGTTAAAACAAAATGCAATGATTAGAATACACGCTGCTTACCACAAATGCCTTACTATGTTTTTCTTTAGAACGGCCAATAATGCTCTAAACACTTTAGCGCTTTCAAGAAAAAAACAATACGAACATTTTGAGAGTATACAAGGGCTGTTTTATAATACAATGAACCAATACTATCTTTGCTCTATTAATAATTTTGCCCCTAATATTGACAAAATAAATGGGGATTTCCGTATAAGCAGGTTTGTTAGAGACCCTCGAGATCTTATTGTCTCTGGGTATTTTTATCATAAAAGAGGAGCAGAACCTTGGTTTCGATTTAAAGATCCTACTGAAGAATATTGGAGCGCAATCAATGGTCATGTACCTTCAGGCATGCCTTCAGGTAAATCTTTTGCTGAATATTTAAGCACATTAAATGAGTCGGATGGTTTAATGAAGGAGATAGAGTTTAGAAAATATCATTTGGAAAGTATGAGACAATGGCCAAAAGATACTCGTATCAAAACTTTTAGATATGAAGATATAATTTCTGATCAGGTCGGTGCTTTTTCTGAAATACTAGATCATCTCCAAATCAAAGGTTTTAAAAGAAAAAAACTTCTGCTTTTTGCCAATAGATATGCGTTACAAAACAGAAAAAATGATAAGCATATAAGAAACCCTCAAGCTAGTCAATGGAGAAAATATTTTACTCCAAAAATGAATACGGATTTTGTTCAGGAATATGGAGATATCTTAGAAAGATATGGATACCCAAAAGAATAAGACTCAAAACTTATTCATCAAGCGTACCCTATGATTTAGCTACTCAATTAAAACCTGTTATTAATAACGCATACTACTAATTAACAGGTTCTCACCTACTCGGAAATTTCCATATATTAAAAAGATGAAGCAACCATTAATAAAAATTTTACGTCTTTTTAAATAACATGAACATTCAATAAAAAGAATGAAAAAACGAATAATAGGAATCGATGTAGCTAGAGCGTTAGCTGTAATCGGAATGATCATAGTAAACTTTAAAATGGTTTTTGGCCAAAATGGATCTGGTTGGATAAAATCAATTACAAGTGTTTTTGACGGAAAGGCAGCTGCAACTTTTGTTGTACTTGCGGGATTAGGGTTAGCGCTAATGACAAATTTAGCTATTAAAGACAATGATCAAACCAAACTAAAAAAGATTAAAGCTAAAATCACCAAAAGAGCCCTGTTCTTGTTTATAATAGGCATATCATACACGGCAATTTGGCCTGCAGATATTCTACATTTCTATGGTCTTTATATGGTAATCACAATACTACTATTAACAAGCAGTGAAAAAATCATTTTAACATCTGCTATTTCTATCATTATTGCTTTTCCTATACTTATAATATTTTGGAATTATGAAACAGGTTGGAATTTTAACACATTAGAATATCTAGATTTTTGGACCATAAAAGGGTTTATGAGAAACCTCATTTTTAATGGTTTTCACCCAATAATTCCCTGGACTGCTTTTATGCTATTTGGTTATTGGTTTGGAAAGCAAAACCTGAACAATGATAAGTATATAAGGAAAACATTTTCGGTGAGTATTCTAGTCTTTATTTTCATTCAAACTCTATCTAATTTATCTATTTCATTCTTATCTGAAGGAAACCAAAATACCGCAAAAATACTGACTGAAATTCTTGGAACAAATCCAATGCCTCCATTACCAGTCTATATGTTCAGTGGAATTTCTATTGCCTTTACCACAATCTCTGTTTGTATTATAATGGCAAAACGTTTTGAAAAAAATATCATTATTAAGGCCTTAACCGAAACCGGGCAATTGGCTTTAACTTTTTATGTAGCGCATGTTATTATTGGCATGGGAATAATAGAAGTAATTAATTCTTCAAAAATAGGAAAGTTCTCTATTGAATTTTCAGTAGCCTATGCGTTAGGATTTAGCTTATTTTGTATTCTATTTGCCATAATTTGGAGAAACTATAAAAAACTTGGCCCGTTAGAATGGATTATACGAAAAGTTACAGATTAAGAAACCCATAGATAACTACTGTTTAACCCTCAAACAGCTATTCATTTAATTAAAGTATATTGTAAGCTGAAAAGCAGTTATATACAACCAGTTACTGCTCATACATAATCATATAATTTTAAATAATCCAAAGAAAAATATAAAATGAGCAAACAACTAAAAAGCATGATTGAAAAGCATTGCGAAAATCCACCAGCTAAATATGATGACCTAAAAGTATTGTTTCTTAATTGTACTTTAAATCGAACACCTGTACTATCACACACTGAAGGGCTTATAAAAAAAGCACAAATGATTTTTGAATCTGTAGGTGCTTCTACAAAAATAATTAGACCTGTTGATTATGATATTCCTGCAGGATTAGGTCTCGATATGTCTAAAACACCTGAATGGGACAAAGACGATTGGCCAATTATTCAAAAAGAAATAGATGAATGTGATATTTTAATTTTGTGTACATCTGTTTGGCTTGGAGAAAAATCCTCTGTGTGCAACCGTACACTAGAGAGAATGTATGGGTATACCCATAAGTTTAATAAAAAAGGCCAGTATAGAGATTACGACAAAGTTGGAGCTACTTTAATCACTGGAAATGAAGATGGTGTAAAACATTGTGCAATGAATATTTTATTTTCATTATCTCACATAGGGTATACAGTTCCACCTCAAGCAGATGCAGGATGGATGGGTGAAGCTGGTCCTGGTCCTTCTTACATGGATGAAGGTTCTGGTGGTCCTGAAAATGATTTTACAAATCGAAATACTACTTTCCTAGTATGGAATTGTTTGCACTTGGCAAGATTATTAAAGGATAATGGAGGAATACCTGCTTACGGAAATCAACCAGATGAATGGAAAGCTGGATGCCAAGCAGGATTTAATAGTCCTGAACACAAAAGATAAAAACTAATCTTTATAGCTTATACGATCTCTAATCCCTCCATTTTGACGATGGATAATTACATCTGCTTTATAACGCTTAGCCAAGGTTTTTGCCTTACGTATAGCAGTACTTTGCTTCCTATGTTTTGAGGTAATGCGTTTATTGCCCTCGCGTCGTATAGCCCAACCGTTTTCATAAGGTACAACATGTTGATGCCAAGTACGTTTTTTATCACTTCTATAGCCCAAAGCATTTAGAATGGCTTCTATAAGTTTTAGGATAGCATCTAAGAGAGTATTTTGCTTAGGCATTAAAATATTTATTTTTAGATTGTTACCTCCATATAATTCTCAATGACGATTATAATAACCTAAGATAAAAAAGCCCTTGGGTTGGCAAGGGCAATAAATTATTTATCTTTTAAAATAAAACCACCCTTAACTAGCCAGGAGAAACCAAAGGATTCTACAGCAAGAGTTTCCATCCAAAAGGTGAGATTATTATTTTCATAAATAGCTTTTGGAAAAATATCTATAAAATAAGAAAACATAATTAATAGCGCTATGAGCATCAATGAACCGCAAACAATATATACTAGATTACGTTTTTTCTTTTCTGGTGTTCTATTAGCTTTTAATTGATCGGATTTAGTAAACAAAAAGAAGCACATATAATTGAGTATGCTTAAAAATACCGCTGCACTGATATAATGAAATTTAACTCTAAAACCACTTTCTTTAATATAGGTCATACTCTGTGTATCACATACATTACAACAACTTGTTGCTATGCTATCTGTTGGAAAAAGTAAAACAAGAAGCGCTGCAAAACCTGCTAAAAATGATAAAAAGAAGTCTATAGGTTTATGACGTTTATAGATCATTAAAAAAATGGCCATAAGACTTACTACAATAATAAATACTGGATTAGACCTCGTAAAAAAATAATGACTAATAGATGGTAATTCTTCTAAACGACCTGTATTGAGGTACAAAAACAACCACAGTAAAATGGGTAAAAGCATCCCTAAAACACCTATCAACTTCATCAAGGTTTCTATACTGGTAAGCCATGGTCTATTTACATCCTGTATGTCTACATTAAGCATTTTACATGCTTTTGCTGAAAAATTTTGCTGCTTTTGCATAATAAAGTATTTAAACTAAGTTACTCATTTCCCTTTTAATTTTATAACCCTATCGTAACTGAAAAATTATTTTTTAGTTCCTCAAAATTCAGTACAATACAATATTACATATCAAAATTAATGCAAATAAATGCTTGATTTTTTCATAATATAGGTTGGTTTTAATTAATAGTTAAAATTAATTGCTAACACTACAGCTTACCATACCTAATACTGGGCATGTTTTTATTATTATAACTATAAAATATATAACGTTTTTAAGACCTATTGAAATACTGAGCGACAATTGGAATTAGCATTCCGAAAAATGTAGTTGCCATATTAGAGATACTTTCCATAGCATTTTCATTTAAAATAATCCAAAGTGCTATTGAACCGATACCAACAACAATATATGCTAATGCGTAGAAAAATCCCATTTTTTCTTTACTTTCATTAGGCTTATTGTCAGAGATTGAATATGATCCTAAATTTTGCAATTTATATGCAAAAGTTTTAACCGAAGATTCTTCGACTTCATTACCCGAATCTGGAGGCTTAACTCCAAATCCTGAAGCTACAATACCTCCTACTAAACCTGTTAAACCACTTGTAACATATGTTAAAGCAGAATTTAATTCTTCTCTGTAATTATCTGGTAATTTACCATCTACCAATATTTCAAAAGATAGATAAAATAAATACCCAGAACACGCTAAAAACCCTAGTAGAGCTAGAATTACAAGTAATTGAATAAGGATTTTTTGATTTTTCATAATATGTATTTTATATTTTAGATGAATCTTTATTGAGAAAAATAATTATACTATTATATTTTCAGTTAAGGTCAAAGACACAGGTCTATGATCACTCGTTCGGGTTTTCGAATTAGATCCTGCATTTGCACGTTCAAAAATTTCATGTTCTACCATACCAGCTTTAGCATTTACTTTTAAAGGGAAACTACCATTGCACAAGGGTTGACTCATTAATATATGATCTATAAGTAATGGATTTCTACTCGCTGGGATATTTAATATAGGATCCCTAAAGCGCGAAGTCCATCTTAAATCCGCTGAAAAATCAAATAGTGCATGATTAAAATAGCGTTCTGCCAGCATTACATCACCTTGTAAGTTTTGTATTAGATCAAAGAATAAGTATTGTGTTTCAAAAAAGTCGTGACCTGGTCCATCATTACAATCACCAAGTATAATAATACCAGGCGATTCTAATTGATTAAACTTTGCCTCTACATAATGTCTAATGTTTCTTGCTTCAGTAGCAAGTTTTACCCTTGCCTTTAATGCTGTTTCAAGATAACTACCCGTAAGATTTCCGTTGGCATCTTTTGTAATTCCTTTGAGGTTTATCTTAGATTTAAGGTGCACACCAATGCATTCAATTTCTTGACCATTATCTAAAGTATAAATCAATACTTGAGGGTGCCGATAATGCTTATGATCATCAGGTAATACTTTCCCCCAATAATTAACTTTCCACCGATCTGTATTAACAAATGCCTTCCATACATCTGCTTCTTGCAAACGACATTGAGATAAAACGTTGGGTTTTACCAAAAACCATAACCACTGTGTCCCGCCCATATGATTGCCATAATCGCGATCGCGATCACCTATTTGATTATTATCTCCTTTAAGTAAAACCGGTACCCATTGGTTATTAAGTACACGGTCACAAAATTTAATGATCTCGGCCTCCCCTTTAGGGCCTTCTACAATAAGAAGAATATCCGCATCAATAGATTCAATAGTTTCTTGCACACGTTTTTTGCGATCATCAATTATTTGAGATGGGTTTTCTTTAATTAAATCTTTGGCATGTTTTATATTCCAGGTGGAAATTTTTAATGGCATAATACGTTGATTTATGTTAATAATTAATAGCAGGCACTAAAACATACCATATCCGTTGAGGATATATTTTACGTTTCGTGCAGTCAACAACGAATTATGTAATTCAGTGCTGTTAAGGAAGCAGCACTTAATGAATTAAATATAAGTTATTTAAAATTCTTAGAATTAAGTTTTAAATTAGATAAAACGTTAATATTTTCTTTGTAATGAAGTTTTAAGATCATTACTAAATATATTTTTATCAAAATCGAAATCACTCAAAAAAATATCATAGCATTTAGTATGTATGGTTTCTTTTTTAAATTTATACTCCTGCTAATTGGTAATGACAAATGGTCTATACCTTCACATCAATTTAACATCTAAAATTGTACCTTTGCACTTTTGCCAATTTATGACAACATTAGACGATTCCATAGAGGTAAAAGGCGCACGTGTTCACAACCTCAAAAATATAGATGTAACCATTCCAAGAGAAAAGTTAGTAGTAATTACTGGGCTTTCCGGCAGTGGAAAATCATCGTTGGCTTTCGATACCATATATGCCGAAGGACAACGCCGTTATATTGAAACATTTTCGGCTTATGCACGTCAGTTTTTAGGAAATCTCGAACGTCCAGATGTAGATAAAATTGATGGACTTTCCCCTGTTATTGCCATTGAGCAAAAAACCACAAGCAAATCTCCGCGTTCTACTGTTGGTACTATTACAGAAATTTACGATTTCTTACGTTTATTATTTGCCAGAGCAGCAGATGCCTATAGCTATGAGACTGGCGAAAAAATGGTGAGCTATAGTGATGAACAAATCAAAGACTTAATTTTAGAATCTTATAAGGGTAAACGCATTAGTATATTATCTCCTGTAGTGCGTTCTCGTAAAGGACACTACCGAGAGCTCTTTGAGCAAATTGCTAAACAAGGTTTTGTTAAAGTGCGTACAGATGGTGAGATGGTTGACCTAGAGAAAGGTATGAAGCTCGATCGTTATAAAACGCATGATATAGAGATTGTTATTGATCGACTAAAAATTTATGACTCTAAAGATAACGAAAAACGTCTCATGGAGTCCATTAATACAGCTATGTATCATGGTGATGATGTCCTTATGGTCATTGATCAAGACACAAACGAACCGCGTTACTTTAGTCGCAACCTAATGTGTCCGTCTTCTGGTATTTCATATCCAAACCCTGAGCCTAATAACTTTTCGTTTAACTCACCCAAAGGTGCTTGCCAAAATTGTAACGGTATCGGTGAGCTGTACATAGTAAATGAAAAGAAATTGGTCCCAGACGAAAGTTTGTCTATTAAAAATGGAGCTTTGGCTCCTCATGGTCCAGAAAAGAAAAGTTGGATTTTTAACCAGTTTCATACTATAGCGCAGCGTTTTGAGTTTTCATTAAATGATGCATGGAAAAATATTCCTGAAGAAGCAAAACACGTTATTCTTTATGGTGGCAAAGACAGCTTTGAAGTAGAAAGCAAGTTATTAGGAGTAAAACGAAATTATAATATCGATTTTGAAGGAGTAGCTAACTTTATTGAGAGCCAATACAAATCTAACTCTACCTCATTAGTACGTTGGGCAAAAGCTTATATGGATAAAGTAGAATGTCCTGTTTGTGAAGGATCTCGATTACGAAAAGAATCTTTATACTTTAAAGTAGATGATAAAAACATCTCACAACTGGTAAAAATGGATATTGTTGAACTAGGTGAATGGCTAAACGAATTAACAGGTAGACTTTCAAAAAAGCAACAGAAAATTTCAGCAGAAATTATAAAGGAAATTAAAGCACGTACACAATTTTTATTAGATGTAGGCTTAACATACCTATCCTTAAATCGGAGTTCAAAATCACTTTCTGGTGGAGAAGCACAACGTATACGATTGGCAACACAAATTGGCTCACAACTGGTTGGTGTACTATATATTTTAGACGAACCTAGTATTGGTTTACATCAACGTGATAACGAAAAACTCATAAACTCATTGGCTTCACTTAGAGATGTTGGCAATTCAGTCATTGTAGTAGAGCACGACAAGGATATGATAGAACGTGCAGACCATGTTATAGATATTGGACCTTATGCAGGTAAACATGGTGGGGAAATCATCAGTGAAGGAACACCTAAGGAGCTATTATCGCATCACACACTTACAGCCAAATACCTTAATGGAGAAAAAGAAATTGAAATTCCTAAAAAACGTAGAAAAGGTAATAACAAAAAAATTGTACTTAAAGGCTGTACAGGTAACAATTTAAAAAATGTAGATGTAGAATTCCCCTTAGGAAAAATGATTGGCGTTACTGGTGTTTCTGGTAGTGGAAAGTCAACTTTAGTTAATGAGACCCTCTATCCTATTATGAACGCACATTATTTTAATGGTGTAAAAAAACCCATGCCTTATAAGAGCATTAAAGGCTTAGAGCATATCGATAAAGTTATTGATATCAACCAATCACCTATCGGAAGAACTCCAAGAAGTAATCCAGCTACATATACCAAAACATTCGATGAAATACGAAAACTATTTGCTCAGATTCCTGAAGCAATGATTCGTGGATACAAACCAGGACGCTTTAGTTTTAATGTCGCTGGTGGTCGTTGCGAAACCTGTCAAGGTGGTGGTTTACGTGTTATTGAAATGAATTTTTTACCAGATGTTTATGTAGAATGTGAAACTTGCCAGGGTAAGCGTTTTAATAGAGAAACCTTAGAAATTAGATATAAAGGAAAATCGATTAGTGATGTCTTAAACATGACTATCGAAGAAGCAGTAAGCTTCTTCGAGCATATCCCAAAAATTCACAGAAAACTAAAAACCATTAAAGATGTTGGTTTAGGCTACATTACACTTGGACAACAAAGCACAACATTATCTGGTGGTGAGGCACAACGTATAAAACTTGCATCAGAATTAAGCAAGCGAGATACGGGTAATACCTTCTATATTTTAGACGAACCTACAACTGGTTTGCATTTTGAAGATATTAGGGTTTTAATGAAAGTCCTTAATAAATTAGTAGACAAAGGCAATACAGTTTTAATTATCGAACACAATCTCGATGTCATTAAAACCGTTGACTATATTATAGATATTGGCTATGAAGGAGGAAAAGGCGGAGGACAAATAGTTGCTAAAGGTATACCAGAACAGGTTATAAAAGACAAAAAAAGCCATACAGCTAAGTTTTTGAGTAAGGAGTTGAATTAATACTATATTGTACTCTACTTGCTAATGTGCTACGAAATGGATTATATTAGCGAGTTTGCAAATTAGATAAGAAAATATTGATATATGAGAAAAGAGAGTAACCATAAAGGCTGGAACGAAATAAAAACTAACGATTCTTGGGCGATTTTTAAAATCATGGGAGAATTTGTTAATGGCTATGAAAAATTAAGTAAAATTGGTCCTTGTGTTTCTATATTTGGATCAGCGCGTACCAAGCCTGCGGATAAATATTATAAACTTGCAGAAGAAGTAGCTCAGAAAATTGTAGAACATGGTTACGGTGTTATTACGGGTGGTGGCCCAGGTATTATGGAGGCAGGTAATAAAGGAGCACACATAGCAGGCGGAACTTCAGTAGGCTTAAATATAGAATTACCCTTTGAGCAACACGACAATCCATACATAGACAATGATAAGAGCTTAGATTTTGATTATTTCTTTGTGCGTAAGGTTATGTTTGTAAAATACTCACAAGGCTTTGTAGTAATGCCAGGAGGTTTTGGTACCCTTGATGAATTATTTGAAGCCATGACATTAATACAAACCCATAAAATTGAAACCTTCCCAATTATTTTAGTTGGTAAACAATTTTGGGGTGGCTTGATGGATTGGGTAAAAACAACATTATTAGAGGCCAATAATAATATTAGCCCTAAGGATTTAGATTTAATTCATTTAGTAGACACTGCTGATGAAGTCATAGATATATTAAACGATTTCTATAAAGAATATGGGTTGAGTCCTAATTTTTAAAAACTGCTTCTATATTCAATGCTATGAAAAAGAAAGCACTTGGTTTTTTTATAATTGGATGGTTTATAAATATAAACGTTTCCGCACAAGAGACTTTTAAGGTGATGTTTTACAATCTCCTTAATTACCCTCTAGAGAATGCTGTGCCCAATCGTCAGGCTGATTTAGGATTTATTCTTTTTAACTATCAACCCGACTTGTTTTTGGTCTGCGAACTCAATAATATTAATGGTGCAAATAATGTTCTTGATATTACCCGATTGGCTTTAAATTCTAATTTTGAAATGGCAACTTATGCCTCAAATACCTCTGATGATACTACAGGTAATCAAAATGACTTGCAGAACTTACTGTATTATGACAGTACAAAGTTTATTTTAGAAGAAGAAATTATTGTCCCTACAGATTTAAGAGATTTTAATATCTATAAACTTCTATTAAATACTATAGACCAAGATATCAATCCAATAGAGCTTTATATTGTAGTTTGCCACCTTAAAGCATCAAGTGGAGAGGTCAATGCGCAACGGCGCTTTAATATGATTTTAGAACTAGAAAATTACCTCGATACATTACCGCAAAACACCAACGTAATGCTAGGTGGAGATCTCAACGTCTACAGATCATCTGAATTAGCATTTCAAGAACTGATAAATAATACTAATAACATTACTTTTGTTGATCCGGCTAATAGAATTGGTAATTGGAATAACAACTCAAGCTTTGTAGATGTGTTTACCCAATCTACAAGAACTCAAAATGGCCTGGGAGGTTCAACTGGTGGTTTTGACGACCGTTTTGATTTTATTTTAACCTCAGAAAACATGTTAAGTACAGCTAACATTACTTATGTACCAAACTCGTATCAAGTGTATGGTAATAATGGTTTAGCTTCTTGTTATAATCGGGCTATAAATTCTTCGGATTGCGCTATAGCTGGCTCTGAGTTTTCGTTTCAAATAAGAGATGCTCTACATAATTTTAGTGACCACCTTCCTGTAACGCTCTCTCTAGAAACTGATGCTACCTTATTAAGTATAAATGAATTCGAAAGTGTTAAGTGTTACACTTTAGAAAAAACTTTAAATAATTCAAAATTAATTGTTTATATTAATTCATATAAACTAAAAAATGAATATATAAGCATTTATAATACTTTAGGAAAACAAATAAAAACACTACAAACTAACTCAGACCAAAAGCAACAATTTGATGTTTCTGGATTAGAAAATGGTGTCTACTTTTTAAGCTTTGAAAACAGCGATTTAAAACCCACAAAATTTGTAATTCAACATTGAAAAAATTCGCAATTATACTATTAGTTTGTTTAAGTAATTGGTCAATTATTATTGGACAAAACAAAATTGATATTGATGCTGTAGTAGATGTGGAAACCAAAACAATTTCTATATCACAAACTATTATATATAAAAACGAATCAAACACTACTTTAAACGAAATTTATCTTAACGACTGGAACAATAGTTACTCTAGCAAATCTACTCCACTAGCCAAACGCTTCGAAGAAGAATTTAGCACCAAGTTTCATTTAGCAAAAAGCGAGCAACGTGGATTTACATTAGCAACTTCTATAACCGATAATGGAGATAGATTAGAATTTAGTTATTTAAAAGCACATCCAGACGTTATTAAAGTAACTTTAAATAACCCCTTAAAACCAGGTGAATCCTACTACCTTAGCTTAGATTACATCTTGGTTCTACCAGATACCACTTTTACAGATTATGGCTACACCAAAAACAAGGATTTTGAGCTCAAATACTGGTATATCACTCCAACAGTCTACGATGGAAAATGGCATTATTACAGCAATAAGAATTTAGATGACTTGTATGTTCCAAAATCTGACATTACCATTCGTTTAACTCACCCAATAAATTATCAGGCTATGTCAGAACTAGACCTGGCTGGTGTAGAGACGGATCCTGTTTCTAATATTCAATCCACTATTTTCAAAGGTAATAATAGAACTGATACCTATTTATCATTACAAAGATTTCCTAATTTTAGTTTTATACAAACTGATGATTTAATATTAATTTCTAATATCAACGAAAGAGGACTTCCTGGTGCAGATAGAGCTATTTTATCAGACAAAATAGCACGGTTTTTAACTGAAAACTTAGGGGAGTACCCTCATAAACGCTTATTAGTATCAAGAATAGACTATAACAAAAACCCTTTATATGGTTTAAATCAATTACCCGATTTTTTAAGACCTTTTCCAGATCAGTTTCAATATGAATTAAAACTGCTTAAAACAGCCTTAAAAAAGTATTTAGATAACGTCCTGTTGCTTAATCCCAGAAAAGAACATTGGTTAAATGAAGGGCTTCAGATTTACTATTTAATGAAATACGTCGAGGAATATTATCCAGATACAAAACTGTTAGGTAAGTTAGCAGATATATGGGGAATCAGAACATTTCATGCTGCCGATCTAGATTTTAATTTTCAATATTTTCTGTACTCTATGGAAATTGCACGAAAAAATAGAGATCAACCTTTGTCAACTTCTAAAGACTCATTAATTAAATTCAACGCTAATATTGCCGGAAAATATAAAGCAGGATTAGGTCTTAATTATTTAGATGATTTTACCGAAGATATCGATTTATCAAAAACTATTAAATCCTTTATAGAAGCTCATAAGCTTAAACCTGTAAAGATTACAGACTTTGAAACTTTCCTTAAATCTAAAACCTCGAAAAATATTAATTGGTTTTTTGATGACTATATAAATAGTAGGAAGAAAATTGATTTTAAGATTAAGACTATAGAAACAACAGAAGATTCTCTAAAAATTACCATAAAGAATAAGCGCAACAATAGCATGCCAGTTTCTTTATTTAGACTCTCAAATGATTCCGTTACTGATAAACTATGGATAGAGAATATAAAAGACTATAAAACCATAAGTTTACCAAAAGACGATACTGATAAATTAGTATTAGACTATAATAACACGATACCAGAGTTTAACCAACGTGATAATTACAAAGCTGTTAATGGCTCTTTCTTAAATAACAAACCATTACAGTTTAGATTATTTAAAGATATTGAGGATCCAGATTATAATCAAATTTTCTTTATGCCCTTAGCGGAGTTCAATAATATATATGATGGGCTTACGCTAGGTGCAAAAATTTACAATAAAACGATATTAAGAAAGCGATTGAACTATAGGTTTTCCCCTCAGTATGCTACCAAATCTAAAGCACTTACAGGTGCTACATCTATTTTCTACACACATAATATTGAAAATAAAAACTTGTTTGATATTACATATGGCATTGCTGCAGGATACGAATCTTTTGCTGAGGATGCTTTCTTTACCAGAATAAGACCATCTTTATCATTTACCTTTAGAAATGACGATGATTTTAGAGCAGACCGATTAGATAATATCACTGCAAGGTATGTAAGTATAAACAGAGATATTGGTGAAGATGCCATTATAGAAGTAGATGAACCAGATTATGGTGTTTTTAATTTAAGGTACACACATTCTAACCCTGGTATTATAAATTTTTCCAGATTTATTACTGACTTTCAAATTGCTGACCAATTTAGCAAGCTATCGATAAATTACGAGTTCAGAAAACTAACAAAAAGCAACAGGAACATTAATCTTAGACTCTTTGCTGGTTTATTTCTAAACAATAATACTGATCCAAATTCAGACTTTTTTAGTTTTGCTTTAGACAGACCTACAGATTATTTATTCGACCTCAACTATTTGGGGCGCTCAGAAGCCGCTGGATTATTTAGTCAACAAATTATTATAGCTGAAGGAGGATTTAAATCCATGCTAGATACAGCTTTTGCAAACCAGTGGATGACTACCGCTAATTTTAGCACCTCAATCTGGAGGTATGTTCAAGCTTATGGAGATGTAGGTTTGGTAAAAAATAAATTTGACTCAGCGAAGTTTGTTTACGATTCTGGCATAAGACTTAACCTCGTCGAGGATTATTTCGAATTGTTTTTCCCTGTATATTCAAATTTAGGATGGGAAATTGCACAACCCAATTATGGAGAACGTATTCGCTTTATTATTACTGTAGATCCACAAATACTCCTTAGTCTGTTTACACGTAAATGGTATTAGAAGATTCTTATTAAAAAGTTAAAAATTTAGTTTTAATTAAATTTTTAATTGATTTTAAACTCATTTACTGCGAATAATTCAAAACTATAACACTTTCTACAGTTGCACATTATACTAGGATTTAGTAATTTCGCAAGACACAATTCTTTCAATATGAAGCCAAATTCTAACTCTAAGACCGAAATTACATTCGAAGATTTTAAAGCCGAAGTCCTTAAAGACTACAAATTAGCTGTAACAAGTCGTGAGTGTAGTTTATTAGGGCGACGAGAAGTATTGACTGGTAAAGCAAAATTCGGGATTTTTGGTGACGGAAAAGAAGTGCCACAAATTGCCTGGGCAAAAGCTTTTGAAAATGGTGATTTTAGATCGGGTTATTATAGAGATCAAACCTTTATGATGGCTATTGGAGAACTAACTATTGAGCAGTTCTTTGCAGGCTTATATGCCAATACCGATTTAAAGGAAGAACCAATGTCTGCGGGTCGTCAAATGGGAGGACATTTTGCTACGCATAGCTTAGATGAAAATGGCAATTGGAAAAACCTAACCGAGCAAAAAAATTCTAGCGCTGATATCTCGCCTACTGCAGGGCAAATGCCACGATTACTAGGTTTAGCACAAGCTTCAAAAATCTATAGAAATGTTGATGGTATCGACGCCACAAAATTTTCTAATAAGGGAAATGAAATTGCCTGGGGAACAATTGGTAATGCCAGCACAAGTGAGGGTTTATTTTTTGAAACCATAAACGCTGCTGGTGTTTTGCAAGTACCAATGGTTATTAGTATTTGGGATGATGAATATGGTATTTCTGTACATGCCAGACACCAAACCACAAAAGAGAATATCTCAGAAATCCTTAAAGGTTTTCAACGCGAAGAAGACACAAACGGTTACGAAATTTTTAGAGTAAACGGATGGAATTATCCAGAGCTTATTGACACCTACCAGAGGGCGTCACAAATATCTCGTAAAGAACATGTCCCTGTGATGATTCATGTACAAGAGTTAACACAACCACAAGGCCACTCTACATCAGGTTCTCATGAACGTTATAAAAATGAAGAGCGCTTAGCCTGGGAAGCAGAATACGATTGTAATGTCCAAATGCGCCAATGGATGATTACAAACAATATTGCAACAGACGAAGAACTTCTGGCTTTAGAAAAGGATATTAAAAAAGCGGTAAGAGATGGTAAAAAAGCAGCATGGTCTGCATTTATTAACCCTATTAAATCTGAAAAACAAAATATAGTTATCATACTAGAAAAGGTAGCTAAGTCTAGCTCTAATGGTGTTTTCATTACCAAACTAAAGAATGATCTGGATGCTATAAACGAACCGTTACGAAAAGATTTATTATCTGCTGCACGTAAAGCTCTGCGATATGTAGTTTCTGAAGAAAACTCAGAAAAAATTGAATTGCAAAACTGGATTAACACCTACATTGATACCATTCAACCTAAATATAGTTCGCACTTATACAGCGAGTCAAAGTATAAAGCACAGTATCAAACTGAGGTCTTACCAAATTATAATGATAATGCTGAAGAAGTTGATGGTCGTGTCATATTAAGAGATAACTTTGAAGCCATTTTCCAAACCTATCCCGAAGCACTTATCTTTGGTGAAGATGCTGGCCATATTGGTGATGTTAATCAAGGATTAGAAGGTTTACAAGAAAAATTTGGTGAGCTTAGAGTTTCTGATACAGGTATCAGAGAAGCTACAATTCTTGGGCAAGGTATTGGTATGGCTATGCGTGGTCTAAGACCTATAGCAGAGATTCAGTACTTAGATTACATCCTTTATGCGCTTCAGATTATGAGTGATGATCTGGCTACGGTACAATATAGAACTAAAGGCCGTCAAAAAGCGCCATTAATCGTAAGGACACGAGGCCATAGACTCGAAGGTATTTGGCATTCTGGTTCACAAATGGGAGGTATTTTAAATTTAATTAGAGGTATTCATGTTTTAGTACCTAGAAACATGACTAAAGCTGCAGGATTTTACAATACATTATTAGAAAGTGACGAACCTGCATTAATCGTTGAATGCCTAAACGGTTATCGTCTCAAAGAAAAGATGCCAAGTAATATTGGTACATTTAGAACTCCGATTGGTGTTGTTGAGACGATAAAAGAAGGTGACGACATTACTTTAGTATCCTATGGATCTACATTAAGATTAGTTGAACAAGCCGCCAAGGAGTTGCTAGAGGTTGGTATTAATGCTGAAATTATAGACGTACAGTCTTTATTACCGTTTGACTTAAATCATGATATTGTTAAAAGTATCTCTAAGACAAATCGTGTTATGGTAATTGATGAAGATGTAAAAGGAGGAGCGTCTGCCTACATCTTAGACCAAATACTAAATGAGCAAAATGCATTTCAGTATTTAGACAGTCAACCAAAAACATTAGCAGCCAAACCACATAGACCAGCATATGGATCAGATGGAGATTACTTCTCAAAACCTTCAATAGAAGATATTTTTGAAGCTGTTTACGATATTATGCACGAAATGAGCCCTATTGATTTTCCTAAATTGCGATAAATCCTATACATTTAGGTTTTAAACCTAAATTACATGTTCCCAGATTTTAATAAATGGAGTTTACCATTATTAATTCTAGTACTACAAGTACTCATCTTTGTGATATTACTTCTTTTACGCTATTATAAAAAGCGTAATATTTCAGATCTATTTTTAGGGCTTATTTTACTACTTACATGCTATGCGCAAATCTGCTATACAGTTGGGTTTATGGGATGGTATAACGAATTTAGAACAACTAAGATTAATTACTTCCTAATTAATATTGCTTATGCTTTAGCCCCATTAATTTATCTGTATGTAAAATCAATCACTCAAAGCAATTTTAAGTTTAAAAATAAGTATTGGTGGTTTTTTTCACCAGCCATTCTGTTTGTTATATATCGATTTAGTATTTATACCTATGATGCGCTTCAACCTAGTTTCCACGAAACTCAAAACGGAATATTAAAAATCAAATTGGATGAAGCTTATGTTCAGAGTATTTCCGCTTTTATAGAAACACCTTTTATGCTATTATTTTTAGCATTCACATTTCAGCTATTTTATAATTATAGAAAAAAGATTCAGCAGTATTTCTCTAATACCTACAAGTTGGAATTGAATTGGATATTAACCTTCCTAATACTATTTAGCGTATTGTTTTTATACGGAACAATTCAAGATATCATTGGTAGCTTCTACACAGATTTAAACTATGAACAACGCTGGTGGTTAAACCTTCTTTCTGCACTCGTAACACTTTTTGTAGGTATTAAAGGTTATTACACAGACACTACTAAACTTAACCGGTTAGATTTTACCTTTTCGCCTAAAACTATTGGCATACCCGAAGATGCCAGTGATTTTGAAGAAGACCAAAAATCAATTTCTGAAAGCGATATTTCAACAGTTAAAAATTTAATGGAAGTTGATAAGGTCTACCTTAATCCCGAGTTGAATTTATCTGATTTAGCTAAAATGGCAAATATGTCTCGCGGGCAACTTTCTGAAATTGTAAATACAGCCTTTAAAAAGAACTTCAATGATTTCGTAAACGGTTATAGGGTTGAAGCGTTTAAAAACATGCTTAAAGAAGACAAGCATAAACAACTTTCTCTATTAGGAATTGCACAAGAGTGTGGCTTTAACAGCAAAGCGACTTTTAACCGTGTGTTTAAAAAATTAACTAACCTCTCCCCTACCGAATATTTAAAAACTCAACTTAATTAAGACGTCTCAAATCGTATTTAAGACGCTCTAGTACGTTATAAGTCGTCAGCGGAATACTCTTATCCGAAATTTGTGTCATCAAACAATTAAAACCAATTTGTAATGACACGATTAAAAACAATTTTAAAAGTTTTAGTAACACCAGTAATACAAAAAAGCTGGCTTACTGATGCCATATTTGCTATTCCAAGAGTACTTTGTGGCTTTTGGTTAACTACTATGTTCGGCGCTGATAAATTCGGAATGCCATGGACAGCAGATAGTCAAAATCTAAACCTATTCGAAGTTTCTGCTTGGTTCCCAGAGGACGTAGCATCTTATGGTGGTATTTTTGCAGCCGCACCAATATTCTTTGCTTGGATGGGTGCTTTTAGCGAAGCTGTAGGTGGCTTATTCTTAATGCTAGGTCTTAAAACCAGAGTTGTTTCATTTCTAATTATGTGCACAATGCTAACTGCCATTTTTATGCAAAAATGGAATCAAGGGCTTTGGGGAATGTTACCAGCAATGGGTTTCTTATGGGTAGCAATTTATAATCTATTCTTAGGTTCGGGGCGTTTTGGACTTGACTATTTAATCAGTAAAAAATTAAACTAATATATATCATGAAAACTCTATTAACATCATTATGCCTTTGCATTTTTTCATTAATTGTAAATGCTCAAGACACTTTAAAATTATCGGATTTTGAAATTCTGAATAATACCAGTTGGGAAGGAAAACTTACCTATAAAGATTATCAATCTGGAGAGCTAAGAAGTGTTGAAGCCACAACACAAATCAAAATTGAAGGAGACAAGATTGTGTATAATTTACAATACACTTATGAGCCTCATAAAAACGATAAGTCATCCGTAAAAATCAAAAAAAACGGCACATATTATGGCAATGAAAAAGTAATCAGTAATACTATTGAAAATGGTACAAGAACTTTTGTTACTAGCTATGAAGGAAAGGATAATGGAAAAAAGGCAACCATGTACATTACTCGAAAATTTAATAATACAACTTACAAAGTTACAAAAGAAGTACAGTTCAAAAACTCTAACCAACGCTTTGTAAGAAACACCTATGAATTTACTAAACTCTAATTACCATATTATGAAAAACATTAAAACTATAATAATCATTTGCTTACTTACAATGAGCATAAGCTGTGTGCAAGAAACACATGTAAAAACAGTCACTTTCAAAGTTGATATGAACGCTATTGAAAATCCACAAAATGTCGGTATAAGAGGTAGTTTTACTTCTAACCCATGGACTGAAACCGCACCTCTATCAGATGACAACAATGATGGAATTTATGAAGGAACCTTTTCTCAAAAAACTGCTATAAATCAGGTAGAATTCAAATTTGTTAACAATGGTTCAGAATACGAATTAAAAGATTCAGATAATAGAGTTATAGCCTTTGAGTATAAACCTGAAACCATTATATACGAATCTATATTTAACAATGAAGAAGCTAAAATCACGAGAAAATAAAAACTATGAAAAAGATAACACTCTTACTATTATTTGTTGGACTAACAGGAATAGCACAAATTAAGGGCAATAAAGATATTGATACTAAAGAATTTAATATTGATGGTCTTATAGAGGTGAAAATAAACTTCTATGCTAAAATAACTATAGACCAAGCGTCTGAAGAAAAAATGAGCATTACTACAGATAGTAACCTTTTTGATTTAATAAATACTGAAGTTGTTGAAGGCGTATTACACCTTAACCAAAAAGAATGGATTTCGCCATCCCAAGATGCCATAATTTATATTGGAGCTCCTAATATAAAACGTGTCGTATCCGGAACGCATGATATTACCAAAATAATAAATATCAATAATGATCAACTCAGAGTGAATGCACCAATAGGCAAAATATTTATAGAAGGAAAAACCAAGGAACTTAGAATAGGCAGTGAATTATCAACTGTAGACGCTTCAAAAATTGAAGCAGAAAACGTATATGTAAATCTTTGGAGTTGGGGAAACGTAACTGTGAATGCAAAGGATTTACTGTGGGCTGATGTATCAAACGACGGAAAACTATATTATTTATCTAAACCTAATAAATTACAGATTAAAAAAGATAAAGGTGGGCAAATACGCTCTTTAGATGAAAAAGACAATATTAAAAATTCTGATGCTGTTTTTATAAATTTCAAAATAAAAAACAACTCAAAAAACCGCAATCAATTCTATGTTGTTGGCCCAAAACCAGATGGCTCTAAATTTAGTTATGGATTTCCTATGATGCCAAACGCTAAACGCAAAGAATATTGGTCAGTAGGTACTAAAATCTATAAAGTAAACGGTCTTGGTTTTAGAAAGTTACTAGTTACAATTAAGCAAGATGACAAAAACAAAGTAATAGACCTGTTTTGATTAATCGTTAATATATAGCATAAAAGCCATCATTTTCATGATGGTTTTTTTATATTTAGATACAAATAAATCAATCATTTATGCTTACTAAATCTGATAAGTCACAACTTAGAAGTATAATATTTAGACATTTAGATGGCATCGCAACAGCCACTACTGCCTATACACTTCATAAAAATGAGATATTAAACTATCTCTTGGAAAAAGAATCTATATCATTAAAAGTTCTATCCGATACTTTTAATGCTAATGAAGGTTATCTTAATGTCGCCTTACGCGTTTTAAGCTCCCAAGGGTGGCTCGACCAACAATTAGACAATAAAACTAACGCTATTACATACAACACAAACGCAAATTCTAAAACGGCTTTTCAATTGGTCCATCTTTACGAAGATGTTGTGAACCTTCTAAACTATTCCGATCGCTTTGCTGATGAAAAGATGATTAGTCTTGATGCTTTTATTGCTTTAGACCGCATCTTTAAAAAATTTGAAACTAACTATGGTTTAGACATTTCAAATGAAGACTCTATTCAGTATCAAATTTATAAGCACATAGAAGGTGCTATTGCCGGACCAATTATTGTACTACTTGGTGTTAATGGATTGTTTCATAAATACTTTATGGAAGCTTCATTTACGGCTGAGGAATATCACAAAGACCCTGAAAGTTTTAAAAAAATACTGGATTTCTTTGCGTACTTAAGTTGGTTCAAAAAGAAAAAAAACACCTATCAGTTTACTGATAAAGGTTTATTCTTTGCAAAGCGCGCTAGTGCATATGGTGTAACGGTATCCTATATTCCAACATTTTTACAATTAGATGAACTCATTTTTGGAAATCCATTAGTGTTAAAAACAAAATCTCCTAATGATACTGAAAAACATGTTCATCGCGAAATGAATGTTTGGGGAAGTGGTGGTGCACATGCAACCTACTTTAAGGTTATTGATGAGGTCGTTATTGATTTATTCAACAGACCAATAGATGAACAACCTAAAGGCATTTTGGATATGGGCTGTGGTAATGGTGCATTTATAGAGCATATTTTTAATGTTATTGAACAACAGACTCTAAGAGGCAAACTACTCGATGACCACCCCTTGTTCCTGGTTGGTGCCGACTTTAACAAAGCTGCGTTAAAAGTAACACGAGCCAACCTCATAAAAGCCGATATATGGGCCAAAGTAATTTGGGGAGATATTGGCAGACCAGATTTATTAGCTTCAGACTTAAAAGAAGATTATAATATTGAATTGCAAGACTTACTAAATGTGCGTACGTTCTTAGACCACAATCGTATATGGGAAGCTCCAAAAAATAATTATAGCTTTATAAGTGAATCAACTGGAGCTTACGCTCATGAAGGAAATCGCTTAAGCAATAATAATGTTGAAGCCTCTCTTTTTGAGCACTTGAGCAAATGGAAACCCTATGTTGAAAAATTTGGATTGCTAATTATAGAACTTCATACCATTAGCCCTGAGCTCACATCCAAAAATTTAGGCAAAACAGCTGCAACTGCTTATGATGCTACACATGGTTATAGTGATCAATATATTTTAGAAGTTGATATGTTTAGAAAAACTGCAGATAAAGCGGGCTTAAAGCCCGACGACAATCATTTTGCAAAATTCCCAAATAACGAACTCGCTACTGTAAGCATTAATCTTTTAAAAGGGATCCGCTAATGTCTCAAAACACTAATGAAGAAAAGAAAACATTAATTACAAGAGATTGGTTAGCCATAGAACGAACTAAATTGGCTAATGAGCGTACATTTTTAGCCTATTTTAGAACATTCTTAGTAATTCTTGGGACTGGTGTTACCATACTTAAAATCGAATTCTTTTCGGATTTAAAATCCTATGGAATTATCCTCATCATAATTTCTACAATAATACTTTTTATTGGTATTTACAGACTACTTAGAGTTAAACGAACAATAAGAAAACACTACTAATCTATATGGATATATTGAAACGGTAACTGTTTTTATAAATTAAACATTGCCAAATCTAAAAACTTATTTGGATAAGCCTTTTTTTGGATATTATTCAATGTCAAATTGTTCAGCATGAGTTACTCCTTGTTTATCGAAATTAATTGTAATACCAATAGATAATAAAGTGTTTTGTCATAACTTTTAAAACAAATAAATTATGAAAACAAAAGGAATCATTCTAATTATAGCTTTTATATTCTTTAGCTCGTGTATTGTTAAATCGCTTCAGCCTTTTTACACAAAAGATAGCTTAAGCTTTAATGAAAAATTGATAGGAAACTGGACAGACCATAAGAACGGTGAATGGTCAATTGAGTCCATAAAAACTAAGTTTGAAGAAGACAAAAAAGAAGGATTAGAAATATCTAAAGAAGAATTAACTTTTTTAGAAACTTATAAAGAAGGCTATTACATCAAATATTTAAGTAAGGAAAAGGAGGCAGGTTTCATTGCTATGCCTTTTAAAATTAACGAGCACTATTTTTTAGATTTTATCCCTATAGAGATCGAAGATGAAGAAATTAACAGTTTAGCTGCACAGCACCTCTTAAAAACACATTCAGTAACTAAACTAGATATAAATTCTAATAAGAATGTAACATTCTCATGGCTGAGTGAAGAACGGATTAAAGATTTATTTGAGGACCAAAGAATACGTTTAAAGCATGAAAAAATTGGTTTTCAGGAAGATTTGCTACTCACAGCTTCTTCAGATGAATTATATGCATTTTTAACTCAGTATACTGAAGCTGATTTGTTTAAAAAATATGATGAAAAAGACCGTAAATGGAAATCATCAGATAAATTACACTTAACAAAAGCTAATGCAAAACCTTAATATAAGCACACTGATAAAAAAAACTAATTACCACAGACCACTTATATTTAATAGTGTGCTGTGGTTTTTGGCATTTGTAATATTACTCTTCATATTCTCTAAAGGCCAAGCACCAATTACTGTAGATTATATTTATACAATAATCTTTTTAATTGCTCTTGCTATACCAGTAAGCTTTAATTTCTATGTCTTAATTCCAAAATTTTTAAAACAAGAAAAGTATATTTTATATAGTCTATATTTTATTGCAAATCTTTTAGTCTTTATTTTGTTAAGTAATTGGTTATTACAACCCATGTTAAATATTCTTTTTCCAGATTACTTTTTCGTATCCTACCTTTCTAAATCAAATATGTTCCTCGTTTTTACTATATTTTTAGTAACTACTACATTATTAAAATTAGCAGAGGATTGGTTTTATTTTAACACTAATGAAAACAAATTATTACGTCTTAAAAATCAACAAATAGAAACACAACTATCCACCTTAAGAGCTCAAATAAATCCGCATTTTTTATTTAATTCTTTAAATGTTGTCTATGCTTTAGCATTAGAGAAAAAGGATGGTATAAAAAAAGCCATTGTACAACTTTCAGATATTTTAAGATATGTTATTTACGATTCAGATACAGAATGGGTTACCCTAAAAGAAGAAATTACTTTAATCAAAAATTATATTGCTTTTCAAAACCATCGTGTCGAAACACCAAATATTACAAATTTCGATATTGATATTACAAACGAGCAATTTAAAATATACCCAATGCTTTTATTACCGCTATTAGAAAATAGCTATAAGCATGGTATTGTTGCCAATGAAGCACATATACCAATACAATTAAAATTAACACAGCATGGTAACAACTTAGAATTTAAAATCTCTAATGCTAATTTAAATATTAAAAATGCCATTGAAGATAAACACTCTGGTATTGGATTAGAAAATCTTAAAAACAATTTAAATTTAATATATCCTAATCAGCATTATTTTAAAATCGAGGCTAATAAAGATATATTTCAGGTAACACTCTACATAACCAATGAAGCTTAAAAAGTCCATAAAATGCTTAATCATTGACGATGAATTGTCTTCCCAGAGAGTTCTTCAACACTTTATAAAAGAAACTGATATTCTTCACTTAAAAGCCACCTGTAATAACACTACTGAAGCTTTTAAATATTTACAACTTAATGAAGGTATAGACTTGTTATTTTTAGATATTAATATGCCTAAACAATCTGGTTTAGATTTTTATAAAACACTTAAAAATGCTCCACAAGTAATTTTTACAACAGCTTATCCTCAATATGCTGTAGAAGGGTTTGAGGTTAATGCAACGGATTACTTATTAAAGCCAATAGCATACGAACGTTTTTTGGTAGCGATTAATAAAGTTCTAAACACTGGTAATCTTCCTCAAAATGAAGGAGAATTCATTGTTTTAAAAGAAAACAAAGCTTTGCATAAAGTGTTTTTTAACGATATTCAATATGTCGAAGCCTTTGGTGACTATGTAAAAGTCCATACCAAATCAAAAACCATTATAACACACAGTACATTTTCTAAACTTATAACTAATTTGCCAGATTACTTTCTACGCACGCATAAATCTTTTAGTGTTAATCTTAATAAGATGAATCATCTTTCTGGCAATCAAATTACTATAGACGCTCACATAATTCCGATTGGGCAAACCTATAAGCAAACAGTTTTAAAAGCCTTAAATTTGTAAACTATGAAGATAGAATCAATAGTAACAATAAAAAAAGAGCTTCAGCATTTACCAAAAGAAGATTTGCTACAACTATGCTTAAGGCTAGGGAGATTTAAAAAAGAAAACAAAGCGCTTCTCACCTATTTACTTTTTGAATCGCATGACGAAGATGGCTACATAACAAGTGTAAAAACAACTCTAGACGAATTATTTGAAGTGATTAATACAGACAGTTACTTCTATATGAAAAAGACAATTAGAAAAATCCTGAAACAGATAAGGATTTATAGTCGTTACTCATTAAAAAAGACTACAGAAGTAGAGCTCCTACTTTATTTTTGCCGACGTTTAGATGAGCTTAAACCATCAATACACAGAAACCGAACACTTAGCAATTTGTATGAACGTCAAATAATCGCTCTAAGAAAAAAGATTAGTGTTTTACACGAAGATTTACAATATGATTATAATTCGCAATTAGAAGCATTAAAGTAGTTTTTCATTATATTATATTTGCCTGCATCACAGCAAAAAAACATTCTTCTTAATAATGAACAAAGCCAAAGTCACTAACCTATTACGTCAATTAAAATTATTCTATTTAATCGACTGGCTGCGTTTCTATTATCAAAAAATCAAAAACAGAACAGTAAATTCTGCTTTCAAAAAAAAACATCCCGAAGTAAAGCTACCACCAGATTATCTAATGTACGAGTCCTTTCAGATCAATTATGATAAATATTATAATGGTGGACTTAAAATGGCTAAATGGTTGGCCAGTCATTTTAAAAAACATATTGAACTAAAGCATAGCAATATTTTAGATTGGGGTTGTGGACCAGGCAGAATCATAAGACATATGCCAGACGTAATCAACAGTGGCTGTAAATTTTTTGGCACGGATTACAACCAAAAATCCATAGATTGGTGCTCCAAAAACCTATTAGATATTGAGTTTAATAAAAATAAACTCGAAGCAAATCTTCCCTATGAGAATAATTCAATGGATGTCATTTATGGTATTTCAATTTTTACACACCTCTCGGAGCAAATGCATTATCAATGGTTTAATGAATTACATCGTGTCTTAAAACCCAATGGTATTTTATTGTTATCTATGCATGGAGATAACTTTAAGGTAAAACTATCTAAAGCAGAAATAGATACTTATAACCAGGGAAAACTTGTGGTTAGAGGACAAGTAAAAGAAGGGCATCGTACGTTTGCTGCTTTTCATCCCAAGCCATTTTTAGAATACTTGTTCAAGGATGTAGAGGTATTAGAGCATATTATTCAAACGTCCACAAATAAAAATTGGGTACCTCAGGATATTTGGATAGTTAGGAAGAAAAAAACGTAACCTATTCCATAAACTTGATATTTATCATAGTATTTGTTAACCATAATTTAGAACTTTAAGAACATTCTAAATTATTGTATTATGAAGGCTTATTCATTTATTTCTGGTTTTTTGCTTCTACTGCTATTTAACTGTGCAGCAACAAGTGAAGTTATATTTGACTATAACTTAGATGTTGATTTTAATCAATACGACACTTATGTACTTTGTATAGAAGATTTCTCTGTTCAGCATCTCGATAATCCAAGAATAGATAATGAAACCACAAGACAGCTCATAGCAGACGCTGTAGCTATAGAGATGGAAAACAAAGCACATCGTACCAATGTTTTTGAACCACAATTGCAAGCTGGCTTTAGAATACTTATACGCGAAGAAACTGTACAGTTTAAAAACTGTGAACATTCTAAAGAATTAGAATACTGGGAAAATTGCAAATTACACGAAGAAACTTACGAGCAAGAATCCTTAATCGTTTATGTAGCCGATTTTAAAACAAGTAAAGTATTATGGCATGCTTCAATAGTTTGTGATTTAAGCAAATCTAAAAAGAAACTAAAACCGTATATCAACACTTTAGTTAAAGATTTGTTTGCAACCTACCCTAAAACTCAGGTAGGAAGACATCCTGATGCTAAAAAAGAAATTTAGTCCTTTTGCTTTTTTGCCTTTCGGCTACCAGAATACATTTCGTATTTCACTAAGCGCGACTCTAGTTTGGCATTAAATACTTTTATTTTTCGAGAAGGTCGTAATCCAATAAACTTTAAAGCTTCGAGGTTAGAGGTAATTAACCATGCATCAGTATTAGAGTAACCATGCTTAAGCGTCGTTCCAATATTTCCATAAAATTCTTCGACATTTAAGTTCTCTAAACGTTCGCCGTAAGGCGGATTAAAAACCATATGTAGCTTATCGTCTCCTGCCTTTTGAGTTTTAAAAAAGTCTTCGTGTTGTATATGAACAAACTCATCTAAATGCGCATTCTTAATATTCTCTTTAGCTTTTCTAACTGCAGAAGGTGATTTGTCATAGCCAACAATTTTATGATGAAAGTCTCTGGTTTTTTTCAATAAAGACTCTTCAATTTTTTCAAACAAATCCACATCCCAATCTTCCCAACGCTCAAAAGCAAACTCTTTACGCATTAAGTTTGGTGGAATGTTACATGCAATCATAGCGGCTTCTACTAATATGGTTCCACTGCCACACATAGGATCCATAAAATCCGTTTGGCCGTCCCAACCGCTCATCATAATTAACCCAGCAGCTAGCACTTCGTTTATTGGTGCAATATTGGTCGCCGTTTTATAACCTCTCCTATGCAAAGACTCACCAGACGTATCTAAAGATATCGTACAACGCTGGCGGTCTATATGTACATTAATCTTTAAATCCGGAAACCGTAGATCTACATTTGGTCGTGTACCTCCATTCTCTCTAAAACGATCTACAATAGCATCTTTGGTTTTTAAAGCCGTGTATTGCGAATGTGTAAACACACTATGATGTACTGTAGCATCTACAGCTAAAGATCCTGTAGGCTTTAAATAGTTCTCCCACTTGATGTATTTTACATTTTTATAAAGATCATCTTCCCTTACAACTCTAAACGATTTAATAGGCTTAAGAATTTTAATAGCTGTTCTAAGTCCCATATTGGCTTTGTACATAAAACCCTTATCACCAACAAAACTTACATTGCGCACACCTTTTTGCACCTCCATGGCACCAAGTTGTGTCAATTCTTTTGCTAATATGTCTTCGAAGCCAAATAAAGTTTTGGCAACCATCTTGAAATTATTGTCCATACATTACGTCTGAGAGATTGCAAATTTACACTATTTTTGCAGGACATTTATCATTATGACAAAACCAACAAAACAATGGTACGCTTCGTGGTTTGACACACCATACTATCATATTTTATACAAAGACAGAGATTATTCAGAGGCTCAGATCTTTATGGATAATCTTACCAGTTACCTCAATATCCCAGAAGGTGGTAAAATCTTAGATTTAGCCTGTGGTAAAGGAAGACACTCTGTTTACCTGAATAGAATTGGTTATAATGTAACAGGTGTTGACTTGTCTGAGCAAAGTATTAAATATGCCAATCAGTATGCAAATGACACTTTGAAATTTGATGTACATGACATGACCAAACCTTATCCCGAAACCTTTGATGCCGTTTTTAATCTCTTTACAAGTTTTGGTTATTTTGAAGATGAAGAATGTAACCTACGCACTATTAAAGCTATTAAAGCCGAATTGAACGAATTTGGTTTTGGAGTTATTGATTTTATGAATGTTAATTATGTTATTGAAAACTTAGTTGCTGAAAATACGAAGACAGTTGAAGGTATTAGCTTTCACCAAAAACGAAGTGTAAAAGACAACTACATTGTTAAAGATATTAGTTTCGAAGCTGATGGTCAACATTACGAATTTCAAGAACGTGTTAAGGCCTTTACTTTAGATGACTTTATAGTACTTTTTGAAAAAGCAGGAGTGTATTTATTAGACGTTTTTGGCGATTACAAATTGCGCAAATTTCATTCCGATTCATCAGAACGCCTTATCATGATTTTTAAGTAAATTAAATGAATAAGTACCTATTTCCTATATATGCAATTATTATTGGTGTTGTTATTGCCTTTTTAACCAAAAGACACCAATCTACTTACACTAAATTACTACTATCATTTAGTGGTGCATTTTTATTAGCTCTTACACTATTTGATTTACTACCAGAGGTCTATGAGCATCTCGAAGCTAAACAAACAGGACTCTTTATAATGTGTGGTATTTTATTGCAGATTATATTAGAGTTTTTCTCTAAAGGTGCAGAGCATGGCCATGTTCATATCCACAAAGAAGACACAAAATTTCCCTGGCTACTCTTTATAAGTCTTTGTATTCATAGCTTTTTAGAAGGATTTCCTATACACCAACACAATGATATGGTATATGGAGTTTTTATTCATAAAATTCCTATAGCAACATTGCTTACAGCATTTTTATTACAATCTAATTACAATAAAACTCAAGTAATTGGTTTTCTAGTCGTTTTTGCAATAATGACTCCCTTAGGTACATTTACCTCTAACAATACTACCTTAACCACAGAATATGTAGATATAATAAATGCTGTTGTAATTGGTATATTTTTACATATATCTACTACTATTTTATTTGAGACAGGTGAAGGCCATAAGTTTAATTTATCTAAGCTTGTTGCTATTTGTCTAGGGATTATAATTGCTTACCTTATCTAAAATGTTCTCTAAAGAAGAAAGCCGAAAAATACGTCAAGAATTCTGGATCAGCTTTGGGAAATCGTTTCCAAGAAAATGGCTACTGTACAACACCAAAATAAAAGGTCTGGCTTTTAAATTTCATTTTAACACCAAATCGGCATTAATAGCTCTGGATTTGGAAGACGATTTAGAAAATCGTATTAACTGCTGGGAAAAACTAGTCGCATTAAAAAACATTTTACATACGGAGTATTTACCAGATGCTATTTATCAAGAAGAATATTATTTAGATAATGGTAAGGAAATTTCTCGTATATACTTACCCTTAGAACAAAAGGTCTCTATCCATAACAAAAATACCTGGCAAGAGGTTATGGTATTTTTTAATACCAATATGACACTTTTCGAAGCTTTTTTTGAGGAGTACAAGGATATTATAAAGAATTAATTCTATTTTTTAAACTTACCAAACTACTGTTTTTGTACCTTATTAGTATAAATATAGTAATACTATTTTTATACTAATAAATGCTTAAAAAATTAAAAACTACCATTTTAGTGCGCTATAGTCGTCTAAAAAGTAACTTTTTTATATTTTGGCTAGTATAAACTAGTTACCTGCAAGCTAAAAATGAAGAACAGTTTAAAAATAATATTCCTGATTTTGACTTTAAGTTCCTGTAGGACCGAAACAGGAAAAGAATCGGTTGAATTAAAATCTGACCTTAAAAAAGAAATTAAACAAGAGCAGAAAACGGAATTGACCGATTTTACAATAGCTGAAATTGACTCGCTTTTTGACAATGGAATTCTGACTAAAAAGTTTTATCCAAATATGTCTTATTGTGGTGGTGGACTTGATGGATATTATTACAAAGATGAATTAAAATTAATTGATTCGAAATATGGAGCGGAATTAGGATTTTCAAGCAAAAAAATATATTGGAAAGGAGACGAAATATTAAAAATAAAATATCGAGAATATTTTGCAGAATGGGGAAAATATGAGAAAAATTATCCACCTGATAAAGTTGAATATGACCCAAGCAAAATGACATATTCTGATACTATTTACGAAAGCAATTCTTTGAATAAATATGAATTTAAAAAAATGGCAGAAAACAAAGTTGTTTCAATTATAGTTGACTCTACTCTTATGAAAAGACTAACTGATTGCGGAAAACGAATGAAAACGGAATTAGAATCTATAAATGAATAAAGCCAGCAGGTAACACGGTGTATAAAACATAGCTAATAAGTGTTTAATCTAAAGGTTTGTGTATTTTTACGAAGTCCGCCAAATTTTTAATTTGGCTTTTAAAAAGCAAAAAATTAAAAACAAAATATAAAAATTCGGCTCTGTGTTAATCCGAAAAGTTAGTGCCTTTTTGCACGCTACGTTTCATACACAAGTCCGTTACCACACATTTGAGAAAACCATATGACTTTTGAATTAAACAATGAACAGCGCAAATATTTAGGATTAGAATTAGTTGCAAATAATTGGGAAAAAGTCACGCTTAAAGGAGATTCCTATCGACCAAGTTCAATTTTATACTTTGATAAAAATACTATCCGAAAACAAGTGATTTCAACTGAATTAAAATATTCAGAAATTCAATATAATGAGAAAACTGAAAACAGAGAATTTCTACTTCCAAAAACTCAAAAAGGAAAACCAAAGAAACTGACTTCTTCAACATTAGAATCAAAAACACCAATAGGCACTTATTTCGATTTTGGGATTAGTGGAATAACAATCGGAAACCACACAACTCAAAACACATTTTACTCAACTCATTTTGAGAATATAAAGTTTAAAGATATTTCGGATTTAAAAAATTGGCTCAATGATTTTATAAAAAACTCAACTTCAGAAGACCTGAAATCAATCAAACAATTCTCTTCAAAAAAAAGAAAAAGGATAAAGCTAAAAGCAGGTGACTTCTTTGCCTTCAAAGTTGACAGACGAAATTATGGATTTGGACGACTGATTTGCGATTTGAGACCTTTAAGAAAGGATTCAAAGTTTAAGGCAAATAAAAATTATGGAATAATGAACCTTATGACTCAACCTCTTGTCATTAAAGTTTACCATTTCATAAGCCCAATTAAAGAAACCGATTTAGAGGAACTGAAAACTAAAAAATCTATTCCTGCTCAATATATTATGGATAATGTTTTGTTTTATGGAGACTATGAGGTAATTGGAAATCAACCTTTGGCGGAAATAGAATATGATTTCCCAATTTCTTATTCTAAAAGTATTCATTTTGGAGATTTTGGAACTGTGTATTTGCAATATGGATTAATATATAAAGAAACCACAACAAAGAAATACAATAAGCATTTAGCAATTGAAAATCCAGATAAAAACGCTAAAAGCTGGGAAAAGGTTTTGAAGTCAAACCCATATAGAATTGAATCAATTGGAGCGAATTTAAATTTTCACAAAGAGACATTGGAGAATTGTATCAAAATAAATTCTAATCAACCTTATTGGGAATCTGAATATTATGAATTGGAAGCTGATTTGAGGAATCCAAAAAATAAAAGTGCTAAAAGAGAAATATTTGAATTCTTCAATCTAAATCCGAATGAAACATATTACGAAAACTTAAAAAAATAAAAACGTGTGGTAACACCGTGTATAATTCATTGCTAGTACTCGCCTACTTACGAAAATCCCCACGGATTTTCTATTCGGTTTGTATTTGCTAAATTAGTTGCTGAAACACGCAACGAAATCATACACAAACACGTTGGCTGTAATTTAAAAGTCCGTTAACTAAACGAAAATTAGTGTTTACTCATTAGACCTTTTTTACATAAACTAACTGAATTAAATTGGTATTGAATTTTAAACGGAGAGATTTGAAAAAAATAATACTTCTGATTTTCTTACTCAATTGCGGAATTGGAATTTCGCAAACTGAATTTCCATTTTATGAACAGATTGCGTTTGACTTTTATCAATCAACACTAATCGATTCCTTTCCAACTAAAAAGAAAGTAAAAGTTTATCCATACGCACTTGATTTTCAACCTGACTATTTTGTTTTCAATAACCCAAGCTGTTTGGGAATAAAATGGAGAAGTAATGAGCAATTTGAGCCTCTAAAAGATTATGTCGAATCCCAAATGAACATTGATTCAGATAGATTTGAATTGGACTTTTCTAAACTTGATAAAAAGAAGTTTAAAGTAAAAAAAAGAGGAAAAGGAAGTTATCCAAGACTGCATATCACAGCACCAAATAAAGAGATTGATGGAACAGAACGAATTTTCGTGAATATTCACGAGACACACGAATATTTATGGATTAGCTATCATCTTGAATTTAATGAAAATGGAGAAATAATTAATTGGTGCAGGAATTATGCTGAAGTAATAAGAACATATTAATAAAAACTACAGCCAACAATGTGTATAATTCATTGCTAGTTAGAGCCTACTTACGAAAGTCCTCACGGACTTTCTATCTGTGATTTATTTGCTATTTTAGTGCTTAAACACGCAACGAAATCATACACTAGACCGTTGGCAATAATTTAAACCAAGCATTGAACAGACTACTAATATTCATATTTTTATTATCAATACTTTCTTGTAAATCGGAAAGGAGTATTGAAAAAATTGAATATGAATTTTATCCAGCATTTCTATCGCCAATTACTTATTCAATAGATTTAAATGAAAATGTACTATATCAAAATAGTAGGTTCTATAAAACAGATGGATATATTCAAGGTTCAAAGAATTTAATCAATAAGAAGTATAAAATCAATGATGAGGATTTGACAATATTTCTTGACGAAATTTATGCAATTGGCCTTGATAGTTCTATTGTGCATCAGCGAGATGTATTAGACGGAATCGGTTTTAAGTTTAATCTAATTGACAATCGGAATGACACTATTTCATTAACTTCAGTAAGTCCGAACAGAAAAGATAAATCTACAGTAGATTATGAAGCTTTAGATGCATTTTTTCGACTTACAACTAAGGCAATAAACGATTATAAAGGTTTATATATCACAGAAAGAATTCAAGATTATTTTGATTTCGGATTGCAAATAAAACTCACGAATTCAGAGCCACTTGAATATAGAGTTTGGGGAAGAATTACAGGTTGCGAATCTGACAATCCTGAATTAATAACGTTTTTAGATTCTTTACCTAGTGATAAGCCTGTAATTTTCGATTTAAGAAATGGAGGTTTTGCACCTTGTCTTTCAAATTTACTTGACCAATTCAATAAAAACAAAAAACTGTTTTATTACGGGAATTACTACTTATCTAAATCGGATTTAGAATTGGAAACCCTAAAAGACCAATTGAAAGAAGCTGAAAAAGATATGAATAGTTCAATGGTTGGTTCTTTAAGAGCTACAATTCGTGGAACCGAAAAGTACAAGGAAGAAATTGAAAACGAAATAATTCAAAATCAACATACTTTTGGAACTAAAGAAGAAATAATAAAAACTATTGCCAACACCGTGTATAATTAATTGCTTGCTTCTCGCCTACTTACGAAAATTCCGCTGGAATTTTCTATCTGTGATTTGTTTGCTAACTTAGTTGCTTAACCACGCAACTAACCATACACAAACACGTTATGTACCATAAATGATAGAAGAGATAAACATTAAAAGCGCAAGAAATTTCATTGATTACATACAGTTATATCAATCACATTGGACACCAGAAAGTGAATGGAACAAAAACTGGGTATTTCGAGGTCATGCCAAATTAGATTGGGAACTTAAGCCAATAGCACATAGAACAGTTATAAATGATCAAATAAAAGGATACTCTGATTATGCAATGCCTTTCACACAAAAAAAATGGAGTGAAGATGTTAAAAATGGAGTTTATAAAAACTCAATAATTGATTGGTTTTCACATGAATTCTGTATTAGGAATCATGCGTATATCTATGCTGAACGTAAAATTCTTGAAGAGTTCTGTTATGTTGCGGACCAACATGGCTTCAAAATACCAGGCGCTGAAAGATTCAAAAATATTCTACCAACGGATTTAAGCGAGTTACCGTTTCCTTCACGATATGATGGCATGTCAATAGTTCAAGCTATTGCTCAACACCATGGAATGCCAACGAGATTATTAGATTGGACATCAAATCCATTAGCAGCTGCATTTTTTGCCTGTTCTGAAATAAACAGTTTTGATAAAAACGAAGAATCTCTCTGTGTTTGGGCTGTAACTAGGGAATCTATTGATAAATGTAATATCCCGTTAAACCATAGTCATTCAATGTCTACAGAAATATTTGAAGTACCAAGAAGCGAAATAAATTACCTAAATGCACAAGAAGGACTATTCATTGGTATTAAAGGAGCTAATAGTTTTTTCTCTACAACCGGTAAATGGCCAGATTTAGAAAAAGATGTCTTTGAAAAGGATGCTGCATTTGAAAATAATGTTCGAAAAATAACTCTTCCGCATTCCGAAGCATTGGAGCTATTTAGATTGTTAACATTGTCAAATATTTCTTTTACTTCGTTAATGCCAAATTTAGATTCAATTAAAAAAGATGTTTCAACAAGATGGAAATTAAAGGGAGTTCAAAACGGTACATAACAACGTGTATAGTTAATAGCTTATTCTGTGTGTACTCGGAAAATCCTACGGATTTTCCTCTGGTTCGTTTTCTTTTACTAATTTAGTTCTAGCCAACGCAACTAACCATACACGAACACGTTGTGCACAATTTTAGAAAGCCTAAAATTATTTGCCTATAAATAAACTTATGAAAGAAAAAATTTGTTTTGTTATAATGCCCTTCGGTGGGTGGTTTGATAACTATTATTCGGACATATATATCCCAGCTATTGCGGATTCTGATTTAAAACCTGTAAGGGCTGACAATTTATATACTCCAGGTTCTATAATAAATGATATTTGGCGTTTTACTCAAGAGGCAGAAATTATATTAGCTGACTTAACAGGTAAAAACCCAAATGTATTCTATGAACTTGGATTAGCACACGCCATTGCTAAACCAGCAATCCTTATAACTCAATCAATGGAAGATGTTCCGTTTGACCTTCGTGGTCTAAGAATTATAGTTTATGACAAAAATGTGCATAATTGGGGGGAATTACTAAAAATAAAAATATCAAATGCAATTAGTGAAACTTTAAATTCACCATTAAAATCTGTATTACCTACATTCATTGATTTAAAGCCAAGTAAAAAGCAAAATTTAACAGAGTTTGATAAAGAAATGCTTGACTTGAAACAAGATGTAGAACTATTAAAAAGAGAGGTAATCTTCAAAGAAGGGATTAGTCAATCTTCATCATCATTAGCAATAAGACTTACTAATAGGGAATTAGAGGTGATTAATTTAATTGCAAAAGGATTAACGCAAAGAGAAGTCTCTGAGCAATTATTTATTTCTCCAAAAACAGTGGAGGCACACGTACGAAATCTTATTGAAAAAATGGATGTTAAAAATACTGTTGAATTAGTTGCAATGCTGCATAAAAATAATATTATTAAATAGAAACTGTGCACAACAATGAACTAAGCTAAAATGCAAGAGAATTTTAGTTTATTTTGATACATAATTGGGATCATAGGATAATCCAG
>NZ_CANMJY010000006.1 GCF_947498345.1 uncultured Winogradskyella sp.
TTAGCGGGCGCAAATATATAATACCTTTTTATTATCGCAATACCTTTTTGCATTTTATTTGTACTTTATTTTTATTTCACTATATATTAAGGAGTTAAAGACTTAGCTCTATTGACTAACACTTGCGTTAGGGATAGTAACGACATCCTTTTTTGTACTAACATAAATTATTCTGCTGTTATGAATATTTTGATTTAATTAAAAAAAAGAATGATAAATGGCTTGGAACAAAAAAGATATAGTGTATGGCCCGACGTTTTTGCTATATAAAAGCAAAAGCGGAACGCTCAAATAATCTTATAAAAAGAAATCCCAAACTAAACCGAAACGGATGGTGAAATCTCTGTAAGGATGGTTGGGTGCTGAAAAATAATCATACCCAGTAAAGGACGAATTAAAGTGTTCTGCTTTAAGGAATATACGAGTTTGCCTAACCTTGGCGTTGATGAAGAAGTCTAATCTTGGAAAACCACCTAATTCGGTTTCATTTTGAGTATAAAATTCTGCCAGTAAGGGATCATAACCATTCATGTTATATTTAGTAAAATAATTGAAGGTTACCCCTGTTTGTAATGTCATCGCTTTTTTAAAAATCTGATTGGAATAATAAAGTGTATTGCGAGTTATAATAGTTGGTACATTTAAAACATCTTCGTCACTAATTACGTTTTGATACATTATTGTATTGTCTAATGCAAAATGTCCTACACGAAATTCTTTTTGGGCTTTTACCCTTAGGTATTGTAAAGAATTGCTATACTGTAATGGCTTAACTATATTATCTCTAGTTGCATCTGAGCTTATACCAAAGTAGGTGTAATTTTCTATATTGGATATGTCTAATGATGCATCAAAAAATTTATCTGACGAAACATTAAATCTTATCTGTTGTGTATTAACGTTTCTAAAATCTTCAAAATTATACCAGTTATAGTCTATATAATCACTTTGATATAAGAGAAAATTATAATTAGGTAGTCTAGAACTTATAAAAAGCCCTCCATCTATATGTATATCATCATTTAGTTTAAAACCAAGGTTAGTATCTATATAGCTACCAACGAACTCATCGGAAAGATTTAAACTGGCTTTACCATTTATATTTATAGAGTTTATGGTTTTACTATACGAAGCCTGGGCTCCAAAAAAACTTGTTTTAATTCTGTTTGGGATTATTTCTGTAGGAAATAGTACAACACTATTATAGCCATAGTTAATGTTGGTATAATCAATTCCGAATTTTAAATTACCTAAGACATTATTACTATACGCTAAACTGAAGCTAGATCTAAAATCCTCTAACGTAACTTTATCATTTATACTACTAGTGAAAGCGTTACCAAAATAATCAACTGAAGGAGAGTTTTGTCGGTATTGATAGTATTTATCTTCGAAAATAGTTTCATTTATAATCGTAAGACTGTTTTTATTTAATGAATCTTTTTTCTTTATAATATCATAAGAATGATTGATAAAAAATCGTTTGCCTACGAGAATGTTTTCTGCATTTTGAAAATTCATATCAAAAACAGATCTATCAATAAACTCCTCATTACCCGATGTGAAATTTTCAATATCTTCATCCAACAACCCTCCATTCTCTTCATTGAGTAAGTCTTGCATTACAATATGCCCTCTAACTTTATATCTATTGTTTTTGGTTTTATAATTTGATGTAAATCTAAAATTCCCTGTACTTGTTAAACTATTTTGATACTTACCTAATGATCTCAATCCCTTATATGCTATCGAAAAATTAAATTGCCTAGATAAGTTTACTGTAAAAAAGGCATCTAACATTTGACCTTGTTCAAATGCTGTCTTATATGTCAATCTTGTCCAAGGAGTAGGTACTTCATAGTATAGTGTATTATTCTTCTCAATATAATTAAAATGTCTTGCTCTAGAACCAAAGACTGGATTTGTCTCATTATTAGCGGTATTAAAACTAAGCGTATTATAGGTTTGTCCTATATTAGAAAAAGGCATTAACCCAAAATTATCATCTTGAAGGTAATTAAATTTATAGTCTTTTTTAATAGATAATGTGGTATCAACAACTGTAGTATCTGCCTCGGTATTAAACAGGAGATACATATCAATTGATGCTTCTTTTTTAACTTCCTTAGTACGTTTAATGGATAAGGAGTCTCTACTAGGTGATTTACCATTATTAGGTTTTGCTACTTTTCTAGGGTTTACTTGTGAAGTAAGCTCCGAGGAAAATAAACAGAAGATAATTATGATAAAAAACTTAAACCGCATTTGACTAATAATAAAGTACAACAAAGTAAACTATAAATTATTGTTTTTAAGTGAAGAATTACAAATTACTTAACATAAAAAAGACCAACAAAAAATGTTGGTCTTTTTTAATATATTAATTAAATCTTACTTAATAATAAGTTTATGAGTTGTTGTTCTATTTCCTTCTGAAATATTAACCATGTATATACCTGGCTTTGCATTATTAAGAGCAATTGTCTCTTTAAATACTGAAGACGAATTTGTAAAGGTGTTATCATAAACTAATCTACCTTGCACATCATAGACATCTACTTTAACATTATTATTGTTACTATTTAAATTAGATTGAAAGCTAATTGTAAATTCTCCGTTAGAAGGATTAGGATATACTGATAGATTTCGTGCTAAATCATTTTCATCAACACTAAGTACAAGGTTGTTACCAGTAACAATTAATGAAAAATCCTGACTTTGTGGGTCAAAAGGACCACCTACATTACCTTGCAAAGTTCCCTTATGGGTAACCGTTAGCGTATACATACCAGATGTAGGAACTTCTATATCTATTCGCTCTACATTATCTACACTATTATCACCTTTGGAGTTAGAAAATCCACTAGCTCCAGAGAAATCTAACTTCCATGGTAAATATGTAGTAGTGCCATCAGAAATTCTAAGATCTAAATCGTTTACCAATTTTGGTGTAGGATCATTGGTCGTGCTAGATACTGAACCTGGCATGTCTGTCCAGCATAATGTAGCTGACAATTTCTCACCAGCTTGTGCAGTAAACGTAAAGGTATAAGTTCCGTTGTTATCTAAGGTTAATTCATCGACTAAGGCATCACCACTAAGCGCACCTGCGATTGTTTGAACTGATGCTCTAGCATTTAAAAACCCCCAACCAAATACAGGATCTGGACCAGCGTTATTATCGTCAATTGCTGTGTGGCAAACCAAACCTTTCAAAGTTGATGAGTTCATGAAATCACCATTTAGCTGATTATAGTATTGCTGTAACAAGACAAGTGTACCTGCAGTGTTAGGTGAGGACATAGATGTACCAGAGAAAGTGGAATATGTACCATTTGGTGTAGGAGAAAATAGATTAGTGCCGTCTGCAGCTATGTCTGGTTTTATTCTTAGGTCATCTGTAGGCCCTTGACTACTCCCCTGGTTAATTACTAAGTTAGTAAGTTCAAAATTACCGCTAAAAATAGGTTGTTCTGCAACAGTTGGATTAGCATTAGCAATTACCAAACTATTTTTAGCATTCTTATCAGTAGTTAACTTATCAAAACCAGGGTATTTCCCCCCTGGATAGCTTGTAATACCGCTATTCCCTGCTGAAGCAACTAAAAGATATTTTGGATTGTTTCTCGCTATATTATCTACATCTCTGGCATCTTGTGTATAAGTACCTATAAATGCTGCATCTAATTGAGTACCTCCATTTTGATTAATTGGGATACCGTACGAATGGTTAGAAACTATAATTGGATTGGTTACAGCATTAATTGCACTTACTATTTCAGCCTCATCATTACTCCAATTATAAGATTTAACATTTACATTAATGGCCATACCTCGTGCACTAGAATTAGCACCTCTTGCAGATATCGTTCCTGTTACATGAGTACCATGAGAACTAAAACCTACATCACCATCGACAACTGTATTATCAATTATTTGTACACGCGATTCTGTTCCTGCAGCATTTTCAAACTCAACATGGCTACTAAATGCTGGCCCTCCATCCCATACTCCAATTGTCATACCTGCACCATCTAAATCTAATCCTAAGCTACCCCCAGTCCATAGTTCTGCTGTTTTTGTCGCCTGTGCAGCTAATCTGTTATCTGTAGATTTATATACTGGTTTACCATCAAATATGTCATAAATATGAGTGATACTAGCTCCTTCTTTTATCGTGGCTTTAAAATTAGGGTTTTGGTTCAAAAAGTTTTGAACTCTAGATAATCTTTCTTGTTCTTGTACTCTAAGTTCTTCTAATAATTCCTTATTTGCATCAGATAGTTTAATACCATCAGAATTCTGAGAATATGAAGAATAGCTAAATGTTAGTAGTACTACTAATACGAGTAAATAATTTTTCATTTTTCTTTCTATTTTTATTTTTTATGCAATATACTGATATTTTAAACGAATTCATAAACTATAACGTAAAGTGCGCTCAATTTAGAAACGACTGTATAATAACCTAACTTCATCTTAATCTATATAATATCACCATTTTGCATCTATTGAATATTATCTTTCAATAAGATGATTAGGTATAACTACATTGCGAATATAATAATATCTGCTGTAAATTTTAAAAATTATATTAATCTAAATAATATATAAGCTAAGGTACTTACTACAGTATATTGTAATTCATCATTAAAAGGAAACGAAAAATCTATCTCATAAAAAAACGCTACAAACTAAGTTTGTAGCGTTCTTAAAACTTTAAAAGTAAATATATATAAGCTTAAGGTGTAAAGAGCGTAACCTCATTGGCACCAAAGGAACCACCTTCCTTAATAACTTCACCGTTAAGTGTTAAAGTATAACTTCCCTGTCCGTAAGCACAGCATATACCATCGGAATATACATCATAGATAACAAATCCATAATCACCATCCTCTAAACATATACGTTCCTGAATTGATCCACCATCTAAATCATCGTAACCATCACCAGATGCTATAAGAACTGTCCCACTGGTTAGGTCATAAAGCTCCCAACTGGTCTCCTCTGCAAAGTTATCAAAGTTGATATCCAGAATCAGCTCGTTCACAGGGCACACAATTACAATGTTCAAATTCATTGGGTGTGGGCTCTCAGCTGTTGTATCATTAGAAAATGCGATAGCCAATCGTTGACCACTTGCTACACCATTGTCTGTAATAGTTACATCAAATTGAGCTGATCGCTCATTTGCTGGAATAGTTACAGAAGCTGGCACACTATAGGCATCTGCACTTATGTCTGTGCCGTAATCATCACTGAAACCTGCAGGTAAAACCTGTAAATTATAAGTTCTCGCTGATGATGATCTTCTTGAATTATAGACTGTAATAGTCTGAGTCGAAGAACCATCCTGGTTCAATTCGAAAACCACATTGTCGTCCTCAAAACTTATAAAGTTATAATCCGATACGCTTGGAACGTCTGCCTCAATATCACTATCACAAGATGTGAATATAGCCATTGAAAGAACTAAGGCACCTAATAAAATTTTTTTCATAATATTCTTTTTTTTTAAATGTTATCAAATCCTGTATAGTTCTCATTTAAGTCAATCTCATCTTCTGGAATCTTTAAGAAGAAAAGGTTACTATTCGCAGGTATATCAATAGAAATTCTATGGATATCGTTTCTATTTATAGGAAGGTTATAACGTTTTGCATCAAACCATTGTGGTCCAAACTCGCCGTAAAATTCCTTCTTTCTCTCCAATAAGATCTCGTTCAATAATGCCTGACCAGAATTATTACTCATTGTAGCATTAGGATCTCTTGACGATTGTAGTGCAAACAAAAGGTTTCTCGCTGCTGGCAAATTACCCAAGTGGTACTGTGCTTCTGCATCGAATAATACCATCTCTGATTTTCTTATTAGCGGAATATCAGAACTGAATGTAAACGCATATTTAGTAGACACGTATTCTCTCCATGGAGTCGTTGCCGAAACACCGTATACATCTATAAATGTATTTCTAGAGTCCGTAGCAGAAAATTCGTCCACAAAATCAGGATCGAAATAAGTAGCATTATAACTTAAAGTTAAATGGTCCATCATTGGTGCTGCATGACCCCAGAAAAAGTTGGTCTCATCTGATCCATTTTGGAACAAGCCCCATAACCATTCCTGATCTTGCATGTCACCAAAGCCATTGCCCCAGTTAGTAGACTGTACGGCTTGTGATGCATTACCACCATAGGCTGCACTTGCCAAATCAGATACTCGCTGCCAGTTATTTTGCGTAACTGCATATACTCGGGTTAATACCGCCTGAGCTACTGCTTTGTTTAAAAAGCTCTTCCCTATTCTAGAATCTGGTAAATCTGCTACAGCATCTTCCAAATCCTGAATAACCTGTGCATATACCTCACTCATTGCTACTGGTGGGTTACCACCAACCGTTTCTAATGATGTCGGTGAAGTATAAATCGGTATACGTTCTAAACTTGGGTCATTGTTAAGGTTAGGTCCAAATTCTAAGGCTAACTCAAACAAGTGTAAACCTCTAAAAAACTTACCCTTGGCAACAAACTCTCGCTTTTCATCAGAAGTCAATCCGCTACTATTGTTAACACCAGCAATTAAAGTGTTTGCAAAATTGACGTTCTCATAGTTGAAATCCCAAGTGAAATTGGTTCTTCTAAAGTTAGGCTCTCTGTTCTCATGACCGTAATCAAAGGTATACCAACTAAAATCCTGGATAATATCATTACCCTTTACCGCTCTTGCAAAATACATAGCATAAATTCCACCTACATCTACTGTTCTATACTGCCCCTTATAATTTGCCAATATACCATTGACAAAGGTTTGGGCATTAGCTCTAGTTGAAAATATCAACTGATCCGTTACACCTGTAGTATCTACAGGCTCTTCAACAAAATCCTCGTTACAGGACACAACCATACATAGCGCAAAGAAAAACGCTAAAGGTCGAATTAATTTAAATCTATTTTTCATATCCATTTTTATTTTAAAATTCAATCAATGTTCCAAAAGTGAAGGTTCTCTGTAACGGAGATCTGTTAGCCGTAAGTCCGTTAAAAGCTTGCTCTGGGTCGATACCACCGTGCGATTGCCAAGTGATTAAGTTATCCCCCTGGAAATAAAATCTTACCGAACTCAATCCTATGTCTTTTAATGCATCTTGAGAAAGGTTATAACCTAGTGTTAAACTTCTAAGACGTACATAGTCGTTTTTAAACAACCATCTTGTAGATCTTGAATTGAAATTGTTATTCGCATTTGTCAATCTAGGGAAATCAGTAATATCCCCTGGTTGTGACCATGCCTTAAAGTTATCTGGGTGTGCAGATGCTCCAATTGCATCAAAGTTATTCACCAACCCTGAGTAGTCTGTATCTAATAGATACGCTCCTAAACTAAAGTTGAACAAAGCACTTAAATCAAATTGCTTATATCTGATATTAGTGTTAAATCCACCTTGGATATCTGGTAAAGATTCTTTTCCAGTCTCAACACGTGTCGCATCATCATACTGGTTAGTCACCGTTCTTACGATTTGTGCATTAGGGTTATCAGATCTATATTGAGACAAACTAGTTATGTTAGTGTCGCCTGTATTAAAGACACCGTCACCATTTGCATCATCAAAATATTGGTACCACATGGCATCACCATTGGCTGGGTTAACACCGGCCCACTCTCTAAGGTAAAACTCAAATAATGAATTTCCTGGTGCCCAGTATTTAGTACCCGCAACTTGATTATCTGAAAATGGAGATACACGGATAATCTCGTTTTTCAATATTGAGAAATTACCACCTACACTCCAGCTAAAATCATTTTTGTTGATAATGTTACTGTTTAAAGTAACTTCCCATCCTGAGTTCTCTATAGTACCCGCATTAGCTCTTACTGTTGGTACACCTGGTGATGGTGTTGCTGTAATATCTTGTATTAAATCTTCACTTCGTCTTTTAAAATACTCAACAGTTCCCGAAAGTGCACCATTAAATATTGTAAAGTCCATACCAAAGTTCAAGGTTGTAGAAGTCTCCCACTGTAATGCTGGATCTGGTAATGTACCTGCTGGTAAATTAGTTGGCTGACCCTCTACTGGTGATATTACAACACCACCGAAATTGGCACCTCCGAACAAGAAACTCACTGGGAAGAATCCACCTGGAATACTGATATTACCCAATTCACCATAAGAACCTCTTAACTTAAGATTGTTAAGCCAATCGATATCTTCCATAAAGCTCTCATTGGTAACATTCCAGGCTCCACCAACTGAGAAGAACTCACCCGTATTGAAATCTTCACCAAACTGAGAAGACTTATCCTGTCTGAAAGAACCCTCTACAAAGTATCTGTTGTCATAGTTATATGCCAATCGACCCAGGTAACTTACAATTCTTCGCTCAGTTCTAAATCCTCCAAAAGATTCTGCTACGGTACCGTTACCCAATTCTTCCTGTCCAGGTAAAAATCCTGTCGCTGAAGCTCTAAAGGTATCTGATGTCGATGTATTAGCCTCGTAGATCGCATCTACAGAGACATTGTGCACATCTGCTATAGTTGTCTTATAATTAAGTGCTTGGATGGCATTAAGACCTGTTGTTACATTTCTTGCCTTACTTACCCTTCCTTGAACATTAGAGGCAGCACCGATCTCATCATCATCAAAACTATGACTGTCAAAAACAAAGTTTTCGTAGTTAAAAGTCGTTCTAAATGTAAAGTTCTTTAAGAATTTTGCCTCTGCATATACAGAACCTAAGAAATTGGTTCGTATACGTTGCTCTGTTCCAAGTAAAATCGAAGCCAAAATATTCTCACCTTGATTTGTTGGTCTGTTAAAGTTGACTGGCTGACCAGTTGGTCTTCCGTTACCATTACCAAGATCGTAGATCCTGTTTCCTGTATCATCCAATATTAACTCTCCATTGGCATCTCTTACAAATATTGGGTATATACCGTTAACGTTATATATCCATGAAATGGCCTGAGTTGTACTTCCTGAAGTCTGGTCAGGATTGTTTGAGTATGATCTTGAATATCCACTGGTGATTCCTAACTTTAACCAATCGTTAACCTGAGAGTCCAATCCAACTCTTGAAGCGATCCTTTCGAAATCTGACTTTATTACTGGTCCATCTTCACTAAGGTAATCTACAGAGAAGAAATAATTGGTATTATCTGTTCCACCAGAGATATTGACATTATGGTTAATCCTTGGTACGTTTTCTCTTAGTACTGCATCTTCCCAATCTGTATCCCACTGTAAACTAGCACCTTGAACTAGGTTACCATCTGTACCGATAGGGTTGGTTACACCGTAAGGGTTATAACCTAAGGTAGGTATTAATGCGTTTGAGGCATTGGCTGAAGCCGTTGCCGCATCCTGACCATTATTGTAGATGTTATCGTTTCTAAGCGATCTCCACATAAGTCTCAGGTAATCTTCAGAACCCACAATGTCATGGATACCTACAGCTGGATTTGAAACACCGTACTGTGATCTAAGTCTTACACTGGTCTTTGTATTTCGCTTACCTCTCTTGGTAGTTATCAATACAACACCATTTGCAGCTCGCGAACCATAAAGTGATGCAGAAGCCGCATCCTTTAATACAGAGATAGACTCGATTTGATCCTGACTTATCGTATTAAGGTTACCATTAAATGGTGCTCCATCGATAACTATAAGCGGGCTGTTAGCACCGTTAAAACTACCGAAACCTCTAATAACAAAATTTGGATTGTTACCTGGTTGACCACCTGAAGTGATTAAGTTGATACCTGCAACAGTACCCTGTAAAGCTCTTAATGGTGAGGTTACTTGTTGGTTCTCGATAATTTCGGAGCTTACAACTGCAACCGAACCTACTATGGCCTCCTTTTTCTGTGTACCATAAGCGACTACAACCACTTCCTCGAGGGCGTTGTCTGATTCTAAGGCCACATCATAAGTATTACTAGCGCCTACTGTAACTTCGGCAGTCTTCATACCTACATAGGAAATCTGTAAAACATCTCCTGTATTGACACTGATAGAATATTTTCCATCAAAATCTGTTTGTTGACCTCTAGCGGTCCCTTTTACAATTACACTAGCACCAGGAAGGGGCAACCCATCCTCTGCAGTTGTAATTGTACCTGTGACTGTTTTCTCTTGTGCAAAAGAAAATTGCATCACGAACGCCATAAATAGCGTTAATAACCATGTTAACTTTAATTTCATAAAACAATTATTTGAGTTAGTCTAGTTGCAAACATCTTAATTAAATATTAAATAAGCAAGTGTTTTTGCCAAAAAAATGTTAATGTAATTGCGAATTTGTCAATTAAGTCTGTATAACAAATTCTTAATGTTTTCAACATATAACTCATCATTATGATGTAAAAACTGTAAAAGGGTTGCGTTAAAATTTTAACTTTGTTCAAATTTTAACATTTTGACTCTTAAAAATCAGTATTCATCTTTTGATTTTGAATGTGGCACAGACGAAGCTGGTCGGGGTTGTCTGGCAGGTCCGGTTACTGCAGCTGCTGTTATTTTACCATCTAATTTTAATAATATCATATTAAAGGATTCTAAACAGCTCTCTGAAAAGAAAAGGATGTTTTTAAAACCAATTATAGAAACTGAAGCTCTAACTTTTTCTGTACAACATATTTTTGAAACTGAAATTGACAGTATCAATATTCTCAATGCCTCAATTAAAGCTATGCATGCTTCAATTGCCCAATTGAAAGTTTCTCCAAATTACATTGTAGTTGATGGTAATCAATTTAAACCTTATAAATCCATACCTTATAAGACAATTATTAAAGGAGATGGTAAATTTTTAAATATAGCTGCCGCTTCAATCTTAGCAAAAACTTACCGGGATATCTATATGGAAAAAATCCATGAAGAATTTCCAATGTATAACTGGAAACAAAATAAAGGCTACCCTACAAAAGAGCACAGAGCTGCCATTAAAGAATATGGAATCACTAAATACCATAGAAAATCGTTTAGATTATTGCCTGAGCAATACCGTTTGGATTTATAACTTTTTATATTTGCAATAATCTATTATCATTTTAATGAAACGACTTGGTTTTTTACTCATTTTATTATCTACTATATATACCTGCCAAAAGGATTACAATAAAATTAAGTCACCTTTTAGATTTATTCCGAATGAAACCACCTCTGTAATAAAAGTTAATGCAATAAATGAGTTTATCAATAGCACCAAAAATCACGATATACTTTTTGGCATATATAATAAGGAGATAAAAAGCACCTTAGGTATCCTAGAACATCTCAATACAACAAAACCAATTTATATTGCTTTTAATGATGAAAACCAGCCAGACTTCCTCATTCTTGCAGAAAAGGACTCCACACTTTTTGTTGTAGACTCTATACCTAACCATATGTCTGAAACTTTGAATAAATTTAACATTGATAAGACACTAATAGATTCAACTGCACTTTTTCACAAAACATTGGGTAAAGTATTTGCTGCATCAAATTCACTTGACATTATACAAAATCTAAATCGTAAAGACACAAATACAGAACTTATAAGACTTCTAGAAACTACGGATAATAATGCTATGGCATCTATATCTTTTAAGACAGTTGTGCCAAACTATTCAAAATTATTATTCTCTAATGTGGGGAAAAATATTAATGGTTACACAGTACTTGATTTAAATTTTTCAAAAAAAAATCTTCAATATAATGGTATTACTACCACAAATGACTCAACATTAAATAAAATAGATTGTTTTAAACATACAGTGCCTCAAACCATAAATAGTTTAGCAATTGCTCCGTACAACACAAACTCACTCTTAAGTATAACATATAATGATTTTTCAACTTTCAACAAAAACCTCAATCATCTAAATAACACAGTAGTTGATAGTACTCAAACATTTTTGAATTTTATTAATGAAATTGCCCAAATTGATAATGCCTTAATACTTCATTCTTTAGATGTGGATTTGGTTTTAGAAACCATTGATGATAAATCTAATATTGAAACCTACAGGGATATTGATATATATGAGCGCAATGACTTAAATTTTTTTAAATCGCGGTTAAAACCTTTTATTGAATTCGAAAATGCCAGATATCTTTCTGTATATAAAGATTTCGTTATTTTTTCAAACTCAACTGAAACTTTAAAATCCATATTATCTAACGCACTCAATAACAATACAATAGCCAACTCAGAAGCATTCAAAAGCATTAGTGATAATTTAAGTGATGAAGCCTCTTTATTTATTTTTAAAAATTCTAAAAGTTTATCAAACATTTTAGAAAAAAACACAAAGGGTTATAATGCTAATGTGGTACAATACATCTATGAAGATAATTATGCACATATCAATGGTATCATTCAAAAATTTAAAAAGAGAGCAGCATCTAACACAATTACTGAAGCCTTCAGCACAACACTTGATGCAGAGATAATCAAAGCACCGCAAACAGTTAAAAACCACATCACAAATACATACGATATTACAACACAAGATGTCAACAATGTATTATATCTTATTTCAAATTCTGGGAGTATCCTATGGAAAAAACAATTGCAAGGAAAAATACTTGGTAAGATAGAACAAATAGATATGTACAAGAATGGTAGATTACAGCTTGCATTTGTAACACCAAATCGATTATATGTATTAGATAGAAATGGTAATGACGTTTCTCCTTTTCCTCGAAAATTTAGCGATAAAATCACACAACCACTTTCTGTTTTTGATTATGACAAAAAAAAGAACTACAGGCTATTAGTGACGCAAGGAAAAAACCTCTTAATATATGATGCCAAAGGCAAATCTGTTAATGGATTTAATTATAAAAACAGTGTTTCAGATATTATAACTCAACCAAAACATTTTAGAATATCAGGCAAAGACTACATTGCTTTTGCTACAGCTGATAACCAATTAAAAATCCTAAACCGTCAAGGTAATGTGAGAATTAAAATAACAGATAAGATTCGTTTTTCTGAAAATGAATTGTACCTCTATAAAAATAAATTCACTACAACCAACAAATTAGGGCAATTGATTCAGGTAGATACAAAAGGACAATTACATACAAAAAATCTTAACCTCACAGATAAACATAAAATTGAAACTACAAGTAAAACATTAGTTTCAATGACTGATAACAAACTAAATATAAAATCTAGAAGTATTGATTTAGATTATGGTGAATATACCAAACCTAGAATCTTCTACATCAATGACAAAATTTACGTTACAAGTACAGATACACAAACTAAAAAGGTGTACCTATTTGACAGTCAAGCAAAATCTATTCCTAATTTTCCGGTTTTTGGAGCTTCGTCAGCAGAACTTCAAAAGCTTGATAAAGACAAAAGCTTAGAACTTATTACCCAGGCAGACGATAAAACTATTGTTGTATACAAACTACATTGATTATATAACCAATTATACATTTCATTTTTTTGTATCAATAGTTATTCTTAACTTTAGACAGCTATTAATCAACGATTTAAAATGAAATATTCAACAATTTCGAAACAAATTCTAATTACATTTTGCCTGATACTTTTTGCTACCCCTAAACTAGAGGCGCAAACTAAAAAAATAAAACGCCCAAAAAGTCGGGTCGGAGTTACCAGTGTTGATAATTTTGTAAGGGAGTCTTTTGATTTGTACGATAAGGTCTATAAATATGATGGCTACGCAGCATCAGGAACTCCACTTGAAGATGAAGATATTGATGTACTCGAAGAAGCTCTTGATGAAATGTCAGCTCTAAGTGAAAGTGCTCCAGATATTTTAAATGATTTAGATGGAGTTGGTATGTTAAAACAAGGTAAGGCTACACTACAAATGAACAAGGCAAAAAAAGCCTTAAAATATAGTATTAAAACAGCCAAAGAATTGTTACTCGGGCAAAGAGAACGAGAATCTAAAGAAGAGGAAGGCAATACCGAACCTGAGGATAAAAGTGATGAAAAATCAGAATCTGATTCTAAGGATGGTAACAATTCAAATAATGATAAAGTCGAAGAAGAAGCTTCTAATGTTTCTGATAACTTAGAAGTTTACAGCAAGTTTGATTTTGTACCAGGAGATAAACAAATTTATTTTGATGATTTTTCTCAAGACTTTATTGGAGATTTCCCAAGCAAATGGAATACTAATGGTACAGGTGAAGTAGTCAAAGTTAACAATGTAGAAGGTAAATGGTTTGAGCTAAAAGGTGGATACGGAATAAAGTTTATACCGCTATTGCCTAATGTTTTACCTGAAGAATATACTATTGAGTTTGATATACTAGCTGTGGTTGACAAAAAAACATCATCAACTGCTAGATTAAATATCACTCTAGACGACAATAATGAATTTAAAGATGGTGCCAATAGAGCAACTGCTGAAATTCCTTTAGGGCAGTATGGCGCTTTTGACATTCGTATTTCCAACAGAATTAATAATGCAACTAAAATTAACTCAGCCTTAAATACTGATTTAAGAAGTGCAATATTAAATAAACCACATATCTCAATAGCCGTAAATAAACGACGATATAGATTATGGATTAATCAAAAGAAATATGTAGATATTCCTCAGTTTGTTGCTCCAAATAAAGTACTGAGTACTATTAAGTTTAATCTATTGGGTATGAGGGATGGAGAAGATCGTTTGTTTATTTCTAATCTAAAAGTTGCTGAAGGTGGCGTTGATTTAAGGCGTAAATTAATGGCAGAAGGTAGAATCTCTACTAATGGTATTTTATTCGATTCTGGCTCAGCTAATATTCAACCGCAATCTCTAGGAATTGTAAGGCAGATATCGCAAGTTTTAATGCAAGATGATAGCATTAAGTTAAATATTATAGGCCATACGGATTCTGATGGTTCAGATGATGCTAATTTAAAGTTATCTAAAGATAGAGCGATGGCTGTAAAAAACGCATTAGTAAACATTTATAAAATCTCTGAAGATCGATTAACTACCGATGGTAAAGGTGAAACACAACCTATAGATGATAATAGCACATCTGATGGAAAAGCACAGAACAGACGCGTCGAGTTTGTAAAAATATAACGGTAACCAAATCTCAAAGTCCCTGAGTCTGAAAACGCCAAATTTATTTTGGCGTTTTCTTTAGTTTTAAGCCTTTCGTTTTGTAGTATTGCACACTCTAAATATCTCATCTATTTCGTAATGATAAAACGACAAAAAGCTTCAATAAAAAGTTGTATTATTCACAAGGTTGGTAATAAATTTAACGACACTAAAAATGCATTTTCTGATGCTAGTGTAGATTTTGATGAAGCTACTTATAACTTAATGCTTCCTTACCTATTAAAACCATTTGTAAATATAGCTGAAAGCTATCGTTTTCATCATCATAGCGACGTTGGTTTAAACGAAATTAACACTTATAGCGAGCAACTTTTTAAAGATGAAGCTGACTTTGTAGATGTTTCAAAACACATGGTTACGCATCTATTTGAACAAAGCAATTCTGCTCAAATAAAAACGGGTGATGTGCTCATTTGCCATTTTGAAAATGTGCAATACGAGGATTACTTTACTGATGCGATTGGTATCTATAAAATTGAAAATAAAACTGAGTTCTTTCAAACGTATTTAGAATCTGGAAACTATGATATTTTAGTTCAAAAAGGGATCCAAGCAAAGAAAGTGGATAAAGGCTGTTTGGTATTAAACACATCTGATATGGAAGGCAAAATTGTATTTAGTGTGGACAACAACACATATGATACTCAGTACTGGATTAAAAGCTTTCTTAACATTAAATATCCAGACGACAGTAATCAACACACCAAAAACTGCATTGAGCTTTGCAGAGAGTTCTCAAAAGAGGTTTTACAGCCTAATTTTGGAGGGCAAGAACAAAGTAATTTTTTAGCCAAAACAGTTGATTTTTTTAAAGAAAATGAGATTGTAAATATCGAAACTTTTAAAGAAGAGGTCTTTGATGAAGAAGACCAAATTCAGCTTTTTGAGGATTATAAAAAAAGTTACGAAACAGAACACAAAGTCCTCATTAGAAACCAATTTGATGTTTCTGAACGTGTTCTAAAAAAGCAAAAACAAAAAATTAAAACCGAGATAAAATTAGATACCAATATTCAAATTAAACTCGATGTGGACGCACCTGATGCTTCAGCTGAATATTTGGAACGCGGTTATGACGAGGATAAAAAAATGCATTTCTACAAAGTATTTTTTAATGCAGAAGCATAACCAAAAAAACCTCATCTTTTTTGCTTAATTTAGAGCCTTAATGGCAAAGCAACAGAAAGAAAAATATAGTGATTTTGGTTTAGGAGATAAACCCGTATCAGAAGGCTACAGAGCTTTAAACAAAGACGGCTCTTTCAATATTAAAAAAATTAATATTCCTTTTTTTGAGGGCTTGAATTTCTTCCACTCATTGGTGACAATGAAATGGTCGCATTTTTTTGGATTTATACTAATCGGTTATTTTATTGCCAATTTATTCTTTGCAACAATTTACAGTATAATTGGTGTAGAAAACCTCACAGGTACGGAAGGCATGAATCCTTTTGAACAGTTTATGGAAGCTTTTTTCTTTAGTGCCCAAACTATTACAACTTTAGGATACGGACGTGTAGCACCTATAGGTTTACCAGCTAATATTGTAGCAGCCACAGAGTCGCTGTTAGGCTTGTTAAGTTTTGCTTTAGCTACAGGTTTGTTATATGGTCGTTTTTCTAAACCTAATGCAAGGATTAGGTATAGTGATAAAGCTGTTATAGCACCTTATCAAGGTATTAATGGTTTTATGTTCAGAGTTGTGAACCCGCAAAAAAATCAGCTTTTAGAGGTAGAAGTTAGTGTAAGCCTCTCTATGAAACGTGAAAACTCTGAACTCAGAAATTTCTACAGCTTGGATCTAGAACGTTCTAAAGTAGTGTTTTTTCCATCCTTATGGACCGTAGTTCATCCAATTGACACTTCTAGTCCAATGTATAATTTAGCGAATGAAGACTTATCTAAAAAAGATGTAGAATTTATTGCTATGCTAAAAGCTTTTGATGAATCCTCTGGGCAGATGATGTATTCGCGTTCATCTTACAAAGCTTCAGAAATTGTTTGGGGCGAAAAGTTTGTTTATATCGCCAAACCTGAAAATGGAAAGCTCACCATAGATGTTAGCCGAATTAATGAAAGTGAAAAAGCGGCTTTAAATAACCAATGAAACTTTTCTTAAAAATATTTGTGCTCATATTCTTAGTAGACATTATTCTTGGTTTTTCTATGTCTTATTTTACAGAGAACTCAGAACCTAATTTTCTATTTAAAATAATTGACGAAATTATTTCTTTCCCAGTAAGTTTATGGAATAGATTGGTACCAGATCAAGGCATTTATGCAGCTACTACAAATGTGTTTTGGCTTGTTGTTTTTTTCAATGCTTTTGTGCAAGCCTTAGTTATATACGGAGTTATGAGATTTGTTAAGAAAAAAATCTAAAAAAATTCAGCTTCAAACAACACTTCAAAATGCTTTAAAAGTTTCTTTTTAACTTCTAACTCATCAACTTTATCAACACCTAATTCATTGTTTAAAGAGGTTACAGCTTTACCTCTAATGCCGCAAGGAATAATATTGTCAAAATACCCTAAATCTGCATTCACATTTAATGCAAAACCATGCATAGTAACCCAACGACTAGCACGTACTCCCATAGCACAGATTTTACGAGCAAATGGAGTACCCACATCTAACCAAACTCCTGTTTCTCCAGGACTACGTTCCGTTTTTAATCCGTATTCTTCAAGTGTAAGGATAATGATTTCCTCTAATAACCGAAGATATTTGTGGATATCTGTAAAGAAATTATCTAAATCAAGAATTGGATAGCCCACAATTTGTCCTGGACCATGATAGGTAATATCTCCTCCTCTATTGATTTTATAAAACGCCGCTCCTTTTTCAGCTAATTGAGACTCAGAAAGTAAAAGATTAGACAAATCACCACTCTTACCCAAAGTATATACGTGTGGGTGCTCCACAAACAGAAAATGGTTATCAGTTTCTAAACCAGCATCTTCCCTCCTATTCTTAATTTTTGTATCTAAAATAGCTTTAAAAAGCGTTTCTTGATAATCCCAAGTTGCTTTAAAGTCTTTTACTCCTAAATCTTCAAACTTTACCGTTTTATTCAAAACCTTAATCTTCTAAAACAACATCTAAATTCATAATAGATGCATCACGATTTATAGCATCCCATGACACTTTATAGGTTACCGTTTTACCATCTTTGGATACCATTGCACCTGCATTAGAGACAGACTTTATCTTTTTAGGAAATTTGTATCTCAATGTGTAAAATGAATTTGAGAAAATCTCATCAAACTGCATCATAAACTCATCATCTTCTCCTTCTATGGACTCCTCGTCGTTTTCAAGGCCGCCTTCCATTTTTATAGTTGATGGCTGAAATCTTGAAAACGTATTGTCTTTAAAAGCATAAGAAATCTCTTCTGTTGTTGATAATTCGTCCATTTGTTGTTGTGGAGCCTGACCATTCTTATTACCAATGTCCTTTACATAATTCATAGCTTCATCGGTCTCCTCATAAATCGTTTTGAGTTCGTCAAATTCCTTAAACTTCTTAGACATATTAAATTTAAAGATGTTCTTTTCTTCATCCATTTCTACGTCTAAAGTCATCCCTCTTAATTTTTCTAAATCCGCACGTTGCTCAGCAGAAAGTGAGGCAATACTATCTTTATGCGTTTTAAAAAGATCGTTAAATACAATGGTTGTATCCATTTTCTCTGTCTCTGGCCCTTCTTGAGATGGTGGTCTGTTAGTAGCAGCGTACTCAAGCATTGGAGCTAAATCAAAATCTGTTACATATTCTCCACCCATATTGTTATCAAAAACAATCGATTCTGTAACATTACAGCTTGTTAAAAAACAAGCTAAAACAAATAAAAGGGCTAAATTTTTCATGTGTACTTTGTTGATTTTTGTAAAGTACAAAGATAAGGATTTATCGTTCAGGATTATTTAGAATTACCAATGCTGCAATTACGCCTGGAACCCAACCGCAAATCCACAGCATAAAGGTGATAAGAACAGAACCACAACCTTTATCTAAAACAGCTAAAGGTGGAAAAATAATGGACAATATTACACGCCATATACTCATAATTTCGTTTTTGATTTGATGTATTTATAGGACGTATTTTTGTTAAAATTGTTACACAATTTGAGTCTAAGCCGTTTAAAATATTCTAAAATTATGTAGTTTCGTCTTATGCGTTTAAAAATTCTTTTGATCTTTTTAACAGCTTCATATGTTTGCCAAGCTCAATATTCTTTTTCAGGCTTTACAAATCCTGATGAATGGCAGAATACGGTATATCTATCTATTGTTGAAGATTACAGAAAAATGTCTGGTGTCTATTCAGAACAAATTATTGCCAAAACCACTGCAGACCAAACAGGTTTCTTTGAGTTTAAAGGTAATATGCTAGACAGTGAAAATCGTATATATCGTATCCATGTTGATAAATGTTTAGAAAACCAACAAGATATTAACCACTTTAATGGTCATTGTAGTGATAGTGAAGAATTATTATTTATCGCAAAAAACACGGACACAATTAAACTCCCTTTTTCGTTTGGTAATCAGGTGTTTTGTAAAATTGAATCGAGCAATTCAAAAGCGAATGCCTTTTTAAAAATTGATTCATTAAAAAACGATATGCGATTTGCATATGGTGAAGTACGAAGCGAAGCAAACCGTAAATTGAATAACAAAAAATGGTTTAAAGCCCTACAAGCATACGGAGAAGCATTAAACGAACCTATTGCAGAACTTTCAATCTATGCTTACCTATCGGATAGAAGTAGTGATTTGCATAGCTACTACGTAGAAGATTTACAAAATAGCTCTTACTATGACAATTTAAAGACCAGGCTCGAAAATAATTACCCTAATGCACCATACACTGTACAATATAGAAATGAATTGGCAGCAGATCGCTATATGTTGGCCTCGTCATCTAATGATACAACTCGTACTAATTGGAATACTTACCTCTATTTCATTTTAGTATTTTCTTTTTTGTTGAACGGTATTTTGCTCTATCGTAACTGGAAACAAAAACAATCTAAAACCAAAGATTTGAAAGCCAGATTATCAAAACAAGAACAAGTCGTTTTAGAATATATCCTTCAAAATAAAACTAATAAAGATATTGCAGAAGCACTTTTTCTAAGTGTAAGCACGGTAAAATCACACACTAACAACATTTACAAAAAATTGAATGTGCAATCCAGAGACGACGCAAAATCTCTGTTTACCAAATAGTTAGAAAATTCAAACTAGGTTCTAGTACCGATTTCCAACCCGTTTTTCGCAAATTTTACATCCCTAATAGTGATGTTTGTTTCATTATTAATCATAAAATATTTATATCATGAAACGAACATTAAACACATTAGTTATTCTGGTTTTAGCTATTGGCTTTTTCAATGCAACATCTACTGAATTTAATAAGTATGAGACAAAAGTTGCTATTATAAAATTTAAAACCGAAGTCATTGACTATGGAACTGTAGAACAAAACTCTGACGGCACAAGAATCTTTGCTTTTACCAATACAGGTAATGCACCCCTCTTAATAACTAAAGTAAAAACAAGTTGTGGCTGCACAGTACCTAGCTACTCTAAAGCACCTATTTTACCAGGAGAATCTGGAGAATTAGAAATTAAATATAATACTAAAAAATTAGGTGCTTTTACTAAAACGGTCACTGTTACATCTAATGCAGAAGGTGGTAACAAAATCCTAAAGATCAAAGGGAATATTGTAGCTTCAAAATAAATCAATCTAGTAATATAAGCCTAGCAGAAGTAAAATGCTAGGCTTTACTTTTAACACCACCAATCATGAAAACGAACATTTATTCAATCATAATAGTATTTATAATTTCTTTTCAGTTAGATGCGCAAAATCTTAATTTAGAAATAACCGAAAACACCAAATCACCATATCTGCTCGGTAAAATTGACAAAAGCGGTTTAGAAGGTGATAATTACAAATCCTGGTTTACAAAGAACTATAAGGATTACCAACCTAATTCAGAAATAATTTCGGCTATTACATTAACACTTAAAAATTATGACATAAAGCTTTTTATGGGTACGTGGTGTGGAGATAGTAAAAAAGAAGTACCTAGACTGTATAAAGTTTTAGAAGCTTGTAATTTCCCAATGGATCAGTTAACAGTTGTCGCAGTGAGCAGGCAACCAAACATGTACAAACAAAGCCCTCAGCATGAAGAAGTTGGATTAAATATCCACCGTGTCCCAACAATCATTTTCTATAAAAACGGTAAAGAAGTCAACCGAATTGTAGAACATCCCATTAAAACTTTCGAAGAGGATATTCAAAATATTATTACTGAAAACAGTTATAAATCTAATTATCAAATTGTTACTGCAATTGATAAGATTTTGAAGAAAAAAGGAATAAAAGGCTTAAAAAGAAAACGCAAAAAACTTTTAAAAGCATACAAAGAGCAAGTTACAAGTATGTATGAGTTGAATACCTATGGACGCATCTTGTATGGAACAAACCGTATTGATGAAGCTATTGCTGTCTTTAAGTTTAATACCAAACTATTTCCAGACCAACCAAGAGCATATATGAGCTTGGCCAATACTCTAGGGGTTTCTGGTCAAAAAGAAAAAGCCATTAAAGTATTAGAAAATGCCATAAAACTACATACTGATAATGAAGACCTTAAACAAAATTTAGAAGTTATAAAATCTAATTAAAAAAGCAGTTCTTCAATTCTTGTAAATAATGTAATTTTGCATCTCTAAAATAACAAGAATGCAACTTTCAGAACAAGAATTAGTACGACGCGAAAAGTTAGATAAATTACGTGCTTTAGGAATTAATCCTTACCCAGCAGATTTATTTCCAGTCAATCACACCTCTAAACAGATTAAGGAGAATTACGAGGATGGCAAAAAGGTGATTATCGCTGGTCGTCTGATGGCTATTAATGTTCAAGGAAAGGCATCATTTGCACAATTACAAGATAGTGAAGGTCGCATTCAGGTGTATTTTAACAGGGATGAAATCTGCCCTGAAGATGACAAATCATTATATAACGATGTCTTTAAAAAGCTTATTGACTTAGGAGACTTTGTTGGTATTGAAGGTGAATTATTCACAACGAAAGTTGGTGAAAAAACAGTAATGGTTAAACAATTTCAACTGCTCAGTAAAGCACTTAAACCATTGCCAATACCTAAACAGAAAGACGGAGTAACATATGATGCTTTTACAGACCCAGAGCAACGTTACAGACAACGTTATGCAGACTTAGCGGTAAATCCACATGTAAAAGATGTTTTTGTAAAGCGTACGAAGCTATTTAATGCCATGCGGCATTTTTTTAATGATGCTGGTTACTTTGAAGTAGAAACACCAATACTACAACCTATAGCTGGCGGAGCAGCTGCTCGTCCTTTTGTAACACATCATAACAGTTTAGACATTCCTCTATACATGCGAATTGCCAATGAGCTTTATCTAAAGCGTTTGATTGTTGGCGGTTTTGATGGTGTTTATGAGTTCTCAAAAAATTTCCGTAACGAAGGTATGGACAGAACTCACAATCCTGAGTTTACTGCCATGGAAATTTATGTAGCCTACAAGGATTACAATTGGATGATGGATTTCTGTGAAAAACTTTTAGAGCATTGCGCTATTGCTGTTAACGGAACTACAGAAGCTACTTTTGGTGAGTACAAAGTAGATTTTAAAGCTCCCTACAAACGTATCTCTATGCGCGATTCTATTTTAGAATTCACAGGATTTGATATTTACAACAAATCTGAAGACGAGATCAGAGCTGCAGCCAAAAGCATGAATATCGAAGTAGACAACACTATGGGCAAAGGTAAGTTGATCGATGAAATTTTTGGTGAAAAGTGTGAAGGCAATTATATACAACCCACATTCATTACAGACTACCCTAAGGAAATGAGTCCTTTGTGTAAGGAGCATCGTGAAAACCCAGAACTGACTGAACGTTTTGAACTCATGGTTTGTGGTAAAGAAATTGCTAATGCCTATTCTGAGCTTAATGACCCAATAGATCAACGCGAACGTTTTGAGCATCAATTAGAACTCGCAAAGAAAGGTGATGATGAAGCTACAGGTACTATAGATTATGACTTTTTAAGAGCTTTAGAGTATGGTATGCCACCTACTTCTGGTATGGGAATTGGTATGGATCGTTTAATTATGTTCTTAACCAACAATCAAAGCATACAAGAGGTATTGTTCTTCCCTCAAATGAAACCTGAACAAAAGCAAGTTGCAATAAGTGATGAGGCCAAGTCTATTTTTAAAATTGTAAAAGATTATAATAAAGTTGAATTGAACTGGTTAAAAACACAAGTTGGGTTAAGTAATAAAAAATGGGACAAAAGCATTAAAGAGCTCACTAAGAATGCTTTAGTTGGTGTTCAAAAACTTCCTGACGGTACATTAGAAGTGTGGCTAGAATAATATACTTTGTTGTAAATACTATAGGGTTATTATAAATAAGTACTTTAAATAGGTTGCTTTTTAGCAACCTATTTTTGTTGTAGATAATAGCAGATTACATCAAAATACTTGTCACTTTATTGTCACTTGAAGATTTCAATACTTCAGAATCTTTGGGATTTTTTCGTACCTTTGACTTATGAGTCAAAAAGTACTACATATAGCATTATTAATCATTATAACAATGTTCATTTCATTGTATTTAATATTTGGCCCATTCTCAAAAGCAATTGATGATTTCATATCTTCAGTGAATAATATATCTTCTATATTATCTTTATTAGTTACCTCAATTTTAGTTATACAATTGGAATTAAAAAAAAAAGAGTACGCTGTCATCTAGCCTCTTTAGTTAATTGAACTTTTTTTAGTACATATGTACAAATAAAGGTAATGTACGGATGTACAATAAAACTCTAAATAATTATGTATTTTTGTCCTTGTACATTGTCTATTTATACAATGCACAAGGACTGAAGTACATATTTTTAATTTAAAAACATACAATAAAATGATAAAAGATTTATTATCAACCAACTCGCTAATGCTTCAACAATATAACTTTCCTTTTATCGAATTAGAGACTGTCATTTTTTTTGAATGGTTGATTGTAAAAAAATATTCTTTTAGAAAGAAAAAAATTGACAATTATGACTTCTTTTATTCATCTAAAAGAGCAACGAATGAAACTGGTATAAAAAGAAGAAAGTTGGAAAAGGTTATATCAATTTTAAGAGAAGATTTTGAAATAATACAAACTAAGATAGATGGGAATCCTAAAGTAACTCACTTTGCTTTAAATTTTGAAAACATTGTTAGTCGAGAATTTATCAAATACCTATATAAGGAACAATATCGAATATCTGCCTTTAAGGAATGGCAAAATTTTAAAAGACTTATTGAATTGAATGACAGTCATAAACCAGGTATTAATCACTCTCTACCGAATACCGAATCATTTGATGAATTTATGGATAATTTTCAAGATGGCGAAGATTATAGGCCTAATAATGATATTGGCACTCCATTTTGATTTTAAAACTAAGTACCAACTAAGTACTAACTCTCTACATATCTAAGGTTTTTAATCATCAACCTACTTTTGTTGCTAATAATAGTAAATAATACTCAAAATAGTGCATTCAATATAAGACTAAAGTCGAAATTGTCCATTAAATTTAATACACTAAACCATTTAGATATGTCTGTCAATTTAAGAACAAAATATTTGGGTACCATTAAGCTATCTCAAAAGAACAGACCTTATAAATATCAACTTGATTATTCACTTAATGGTAAAAGAGTAAGAGAAACGATTAAAGATGTCATTTTTTATCCCTCTGACACTAAAGAAGAAAAAAAACAAAAACTAAGAATCGTTAATAGAATTAAATCTCAATTAGAAATTGAATTAGGTAATTCTAAAAATGGATTAATTTCGAGACAATTACAAAAAGCTAACTTTATAACCTACTTTGAGTTATTAGGAAAAAATAAAGAGGATAAAACACGTACTGCATGGAATAATACTTTAAAACATCTAATTGATTTTCAAGGTAAAAGAATAAAATTTGAAGATGTTTCAGCTACGTGGCTTGAAAAATTTATTGAATATCTTAAAAGTGAAAATCTGGCTGCAAATTCAATAGTTACATATTTCAATAAGGTTAATGCAGCTTTAAATAAGGCCGTGAAAGAAAGAATAATTATTGAAAATCCTTCTAAGTTTATAGAAAGGCCCAAAAAAGTAGAAACAGAAATAATCTTCTTAACAAAAGAAGAAATTCAACAAATAGTTCAAACTGATTTTTGGGACAATGAATCTAAAAATGCTTTTTTATTTAGTTGTTATACTGGACTAAGAGTTTCGGACATTAGAAACCTAAAATGGTCAAACATTAAGGATAACAAAATTCAATTAATACAGAATAAAACAAAAAAAGTAGTATATATACCATTGAATAACAATGCAAAAAACATATTAGAAAAACAAAAACATAATGAAGGTTTAGTCTTTAAACTTTCTGAACATATTAGCTCAATAAACAGAACAGTTAAAAAGCTTATCAAATTAGCTGGTATAAATAAGAAAGTACATTTCCATTGTGCTAGGCATACTTTTGCAACTCTATTAGTAACATCAGGTGTAAACGTTTTTACAATTTCCAAATTGATGGGGCATAAGGATATTAAAAGCACTCTCGTCTATGCAAAAGTAATCGATGAAGAAAAACAAAAGGCAGTAGATAGTATGGTAAACTTAGAATTTTAAATTATGGAATTAAAAGAGGTAAAAGCATTAGTAGAGTACTTTGAAGATAGAATAATTAAAAACTTTGAAACCCACTTTAGCTATTTAGTTTTAGAAGACTTTTATGAAGGTGGTTATGACGATAGAATAGAAGATGAATTTTATTACGACGAATACTACTCAAAGTATGAAAGTAATATTATAAACTTACTTTTAGAGATTGAGGACAATATGAGTAGTGAGTATATTAATCTGAAATTAAGATTAATTAAACTTAAACGAATAATTGATACTAGACTATCAAAAATTGAATCCAATATTAATCCCCCAATCAGGTCTAAAAAACGGAACGTTCAGTTCATTTTAAATCCTAAAATAGAAAAAGAATTATTTATAAAAACACTACATATATTACTACTTGACTTTAAACTAATAAGTAGCAATTTCGATAATTTTAAATCGCATTTCGATAATAATTGGCATGATAAAATTCAATGGTATGGTACTGAATTACAAATCACAAATTTCATAACTTTATTAATAGAAAAAGGACTACTTGATATTGAAACTCAAAATTTTAAAAACAAACTTATTACAGCTCACTTCACAAACAAAAAAGGCAATAATTATAAAGAGAAACAACTTAGCTCTGTTTTAGCTGATAAAAAAGCCTTAGTCCCTAATGATGATGTTATATTGAAAATAATTCAAGAATTGAGTACTAACTTTTAACTCATCTTTTACTTACTAAATAAACCTTTATAAATCAAGAGATTTACGTCATTATAAAATTTTATTATGACAAAAATATCTCAACTCATTCTTGAAGTAAAACTTCTTAAAAAAGAAATAAAGAAAAGTCATCTTTTCAGGAAAAGAATCTACACTATTAAAGAAGCTGCATTTGTAACTGGTGTTAGTATATCACAAATTCAAAAACTAATTGCTTCACGTAAAATACCTCATTCCAAACCCAATGGAAAGTTAATTTTTATTAGACGTAAAGACTTAGAATCATTTTTGATGAAGAACTATATCAAATCTAACGATGAAATTGAAATGATAGTTACAAACACCATCCTTTCTAATAATAAGTTGAACTAATTTCCATAATAAGGAAACAATGATAGACACAATTAAAGGCTATATTGATTTAAATAGTAATACAGAAGTAAAGCATCTTATCGTTTTAGCCAAAAAATCAGAAAGTGAATATGGATTTAACGCCACATTCAATATAGAAAATATAAAACTAACTCTGAGACTAAATAGAGAAGGTAAACCTTTAAAACTTTACTTTAATGGTTCATTGCCTAAATTCTATTTTGGAAATAATGTTTCATATCTAAATAAAGCAGATACCAAGAGTGCTATAACCAAGTTATCAGATTGTTTACGTATTAATATGTCAAAATCTATTTTAACAAGAGTGGATTGCGGTTTCAATATTAATTTAAAGCATCCAGTACATGAATATATTGATTGTCTAGCCTATTACCCTCGTTTGGATTATATGCGTTACAAAGACTCTGTTACTTTTTTTAAGAAACATGCTAGAATGAAACTATTGTTTTATGACAAAAAAAACGAGATTAGAAACAACTCTAAGGAACTTTTACACATTCATCCTGACCTATACCTCAACAAAAACATATTACGCTATGAAATAAGCTTATATCGTCGTTTGAATACTTTTTTCAAAGTAGATAAATTCACATTAAACCTACTAATGAAACAAAGTATTGAAGATAGACTATTAAGAACTTGGTCAAGTAGTTATTTTCGTGTAAAAAAAATTCAACTAGGAATAGACCCAAAAGAACTACTACATAATCATAACGGCCTATTTAAGTATTTGGCATATCATGGTATAGATAGGTTAGGATTTAATAAAACTATTAATACAATTTCACATCTTAATTTTAATGTAAAAAACCCAAGAAGTAAGCGTAGCAAGATGAAGAAAACAATTAAGGTTTTATTTGATGATGTTAATAAAAATACACTAGACAATAACTTAATAACAGAATTAGACTATAAAGTTTCCCAAATCAAAGATTATATATAGTTCCTAAAACTTGTCCCCCAGAATTCTGTAAGTTCTGCTATTTTTATTAATACAAAGCGCCTTTATAAATACTACGAATTTTTACGCGCGCGATAAAGACAATTTATTTAACTTGTTGCAGAAAAAATTGCTGAAAATGACTGGAAAAGGGGATAATTTAGAAAATCAAGTTAAAATATTATTTGAAAACTTATTGAAAGAATGTGGGTATACTGTCATTAAAAATCGCAAACAGAAAAGTGGTACACAAGATGGTTTTGATAATGAAATAATAATTGTTGATGAGTTCAATAGAAGGTACAAAATTCATTTAGAATGTAAAGATTATTCTACAAAACTCAATTTCTCTGAGGCTATTGTAAAAATTCCTCAAATAGTCACATCGTATAAACCCGATATTCTAATTTTCTTGTCACCAAAAGTTCAATTTAGTAATCCATATAATGACACTCGATTGGTAGAATTTTATGAAAGATTTGATGTGCCTATTGAATTTTTAACACCCGACAACTCAGTAGAAGAATTAATTGCTTTAGATGAAAGTATATATAAAAGTATTTATGGAGAAGTGCCCAAGTTTAAAGTTGACAGAAACGAAAAAATCGAATGGTTTAAAAAATTCATTTTTTCATCAAAGCCTTTAAAAAAAATAGTTTTAAATGAAAGCGATAGAATATCCTACATAACAAATATTACTCTAATAGAAAATTATATTGAAAGGACTATTTGCAAAGCTTCTGACAGTAGAGAAGTCAGGTATTTTTATAATAGTAAACATGACAATTCACTAATTAACCTTTGTAATTCATTTCTCAATTCAAAAAATCAAGATAGCGAAGGAATAGTAATACTTGGCAATCCTGGATTAGGTAAATCCATCGAATTAAAGAATTTAGCCATACATTTTTGGGAGAATTACAATTCAATAAAATGGGTGCCTTTTTACAGAGAAATTAGAACATTCACTTCATCTGACAAGATAAGTGATTATTTACCCAGCAACTGGAACGAGATACCTCAACTATTAATCATTTTAGATGGGTTGGATGAGGTTTCCTATAGTCAAGATTTCTGTGCGAAATTAGAGAAGTTTATAATCGATAATACTGAAAATAAAAATTCAATTCAATTTGTTCTAAGCTGTAGAACAAACATTTATGAAAACGTCATCAAGGATATATCTAAGTTTGAAACTTATGTATTGAATAACATTTATTATTCAGATGCAATTAATTTCTTAAAAATTAATTACAACCTATTACAAAAAGATTCTAATAGACTATCATTTTCTTATAATCAAAAAGAATTTTTAGAGAATCCATATTATTTAAGAATATTTGGAGAATATTACAAACAATATAGAAAACTTCCTTCAAACAAGAGTGATTTACTAAACAAATTTGTAGCCAAAAGACTTGAAGATGACAGAAAAAAATTTAAAAATAAAAACTTTGACAAATCAGATATAGAAAATAGCTGTAAAAAAATTGCTCTTTCTATGGAAGCCATGCAAATAAATGAAATTAAGGATTCGAAGCTTAGAATTATTCTTGGAGAAAAAAAAGATAATTTCACAGACTCTTCATTCTCAGAAAGAGTATTTGGAAAGGATAATTGGAAATTTGAGCACAGAAATCTGCAAGAGTATTTTGTTGCAAAATCTTTAAAAAACCTATCATTTCATGAAATAATAAATTTTATAAGATTAGATGAAAAAACCAACAAAACACATCCTTCTTGGCTAAATTCAATTTCATATCTTATTAGTGTATTAAATAAAAAATCAAATGAATACAAGGAATTAATTAATTGGTTAATAGAAAATGAACCTGAAGTGTTGTTCAAATCTGATTCTGATAGAATAAATCCACAAACTAGGTTTAAAATATTTAAAGATTATTTCAATAAAAGGTGTAAGATTGATACTTTATGGATAAGAAGTTATGATTCAGGAGTTATGGAATTAGCGAAATTTGCTGATTGCGAAGATTCAGTAATCTTTTTGATTGATGAAATTAGAGATGAATCTAACCATAGAAGGGCAAGAATATCTGCAATTGATCTTCTTTCAAATATGGATTTGACTTTTAAAGCAAATCAAATTCAAGAATTAATACTATTTTTATTAGAGGCACCTGTAGACAAAGTAGATTTTCGATTCAAAGCAAATATTATTTATCAATTTAAAAAACTTAATTATCATCTTGATTTAAGATTTTTAAACAAAATAATAAGTGTATTAAAAGATATTGATTTTCATGAAATCACAAGTGCCGTTTTGGGTTTAATAGAAGAAGTCGAAGTCGACTATTATTTCACTTACATCAAGAACTTAGCTCCTAAAATAACTGGGGATATCGAACGCAAATACAAGAAAACTGATAACCTTTCAACCAATGAAGAAGGTAAACTAGAAAACATTCTAGTTAGTTTTAAAAATCCTAATCATTTATTATTCTCTATTGAATTTCTTTTGAGTAATTCTAGCTCTTTTTCAACCAGAGAAAAGAAAGAAAATTTACAAAAAATAATAAATAAATTAAGCGAATTACACTTCAAAGATGACAATGTTTATAAAAAACTGTTAGACTTTGTGGATAGTGATTTTTATGAAAAAACTTTTAGCTATGAATATGAAAAAATCATTTTCTCATATTTTGAAAAAACGAATACAACTGATAGAGCTTTTAATGATTTATATAAATCAAAATCAAATTTTGACTCCAAAAGAAAATTTCTGGTTTTATCTGCAAATAAAGAAAACATACAACAAATAATTAAAGACTATAAAAATAATATACTTGATAAAACTGAGGTTATTTATTTCACTAATAACTTATCTCATTATAATCATGATTTAGCATTATCCTTTCAGTCGTCTGTAGAGACTGAAACGGATATCCAATATAAGAAAAAATTGGTATCGGTTGATGAAAGAAACCGGTGGAACAATTTTCATAAGAACAAGCATCAATTAGGTTTCGATTTGTTATTTAAGAAAAATCAACTCCTGAAATTGGCTCAAGAATATTTCGATTATTCAAAAGAAGAAATAATTACTTGGGAAAACAATAGTGAATACAAAAAGGAATTTTATGATAGTCTAGATTTACAATTAAAGTTTCCGCAAACTTTCATGGGGATCATATATGACAGTCTAAGAAATAATAATGGAAAAGTTAAAGTAGAAGATGTGAAAAAATTAATTAGAAATGAAATATTTCTATTCTATAAAATAAAAGATGAGATCACATCATCTCACAGTGGTTATTTTGAAATAACATTAAAACAGGTAGAAGTAATAAAAAAATGGTGCAATAAAAACTTAGAAAAAGCTGATTTTAAAAATCACAATCAAAACACAAAGAAGTACAATCGCAATAGATGTCATTTATTATGGTTTTTTAGACATCATTTTGATTTTCACTATGAAAAAGAGTATTTATTAGATATGTTATTTATAGATGGACGAATAAAACTGAATGAAAAAGAAATTGGTTATAAATATATTATAGACAAAGTTGATAAAAAGCTAATCGATGAACGGGTACTATTTAATTTACAGAATGTAGAATTAAATCAAATGATTTATGATAATCATATTAGTTATTGTATAGAAAATGAATTGAAAGAAGCATATCAAATAATCGAAGAATATCTAAAGAGTTATACTGATAGGACCTATTTCATGAGCACTTTACTTTATTCCTATTTTGAAAAAACTAAAAGAATTGGACTATTAAAAAGTTTGGTTAAACCTCATCCAAATGATGAGCAAAAAGATGGTTTAACTTGGGATGCAATAAAACTACTTATTGCTAGTGAAGAATATGAATATGTAACAAAAAAACTATTAGAGTTTAGGAATTTAAAGCCAGAGAATGAGGATTTACTAATAGTGATAAAATTTCTAATCAGATTAAATCATCATGAAGGATTTAAATTCTTAAATAAATGGTTCTCTAATGCGAAAAACAGAAAAAAGCAATTGAGAAATGTTCTAAGTACAGATGATTATTACGTTCATACCAATAAAAAGTCTATTCCTCATTTGGTTAAGCTTTTCAAAATATCCCATAAGTCTGATTGGGACTTTGATGAAATGCATCATCCTCGTCGTATATCACATGAAACTTTAGAGGTAATATGTCGCGAAAACGGACAAGAAGAATGCCTATTAGTTTTAAAACTCTTGGCTAAAACTAAAAATGAATTAAAATCCACTGGATTAGATTTATTCTACATTAATATTTTAATCAACGACATTACTCAACAACTTAATAATCATAAGTCCAAATCGATGAGTTTTGAAGACCTTGTCAATAAAATTGAGCAATTGAAATACCTAATAATTTAATATCAATTATATTTGCATGAAAGTTTTTTAAAGAAACTAAGTTCTTTACATACGAAATATACGATAGGCATTAGTCATCTAATAACTTGGACGAAAACTGGTAATTTTCAATCAATCAAGTAGAAAAAGATGAACTGATGCCCATGTCTCTAATGGGCATGGGCTTAGTTCGCTTTACTTGATAGGTATACCAGTGCCTCGTCCAAGGAGTGGGCTTTAGTACCATGCCTTATTCTTTTCAATAATTTTTTAATCTAGGTACTGGGTTTTCATAGAATAGAAACCAATATGAAACGATCTAATTTCCTTACCCCTGCTGGTTTGGTAGTTATTTTACTAACTACAAACCTTTGCAAAGAATCTACTCAATTAAACGAGACATATGAAGAAAAAAAGGATACCATAAGAGAAGAAAACAAATATGACTATTTATTTATTGATTTAGGTGATTATGAAAATGTACCATCACAAGAAGAGTTTGAATATTCAGAATTTTGGAGAAAAGAGGCATTCAAAGCGTCATCAAAATTTATTGAGAATGAAATTAATAAAAAACCTAACTGCACATTAATAAAACAGGGCCATTATCAACCTTATCTAATTAGATACCTAGGTGGATTTGGTTTTTTAACAAAGCACTACTGCGAATTTGATTGCAAACAAGGGTATAATAACCCATCTAATTTTTGGGTTGAAGTATATTATAGGGGTTACAACAATTGGTCTGCTCAAATCATAAAACAAAAGTTTGTCGATTAAATCGTTTTTAATAAATATCTTTTAATGCTCATATTAAAATTGATGTAATAATAAATGTTAACTTTAGAACAAGCTTAATTTTAGTTCTAAAAAAGTATGCCATTAAACAGACGTGAATTCATAGGGAAAGCAGGGTATAGTTTATTATTCTTAAATATACTTTACTCCCTTCCTTATTCAAGAAATTTAATATCACTTTACTCACAAGAAAAAATAAAACCAAGTTCACTTTTTTTAAATGAATTAATTTATCTATCAAAAAATGAAGACGAAAAAAATAACATTAACACATCTTTATTTAGATTGATCGGCGCTAAAAATAATATAGACCCCGCATTTGACTTAGATAATTATTTAAAAGGACAAGGATCGTATCGCGGACCATTTAGAAATGATGTTTATCTATCATACGACGAAATAGACATGCTCGTTAAATCATATAATCCTTATACAGAATCTTGGTGGGTAACTGGTGAAGATGTAGCAGGTGTTTTAGGGCTTGTAACAGGCATCCCTGGGATATTTTACAAGCCATTAGGAATTGCTAGCCTAGCTCTTGGTGCTGGAGCAATGTATTGTGGAAATGAAGAAGATCAAAATTATCAACGGCATTTAATACATCAAAATCTACAGCGCAAAGCATACCATCTTTATAATAATGACTTGTTAATTAAAAATTATTTAGTAGAAGAATCTAATGATCTTAAATTCGAATGGACAGAGGATGAAAAAGATAATTTCATTAACAACTATCTTCTAGAAAATTTTGAGTCTGATTTCTCTAAAAAGGTTAAAAAGTATTTTGGTGAGAGGTTAATTATTCAAGAAAACTCTATAAGAGAGTTTATTAAAGATCAAAACAAATCAATAGAAGATGCGAAGAAAAAAGTTAAAGAAATAAGAGAAGAAAATTATAAAAACAAATACCAATCTGAACAAGAATTTATTAATTCAAAGAAAATTTTAAATAAATTATTACTTGAAGAACAAAGAAAAAATGCTGAAAAGCAGATGTTTTTTAATTCAATAAATAATTTTCTCTCATTCACAATTGAACAGACTAATGGAAGTAATGATACAAAAGTATTACTTTCGGGGATAAGTCAATTGGCAATGCACTACGCAGTTTATGGTAAGCTTGGACCAGGAGCAGTTTCGACAATTATGATGTCAACGTTTATAGGTCTTAATTCAAATGATAATAATGATGGTTTCCAGAAAGCAATCGAACAAATATTTAAGTACTTCGATCAAATTTTAGAAATGCTTGAAGATATCAATACTCAGCTTACTCAAATAGAAAAAAATCAATATAGAGTACTTAACGCTGTACTAAGTAATCAAAAACTGATTAAGCAAAGTATGTCACTAACTCAAAATCAATTTTTACAACTAAAAAGCGACATAGCAAATTCATTTGAAGGTATTCGCTTAGAGAATGCAGAGTTAAACAACGATCTTTTTGAAGGAAAATACAAGGAACTGATCGAAAAAAACATAACAGATAATATTGTTTTGACAGAAAAGTTTAACGAATTCATTGACCTTTGTGAGATAAAACTAAACAACATTCAATTTACTGGTAGACAAGATAAATTATTATCAGGAAGAAATTTTTCTGACGTATTTAACTTTTCACATTTAAAGAATGAATTTGATGAAATTAAATTCAAAAACGGAATCACATTTAAAAGACCTATTTGGTTTGACATTTATTCTAGAATTGGCTTATTACCTCAAACTCAAAAGTGGTTAAATAAAAATGTAACTGAATTAAATTCAATTAGCAATCCGAGATTAGTTAATAAACATCTTGCACCTCTTTTAAGTTTAATTTTTAAATCACATATTCTAAAAAAAACAGACAAAAAGTCGTTATATGAAAGAATAAAATCTTGGGCTAGAAGTGAAAATGAAAAAATAAAAGCATTGGCAGATTGTGACTCCTTGTATAAAATAACTAATCTCTATATAGATAATTGGAAGTCTCTGTTGATTAGACTAAATAACAGCCTAGATGGACTAATGAATGAAGAGCTTAAGAATGCGATAAATAGTCATGGAATATCTATAAAATTTAGTGACACAAAGGAATCCGAAAAATTTAATAATAGTGATTACGGTGGTCGTCTAAGATATTTACATTCGGAATTGACAAAACATAAAATAATTAATTCCGCATATATTAAATCTAATAAAATTCCTAAAGTTTATGTAGAAAATAATTCGATTACTGAAAAACAACCAAAACCAATCAAATACTTTTTTGAAAATGAATTTGATATTATTTCTCTCGCCAAGAGCTTAGGTATAGTACAAGAAATGAGGGCAGAAGCGATCCAAAAAAGTCCGAAATTCTTCTATCTTCAAAATGCCCCATATGCCCATTTGCATGGCATGAATAATCAATACTTATATCTAATAAACAATAAAAGATCTGTACGTGATGCCCAATTAGCCGCTCAGAATGCAAAAAAATCAATTGGAACTGCTCAAGATGTTAAATTAATAAGTTATCGTCTAACTAGACCTAATGGTAAAAGTTTCAATTTTTATATTAGAACAGGAAAAATGGTAAGGCATGCCGAGCATAGATTTATACCAGTTGCTACAGGAAATCATCTTTACGCCGTACCAATAATGTCTTGGCAAAATTTTATTTGCATCGGTACCAAAATTAAGTCTACTGATCCATGGAATAATAATTCTAATGTTACAAAGTCTTGGAAAAGTAATTTTGCTAACTCGGATGATTTTCTTTCTGATATAAATTCTAATATTCTGACAAGTATTGAGAGTAAAAAAAAGAAAAACACGAAACAAGATGAATATGACAACATCACTTTTTTTGAATATTTAACAATTCTTTGTTTAGTTAAGTTAAATAAAGAAATTACAAACAACTATGTAAGTTCCTACTTCACTCTCTACAGGAGTGATTTTAAAGATATTTCGAATATTACCTATTCTGAGTTTGGGTCAAATGATTATACGAAACTCTTGGATAAAGTATTAGGAATATCAACAAGTCTTTGCATCATCAAATCTGTAAATCGTAAGCTGTCTAAACCAAATTATTTTTATATCCCTATAGAAAATTCAACACTAAAAGAAATTAATCCCATTGGGTTGCCTCTTGAAGATTATCCCTTGGATCAAGTAAATTCAATATATTCACATGAAGACTTGATTAAGTATTTATATCCTCTTTTAATCCAATTATTAAATGCGAATTCCAATTCAATTGTGGAAACTTTAAAAAATTTAGAATCATTCGAAAATTATCCAGAGTTTAAAATTATTACAGAAAAAGATTTTATGATAAGGAAATTATTTGATATGATCGAAAATAATTCTAGGTTCATTCTTGAAAATAGTTCTCCCTTGGATGACAAAACTATTTACGACTATCATTACGCTGAAATTTTAAACAGCATTGAATTTCTTTCCAATAATAAATCTAAGAAAAACAGTACATTAAGTACAGTACTTTTAGCTGGTAGTGCCATCGGTTTAGGATATTACGGATATAAAAGATTTATAAAAAGGAAGAATTAACAATCGCAAATAATAGCAGATAAATCATTGATTTCTGTCACAAAATTGTCAGACTCGATAAGACAACGCTTCAGAAAACCAGTATCAATAAAGGTTTTAATATATTAGTTTCATTCTTCCCTCAAATGCGACCAGAGAAAAAGCAAGTGGCTTTGAGTGATAATGAAAAAGCCATTTTTGAGATTTTAAAATCTCAAAAACGTATGGTCTTAAATGACTTAAAGTCACAGTCTGGGCTTAGTAATAAAGGCTGGGACAAAGGTATTAAAGGACTTGGCAAACATGGCTTAACCAAGGTTGAAAAAACTGAAGAAGGTTTGTTTGTTGAGTTAATATAAACAATAATGAATTTATAATACTCAAAAAAGCATATTTTAAGACGATATGATTTTTTGAGTATTTAAGCCTAATTCCAATCCTGAATATCTGTTGGTATTTTTTCCTTAAGGTACATTTCTAAAAAGCTAACTAAATCGGTTGCAACAAATTGACTAGGTTTACCATCTTGTCCAAGCTGAATAATCTGCCCGACATGCCCATTTTCATCTGGTAACATATCCATAGCATATCTATAAGTGTAATCTTCGTAAAAAAGCAACCATCTTGGAGAAACTTTTACAGGTAACACTCTCTTAGATTTATCGTTATATTTTGGATTTTTAAGACTTACAACAGGTATTCTGTAAAAGCGATTACTCATCTCTTCTAAACGCACTTCTAACTTCCCTAATTGTATAAATGGGCCATTAAGGTTTTGATATTTAAAGAAAAATCTTAAATCTTCTGGTAGTATACTCTCTGAAGATTTTAAGAATATCTTTTGAGGTAATGATGTTATCTTAGTTTTGTATTTAAACTTAAATTTTGCATTGATTTTTTCCCAAACATCAATAAGTTTTGTAGTATCTAATTCAACCTTTTTGGTCGTGATATTTTCGTGTCTGTAAAGAAATTTATCATGCTCTAATCGTGTTATTAGATTATATGTTGATACACTATCATTTTCATAATAATGCTTTAATGGGTAATCGTAATAAGAAGTATTATTCATAAAATCATACTCAGCCATATTGCTGTTAGTAGAAGATACAGACAACCGCATATCACTATTAATTCCAATAAAAACGTTATAGCCCTTTTTATATGATTTATTGATATTATCCCTAACATCCTTTAAAAAGAGATAATGATCCGCTTCTTCTTTTGCATAGAAATCTTCGATTTGAAATAATGTTAAGATCATGTTGTTCTTAGCTACAGAATAGAACTTAATGTCATCTCTATTCATATTACAAGCACTAAAATCAACTTTTGTATATAATAAATGAGATATAGAATCTTTTTCTAATGAAGGTATACTCACACACTTAGTAAAGTCTGTATTCAATTGATTGAGATGAAGCTGCTTTTGGTTATCTAGTTTTTCAGTTTCAGCATTTCTTTTACTTTCCTGGATCATAGAATCAATCTCAAAATAGATAAAAGTAAATGCAAGCATAACTATCTGATATGCTAAAAAAGCCAAAAAAAGGAAGTGCCACCAAGGACGTCTCAGAGGTTCTTCTTTGTATTTAGATAAAATATCTTTGGGAGCTGTTTCTTTAAAATGGTGTTGCCCGCATTTTCTACATTTAAATTCAATTGTTTTTCCTAATGGGATTATAGGAATCCAAAACAAATAAAAGTAACCCGCAGTTCCTTTTACATCAAAAGACGATACGCTACTACATTTAGTACAAATGGTATTTCCCTTAAGTGCTTTATTTTTTAATTTAGAATCTCTAAAACCGAATATTATGAAAAACATAAATCACAACTATTTTTTTGAATCTTGCTAAGCTAAAAAAATATTAAGACTCAAGTATCATTTTGTGAATTTATAAAACAACACATGTAACTTCACATAAGAAATAACACATCTTAAAAATCGGCAAGAACTTGTTATTTCGCTCATTTTTACTATTTTCACATCGCTTAAAAGAAAAATTAACTACTCAAAATGAAAAAATTAATAGCCCTTTTTCTAATTATTACAACGTTTTCTTGTAACAATGATGATGATAATACCGTAGATGCTTGTGTTGAAGCAACCAATATTCAGGCAAATAATATTACAATCAATTCAGCAACAATAACTTGGGATGATTCAAATACTGCGAATTCTTATATTTTAGAATATGGTGTTTCAGGTTTTGCATTAGGTACAGGATCTATTATGACCGAAACGACAACATCTACTGATTTATCGAATTTAGAACCTGCAACAACTTATGATGTTTATGTGCAAGTAGTTTGTTCTTCAAACAATTCGAGCATGTATTCAAATGTCTATAGTTTTACAACAGAGACACCTCCTGTAGTTGCAGAGTTTAGACCAAATCTATCAGAGTTAAATTTATTTTCTGGTGATTTAAGTGGTTTAAATATTTCATCAAAAGCTTTTGAATATCAATTAAATTCAGAACTTTTCACAGATTATGCTCATAAACAACGCTTAATAGCACTTCCTGATGGTACAAGTATGGAATATGATGGTGATGGGCTACCTGTTTTTCCTGACAATACTGTAATCGCTAAGACTTTCTATTACAATGCTGATGAGCGTGATTTATCCTTAGGAAGAACTATAATTGAAACACGAGTTCTCATCAAACTTGAAGGTGAGTGGGAAACTGGAGATTATAAATGGAATGCAGAACAAACAGAAGCTGTATTAGATCTAGATGGAAGCATCTTACCAATATTTTGGATAAATGCTGCAGGTGAGACTAATTCTGTAGATTATGAAATACCATCTAACTCAGATTGTTTTACATGTCATAAAACTTATGAGCAAAAGACTCCTATTGGACCTAAATTACGCTCAATGAATTTTGATATAGATGGTTCTAATCAATTAGATCAATTGATTAATAATAATCAACTTGTAGGTCTTGCTTCCAGCTCGTCTGTAGCAAGTTTACCAAATTGGGAGGATACATCTTTATCATTAGAACTAAGAACTAGAGCATATTTAGATATAAACTGTGCACACTGCCACATACCTGGTGGTCATTGCGAGGATGCTTCCATATTAAACTTAGATTTTAGAACAAGTCTAGAAGATAGTAATATTGAAAGTCGTAGCGCTAGTATAGACTTTAGAATCACGTCAAATACCGAAGGAGAAGGTATGCCTCTCATAGGGACAACTATTCTACATACTGAAGGAGTACAACTCATACAAGATTACTTAAATACCCTAGATTAAGGGCGTTAAATAAATACTAAATTCGGTTTAGCGACACTTAGGTTCTTAATAGAATCCGTACTTTCATCCAAATTTTTTAAAACCGACAAAAAGTGAAGCAACTATCAATTAAACTACTCTTTGCAGTTTTGGCTTTTGTGGCATTCTCATGTTCTACAACCAAAAAAGCCAGTAAATCAAAAAAAACTGATGCCACAGCAATGGCCAAACCACCTGGAAAAAAACCTGGTAAAAATGACCCTAAACCGTATAATAAAGTCATCACCAAAGATGCTAAAAGTGACAAAGGTCTTTTTACGGTCCATAGCTTAGACGATAAATTTTACTATGAAATACCAGATTCTTTATTCAATAGAGAAATGCTAATGGTAACACGTATTTCTAAAACTGCAAGCGGATTAGGTTTTGGAGGAGGAAAGCAAAACGAACAAGTATTACGTTGGGAGAAAAAAGGAAAAAAGGTAATATTACGTGTAGTATCTTACAATGTTACTGCTGCAGATTCCCTTCCTGTAAATGAAGCTGTTAAAAATTCTAATTTCGAACCTGTACTTTATACATTCCCAATTAAGGCTTATAGTAAGGATTCTACAAGCACTGTAATTGATGCCACACCTTTGTTTGAAAAAGATGTAAAGTCTTTAGGACTTCCTCAATTTAGAAGAACACCATACAGAGTAACACGTTTAGAAAGCAACAAATCTTTTATCGAAAATATAAAAAGTTACCCTAGAAACATTGAAGCACGCCATGTAAAAACCTATGCTGCTGGTCGTCCACCTTCTAATTGGAGTACAGGAAGTATTTCTATAGAAATTAATAACTCTATGATTTTACTTCCAGACAATCCAATGAAGCGACGTTATTTTGATGAGCGTGTAGGTTGGTTTACCAGCAATACAACAGATTATGGTTTAGAAGATCAAAAAAGTAAATCGCTAACATACTTAGACCGTTGGAGATTAGAAGTAAAAGATGAAGATCTTGAAAAGTTTAAACGTGGTGAGCTGGTAGTACCTAAAAAACAAATTGTTTATTACATTGATAGAGCTACACCAAAGAAATGGAGAAAATATATTAAGCAAGGGATAGAAGATTGGCAAGTGGCTTTTGAAGCTGCAGGTTTTAAAGATGCTATTATTGCAAAAGATCCTCCTACACCCGAAGAAGACCCAGAATGGACACCAGAAGACGTTCGCTATTCTGTAGTGCGCTACTTAGCATCTCCAATTCCTAATGCTAACGGTCCTCACGTAAGTGACCCAAGAACTGGAGAGATTTTAGAAAGTGATATTAACTGGTATCATAATGTAATGTCTTTATTACGTGGATGGTTCTTTGTGCAAACTGCAGCTATTAATCCAGATGCACAAAGCCCTCAGTTTAAGGACGAAGTTATGGGACGTTTAATTCGTTTTGTATCTGCACACGAGGTTGGACACACACTTGGTTTACCTCACAATATGGGAAGTAGTGTTGCATATCCAGTTGAAAGTTTGCGTGATGCTGAGTTTACTCAAAAATACGGAACAGCACCATCAATTATGGATTATGCACGCTTTAACTATGTAGCTCAACCAGGTGACGAAGGAGTAGCTTTAATGCCTAATATTGGTATTTATGACAAGTATGCTATTGCTTGGGGTTATAGACCTATTTTAGACAAAACAGCAGAAGAAGAAAAAGCGACTCTTAACGAATGGATTATGAAACATGCTGGTAATCCAATGTACCGTTTTGGTCACCAACAAGTAGGTGATGTACACGATCCAAGTTCGCAAACCGAAGATTTAGGCGACAATGCGATGTTAGCGAGTGAATATGGTATTAAAAATTTAAAACGTATTGTACCAAATCTCATTAAATGGACTACAGAAGCTGGTGAAGACTATGATGATTTGCAAGAAATGTACGGTCATGTAATCTCGCAATTTAATCGTTATATGGGGCACGTTTCTAATAACATTGGTGGAGTTTATGAGCATTACAAAACTGCAGATCAAAATGGTGCGGTTTATACTTCTGTTGCAAAAGCACATCAAAAAGAAGCGATGCAATTTATTCAAAACAACTTGTTTGACACACCAGATTGGTTGATTGACAAAACCATTTTTGACCGTATAGAGTACTCTGGTTCTGTGGAACGTGTACGTGCATTACAATCTAGAACATTGAATAATATTTTACGTTTAGGAAGAATGCAACGTTTAATTGAAGCACATACTTACGATAGCAATTCCTATGCTTTAACAGAAATGATGCGCGATTTACGCCAAGGTGTTTGGAGCGAATTGCGTAATGGTAAGAGAATTGATACTTATAGACGTAATCTTCAGCGTGCACATATTGATAGATTAGCGTATTTAATGACAGCTGAAAATCAAAGTGGTAGATCCCCAAGTCCTTATTTAAAAAGAACTGCTGTAAATACAAGTCAGTCGGATATTAGAGCTATTGTTAGAGCTGAATTAAAAACCTTGCGATCGCAATTAAGAAGTGCTCGTGGTGGAGACTCTATGAGTAGAATACATATAGCCGATGCTATTGAACGTATTAATGATATTTTAGACCCAAAAGTTATAATAACTAAAGAATAGCACTAAAACAGATTTATGTCTAAAGGCTTCATCTCATTACTTTTTGAGATGAAGCCTTTTTATTTCAATATACTTTCTATGGTGTTATGATAAGCATCAAACTCAATAAGGTTGTTATGATCCCCATTCTCAATTGTAATAAAATTTAATTTTTCGATATTCAATTCTGACAGTTTTTTACCAGATGAATAGGGTACTACATTATCATCAGTGCCATGTAATATTGTAATGGGGCAATTTGTTTTAGGCAAGTATTGATGTGTTGGAAAACGGTATTTCAACAATGGTTTTACAGGAAACATTGGAAACCTATGTTTAGCTACATCCAGGATACTGTAATAAGGTGTTTCTAAAATGAGTTGTTTAGGATTATTGTTTGACGCTAAATAAGATGCTATTCCAGTTCCTAAAGATCTTCCATATAAGGTAATTTCTTTTTCAGAATAGTGCTTTAAAAGATAATCATAACAATATTTTGCATCATTATAAATGGCTGCTTCACTTAGTCTCCCTGTACTTTTTCCATAAGTTCTATAGTCTATAACCAGTATATCATAGTTTTTATCTACAAAGTATTCTGTAATTTTCCCCCAACGACTCAAATCTCCTGCATTACCGTGGAAATAGAGAATTACACCTTTAGGATTATCAACTTTAAAATGAAGTGCATTTATAATAGCATCCTTTTCGGTTTTTAGAAATAATTCTTCAAAAGGATAATCAAAACTATACTGATAATTTTGTTCTAAAGTGGTTGGCAAAAACAAAATTTTTTCCTGAAAAAAATAAAGTAAAGATCCTATCATAACATATAAACCCAAAAGGGTAATAATAATTCTTCTAAGCCTTTTTCTTAGCTTTTTTTGATGAGTGAATGACATTAATACTTGTGGTTTCTAAATCAATGGTTTTGGGTTGGCTATTAAGAATTTCATCTAACATATTATGGTAGGATTCAAAATTATTTAAATCCTTATGTCCACCACCTATAACGGAATGTAACTTAGTTAATTTAGGCTGTATTTGTGCCAATTTCACACTAGTTTTATAAGGAATCAGCTTATCGTGTGTACCATGGATAATATGTATTGGGCATTTCACATACTTCAACCATTTATAGGTAGGCAATGGATATTTTATTAATAAGGACAAAGGCATAAAAGGCGCATAGCGTGCTGTAACTTTAGTTAAGCTGTAATATGGTGCATCTAGAATAAGCATTTTCGGATCATTCAAAGATGCAAGTTTTGCTGCAAAACCAGAGCCTAATGAGCGACCATAGAGGATAATTCGATCTTCTGTGGTTTGTTCCTTAATTTTATTGTAAACCAATTGTAAATCGCGTTTAATGGCTTTTTGAGAACGTTTTCCTGTACTTTTTCCAAAGCCACGATAATCTACCATCAACACATTGTAACCATGTCTTGTAAAGTCCACAGCAAATTTACCCCAACCTTTAATACTTTTTGAATTTCCTTTGAGGTATAATACAACACCTTTACTTTTCCCTTTAGGAAAAAACCGTAAACCATTAATTATAGCTCCATCTCTAGTTTCTAAATTGTATTCTTTGGTTTCTTGGTTTTCGTAATCAAATAGAAAATCCTTGGGTAACTTTTCTGGCTTGAATAGCATATAATCTTGTAGATAGTATAGTGCTATACTTATAGCGCTATAAATCGCTATGATTAGTATAATAGTCGAGACCCAATAAGGCATAAATTGCATATTACTTTCTACAAGATACCGAATTTTAATGACTAACTCAAAATAACTACAATGAATAAAAGTTGTACTAAATTAAAGCATAGCATCAATTTTTAATTATAAAGCTTAACTGCTCAGCAAAGCGTCAAAATATTTAATAGTATGACCTAATCCTTCACGTAATTGAATTTTTGGCTCCCAACCATCTAGCTCTTTTTTAGCAAGACTTATATCTGGTTGACGTTGCATCGGGTCATCTTTAGGTAATGGCAGGTAGGTTATTTTAGATTTAGAGTTCGTTAAATCTATAACCTCTTTTGCTAATTGCAGCATGGTAAACTCAATAGGGTTGCCAATATTAACTGGCCCTGTAAAACCCTCACGAGAGTTCATCATACGATGTGTACCTTCAATTAAATCATCTACATACTGAAAGCTTCTGGTTTGCGTTCCTTGACCAAATATGGTGATATCATCACTTTTTAATGCTTGTACTATAAAATTAGATACTACCCTTCCATCTTGTGGATGCATTCGAGGTCCATAGGTGTTAAATATTCTAATGATTTTAATCTTTACATTATTTTCTTTATGGTAATCCATAAACAAAGTTTCTGCACAACGTTTTCCTTCATCATAGCAAGACCTCTGACCAATTGGGTTAACATTTCCCCAGTAACTTTCTGGTTGAGGATGTACGGTTGGATCGCCGTAGACCTCACTTGTGGAAGCTTGCAAAATTTTAGCTTTAACACGTTTGGCAAGACCTAACATGTTAATGGCTCCCATTACAGAAGTTTTTACCGTTTTAATAGGATTATATTGATAATGTACTGGTGAAGCTGGGCAAGCCAAATTATAAATTTCATCAACCTCAACCATGTACGGATTAGTAATATCATGACGTACCAATTCAAAATAATGATGATCCATTAAGTGCTCAATATTGCGTTTTGAGCCAGTAAAATAATTATCTAAACAAATAACCTCATTACCTTCCTTAAGTAATCGCTCACACAAATGAGACCCTACAAATCCTGCGCCACCTGTTACCAATATTTTTTTCATGTGTATCTTTATAAATAAGTGCTTAAAAATAAGACTTTATTTTTAAGCTATTTAATAGCCAGCAAAATTAAAATTAAGCATCTGTTTCATATGTGCGTATAGCTTCGGGAATTGAGATTTAAATGCTTTTGGTGTCTCAATAAAGTTTTCTAAAATTACAGCAAAAAACTCATAATGATTGGTGTAGGCGTATTCTCTAAAGTATTTTGAAGCAATCAGGTCTTCCCTAACCATTTTATGATGTTGTAAAAAATTGATTAAATCCTCAAAGCCTTGTCTAAAAATCTTGCTACTAATATCATTATTGACAAAGGCATTTAAATGAATGGCATGCCCAAACTCATGAATTCCTAAATTTAAATTATCATCTCCGATATGATAACCTTGTTCAAAATCTTCCCACGAAAATACAATTGACTTTAATTTTGGGTTGGTCTCACCTTTATGATTGGTCTCATTAATTTGCGAATAATACGCTTTGGGATAAATAATAACTTTATCAATTAAGTCTATAAGGTAATTTCTAAACCCAAATGTCAGCATCACAGCTGTTGCTGAGATGAGTGTTTTCATTTCTTCTGTTGGCTCTATACCTTCTCTACCTATAAATACTTTATTCGCAATAAATCTGGCTAACCTATGTCTAAATATCTTTTGTTCCTTTACATTGAGTATTTTATAAAAATTAAATTCTCTCTCTAGAATTATGATCTGCTTTTCTGTTAGTGAACGCTTTGATATAGAAATATTAAGAAAAAAGGGTTTTTTATACTTAAAGGCATAAACTTGTTCAAAATAGATATATAATCTGCTAAGTACAACTGAAGCAATAGTTACCAATAAAACAATAATAAAAATAAGTTTTAATATTGGGTTCATCGAAGGTGATTGGGTCTCCTGTAGGTAGAATAAGATCATTGTTCAATATAGGAAAGATATTTTGAAGTTTTTAACACAAGTCTAAAAAAGCTTGCTCATAAAATTTGGGTAAACTTGTAATATAAAGCTAATGATTCGAATTATACAAAGCGGATTATAAAGGGTTACTGTCGCTTCCTTTGTGATCCGCTTTTAAAGTGTTTATTAGTGACCCAAAAAGGGAAAAGTTTAAACCAAAAGAGTGAATTCCATTTTCGCAGCAATCCCTTTGATATCAAACGAACTATCTAAAATGAAAAACGGAGAAGCTATCAATCTAGATAAATTCTCCGCTGGAGTGACCACGGCAGGATTCAAACCTGCGACCGCTGGAGCCGAAATCCAGTGCTCTATTCAGCTGAGCTACGTGGCCAAAATTGATAAATTAAGACAATAGTTTAGCTTTTACAATGGTGGAAATTGTTTTTCCATCTGCTTGACCAGCAAGTTCTTTTGAAACGATTCCCATAACCTTACCCATGTCTTTCATACCATCGGCGCCAATCTCATCGATAGTCATTACTACGACTTTTTCAATTTCTTCTTCGCTCAAAGCTTCTGGTAAAAACTGACTAATGACTTCCGCTTGATCAATCTCAGGTAAAGCCAAATCCTTTCGGTTCTGCTCCAAAAATATAGCAGCGCTATCTTTTCGCTGTTTTACCATTTTAGACAAGATTTTAATTTCTTGTTCCTCAGTTAGCTCTTCTGTAGAACCTGATGCAGTTTTTGCTAATAATATTTCAGCTTTTACTGCTCTTAATGCTGCTAAAGCGGTTTGATCTTTCTCTTTCATCGCTGTTTTCATTGCAGCCATGATATCATTTTGTAAGCTCATTTTGTCTTAATTTAATTGATTTGCGAAGATACTAAAAAAGTTGTGGTGAACTTTATATAAAATCTCGTACCTAGTAAAAATAAAAAGCCTAAAAAGTTGAGGGAACTTTTTAGGCCTGACAATGGTGTAAAACACTTAACTTAAACTTGCTATTAATCTACGTTATCGTGTAAAAATGAATTGTTACTTCTCAATTGAATATCGTCGTTATCATCTGTACCGACAGACATCCTGGAAGCGTTGGTTTCTGAAGAATGCTGAGCATCCTCTAGATTAACACCCTGTCTCTTATAAGCAGGCTCTTTTTCTATTTCGTCAATCTTTGCAGTATTGAACTTATAGTTAAAATCTTTCATATGCTTTCTACGCTCATCTGCACGTGCTTTAATGAGTTCAGAAATAGGGCTGTTCATTGGATCGATTTCGTCTTCGATGACTTCTTCATTGTCTTCTACAGGAAGTATTTTCTTTTCAAAAACGATTTCTTCTTTTACTTCAACTTCTTTTGTATTTGTATTAATAGAAGACTCAAAAGTTTCAAAATCATCTAATGCGTAGCGTTTCTCACCCTCTTCATTTACTTCGGTAACCGAAATAATTTCAACAGGTTCATTGACATCGATATCTTTTACATCTTCATCTAAGCTGAAAAACATTTTTTCTTCACCAGATTCTGGCTCTTCAACTTTTTCAGGCTCATTGTTTGAAAGTGGTAAATCGAACGTTAAGGTAATTTGTTCTTCTTCTGACTCTTCTTCAATGGTTTCTGCCTTATTTTCTATTGGAGTAATAATGAATTCTTCAGGGGCAACTTCAACCTCAGATTTAGTATCTAATACTTCATCATAGACCACATTCATATTCCTCAGCAAATCTGTAGTAGGAATAATATCCATACCGTTATTTGTTTCAGGCTCTACTTCATCCTCATCAATCAATACATGCTTTACGATCGGCTCTTCTTTTTTGTCTTCTAAAACAATATCTGGTGTGATAATCGCTGGTTCTTTTTCTTGCGTACTAACCTCTTCTACAACGTCTTCTTCTAAAGCATGAATTACTTTTTTAGTTTCGGTATTTGAAATTTCATTTTGCTGATCTAGATCAAACCCTGTAGCTATAATAGTTACAGCAATTGATTCTTGTAAAGATTCATCTTCACCAACACCCATAATAATGTTAGCTCCATGACCTGCCTCATTTTGAATATGATCATTAATTTCACCTATCTCATCAATAGTAATTTCTTGAGAACCAGAAACGATAAGCAACAATACATTTTTGGCTCCAGTAATTTTATTATCGTTTAGTAATGGCGAGTCTAAAGCTTTCATAATGGCTTCTTGAGCTCTGGTTTGCCCAGAAGCTGTAGCCGATCCCATAATAGCTGTTCCACTGTTACTTAGTACTGTTTTTGCATCACGTAAATCGATATTTTGTGTGTAGTGATGTGTGATAACTTCCGCAATTCCTCTTGATGCTGTAGATAAAACCTCATCTGCTTTTGAGAATCCTGCTTTAAACCCAAGATTACCATATACTTCGCGAAGCTTGTTGTTATTTATAACGACTAGTGAGTCTACATGTGCGCGTAGGTTTTCTATGCCACGTTGCGCTTGTTCATTACGCATCTTACCTTCAAATTGAAATGGCATCGTCACAATACCTACAGTAAGAATATCTAATTCTTTCGCCATTTTTGCGATGATTGGCGCAGCACCTGTACCTGTACCGCCTCCCATACCTGCAGTAATAAATACCATTTTAGTATTGGTATCTAACATTCTACGGATATCTTCTAAACTTTCTACAGCGGCCTGCTCACCAACATCAGGATTGGCTCCAGCTCCTAATCCTTCGGTTAAGTTTACACCAAGTTGAATTTTGTTTGGAACACCACTATTTTGAAGTGCCTGTGCATCGGTATTACAAATCACAAAATCAACACCTTTGATACCTTGTTGAAACATGTGATTTATGGCATTACTACCTCCACCACCTACACCAATCACTTTAATGACGTTAGATTGATGTTTAGGCAAATCAAATGAAATGTTTCCAAATTCGTTGCTATTACTCATACTTTTTGAGATTATGGGATTTTATATCTTTTAAACTTTATTTTATTTTTTAATACATGATGATTGTCAATCCATCATATTTTATTGTTCAATTGCCCTCGCCTTAGCGCTGGCTTTTCGTTAAAATTGTCCACTGGACAATTTCCATACAATCTGTCCTATTCTGCGTTGTCTAAAAACTCTTTAACACGTTCTGTTAACTTGTCTAAAAATGAACGGCGTTCCTTAATTGGTTCTTCAACTTCGATCTCTGATTCTGTTTCAGAATTTTGTTCTACTTCTGCCACATTTTGCATTTCATCATCTACAGCTTCGGCCCTTTTACGATCCTGGCGTTTTAACCCATCCATAACCAAACCAACTGCTGTTGCAAATAACGGACTTGCAATATCCTCATCACTATCACCTGCCAAATGCTCATTAGGATATCCTATTCTGGTATCCATCCCTGTGATATATTCTACTAATTGCTTTAAATGTTTTAATTGGCTTCCTCCACCCGTTAATACTATACCAGCAATAAGCTTTTTCTTTTGCTCTTCGTGACCATAGTTTTTTATTTCTACATAAACTTGCTCAATAATTTCTACAACTCTGGCATGAATTATTTTAGATAAGTTTTTTAATGTAATCTCCTTTGGTTCTCTACCTCTAAGCCCTGGAATAGAAACAATTTCGTTGTCTTTATTTTCACCTGGCCATGCAGAGCCAAACTTCATTTTTAAAAGCTCTGCTTGTTTTTCTATAATTGAGCATCCTTCTTTTATATCCTCAGTAATCACATTACCACCAAAAGGAATAACTGCTGTGTGACGGATGATACCATCTTTAAAAACTGCTAAATCTGTTGTTCCACCTCCTATGTCAATCAAAGCTACACCAGCTTCTTTTTCTTCTTGGCTTAAAACTGCATTAGCTGATGCTAAAGGCTCTAAAGTGATACCTTCTAATTCTAATCCGGCACTTTTAACACAACGCCCAATATTTCTTATAGATGATACCTGACCAACAACAACATGAAAATTAGCCTCTAATCGTCCACCATACATACCTATTGGTTCTTTGATTTCGGCTTGACCATCTACTTTAAACTCTTGTGGTAACACATGTATAATTTCTTCACCTGGAAGCATTACCAGTTTATGAACCTGATTGATTAAGCGATCGATATCAGTTTCATCAATTACCAATTCGGAATTTGCTCTTGTGATATAATCACTATGCTGTAAACTACGTATATGCTGACCTGCGATGCCTACGGTTACCTCTTCAATCTTTTCTGAAGCCGCAGCTTCAGCTTCTTGCACAGCCTGCTGAATCGATTGAATTGTCTGCGTAATATTATTTACAACACCACGATGCACACCCATGCTTTTGGATTTACCCACACCTAGAATCTCTACTTTACCATACTCATTTTTGCGACCAATCATGGCCACAATTTTTGTGGTTCCTATATCTAAACCTACTGATATGTTATGACTGTCCATAGCTTATATTTTGGTGCAAATCACTTGTTTATCAAATTTGAGATTCACAAGCTTGTAATTATTTAATATTCTGTCTTTTAGTGCTTTTTGATAAAAAGCTTTAAAATTATTTATTTTCTTTTCGAGTTTTTCTAAAGTTCCTAAATGAACTATAAAATCACTTTTTCGAATTTTAAAATCAATGGTTTTATCGTCATTCTGACGAATTTCAATGACATATTTTTTTAAGAATGCATCTTCATCAACAGCTTTGGCAAATTGAAAAACTGTTTCAAGGTCATTTTTCTTAATATTACCAATAACTAATGGTACTCTTGCAGCATAATTAGACGACAAAGGCATATATGATCCCTGATCATCGATATAATATGATGCATTAGTATTGACTCTTGCTATAGGTCGTTTTTGTTCAATTTCTGCGGAAAGCTCACCATTTACGGATATAAACACTTCTGCTTTCTTTATCATTGGGTTAGAATTTAGGGCAGTTTCTAACTCGTTCAAATCTATAATTTCTTTAGGCTGTTCTGTAACAGGTCGCTGATTTTGTATTAACAATTTACTAACAGTGGCTTCTGTGATAAACAATTTGTTTTCGCCAACAAATTCTATATTAGGTTTAGAAACTTTCCTGTTATCATTTCTATGTTTAGAAAACGCAAACAAGAAGCCTATTAAAAGTAACAAACCAATGATTTTTATGTAGTTATAATTAATTCGCAATACTAAGTGCTTCTTTAATATGTTTAACTTCTTCTCCTATATCACCTGCTCCAATAGTCAAAATAACCTGAACATCTGATTTTTTGATTTCATCTATCAACTCTGATTTAGAAATCAGCTGTTTATTTGGGTTTTTAATCTTCTCTAATAACCACTTTGAAGTCACTCCTTCAATTGGTAATTCTCGCGCTGGATAAATATCTAAAAGCAATATTTCGTCAAATTTTGAGAGGCTCTCAGCAAATCCATCTATAAAATCACGTGTTCTTGTATAAAGATGGGGTTGAAAAATCGCTAAAACCCTCCTATCGGGATACATTTCTTTAACCGCTTGATGGACTGCATTAATTTCTTCGGGATGATGTGCATAATCATCAATAAACACAAAGTCATTCGTTTTAATTTGATATGTAAATCTTCGCTTAACTCCTTTGTAAGATGCTAAACCCTTGGCGAGCTGGTTGTAAGGGCAACCAAAATCAACAGCCATCGCCAAGGCGATTATTGCATTCGACAAATTATGTCTACCAGGTAGGTTAAATTGAAAATCTTTATATAATTCGTTAGGTGTCTTCATATCAAACACATAACTTCCATTCTCTATTCTTACATTTTTGGCGCTATAGTCAGAATTGTCTTCTACACCATAAGTAATACCATCTAATGGCAATCCATTTCTAATAAATAGCTTGCCATTTGGCTTAATACATTTAGTAAAATCCTTAAATGACCTTACTAGTTCTAAAGCATCACCATAAATATCCAAATGATCAGCATCCATTGATGTAATGCATGCCAGATTTGGTGATAAGGTTAAAAAGGAACGATCAAATTCATCCGCTTCAACAACAGTAACGTCTGTTCCATTTGAAATTAAATTTGAATTATAATTCTCACTTATACCACCTAAAAAAGCAGTCACTGGAACATTACATTCGTTCAGCAAATGTCCTAATATACTTGTTGTCGTTGTTTTACCATGTGTACCCGCAACTGCAAGACATTTGGTTTGTCTTGTAATTTCCCCTAAAACTTCAGAACGTTTTAAAACCTTAAAGCCATTTGAATTAAAGTAATTTAATTCGGAATGATTTTTAGGAATCGCTGGTGTATAAACCACCAAAGTGTCTTCCTTATTTAAATACTTAGGGTTAATTTCAATAATATTATCATTAAAATGAATGTAAATATTTAAGTCTTGTAATGCTCTGGTAATATCAGATGCGGTTTTATCATAACCAGCAACCTGTTTTCCATTAGCCACAAAGTAACGCGCTATTGCACTCATACCAATACCACCTATACCGATAAAATAGACATTATTTATAGCTTTTAAATTCATTCTTTTATTAATAGTTTTTCAACCTCATCCACAATATCATTAGTAGCATTTACTAATGCCATAGCTTCAATATTTTCGCCTAATTCATTTCTTTTTTCTTTATTAGAAATTAGCACTGAAAAATGATTCTGAAATTCTGAATCCAGATCTTTCTCTCTTATTAAAATTGCTGCATTTTTGTCTGCAATTGCCTTTGCATTTTTTGTTTGATGGTCTTCTGCAACATTAGGTGATGGAATAAAGATTGTAGGTTTACCGGCAATACACAACTCAGAAACTGATATGGCACCAGCTCTCGAAATAATCACATCTGCTGCTGCATATGCCATATCCATATTGTTTAAAAATGCATGAACCTGAACGTACTTTAATTTATTGTACTGTTTATATGCATCATAATACAACTTTCCACATTGCCAAATTAACTGCACATTCATTTCCTCGAAAAAAACAAGGTTAGCTTCAATTAATTCATTGATACGTCTAGCCCCTAAACTTCCTCCCAATACTAATAATGTATGTTTACTATGAATAAGCCCAAAACTGTCTTTCCCTTCAATATGTTTTCCACGTACTTCGAGTAAATCTTTTCTAATTGGATTGCCTGTAAGTTTTAATTTTTCCTTTGGAAAAAACTTTTCGAGTCCTCCATAGGCTACACAAATTGTATTTACCTTTTTACCAAGCAATTTGTTTGTTATACCTGGATATGAATTCTGTTCTTGAATAAGACATGGAATGTTTTTATTAGTAGCCATTTGTAATAATGGACCACTTGCAAAACCTCCTGTACCTATAACCACATGAGGTTTAAATGTTTTTATAATTTTTCTGGATCTTAAAAGACTAATTAACAGCTTAAATGGAAACATTAAATTCTTTAAAGTCAATTTTCTTTGAATTCCAGAAATCCACAACCCTTCAATTTTGTAACCCGCTTGTGGTACCTTATCCATTTCCATACGATCAGAAGCTCCAACGAATAAAAACTCGGCATTAGGGTAACGCGACTTTAACTCGTCTGCAATAGCAACCGCAGGATAAATATGACCTCCTGTTCCGCCTCCTGATAATATGAATCTATAGCTACTCATTAAATTGCTTCACTTAATATGTCTAAAGGATTATCTCCTTCTAAAGTTTCACTTTCTTTTATTTCTTGACGCTTAGCACTTACGCTGAGTATAATTCCTATAGCAAGACAGGTCATCCAAATAGAAGTTCCTCCACTACTAATCAATGGTAAGGTTTGTCCGGTTACAGGAAATAATTCTACAGCAACAGCCATATTTATCAATGCCTGAAATACAATTGGTAGTCCAACTCCTAACACTAATAATTTTCCAAAAATGGTATCCGATTTCTGAGAGACTATAACAATTCTAAACAAAAACCATGAGTACATAATGAGTAAGAACAATCCTCCTACTAATCCATACTCTTCTATTATAATAGCAAATATGAAATCTGAAGATGATTGTGGCAAAATGTATTTAGTTGGGCTCTTACCTGGCCCAAGCCCAAAAACACCACCAGATGCAATTGCAGTTTTAGAGCGTTCTATTTGATAATCGGCTTCTGTATCTTCATCATTTGAAAAATTTTCGATTCTGCTCATCCAGGTATCAACTCTATTTGGCATTGCTTCAGGGAAGGCTTTCGCTATTAAAACAAATAGTACTAAAGACATTATGCCTGTCCCTATAATCACTAATAAATATTTAATAGGATAACCCCCAATAAATGTCAACATCATTACCATGGTAAAAATGATAGCTGTAGTTGAAAAATTTGCAGGAAGAATTAATATTAAAATAAAGAAAACAGGAACCCAAAGTGGTAAAACAGTTTCTTTGAAAGAAATTGATTTATCTCTTATTTTGGATAAATAACGTGCTACATAAACCATTAAAACCACAGCTGCCAACGTCGATGTTTGAAACGACATATTCACCACAGGAATATTAATCCATCTGCTAGTATTTGTGCCTGAAGAGTTAGTAGATCCTTGTAAAATTGTAATTAACAATAAGACTAAAACCACAGGAATAAGTATCATTGATAACCCTTTAAAGTATTTATAAGGAATTTTGTGTACTGCAAACATTATTGCAAACCCAAGTGACAGATGCATAAAGTGCTTTACAAAGAATGAAATAGTACTACCACTCTCACCATAATCTGCTAAATTACTAGCAGCACTATATACTGGTAAAAAGGAAAAAATAGCCAATAGAGTAGCTATAGCCCAAATAGCCCTATCTCCTTTGATTTGTGAAAATATATTTTGCATTCCTTTTTTTATTTCTGCCGAAACAGAAACCTAATTATTCTTCTCTTTTATTATGGATTCCAGCTTTAGCAGGAATAGCATTATATTATAAATTACGTACAGCATTTTTAAATTGACGCCCTCTATCTTCATAATTTTCGAATAAGTCGAAACTTGCGCAAGCAGGAGACAGTAACACATTATCACCAGCATCTGCTACTTTATATGCAATTTTCACTGCTTCACTCATATACTGTGTCTCTACAATAACATCTACCATATTACCAAAAGCTTCAAATAGTTTTTCGTTATTAACACCCAGGCAGATAATGGCTTTTACTTTCTCATTTATAAAAGGGAACAATTCTTTATAATCATTTCCTTTATCTACTCCACCAACTATCCAAACTGTAGGTGCGTCCATACTTTCTAAAGCAAAATAGGTTGCATTTACATTAGTTGCTTTAGAGTCATTTATATACTGAACCTTATTGATTTTTAATACATGCTCTAACCGATGTTCTACACCTTGAAAATTCTCTAAACTTTCTCGTATAGTCTGTTTTCTAATTTTAAGCAAATGTGCCACAGTAGAGGCAGCCATTGCATTCTTAATGTTATGTTTACCTTCTAATGTTATGTTTTCTGTTGGCATAATGATTTGATTGTTATCTATTGTTATTATTATCTTATTATTTTCTATATAGGCCCCTTCTTCAATAACTTTAGTTAATGAAAAAGGCAATTTTTTAGATTGAATCTGATGGTTTTGAAGCCATTCTAAAATCACTTCATCATCAGCGTCATATATGAAATAATCATCTTCGTTTTGATTTTCTACAATTCTAAATTTTGAAGCGATATAATTTTCAAACTTGTAATCATAGCGATCTAAATGATCTGGTGTGATATTAGTTAAAATGGCAACTTTTGGCTTAAAAGCCATAATGTCATCTAACTGAAAACTACTTACTTCTAAAACATAGTTGTTATGATTTTTATCAAGAATTTGCTTTGCAAAACTGTCTCCTATATTTCCGGCTAAACCAACATCTAACTCTTGCTTAAGCAAATGATGAGTTAATGTCGCAGTTGTTGTTTTACCATTGCTTCCCGTTATAGCAACTAATGTTGCATCTGTATAACTCGAAGCGAATTCAATCTCTGAAACCACTTTAATTTTAGTCTCTCTAATCTGTTTCACTAAAGCCACTTTATCTGGTATACCAGGGCTTTTCATGATGATATCTGCATTTAGAATTTTTGATTCTGTATGCTGTTCATCTTCAAATTCAATCTCATTATTTAAAAGAACGTTTTTATACTTTTCCTTAATCCTTCCTTTATCAGATACAAATACTTCGTAGCCTTTTTTCTTTCCTAAAAGTGCAGTTCCTACTCCACTTTCACCTCCGCCAAGTATTACCAGCCTTTTCATTATCTAATCTTCAGTGTCACAATAGAAATAATAGCGAGTAAGATGCCAACAATCCAAAATCGTGTTACAATTTTACTTTCGTGATATCCTGATTTCTGATAATGATGATGCAAAGGCGACATCTTAAAAATCCGTCTACCCTCACCATATTTCTTCCTCGTATATTTGAAATAACTTACTTGCATCATAACCGATAAATTTTCTGCAAGGAAAATTCCACATAGAATTGGTATTAACCACTCTTTTCTAACAGCAATAGCAATTACTGCTATAATTCCTCCAATTGTTAAGCTCCCAGTATCTCCCATGAAAACTTGCGCCGGATAAGCGTTATACCATAAAAATCCCACCAATGCACCTACAAAGGCTGCTATATAAATCGTAATCTCCTCTACTTGAGGGATGTACATTATATTTAGGTATTTTGAAAAAATTATATTACCCGAAACCCAGGCAAAAATTCCTAGAGTTAATACTACAATTGCTGAAGTGCCTGCTGCTAGACCATCAATACCATCGGTAAGGTTTGCTCCATTAGAAACAGCAGTAACAATGATTATGGTTATTAATACGAAAATAATCCAAGCATACCTTTCTAAATCAGGGCTAATCCATGTAATCAGATCTGAATAATCAAACTCATTATTCTTTAAAAACGGTATTGTTGTTTTGGTAGATTTTTCTGCAGCATCAAACAACTGAGCTTCTGTTAAATTTGGATTTTCAGCAAGCAATACGCGTTGTTCCTGAAGTGGTAATTCCTCCTTTATAGTAACATCTTCATGGAAATAAAGTGTTAGCCCAACTATAAGCCCCAAGCCTACTTGACCTAGTACTTTAAACCGACCTTTTAAACCTTCTTTATCATTTTTAAATTTCTTAATATAATCATCAATAAAACCAATTGTACCCATCCAAAGTGTCGTAACGATGAGGAGAATGATGTAAATGTTTTCGAGTTTTGCTAATAACAATACAGGAATTAATGTCGCCAAAATGATTATAATTCCTCCCATTGTTGGCGTACCAGCTTTTTCAACCTGACCTTCCAAGCCTAAATCCCTTATGGTTTCGCCAACTTGCTGCTTTTGCAAAAAACGAATAATACGCTTCCCAAAAATGGTAGAGATTAACAATGACAAAATAATAGCAACCGCAGCCCTAAAAGTTAAGAACCCAAAGAGTGATGCTCCAGGAAACTGAAATTGTTGTTCTAAATATTCAAATAAATAATACAGCATCTATTTTTGTAATTGTTTTAAAAGTTCTTGTACGGTTTTATAATCATCAAAATCAAAGCGTTTTCCTTTAATTTCCTGATACGTTTCGTGCCCCTTTCCTGCAATAAGAATAATATCTTTTGCATCAGCCATTTGACAAGCCGTTTTAATGGCTTGCTTTCTGTCAGTAATCGATAAAGTTTTTTTGAAATTTTGAGGTTCTACACCTTTTTCCATATCTTCAATAATGGCTTCAGGCACTTCACTTCGAGGATTATCACTTGTAAAAATGACCTTGGTACTCAAAGCAGATGCGATATGCGCCATTTTTGGACGTTTGGTTTTATCTCTATCTCCACCACAACCAACAACTGTAATTAGTGCTTCATTTTTGGTTCGAATACTATTAATTGTTTCTAAAACATTCTTTAGGGCATCTGGTGTGTGTGCATAGTCAACAATAGCTGTTATTTTCTCATCCGAAATGAAATACTGAAAACGTCCAGAAACATTATCAAGCTCACTAATTAATCTCAAAATTTCATTTTTTTCTAAGCCTAATAATTCCGCTGTTCCATAGATGGCTAGAATATTATAAGCATTAAAACTTCCTATTAAGCGTGTCCACAATTCACTGTCATTAACTTTTAACAATAAACCGCTAAACTCATTCTCCAAGATTTGTGCCCTGTAATCTGCGTAGTTCTTTAAAGCATAGGTGTACTTTTTAGCCACCATATTTTGAAGCATTACCAAACCATTCTTATCATCCATATTAGATAAAGCAAAGGCATCCTTAGGCAGACCATCAAAAAAAGTTTTTTTTACATCTCTATACTCCGCAAAAGTGTCGTGGTAATCTAGATGATCATGCGAAAGGTTAGTAAAAATCCCTCCTGTAAACTTCAGCCCTTCAGTTCTACTTTGATGTATTCCATGAGAACTCGCCTCCATAAAACAGAACTCTACACCTTCCTCGTTCATCAACTTCAGGTACTTATTAATAGCTAAAGAATCTGGTGTTGTATGTGTTGCTTTATATGTAGCATTATCCACCATAATCTTCACAGTAGATAACAAACCAACCTTATAACCCGCTTTTTTAAATAACTGATATAACAGACTCGTAACAGTTGTTTTGCCATTAGTTCCTGTAACACCCACAAGTTTTAAGTTTTCTGATGGATGCTCATAGAAATTAGCTGCCATGTAAGCTAAAGCCTGATTTGAATTAGCTACCTCTATGTAAGTGATACCATCTTTAAGAGTTTCTGGGAGCACTTCGCAAACAATTGCCAATGCACCAGATTTTATAACATCGTCAATGTACTTATGCCCATCAGTTACTGTCCCTGTAATTGCTACAAAAACATCATCTGTTTTTATTTGACGCGAATCGAATTCTATTTTATTAACAGCAATACTTGTACTACCAACCACAGCATTAATAGTAACCTTATACAATATATCTTTGAGTATCATCATGATGCTTCCAAGATTATTGTTTGGTTAGGTTTTAACTTCTTATGTCTCTCTACAGATTGCTTTTTTATTGTACCACTACCATTTAATTTAACTTTGACTTTGACCTGAAGGTTTTCCAGTAAAGCAATAGCATCCATAGCAGGCATACCAACCACGCCTGGCATTAATTGTTTATACTTACGTGCATTTTCGTAATAGTTTTCAAAATCCTGATTTACTATACCATTATTAAACTCTAAAGTTTTAAGCTCTTCAATAATTGGTGTATCTGTATAGATTTTTTGAGCAATACGTTTAAAAACCGGACCTGTTACATCAGCCCCATAGTACCCAACCTTGGTGCTTGGCTTGTGAATAATTACTATACAAGAATATTTAGGATTATCTGCTGGAAAATAACCTGCAAATGAAGAAATGTACTTTTTATCTTTTCTCCATTCTTCATAATTGGCATAATCTGTACGTGCAGTACCCGTTTTCCCTGCCATAGAGAAGGTTTCAGAATACATACGTTTTCCAGTACCACGAATTACAATGTTCTTAAGAATGTCTCTAATTTCAGATAAGGTTTTGTCAGAACAAATTTTATCTACTAAAACTTCCTTTTCAAAAACCTCAATTTCCTTATCAAAAGATTTCACAGACTTGATAAAACGTGGTTTTATCATTTCACCGTTGTTAGCTATAGCATTATAGAATGCTAGAGTTTGTAGAGGAGTAATAGTTAAGTTATAACCATAAGCCATAGATGGCAACGCGTTTTTACTCCAGTTAGATTTACCAGGTTCAGGAATGTTTGGAATGCCCTCACCTAAAATTGGAATATCTAATGAATCGTTGAGCTTCCAAGTCTTAATATGGTTAATAAACTTGTTTGGATTTTTGGAATAATGATCATCTATGATTGTTGCTAAGCCGATATTTGATGAAACTTCTAATGTACGTGCAGCAGATATTTTCCCATAACCTCCATGATGCGAATCACTTATAGTGCGCCCATAAAAATATTTTTTTCCATTTTTAGTATCTATAACAGTAGATGTATCAATAACCTTATCTTCTAAGGCCGCCATCATTGCCATTACTTTAAAAGTTGAACCTGGCTCATGAGATTCATAAACTGCATAATTACGTTTTTCGTAATAGGTTCCTTTTGATGTTTTGGCGAGGTTAGCAATGGCTTTAATCTCACCTGTTTTCACATCCATAACCACAACACAACCATGTTCTGCTTCATATTTCTCTAATTGACCCAATAACGAATGATGCGCTATATCTTGAATATTAACATCTATAGTTGTATAAACATCAAAACCATCTTGAGGCTCTACTTGGTCATAATCCGCAATAGGTTTCCACTGTCCATTGCCTATTTTTTGTTTTAAACGTTTACCCTTTACTCCTCTTAAATATTTTTCACCAAAGGCACCATCAATACCAGCTCTTGTAACATTGCTATCCTTGTCGAATCGCTCATAACCTATTGATCTAGCTGCTATTTCACCCATAGGATGCTCTCTCCTGGTCGTTTGCTCTACAATTAGACCTCCCTTTATAGCTCCAAGATTTAACAATGGGAAATTTCGCATTCTGATATAATCTGAATAGCTAATATTTCTAGCTAAAAGGAAATATCTGTTTTTATTATTACGTGCTTTTCGAATTACATTTTTGTAGTACGAAGCTGATTTGCCTTTATAAACCGAAAGTGAATCTGCCAACACACTAATATGTTCATTAAACACAGCGTCTTTTGCCTGGATTGCGTCTATTCTTATATCGTATTTTGGAATTGAAGTAGCCAACAAACTCCCATCTGCAGAATACACATTACCACGATTGGGCTCTATATCAAAATCCTGAACTGTACGCTTTTCAGCAAGTGCTCTATACGCATCACCTTGAATAAACTGAATACTACACAATTTAAAAACCACAGCCAATGCAAAGACAAACATGCAGCCTGCTACAAAGTACAATCTGTTTAATATGTTGGTTTCTGTTGTTGCCAAAGCTTACTTTTGAACTGATGATTTAACTCTAATTTTTGTTGGTGGAATTTCAGAAATCTGAATTCCTTTTTCTGCTACTTTATTTATAATGGATGACTCCATTTTTAACCGCATTAATTTTGATCGACCATCCACAAAAGCAGACCTCAATTCTTTTACCTCATTAGTAAGTTTTGCAATCTCATGAACTTTTTTATCTGCACTATGAGAGCTCGCTATCATTATAATTGCCAGGAATGAAATAAAAATGATGATGCGCCAATTTTTAAACGAATCATCACTGATTAGAAATTTTCCACGTAATATGCTGTAGATACTTTTCTTCATATTTTTTCAGCAATTCGAAGTTTTGCACTTCTTGCTCTATTATTCACTTTTATTTCGTCTTGAGACGGAACAATGAGACCCCCAACTTTTTTTAGTGGGACTTCAAAATTTCCAAAGACATCACGCTCTGGCTCCCCTTCAAACAATCCGTTTCTTATAAATCGTTTCACTAACCTATCTTCTAAAGAATGGTATGAGATAAAGCTTAATCTCCCTCCAACTTTTAAAATTTCTGGCATCTGCATTAACAATTCTTTTAATACTTGAATCTCTTGATTCACTTCTATTCTAATCGCCTGATAGATTTGCGCTAATACTTTATTCTCCCTTCTATGATTTAAAAATTGTTTTAAAATCACTTTTAGCTGTTCGCTAGTTTCAATAGGCGCTGTTTTTCGTTCTGAAACTATAACTCTCGCCATAGCTGGTGCCTGTCTTAACTCTCCATATTGAAAGAAAACTTCCCGAAGCTGCTCTTCATCATATTCATTTATCACCTCAAAAGCAGACAACTTGTTATCTTGATTCATTCTCATATCGAGCTTTGCCTCAAAACGCGTTGAAAAACCACGTTCAGCAACATCAAACTGATGTGACGACACACCGAAATCAGCTAATACCCCATCAACTTCCCTAACCCCATAAAACCTTAAGAACCTTTTTATATATCTAAAGTTCTCATTAATGAGAACAAATCGATCATCTTCAATAGTATTTGCCAAAGCATCTTTATCCTGATCGAACGCATATAATTTTCCGCTGGATCCAAGACGAGATAAAATTTCCCTACTATGACCCCCTCCTCCAAAAGTGACATCTACATAAACACCATCTGGTTTTACATCTAAACCATCAACAGTTTCCTTAAGTAATACAGCGTTATGATATTCCATCATCACCATCCTCTTGTCCCATTACCTCTTCAGCCAAATCCGCAAAATCAGAAGCTGCATCATCAATAGCTTTTTCGTACTTGGTCTTATCCCATATTTCAATAATATTTACAGCAGAAGCCAAAACCACACCTTTCGTAATACCAGAAAATGCCATCAAATCTTTAGGGATTAACAAACGACCAGCATTATCAACCTCAACTACTTTTACCCCAGCCGTAAAGCGTCTTATAAAATCATTATTCTTCTTCTTAAAACGATTAAGCTTATTCACTTTAGCCATTAAGATGTTCCATTCTGCCATAGGATAGAGTTCCAAACATGGCTGAAACACAGCACGCTTAAGCACAAATCCATCTTGTAGAACAGCAGACAACTGTTTCTTTAAAACAGCTGGAATCATCAACCTGCCTTTGGCATCTGCTTTACACTCGTATGTTCCTATAAACGATTTCAAGATGTTCTGTTTCTCACTTAAACGATTAAGATTCAAATATATTGAAAATTTTACCACATTTTACCACATACTCCCACTTTTGTTAATAAGTTTTATGTAACTATTTTTTTAATTGATAAGCAACCCAATAAAATCAATATATGTAGCCTATCCTTAAAGTGGTAATTATTAACACTTAACTTGTAATAGTTCTAAATCAAAAAAGTCGAAAAACATTAATTCTATTTGTTTTACAAAGGATTTAGTTATATTTGTTTTTAACACAAAGCACTAACTTTATAGATGGCACACCTTTTAAAAAAAGAAAAGGATTATAGTTATATTGAAGTAGGAGAAGGCACACCAATTATTGTGCTCCATGGACTGATGGGCGGATTAAGTAATTTTGATGCTGTTACTGACTTTTTTAGCTCTAATGGTTATAAAGTGGTTATCCCCGAATTACCTATTTACACCATGTCACTTTTAAAAACTAACGTTAAAAATTTCGCTAATTACCTTAAAGATTTTATTGAATTTAAAGGTTTTGACGAAGTTATCTTATTAGGTAATTCCTTAGGTGGACATATAGGTTTGTATCACACAAAATTATATCCTGATAAAGTAAAGGGATTAGTTATTACTGGAAGCTCAGGACTATACGAAAGTGCCATGGGAGGTGGTTACACAAAGCGTAGTGATTATGAAGTCATAAAAAAGAAAGCACAAGATGTGTTCTACGACCCTGCTGTAGCCACAAAAGAAATTGTTGATGAAGTATACGAAACCGTAAACGACAGAAATAAACTGATAAAAACTTTAGCCATAGCAAAAAGTGCCATTAGACACAATATGGCAAAAGACTTACCTAAGATGCTCACTCCTACCTGCATTATATGGGGAAAGAATGATAATGTGACTCCTCCGGAAGTTGCTGAAGAATTTCATGAATTATTACCTGATTCTGATTTGTTTTGGATTGATAAATGTGGGCATGCAGCAATGATGGAACATCCTGAAGAGTTTAATAGAATTTTAAACTCCTGGCTTGACAAAAGAGGTTTTTAAAATTTCAAAACCCAAACATCTATTAGTTTAATTTAATGAGATTTCCACTTTTGTGGAAAATGAATATGAAAGTAAAATCTGCTGAGTTTGTAATGAGTAATTCTGATGTGGCAAAATGCCCTAAGAATCCTATTCCAGAATACGCATTTATTGGTAGAAGTAATGTTGGTAAGTCTTCATTAATCAATATGCTTACTGATAGAAAAAGCTTAGCTAAAACTTCGGGTAGACCAGGAAAAACGCAACTCATTAATCACTTCATTATCAATGATAATTGGTTCTTGGTAGATTTACCTGGTTATGGCTATGCGAGAGTTTCTAAATCGTCCAAGAAAAAGTTTCAGAAGTTTATCACCAACTATTTTGAGCAGCGACAGCAATTAGTTTCTGCTTTTGTTTTAGTGGATATTCGTCATCAACCTCAACCTATCGATTTAGAATTTATGCAATATTTAGGTGAAAGTGGTATTCCTTTCGGAATTATATTTACAAAGGCTGACAAGTTAAAATCAAAAGCTATCGACAAACATGTAGATGACTATTGTAAAGTCTTATTAGAAATCTGGGAAGAATTACCACCTTACTTCGTCACATCATCAAGTAAAAAGATGGGGCAGGAAGAGGTTTTGAATTTTATTGAAGTTACTAATGAAGAGATTGAAAACCTCAGAAATCAATAAGGTATTAATCAAGTTTTTACATCCAAAGCATCACGTAACGCATTTCCTACTAACATAAATGCCATTACTAAAAACATAATACAAATCCCTGGGATTAATGCCAAATAAGGTTTGCCAAGAATAATATAATTGTAGTGATCTTTTATCATCGCTCCCCAGCTAGCCATTGGTGGTTGGGCGCCAATTCCTAAAAAACTCAAACCACTTTCTATTAAAATCGCTGCAGCAAAATTGGCAGCAGAAATTACAATCAACGGTCCAAAAATATTTGGTAAAATATGCTTTGTAATAACCCTGTAATCATTATAACCTAGCGCTTTAGCGGCAGTTACATATTGCATCTCTTTGGCGCTGATAATTTGTCCTCTAACCACTCTTGCAACTTCAACCCACATCGTTAAACCCACTGCAATAAACACTTGCCAAAAGCCCTTCCCTAAAGCTAAGGTTATGGCAATCACCAATAATAATGTTGGTATTGACCAGGTTACGTTTATTATCCACATAATTGCCGCGTCTACTTTTCCTCCATAATAACCTGCTAAACTTCCCATTAGAAGTCCAACTATAAGAGAAATAAAAACCGCTACAAAACCTATAAAAAAAGAAATTCGCGAACCAATTAAAATACGACTTAAATAATCCCGACCATACTTGTCTGTTCCAAAAACAAAGTCTCGATCCTCTATAAATGGTTTATAATCTGAATTTGGAAATTGATTTAACTCAACTTGCTTTTCTAAGCCTTTTAGACCATCTGAAGCATATGCTATATAAGTTAGAACATTATCATTGACCTGGTAAGACTCAATAGGAATTTCGGTATCCGTATTTTCTGTTCCGAAAAATAGTTTTGAAATAAAATTTTGATCAGATTCAATACCTGAAGGAATGGTTAGCATTTGCACTTTAAACCCAGGCGATTTAGAATGAATGGACAAATGCATTTGATTGGCATTTTTAGAAGCATCTGGCGCAAACATATAAGCGAAGATTGAAATTAATCCAATGCTTGCAATAATTGCAAAACTAAAAACGCCCCAAAAGTTTTTTTTAAACTTTTGAAGCGCTAGTCTTGTTAATGAGTTACTTTGGTTTCCCATTGAAATTTAATTCTTCACTCCTGCAACGTTATTTTTTATAGCATAAGTCATCTTTAAATCATTGAGCACGTTTAAGGCTTCTTCTACATATACGTCTTTTGCCAAGCTTTGGTGCCAACGTTTACGTTTTTCCTTTAAAACCGAATCTTGCTCCATTAATTTTAACTCGTATGGCAATGAATTGAACGTTAAATTGGTTTCGTATTCTGATAGTTTTTCGAATCGTTTAGCCTCTTCTTCATTGAGTTCCATAGCCTTTTTATAGTCATTATAATTCAACGAATATATTTCACGATCTCTTATCTTCTTAACCCATCTGGCATTAGCGTCAATAAGCTTCAACTGCTCATTATTAGCCATACGCGCTTTACTTCTTTCTATAGTGGTATCATAATCGAAATAATTTCCCCAAAGATCGTAATCTACAGCATCAATTTTATCCCAAGGCAATGGGTTTTCCTGATCTTTTTCTCCAATATTAATATAGCTGTAACGGTCTGGAACCACAACATCACTTTTAACTCCTTCTAACTGTGTAGAACCTCCATTAACTCTATAAAATTTCTGAGTGGTAAACTTTAAGGCACCCATATCACCATTAGAATTATTACGCACCATTCTATTTAAATCCAATACATTCTGTACAGTTCCCTTTCCATAGGTTTGTTTACTACCAATTACTATCGCACGCTTGTAGTCTTGCATTGCAGCAGCTAAAATTTCTGACGCTGAAGCTGATAATTCGTTTACCATAATTACTAAAGGTCCATCCCAAACAATAGCTTTGTCTTTATCTTTAAGAACTTCTTTAGGCTCACCTGTTGTTTTAACCTGTACAATTGGACCTTCTTCAATAAATAAACCTGCAATATCCACTACAGTTTGTAATGATCCACCTCCGTTATTTCTAAGATCTAAAACTAATCCTTCAATGCCTTCTTTTTTAAGTCGGATAATCTCTTTTTTAATGTCTGAAGCTGCATTACGTTTATTATAATCTTCGAAATTGATATAAAACTTAGGCAAGTTAATGACACCAAACTTCTTATCGTCTTTAATAACGGTTGAAGATTTAGCATAAGTTTCTTCAATCTCTACAATATCTCTTGTAATTGAAATCTCCTCAACGGTTCCATCGACTTTTTTGAGTGTTAAATTAACAACCGTTTCTTTCGGACCTTTAATTAATTTTATAGCATCATCTAAGCGCATTCCAACAACATTAACTGGTGCTTCTTCATCCTCTTGCCTTACTTTCATGATTTCGTCACCTACTTCGAGTTCGTTTGCTCTCCATGCTGGCCCACCACTTATGATTTCATTTACGATGATAGCATCCATTTTTTTCTGCAATCTTGCCCCAATGCCTTCAAAATTCCCAGACATAGCGACATCAAAACGGTCTTTATCTTCTGGCGCAAAATAGAATGTATGAGGGTCGAATTCCTCTACAATTGCGTTAATATATACCGCAAACCAATCTTTACGTTGTCTATCATCAATAAAATCGTAAAGTTCGTCAAGTGAACGTTTTGTTGTCTCTCTTGCTTCTTTTTCTATTTCTTTTAACGACTTCTTTTCATTAGTAGATGATTTTTCATTCTCAGCAGAAAATGCACTTTCTGGAAGATTATTAGCTTCTAAATCTGTATTGCGTTGTGAAACAGCATCATCATAATTTGCAATAGTAGAAAACTTAAGTTGTTGTCTCCAACGCTCTTTCATTTCGCGTTTACTTGACACATAATTTAGATTTTCGTAATCTGAAGAATAGGTCTCATCTTTAAAAAAATCGAAAGGTTTGTCTAAAATTTCTGAATAAATCTTTTTAGATTCTTCAATTCGCTTCAATAAGCGCTCGTGTGTAATACTAAAAAACGTAACATCGTATGCCTTTATCTGGTCATCGATTTGATCCTTATAAGCTTCAAATTCTTTGATGTCTGATTCATAGAAATAACGTTTAAACGGATCTAATTGATTTAAATAATCTTCAAATACATTAGCAGAAAAATCGTCATTGATATCTTGCGGGTTAAAATGTCCTTGTTCCAGAACATAGGTAATCAGTTGTATGAGTAATTTATCTTTATCTGGATCCTCAAATTTTTTGCTTGTAAAACTACATGAAGCAAAAGCAATCAATAAAGCTAGCAGTAAAAATTTATAATTCCCTTTCATTCTTTCATTTTTTTAGTTCGTACCTATAGCAGGTCTCATATAATTCACTAAAATAGGAGAAAAAATCATGCCATAAAAAAACAGGACACTAATTTTTTGTTAAAGGTACAATTCCATTCAATTCGTATGCTTTTAGTATTTTTACGCTATCAAAAATTAGCTAACACATATGAGTAAACGTCCTTTAATTTTAGTGACCAATGATGATGGCATTACTGCACCAGGAATTAGAGCTTTAATTTCTGTTATGAGTACTATTGGAGATGTCGTTGTTGTTGCACCAGACAGCCCTCAAAGCGGTATGGGACATGCGATTACAGTAAACGCAACACTCTATATCGAAAACGTAGAAATTGACGGGAAACAATTAGAATACAGTTGCTCTGGCACACCAGCAGATTGTGTGAAACTTGCGGTAAGAGAGATTTTGGACCGAAAACCAGATATTTGCGTTTCTGGTATTAATCATGGCTCTAATTCTTCTATAAATGTTATTTATTCTGGTACGATGAGTGCTGCTCTAGAAGCTGGTATTGAAGGGATTCCTGCTATTGGTTTTTCGCTATTAGATTATAACTGGAATGCCAATTTTGAGTTTTGTAAACCTTTTGTAGAAATCATTACAAAACAAGTTTTAGAACATGGTTTACCAGATGGAGTTGTTCTGAATGTAAACCTACCCAACTTAAACGATAAAAACATAAAGGGTATAAAGATTTGTAGACAAGCACGTGCCAATTGGGTAGAAGAGTTTGATAAGCGCACTAATCCTATGGGACGTGATTATTATTGGTTAGCTGGTAAATTTGTAAATATGGATAAAGGTGAAGATACTGATGAATGGGCCTTAGCAAATGGATACGTCTCAGTTGTACCTGTTCAATTTGATTTAACAGCGCATCATGCCATACAAAGACTAAACACCTGGAAATTAAATTAAGTTTAATACTATACCGCTTTAACGGAAGATAAATATGACTAGAAAAGAGATTATAATAGGTTTTTTTGTTGGTGTAATCGCTGCAACATTTGGATTGATTATCGCTATTCAAATTTTTGGAAAGTCCGATGATTGGGGAGAAGTTGTTTCACAAGCTATTAGAAATGGTACATTAACAAAGCTTATGAGCATTGGCGCTTTGTTAAATCTTGGAGCTTTCTTTTTGTTTCTTAAGAAAAATCAAGACCACAGAGCCAAAGGAGTATTAATTGCTACGTTGCTTATTTTTATTACAACAATGGTTATAAAATTCGTAAACTAAATGAAGTACTACATCATTGCCGGCGAAGCTTCGGGCGACTTGCATGGCTCTAATCTTATGAAAGCTTTATTAAAACAAGATAATGAGCCCAATATTAGATTTTGGGGAGGTGATTTAATGCATACTGTTGGAGGCGAGTTAGTGATGCATTATAAAGAACGTCAGTTTATGGGTTTTGCTGAAGTAATTTTTAATCTTAGAAAGATCGCAAAGCATATAAAGTTTTGCAAAAATGATATAGAAACTTTTAACCCAGACGTTATTATTTTTATTGATAATTCTGGTTTTAACTTAAGAATCGCTAAGTGGGCTAAAGTGCATGGCTTTAGAACACATTATTATATTTCACCTCAGGTTTGGGCATCAAGAGCGAGCCGAGTAGAAAACATAAAACGCGATATTGACGCTATGTACTGTATCTTGCCTTTTGAAAAGGAATTTTACAAAACATACAATTACGATGTACACTTTGTTGGCCATCCTCTAATTGATGCGATTGCAGACCGACCACAGATTGACGAAAATGAATTTAGAGAAACGCATCAACTCAGTGCTAAGCCTATTATTGCTCTATTACCTGGGAGCAGAAAACAAGAGATAACCAAAATGCTTGGTGTAATGTTGAGCTTGGTTGATGATTTTGAGGATTATCAGTTCGTAATTGCTGGAGCTCCAAGTCAGGATTATGAATTTTATAAACGATTTATAAAGCAAGATAACGTTGGTTTTATTTCTAATAAAACCTATGATCTATTAAGTATTTCTAATGTTGCTTTGGTGACCTCTGGTACTGCAACCTTAGAAACCGCTTTGTATAAAGTTCCTCAAGTGGTGTGTTATAAAGCCAACGCCATCTCCTATCAAATTGCAAAACGCATTATTACTTTAAAGTTTATTTCGTTAGTTAATCTTATAATGGATCGCGAAGTGGTTACTGAATTGATTCAAGGTGACCTAAATAGAAAACAGCTTAAAAAAGAACTTACCGCTATTTTAAGTTCTGATAAGCGTGAACAACTGTTTTTAGACTATTACGACTTAGAACAAAAGCTTGGTGGCAAAGGTGCAAGTGAAAATACGGCGAGGTTGATTTATGAAGCCATAAAGGATTAACTTAATTACTTTTTACTAATGTTTTATAACAAGCATGTAAATCCCCAAAATTCTATTTGAGGCCTAAGTGTTTCTATAAATTCATACAACGGTGTAACCACCATAATACTAGAAATAAAAGCTGCAATTATTTTAGTTTTAATACCAAATGCTTCAACCTTACTGTTTCCGTTTTTAAAATTGAACGTGTAATTATCAAATCTATATTCTACCTCATCATAAAGAAAGAACGTAATATTGCCTGTTTTAGACTTCAATCTTAGCCACGCCCATTTAAAAATAAACGGTAGAGCAGTTATAACAACAATGAACGTAATTGTAAAATTATCAACGTCTGAGTTTAGAAGTAATATTTTCATGATTGTATAAATTTATAAAAAAGTCCTGTTCTTTTTTATTATTTTCGGCATAAAACCTATTAGATCTACTAGAATATTATATGAAACGCTTACTCCTCTTTTTGCTTTTAACGCTATTTCTATTTAACTGCAAATCAAAAAAAACGTATTCTAATAAAAAAAGGCAAACACATACAGTTAAAACCAATGCAACTGCAAAGCCCTCTGAAGAAGCAGAAACTATCGCAAAATATGCTAAAAAATTTAATGGCACACGCTACAAATATGGTGGCACTACCAAACGTGGTATGGATTGCTCTGGTCTGGTGTATACCTCATTTAAGGACAATAACATATCTGTACCAAGAACTACAAGAGATTTATCTAGTTATGGTAATTGGGTAGATCTAAAAGAAGTTAATGTTGGTGATCTGGTCTTTTTTGCTACTAAAAAAAATAGCCGTAATGTTAACCATGTTGGTATTGTAACTAATGTGCGGCTTGGCAATGTTGAGTTTATCCATGCCTCAACCAGCAGAGGAGTAATGATATCTTCTTTAGCAGAAAAATATTGGTATTTTGCTTTTGTACAGGCGCGACGTATATTGTAATCTTTTTCTTATAAATTATTCTCTTTTTATTATATTAGTAACTCATTATCATGAAGTTACTAAATTTCGTCATTATAAGATTAACCTTATGCCTAATTCTAGGTATTGCTTTTGCACATTATCTCAATATAAACTTTAGTATTTCACTATATATAACTATTGGATTGATTTTTTTATTAGGCTGCTATTGGTTATTCCTTAGACACAAAATCAATCGCTCCCCTTATTTTATGCTCTTAGCTTTTTTGTGCATGGTCGGTGTTGGAATCAACACTTACAATATTAAAAATGGAAAATTAAAACGCAGGCATTATACTAATATATATAAAGGACGTGAGTCAGTAACATTATTGTTTAAGATTGAAGAACGATTAAAACCAGACACCTATAACGATAAGTATATTGTTTCGATTATGGCAATTGCAAACAAAACGGCTTTAGGTAAATTACTTATTAATGTAAAGCGTGATTCAACATCCTCGATTTTACCTGTTGATGCTGTTTTATTTACTTCAGCTGAGCTACAAATCATTCAAAGACCATTAAATCCACATCAATTTGATTATCGTAAGTTTTTAGAATTGAAACAGGTTTATCATCAATTATATCTAGAGCAGACTCAACTCTTATTTATTTCAGATTCTAAAACCTCTATCTATGGCTTTGCAGATCAATGGAGAACCACAATCAATGAGAAACTCATTGCTGCTGGGTTTAAGAATAATGCGTTGAGCATCATAAATGCTTTATTGCTAGGTCAACGCCAAACAATAGACAAGAGTACTTATAACAACTATGTAAATTCTGGTACCATTCACATTTTAGCAGTTTCTGGACTTCATGTAGGCATTATACTCTTAATTCTAAATTTTATTCTTAGACCGCTACTTTACTTTAAACATGGAAATTTCCTTAGACCTTTTATCATTGTCACCTTACTTTGGGGTTTTGCTGTTATTACTGGTTTATCTCCATCTGTAACACGTGCGGTAACTATGTTTAGTATTATTAGTATTGCCATGCATTTAAAGCGGCCTACAAATATTTACAATACCTTAGCGATTTCAGCATTCTTCATACTCCTGGTGAAACCTGTTTTTTTGTTCTCGATTGGTTTTCAAATGAGTTATTTAGCAGTTTTGGGTATTGTGAGTGTGCAACCTATACTATATAAACTGTGGCAGCCTAAGTATTGGGTCTTAGATAAACCTTGGCAGATTTTTACAGTAACCTTGGCTGCTCAATTGGGTGTTTTTCCCATTAGTTTGTTTTATTTTCATCAGTTTCCTGGGTTATTTTTCATTTCTAACTTAGTTGTGATTCCCTTTTTAGGCTTAATCCTCGGTTTAGGATTATTGGTTATCGTTTTAGCTTTATTAAATATTATTCCAAATTCAATTGTTGTTGCTTACAGTTTTATAATGGATTGTTTAAATGGTTTCATTGCCTGGATAGCACAATTTGAAGGTTTTCTTTTTAGAGACATTCCCTTCACTTTACCCCAAGTAGTAATAAGTTACTTCATTATTGTGTCTTTGATCAGTAACTATAAGATCAAATCTTTTAGAAGGCTAATATTATGTTTCATAGGAATTATCAGTTTTCAAAGTATTATGATCTATAATAACCATAAGACAAAAGATGATGCTTTTATCGTTTTTAACAAAAGTCGTTATACCCTAGTTGGTCAAAAAAATGGTAACCGGTTATTTCTATATCATAATTTAGATTCTATAAAGAAACCAACTAATAATGTTATAAAGAATTATAAGGCTGGTGAGTTAATTGACGGCATTTCAACCGATAGCTTGCAATCGATTTACCAATTTAAGAATAGCACTATACTCGCCATAGATAGTCTAGCGGTTTATAAAGGAATTTCTTTTAAGGTTGATTATATCCTATTGCAAAATTCCCCAAAGGTTAACCTTGATCGTATTATTGACACTTTAAAACCTCTAAAGATTATAGCTGACGCAAGCAACTATAAATCTTATGTAAAACGTTGGAAAATGACTTGCAAAAGAAGAAAAATCCCTTTTCACTACACTAATGAAAAGGGAGCTTTTATTCTAAAGTAATAGTGTTTATGGTTTTGCTTTGTTTAGTACGATTTGTTCGCCTTGCTTTTCTACTATTTTACCAAAAAATGCTTTAAAATCTTTATAGTCTTTAGGCAAAACTGTAGGGTTATTTATATCTAATTGTACTTTTAATTGCAAATAGCTGCCATTGGCTTTTGCAACATAAACAAACTTTACGTCATTATCATTAAATGCTATAGCCTCAGATTTTGGCAAAGACTCTAAGACATAACCTTCTGGCAACATAATATTGATTAAGTATTTATCTTCGTATGGAATGATAAAATCAATAGGATATTGTCGCTCTTCTAATTTAAAAGGGTTTTCTTTCATTGCCATAAATAATAATGGTGAAAAATATAGTTTATCACCAATCTCATCAACGGCATCAGCTAAATTGTATTCATAACTAACTTTTACATCTTTATAAATATCTTTTCGATTTTTAAAATCAATAGTACTAATCTCTAAATTACCATTGTCTTTTTCTAATGCTTTTATATGAGATTCTGGAGTAGCCTGAGCATATTCTTTTCTGTATCTGTAGGCAATATAATCGGTTAGATTTTTAGACACTTTACCTGTAATATTAAAATCATCATTTATTTTAATGTTTAACATGGTTGACTCTACAGATTTAGTGTTCGGTTTTATGTCTACCCATCTCGAAACACCTTTAGCTTCAATTAGTCTTCCACGCCAATTGAGAACACGTTGAGGCAAAACATTATTTGTACTATACTTTTCCGTGGCATCAATTAACATATAACTATCACCACTTTGCACACAGCAAATTACATAGTTAAATCCTTCTCGTGTTGGAAACAATGGAATACCATTATTTCTTGTACTAATAAGTACAGGGTTTGCATTAACCCCTTGAGATCTCAACATAGCCACCACCATTAAATTTATATCTGCTACATTTCCTTCCCCTTCCTTATATGCAGCTCTAATACCTTTTTGGGCATATTTACTATAATTACCATTCCACTTCACTTTAGACTTAACCAAGTTTTCTACTAATATGGCTTTTTCAAAATCTTCGTTAGCACCTGCTAGCAAGGCTTCTAAATCATCTTTATAAAAGCTTGTTCTTCCTAATTGACCACCAAAATTTTGACTATCATATATGGTTTTAGATACTTTCTCCCAATTTGTGGAGAAAGTCTTCTCTATAACTTTTTGAGCATTAAGAATCGCCGTTAGCTCCATACTCATTCCACTCCTATAATTATTAATATTACCAGCATAGGCTTCTGCATTGAGAGCAGGGACATTCTCTTCATTTATATCAATCATATCTATCTTATAATCAAAGGGTACAGAAACTTGTTGTGTAGTCTTATTAAGTTTAGGTATAAACTTAGCTCTAGGGTTAAGTTGCGAGTTATAGATATAATATTGCGGTGTAGCTACCTTTACATCTAACTTGTTTATTGGAATATTGTATTGAAGAACAAAATCGTCAATACCAATGCGAGGGGAATTAATAGTGTATTTGTATTCAATTACTGTACCTTGCTTAACATTGGGCATGGTAAATGAGTTTATTTTCAAATAGTCATTATAGTCTTCCTTAAACTTGCCATCACTGCTGAGTTTGTCTTTCTTTATTTTACTACCTTCAAGATTATAAGAAAAGCCTTTTAAACCACTGATACTTTCATCTTTTTGACCTTTGTATAGATATACTTTTTTGGTCGCCCAATCAAAACCGTCTTTATTGTATATTTTAATTCGAAATTGAATCTCTCGCCTTTGCATAAACCCTCTACTTTCATCAAAAAAGAAATTAACATGCTCTTTTTTATACAATATTGCTGCTGATGCAGAAGAATCTGTTGGGTGCCATTTTTCTTCAAGTTCTGCTTTAGATACTTTACCAAAATTATAGTTTTGAGCATTCACCTGAGTGATTGTAAATACGGTGATTATGGTTAATAATAAATACTTCATTGATAATAAATATTGATTGTTAGGTTGAATTTTTATTTTAAGGAAAAAATTATGCTTTAATAAGTACGATTTTAGTTTTATCGTGTTTAACAATTTGTTTTCTAAAGTCTCTAAATGCTTTATAATCTTGTTTTTGATAATTCCCTTTATTTAAAATATATGTGCGCGTATATTTAATTTTGTTACCATCTATAGCTTCAAGTTTAAAGTCATATTTACCAAATTTACTGTCTATAGTTTTACCTTCGGCCATTGCTTCAATTTTTAAATTTTCTGGTAATTGAATAATAAACTCGTCAACATCTTTAAACGAACGATCTATCTTAAACTCTAACTTACGATTATTATATCTTGGAGGAATTTTGGTAACCTTATTAAACATATTTGGTTGAAAAATTAATCGAGATCCACTTTTTGAGGCATAATTTCTTGAGGATAGCTTTACATTTTCTTCATATACAATATGATCTAGATCATTATTAACAGTAATATTATCTATGCTAATATTGTTAATGTTTGCCCAATATTCAGTGTAATGCAACTGTTGATCTCTTGTCGTTTCATTTTCGATACCTTTATGCAAATTATATTGATAACCTGTTGTAGTTATATTAACTTCAGCTTTAAAACCACCTGTATCATCCATATAAACATTAGCTATTGTTTTTTGTACACTGTCATCAGCTTCATAAACTTTAGTATGTACTATTTCACCTCCTTCTGGCTTTACCAATAACACATCTCTATCGTCTGTAAAACCAGCTGTAAAGCCAAAAGGGCTGGTTTGACTTGTGCACTCTAAGAATATATTTTCATTTTCGTTTGGAACGCATAAAATTACATGATTGCCTTCTATCGCAGAAAACTCGCTATCTATATTTCTTATACCATTTCCACCATAGACAACTGTATAATATGATGGCACATTAACAGCTTCTAACAATGCCTTCGTGTAATTGGTAAGACCCTTACAATCTGCATAACCTAATTTATCAACATCCTTAGCCATCATAGGCTTCCATCCTCCTATACCAACCTGTATACTAATATATCGCGTTTTATTCTGCATGTATTTATACACTTTTTTAGCACGTTCAATTTTGTTATCAATACCAGCCGTAAGTTGTTTAACTTCGTCTACAGTACTTTGTGGAATAGCATCGGTACCAGTAAGCAATCTATCGTACATCCATTTTCCAAAATCACTCCAATTATTATTTACACCTTCTACTCCAACCATATTAAACTTTTTCAACGCCACTTTGTATCGTGGAACAAGGTTATTCAATTCTGGTGTATAAGCTTCATATTTTATACCCTGAATTTTATTTGCTATAAAATGCTTATCTGATAACTCTTCTATATCGAAAGCATCGAAATTCTCCTTTTTAGTCTTCAACTCTATTTTAGCTGAGTTTATAATTTTATATTCGGAATGCTCAATACCAACATAATAACCACCAATGGGTTGCCAACCAGGAAAAAATGCTGTACTATTATAAACAACTTCTGAGGTATATTCTATAGTATATGGATAACTTTGAGGTACATATTTTAAATATTTTACGCGATCATCTTCATAAATAGAAATATCGCTAACTGCACTTGCATCGATAAAATCTTTTTCTTTTATTTTTTTAATTTCTTCACCCGAAGCATTATATATGTATACTCTCATCTCTTTAATGTCTCTAAGCGCATCATAAAACTCTAATGCATTTGCATGCTTTTTTCCATATTCGTTTAGTATGGTCACTATTCGTTTTTCCTTAACATTGATCTTATCATAATCTAAAATCTCTACTACCTTCTCTTCGAAACGTACCACTGCGTTAGCATTGGCTTTTAAATCTAAAGGAATTGTATAGGAATTATATAACGATTCTGTTTGCGAAAAACCATAAAAAGAGATAACAGTAAAAACTGTAACTAGAAAAAAATTTATGCGAGGCATATAAAAATTAAATTTATAGCTTACAATATATAAAGGAAATCTAGTTTTGCAAATGATAACTGTCATATTTCTCTTACTCTATAAATTTTTCGATGATCTGTAAGCTTAATAGTCTTCTACATTAGGATTTTCGATTCTTTTTACAACAAAAACAATAGCTAAAATTATAAAACAAGGTATTGCTATATACTTTAATTCACTCATAACAACCCTCATTCCCCATTCTGAAAAAAATTGCTCAATACCAATCGGTGACACTCTAATTTCTCTAAAAGGAAAAAAATATCTCGAATTTTCAAAAGGAATAAAAAACCCAACACCTTTACCACCTGAAGTCATCGCATCTAAAACACCATGCGATAGTGTTGACAAAAATAACACAATGGCAAAAATCAGTTTTCTGGTTTTACCAAACAGAAACGATAATAAACCACTCAAGACTAAAGCAAATAAAATAGAATGCGTAAAACCTCTATGACCTAATGGATGAGAATAAGAAATCCCAAATTTAAATGCTAAAACATCTATATCTGGTATGATAGCACAAACGATGGCTAAAAACAAAAGTAGTTTACTCGATTTAGCATCAATAAGCTTAGATGTCGTAAAAGCAACCAATACATGTCCAAAAATAGATGCCATTAGTCTCTGTACTTAGAGTCTATGATAATAGTTACTGGTCCATCATTAACTAAATTTACACTCATATCAGCTCCAAATTCACCAGTATGAATTGGTTTACCTAATTCTACCTGAAGTTGTTTTATAAACCTTTTATATAGTGGAATTGCAACATCTGGTTTTGCAGCTTTAATATAACTTGGTCGATTTCCTTTTTTGGTACTAGCATGAAGCGTAAACTGACTTACCACTATAATATCACCACCAGAATTTAATAAAGATGTGTTCATAATACCCTTGTCATCAGGGAATATTCTAAGGTTTACAATTTTTTTACATATCCAATCAATATCCTCTTGAGTGTCTTCATCTACAATACCCAACAATACCAAAAGTCCTTTTTGAATAGATGCCACTTCTTTCTCATCAATAACAACCGAGGCTTCTGAAACTCTCTGTATTACTATTTTCATTCTTTATCCCAATTATCTGTTCGGTAATGCTCATCTTCGCCTTCAAGTATTTGAAGGTAACTTCTATATCTTGAGTATGAAACCTCATCATTTTCAAGTGCTTCTTTAACAGCACATTTAGGTTCTTTAAGATGCAAACAGTTATTAAATTTACAATCTTGTTTTAGAGCAAAAAATTCTGGAAAATAATCACCGACTTCTTCCCTTTCCATATCGACTACCCCAAAACCTTTAATACCTGGTGTATCTATAATCTTAGCATCAAAACTTAAATCAAACATCTCGGCAAATGTGGTTGTATGTTGCCCTTGCATATGCTGCTCAGAAATTTCCTTAGTTTTTAAATCTAAAGCGGGTTCTATTGCATTAACTAAAGTAGATTTACCCACTCCTGAGTGACCTGCAAACATACTTACTTTATCTACCATAAGGGCTTTAACCTTGTCTATATTTTCACCACTTGTAGCTGATATTTCTATACATTCGTAGCCTATTTTTCGATAAATACTAGCCAAATATTTTACCTCCAGCAACCTTTCTTCATCATATAAATCGACCTTATTAAACAATAAGACTGTTTTTACAGAATAGGCCTCTGCAGTAACTAAAAAACGATCAATAAAACTTGAAAATGTTGGCGGGTTATCTATTGTAATTAATAAGAATACCTGATCAATATTAGACGCAATAATATGTGTTTGTTTGGATAAGTTTACAGATTTACGAACAATATAATTTTTGCGTTCTTCTATACGATTAATAACACCAGTATCTGAATTATTTTTGGTTTCCAGCTCAAACTTAACTATATCACCTACAGCAATCGGATTAGTACTTTTAATACCTTCTAACCTAAATCTTCCTTTTATTCTACACTCATAAAACTTGCCGTTCATCGTTTTAACGGTGTACCAACTTCCAGTAGATTTATATACTATTCCTGTCATTAAAAAATATATCAATAGCAAAGTAACAACTTTTTGTCAAAAAAGTATTTACTTTAAGACCTTAAAACAAATATCAACAATCATGAAAAAAAACTTCTTATTTATTGCAGCCATTGCTGTAGGTCTAGTTTCATTTTCTTTTATCAATAAAGATAATTCTGAAGAAGATAAACCAGTAGCTCAAGTAGAGTACAAAATTGTAACCGTTGTAGAATCTATTGTACCAAATGGATTGGGTCGTTCTAGAATGATATCAGCCAATGAAGTCAAAGATTTTCAAGAATATACAACGACAAGGTCTGGCGATAAAGACAAGGATGAAAAAAACAAATCTAAAAGAGGTGATATCCGTATTAAGGGTTATGAAGAAACTAAACTATTAAATTTTTATAATCTAGGTGGAATTCGCTTTCAAAATATAGCAGCTAATGATGCTATAATGACTTCTAAGATTAATACTATGATTGCTGAAGGTTGGGAAATCGCTTTTATAAATACTGGCGTTGAAAGCGTTGGTGGCAAAGGAGATAACAAAGGTATTTTTATTACCAGATATACATTTAAGAGAAACTTGTAATTCATTAATCTTATCAAAGAAAAAGGCTTGCTGTTAGCAAGCCTTTTTCTATTTAAGTTATTGTAAATTAGATTATTAAAACCCATATTAGTTTTAATTCTTGAACTGATTGTTTAAATCACAGATATGATAATTCATCTAACAATTATGATATTTAATTTAATTAATCATTAAATTTATGAGCTATAAGAATTACCTTATACGCAATAAAACACCTAACCATGAACACTATCAAACTATTTTTTGTTTCAATTTTTGCACTAACCTTTTCTTCTGTTATTGGCCAATCGCAAAAGGAATTAGAGAGAGAAAAAAACAAAGTTGAAGTATTAACTGTCGAAGAAAGAGCAAACCTGCAATTGCTTTTTTATAACAAAACTAAAACGATGAACCTCTCTGAAGAAGTTGAGGAAGAATATTATAGATATTTATTACACTATGTATATGACATGCAACGCCTTAATGATAAAGACAAGGATTATACTGATGATGAAATGAAGAAAGAACTGAAGAAACTTATTACCAAAATGAATTCAAAAATAGAGCCTGTTTTAAATAAAGAGCAATTTAAAATGCATCTAAAGAATTGGAATGATATAATGAAAGTGGTCTACTTTAAAAATGGGTGGGAATGGACCGAAGAATAAAAAAAGGCTCGCAAATTGCGAGCCTTTTTTTGTTTAGTGATTAATAATTTCTTCTTGGTGATTAATCGATTCTTGATGAATTGCTTTAAACATTCTAAGTATAAACTCTTCACTTAAGTTTTTCTCTTCACCTTCTAAAATCATTTTTCCTAGGATTTCATTCCAACGTTTATTTTGTAATACAGCGACATTATGTTGCTTCTTCAATGTTCCTATCTCGTCTGCAACCTGCATACGTTTACCTAAGATTTCAATCAGCTGATGATCTATGACATCTATCTTAGTTCTCAATGTATTTATTTTGTTTTTAAACTCAGCAGCTTCACCAACCTCTTTTCTAATTCTTAGGTCCTCAGTGTATTTTACTAGAGTATCTGGTGTAATTTGTTGTGCCGCATCACTCCATGCTTTATCAGGATCGTGGTGGGTTTCTATCATTAGCCCATCGTAATTTAAGTCTAATGCCGTTTGACTTAAATCGAAAATAATATCGCGACGTCCTGCTATATGTGAAGGGTCTAGTATTAATGGTAAGTCTGGAAAGCGATTCTGTAAATCTACAGCTATCTGCCATTCAGGATTATTTCTATATCGTGTTTTTTCGTAAGTAGAGAAACCTCTATGAATAACCCCCAGATTATTAATATCATTGGTATAAAAGCGTTCTACTGCTCCCAGCCATAATGCCAAATCTGGATTCACTGGGTTTTTAATCAGTACGGGTTTATCGGTTCCTTTTAACGCATCTGCTATATCTTGAACTATGAAAGGACTAACAGTAGTTCTGGCTCCTATCCAAAGGATATCTACATCATGTTTTAAAGCTAATTCTACATGGTTAGCATTAGCAACTTCAGTTGTAATCATCATACCAGTTTCCTCTTTAGCTTTTTGCAGCCATTTTAAACCTAAAGCCCCTACACCTTCAAAATTTCCCGGACGAGTTCTTGGTTTCCAAATACCAGCTCTAAAAACCGTTGCATCACTATCTTTTAATTGATGTGCAATTTTTAAGACTTGCGCTTCAGTTTCTGCACTGCAAGGTCCTGCAATGACTAGTGGATGATCTAGATTAAATGCATCTAACCAGTTTCTCAATTCTTTTTTATTCTCCATATTGCTATTAATCTTGTGTTTTCTAATTTTTATTGTATTCCGTTTAATATATCTTTTATATGATTAGTTGTTTCCATTTCATTATAAACCGCTTCAAAATCTCCAGTTTCCATAAGCTGTTTAAAATGTTTTAAATTATTTATATACTCTTCTAAGGTTTCGATAACATTAGTTTTGTTTTGCTTAAAAATTGGAGTCCACATTGCTGGTGAACTTTTAGCGAGACGAACAGTACTTTCAAATCCACTACCAGCCATATCGAAAATATCGCGTTCGTTTTTTTCTTTTTCTATTACTGTTTTGCCCAACATAAATGAGCTTATGTGCGATAAGTGCGATACATAAGCAATATGCTTATCGTGTGCTTTTGGGTTCATATATCTAATACGCATACCTAATTCTGAAAATAGCTTCAAAGCTTTTTCCTGAAGCTTAAAAGCGGTTTCCTCTACTTCACAGATTATATTAGTTTTGTTTTTATATAAGCCATAAATGGCAGCGCTAGGTCCCGAATATTCTGTACCAGCGATAGGATGTGCCGCCAGAAAATTTCTGCGTTTTGGATGGTTCTTAACCTTTAAGCATATATCCTCCTTGGTTGAACCTACATCAAATACAATAGCTTTATCAGATACTTTATCTAAAACACCTGGCAAAACTTCTAAAGTGGCATCAACAGGAATAGCTATAATAACCAAGTCCGCTTTTTCAATGTCTTGAATGCTCGACTTCTTATCAACGATACCTAGCTTTATGGCTTCATCTAAATGTCCTTCATTTTTGTCTATGCCATAAATAATACAATCGGAATTTTGCTTTTTAATGTCTAATGCAAAACTGCCACCAATCAATCCAACTCCAATGACAAAAATATTTTTCATAGTCTTAAACTCTAGCTATCGCTTCTTTAATTATTATTTCTGGCGCACATAATGAAAAGCGCACATAACCCTCGCCATTACTACCAAAAACAGTTCCAGGAGCTATAAAAATAGAGTGCTTTTTTAGTACTAAATCTGTAAATTCTTCAGCCTTTATTTTTGGAGGTAGTTTTGCCCAAACAAACATGCCTGTAGCATATTTATCATAAGTACAATTTAAAGCCTCAACTAATTTCCATATGAGCTCACGTCTTTGTTCGTAAACACTGTTTAAACTTACAAACCACATATCCGAACATTTTAATGCTTCAATAGCTCCTTTTTGAATACCATAAAACATACCCGAATCCATATTACTTTTTACCTTTAAAACAGCATTCAAATACTCATAATTCCCTACTAACATACCAACTCTCCATCCAGACATATTAAACGTTTTACTAAAAGAGTTTAGTTCTAAGCAAACCTCTTTAGCATGGTTATAACGCATGATGCTTATTGGCTTTTTATTAAGTATAAAGCTGTAAGGGTTATCATTAACAACAAGAATATTATGACGTTTCCCAAAAGCTATAACCTCATCATAAAATTTATTAGGTGCATTTGATCCTGTGGGCATATGTGGATAATTAATCCACATAATCTTAACTTTACTTAAGTCCATACGTTCTAAAGCAATAAAATCTGGCAACCAATTATTATCTTCTTTTAAATCGTATAAAATTGGTTTTGCTTCTAAAAGTTTAGTCACAGCAGAATACGTTGGGTAACCTGGGTTTGGAACTAAAACTTTATCTCCTTTATTTAAGAATGCCATGGAGATATGCATAATACCTTCTTTACTGCCTAATAGAGGTAATACTTCTGTCTTACCACTTAGGTTGACCTTATAATGTTTTTTATAAAAATTTACTATCTCTTCTCTCAACTCAGGTAAACCTTGATAACTTTGGTATTTATTTGCCCCTTCATCTTCTAAACTATCTTTTAACAATAGTGTTGCTTTAGAAGGAGGTGCAAGGTCTGGGCTTCCAATCCCTAAATTAATGATTGGCTTTCCTTGAGATTTGAGGAAAGCCACTTCTCTAAGTTTCTTAGAAAAGTAGTATTCCTCTACATGCTTTAAACGGTTGGCAATTTCGATCATAATCTTGCATTTTTATATTCGCCTAAAACTTTAAAATTCTCTGCCATTAATTGCATTATGGCGTGTGCTTTTTCATAGTCTTTATAGTCATCAAAAGTGACATCTACAAAAAAAGCATACTTCCAAGGAGTTTCAATTTTAGGCAAGGATTGAATTTTGGTTAGGTTTAATTTACAATCACTCATTACATTGAGTATTGTAGCTAAACTACCACGTTTATGATCTAATTCAAATTTTAGAGAAGCTTTATTAATAGCTTTTCGTTCAATCTTACAATTTTCTCGCTTAACAATAGCAAAGCGTGTTTCATTGTGCTTAATGGTTTGAATGCTTTCTGCCAGAACCTCTAAACTATAAATCTCAGCAGCATTTTTACTAGCAATTGCTGCAACTCCATTTAGTTTTTGTTCAACTATTTGCTTGGCAACATCTGCAGTATCTTTTGCCTCTACTAATTTTATATGTGGATAATCTTTAAAAAATGATTTGCATTGTAATAAAGCCATTGGATGTGAGTGCACTTCTAAAATAGAAGCTATGGTTTGCCCACTAAGCGCCATTAAATTATGCTGAATATCTAGATAACACTCACCAACTATAGACAAATTATGATTATCTATAAGTGCATAATTAGGTATAATAGAGCCTGCAATAGAATTTTCTAATGCCATAACAATATTGTCTGTATCCCCTTTTATAAGACTATCTACTGCACTATCAAAAGACATACACTCAACCACTTCAGTTTGGGTATTGAAGTACAGCTGGGCAACCTCATGATGAAATGAGCCTTTTATACCTTGTATTGCTATTGGTTTTTTCATAAAAAAAAGCCTCGATTAAATCGAGACTTTATCATTTATATTTTAATTAAAACACACCTAGTCTCGTTCTTTTAGCTAAAAAAGAAATAAAACCAGTTAAAATATGTTCTAGATATACTCATTATTGTAATTATGTAGCTAATGTAATTAATATTTTTACAAATCAAAATGTGAACACCGCTTTTTTAAAAATAAAACTAAGGTTTTAAAGATTTAGCAATAAAGACAATACAATATTATATAATACTTATTTTTGGATAAACTTTTCTAATATGTCTATTGAAGTTAAGAACATTACAAAATTATATAAAGATCAAAAGGCTCTTAATGATGTATCTTTTAAAGTAAATGATGCCGAAATTGTTGGCTTCTTAGGTCCAAATGGTGCAGGTAAGTCTACAATGATGAAAATTTTGACTACTTATATAGAAGCCTCTGAAGGTTCTGCAAATGTTAATGGTTTTGATGTAAACACTAATAAGAAAAGTGTACAAAGTAGCGTAGGTTATTTACCAGAACACAATCCACTCTATACAGATTTATATGTTAGAGAATATCTTAACTTCAATGCAAATGTTTATGGCACTTCAAAATCTAGAATTGATGAAGTTATTGAACTTACAGGTCTTACACCTGAAGCTCATAAAAAAATAGGACAGTTATCTAAGGGTTACCGACAACGTATTGGCTTAGCAAACGCCTTATTACACAATCCTGATGTATTAATTTTAGATGAACCAACAACTGGTCTAGACCCTAATCAATTAGTAGAGATTAGAAACCTTATAAAAACCATAGGCAAAGAAAAAACTGTATTTCTCTCAACACATATTATGCAAGAAGTTGAAGCTATGTGTGATCGTGTTATTATTATCAATAAAGGTGAAGTTGTAGCCGACAAATACCTAAAAGACTTAAGAGATGGGCAAGAGCAAGTCGTTGTTGTTGAGTTTGATTACCGTGTTGAAGATGCTTTTTTATTAAAGCTTCCAAAAGTGACTTCAGTAAAAAATACCCATGGATTTATTTACGAAATCACATTTTCTACAAAAGACGATATGCGCTCTCATGTCTTTGATTTTGCTCATGATAATAGTTTAAAAATCCTGCAGCTCAATCAGAAAAATACAAGTTTAGAAAGCTTATTTAGGGAATTGACTAGCTGAGTATAATTAAAACGGTAAGTGTTATATAAATACTAGAAAAAAGACTCAATTAAAAATTAAATCACCAATATAGATTTCCTCTACATCAACCAAAGGTGGTTCATTAACCGAAATTACATCTCCCGTACCTCTGATTAATCCGGTCAAGCTTAATTGAGGGTTTACAATCATATCGTTACTTCCACGATGGCTTATCACTACGTTTTTAGCAATTAAATCTACACCTTCAAAACGACCTGAGCCAGAGAAAAAACTAACAGAAAGATTTTCTGTGTTACCATTGATATAGAATGACGAAATATTATTAGATACAATATTTAAACTCTGATTGTTTATACTTAACCTATAATCCCCAACTGTAAAAGTTACATTTTCATTAATGTCTTCCGACACTAAACTTAAACCAGGGAAAGATAATACTCCGTTTGATGATACTTCGTACTGCGATGAATTTCTTATTTCTGTTAAAACTGGTGTTTCTACATATATTTTTGTAATACCAAAATCTCTTACATAATTACAATTGTTATTATCAGTAAGCACAAGTCGGTTTCCTATAACTTCTGCCTTAACATCGTTGAGTAAATTCTCTCCTGTTTCTATAATCACTTTATAGTCCGCTGCTTGTGTAATGATTAATTCCACACCTCGGTTAACTAATATTCTTTCAAAATCAGGCACAGCAAACTCTTGCTGAATTATGCCTCCTGAGGTTTGAAAACAATCATTAGCGTCTTCGCTATTACAAGCGAAAATTAACACTACGACTACATAAATAAATTTTCTCATCATTTAATAGTTTATTGCTTTTATAGAAATGATAAATCTATAGCCTAACACCTACTCCAAATTCCACAGCTTCAGCTTTTGCTCCATGCGATTTTAAGGTCATGGCGCCGAAAAATTTCTTACCAAAATAGCGTTTTAAACCTATCCTAATATACGTTCTTCCTTCAAAATCAAAAGGGTAGTACACGTAATAACCTAACTGTGTTTCTATAGACATTCTATTAATAAATAACTCATGACCAACAAATAAGCCTACACGTTTATAATCTTCATCACCCGTAACATTTTCTTCAGGAAAAGAAATTGACTGGTAATAAATCAATTCTTCTAAAAACTTTGAAAAAAACACATCTGCACCTAGTTGAATAGCGCTAACATGGCTTAAACGTTTATCTGCATAAGCAGACACAATATAAAACGGAAACTGCCCACTACCAATGACGTCACTTTGGTTAATCCCTGTTCTAAATGCAATATTATACTTAATGTGTTCTGTAAACTTTTCGTCACTTAAATTATCTATATACTCTGAATTTTCCTCATCCAAATCATAAGTCAATCCTAAATTAAAAGCCACGGTATTTATACTCGTATTTGGTGCCTTTACATTGGCATTAGAGTAATGAATTAAAGATAAACCTGCCTGTATGCCCACACGATTAAAAAGCCGTTCTTTTTTATAGTTTACCATCATATAGGTAGAACTTAATAAGTGTGACCCGAAAGCAATATTTTTATGGTTGTCTACTTTATCATATGGATTGGTGTTATATGCTAACCCTTGTCCAATACGTAGCATTAAATTACGTTTGAAGAAATAAAAATTATAATGCGCATAGAGTCCATAGTTTTCACCTAAAACCTCATTTCTTAAATTCTGAAAGATGAAAGACGCCCCATAATCAGGATAATTGTAACGTTGTTGCCAATCTTCGTTTCCAAAGGTCTTTTTATTCCAACTAAAAATAACACCCTCGGGATGTCCTGTAATTAAATGAAGAATATCGTTATTATGAAGCGCAATATTTCCTGAAAAATAATTAAGATCAAAGTATGAGTCTAATGCTTTCTTGTCTTGCGAAAACAAGGAAAGTCCTAATAGAATTATTAAACTCGTAAGCCAGTGCTTCATAAATAATTTCTTACTGGCAAAAGTAACAGAATATTTAATTTATCAATAATGTAGCCAATAAAGATACTACTGTTATAAGCAATAATTTAAATGCAAATCTAAGTTCTAGTTTATACTTTTTCATTGATTTGGGTTTTTAGCAAAATTCCATAATATCTGGAATTAAAAGTTTATCCATAGTTAAAGAAACCGTTACCAAAACATTATATAAATTAACCATCTATTTAGATTAATACAATTGAGTAGATAACTTTAAAATATCAGATAAGACGCCTCTTGCCGTAACAGCTTTTCCTGCGCCTGCGCCTTGTATTATCATAGGTTGTGTATTGTAGGCATCTGTATAAAACTCGAACAACGTATCTGCTCCTTTTAACTGACCTAATGCAGAGGCTTTAGACTCAGAGATCAGCTTTACTTCTAATAAATTATTAACAGTATCTAGTTCACCTACATAACGCAAAACAGTTTTAGGCTTTTGCGTTTTTTTATTGTTTTCGAAAATAGAATTCAACTCATATGAGCGTGCTTTAAATTGCTTTAAACTCGTTTGCCCATTAAGCTGCTTAGGTACTAAAGACTCAATCTTCACTTGGTTTAATTCTGTTTTCACACCTAACTCTCTTGCTAAAATCAATAGCTTCCTGGCTACATCTTTTCCAGATAAGTCATCTCTAGGGTCTGGCTCAGTTAACCCTTTTTCCGAAGCTTTGCTTAGTATTTCATTAAAAGGTATATCTTCTTCAGAATAGCGATTAAAAATATAACTTAAAGAGCCCGAAAACACACCTCTTATTTTTGTAATATTTTCTCCAGATTGATGTAAGTTCTTTGTGGTTTCGATTATGGGCAAACCTGCACCAACATTAGTTTCGTACAAAAATTTTTTATCGTTCTTTTTTAAGACTTTCCTTAAGTTTATATAAAACTGATGGCTTAACGTGTTAGCCACCTTATTTGCTGAGACAATATGAAATCCATTTTCGATAAGAGGCACATAATTATCAACAAATTCAGTACTTGCTGTAGCATCAATGGCAATAGTATTTTTAGCATTAACAGATTTAAAATACTTTATAATGTCTATTATTTTGTAAGGCACAGAAAATTTCTCAAAATCGACTTGCCAATTTTCGCCAGTATTATCTGCAAAAAAGGCTAAAGTAGAATTTGCAATCACAGGAATCTGTATATCTAATTGCTGTTCGTGCTTTAGCTTATGTTTAAGTTTTTGAATTTGATTAATTAATGTAGACCCTACATTACCAATTCCGAATATAGCGAGATTTATAGTTGTCATTTTTTTCGATTTTTAAATTAAAAACTGGCCGTAATAGTTTGGCTAATTGATGGTATTCGATTAAAAAAGCATCATGACCATCATTGGATTTTATTTCTCCAATAGTAACATCTTCTTTAATAGATTTTAATTCAACAAACGTATTCCAGTTTTCATCTGACTTAAATAATAAATCAGAGTTAATAGTTATAATATGAATGTGTGACTCTATCTTTTTCACCACATCCTTAAAGTTATTTTTCCCTTGGGTAATATCTATAGTTTTTAAAATTTGATTCATCATTTTATAAGCAGAAAGTTTAAAACGGTTATTCAATCTTTCTCCATGATGCTTTAACCAGGATTCTATATTGAAGACACCTTTAGATTTTTTTGCTCTATTAAATTTTGAAGTAAAAGACTCTGGTGTCCTGTAAAATGTCATCGCATGCAACCTTGCGTCACTTAAAGGCTGAGATGAATGATTTAATATTTCATCTTGAATAAAACAATTACCAATCACCCAATCTGTAGATTTCCAATCCGCAGCTATTGGGACTATATAGTCTGCTAAACAAGGACGCAGGGCGGCTAACTCCCATGTAATACCTCCGCCTACTGATGCTCCTATAATAGTATGAAGATGATAAATATGTAATCTGTTTAAACCTTCTGAAAAAAGTCTTGCGATATCTCTGGCTGTAAACTCTCTATAATATTTTGTAAAAGATTCATCAATATTACCAAAGCCATTTCCTGGACAATTAAATACTAAAACACCATATGCATTTGTGTCTATGACCTTATCTTTTCCAACAATATCATTCCACCAGCCATTTTTCCCAGCGATTTGCGAATTTCCTGTTAATGCATGATTGACTAAAACAACAGGATGATCAGCTATTGGTTTTCCAAAAACCTGATACGATAATCTCAAGCTTATTCTTCTACCATTACAAAGTTCAAAATGATCAAACTCTATATATTGAAGTGTACTCATAAAAAGGTTTTATTATTAATTTTCGATGATTACTGATAAATCAAACCGAGTGAGAAGTATCACTCAGTTTGATTAACACAACACTAATAGATTAAGGGTATTAAACTAAATGTGGTTTATTTACCCACTGAAAAGCTTCTTTTAAGTCTGCTTTTAGATCTTCAATATTTTCTATACCCACTGACAAACGAATCAAATCTTTTGTTACTCCAGTACTCTCCTGAGCCTCATCACTTAATTGCTGATGCGTTGTACTTGCAGGATGAATAATCAATGATTTTGTATCTCCTATATTTGCTAAAAGTGAAAATAGTTTTGTTGTATCCGCTATAGTTTTTGCAGACTCATAACCTCCCTCTACACCAAAAGTTACAATACCACTCTGTCCATCTGGCAAGTATTTTTTAGCAAGAGTGCTGTATTTACTTGTTGGTAATCCAGGATAGTTAACCCAAGAAACTTCTGGTTGTTCTTGTAACCATTTTGCAAGTTTAAGTGCATTTTTACTGTGCTTCTTTATACGTAATTCTAATGTTTCTAAACCTTGTATAATTTGAAACGCATTAAAAGGACTCAAGGCTCCACCATAATCTCTTAAGCCCTCAATTCTTACTTTGGCAATAAAAGCTGCAGCTTCTAAAGCCTCATTATAAACTAACCCATGATAACCCGCTGACGGTTCTGTAAATTCCGGGAATTTCCCGTTTGCCCAATCAAATGTACCTGCATCAATAATAACACCACCAAGTGCTGTTCCATTACCATTGATATATTTTGTTAATGAATGAATAACAATATTAGCTCCATAATCAATAGGGTTTAATAAGTAAGGAGTAGCCACTGTATTATCCACAATCAAAGGCACTTTGTAGGCTTTAGCTTCTTTTGAAATGGCTTCAATATCTAAAACGTCGAGCTTAGGGTTACCAAGTGATTCAATAAAGAATGCTCTTGTATTTTCTTGAGCTGCTCTATTAAAGTTCTCTGGATTTGAAGGATCTACAAATGTTGTTGTGATACCGTGCCTAGGGAGTGTTACGCTTAACAAATTGTAAGTACCACCATACAAACTACTTGAAGCTACAATATGGTCGCCTGCTTTGAGCAAAGTCAATAATGTTGTCGCAATAGCTGATGTTCCCGAGGCAGTGACCACTGCAGCAATACCACCTTCTAATGCAGCTAATCGCTGTTCTAAAATATCATTAGTAGGGTTATTAATTCTGGTGTATATGTTTCCGGTTTCTGCTAAAGAAAATAAATTAGCCGCATGATCTGAATCATTAAAAACATATGCTGTTGATTGATAAATAGGGACTGCCCTTGTCCCGCCATTGTTTTGAACATCGTGTCCTGCATGCAACGCTTTCGTTGCGAATTTTTGTGTACTCATTTTTCTAGTTTTTTGAGTTAAAATAAATTAAACCAAAAGTCAAAATGCGCCTTAAAAAAGCGTACTTAATAGAAAAATGTTATAAAGAAATTGCTAATTACAAATGAGTAATTAGTCTTGAGTTATCTATCCGAATTTGCAAAAAATGACTTGCATATTCAAGTAGAATTTAGCACCTTCTTAGTAAGTCTAAGGGTTGCTAAGGCTTCAATGGGTCTATTCCCTCCACCTTTCTTGATAACATTTCAGTAAGTGTTTGAACTTTGTGAGTACAAATATTGCATTACAAAAATTTAATTTCAAAATAAATTAACAAGTTTTTTATTTATTTAACAAAAGAGAGCGATTAGAATAATCCCATAAAGTATTAACTGTTAGCATTTTAAATTCAAAAAAACATAGTATTTAATACTTAAAACAATTATCACATTTTAAGATTTACTTATCAAGTAAAGACTTTCTATCTTAAATTTTAATCTTTATTTTTGCGAAGATTAAAATTAAGAGGGAAAATTTGCCTGATTGCAACCTCTTCCAATTACGGGAAAAATTAGATAAGGATTCCCAATAATATTGGGAATAAAATGCTAAAACAGAAAGTAACTCACTTTTGTAGCGACAAAGCGATCACCCAAATTTCTTTTAATTTAATAACCTTAACAAAAAAGATATTTATGCCATATTTATTTACTTCTGAAAGTGTTTCGGAAGGTCATCCAGATAAAGTAGCTGATCAAATAAGTGATGCTCTAATTGATAATTTTTTAGCCTTCGACCCAGAATCTAAAGTAGCATGTGAAACATTGGTAACTACTGGTCAAGTTGTATTGGCTGGCGAGGTAAAATCCAACACATATTTAGACGTACAAAAAATAGCGCGAGACACAATCAACAAAATTGGTTACACCAAGAGCGAATATATGTTTGATGGTAATTCTTGTGGTGTTTTCTCAGCAATACACGAGCAATCGGAAGATATTAATCGTGGTGTAGATAGGGCTTCTAAAGAAGAGCAAGGTGCTGGTGACCAAGGAATGATGTTTGGCTATGCGACAAACGAAACTGACAACTATATGCCTTTGGCTTTAGATATTTCGCATCTTATTTTAAAGGAACTTGCGCAACTACGTAGAGAAAATAAAGATATTACCTATTTAAGACCAGATTCTAAAAGTCAAGTAACTATAGAATATAGTGATGACAATACACCTCAGCGCATTGATGCTATTGTCATTTCTACTCAGCATGATGATTTTGATTCTGATGATGCTATGTTGGCAAAAATCAGAAAAGATATTGTTGAGATTTTAATACCTAGAGTTGTAGCCAAAGTACCAGATCATATTAAACCATTGTTTAATAACGATATTAGATACCATATCAATCCAACAGGTAAATTTGTTATTGGTGGGCCTCATGGTGATACTGGTCTCACAGGGCGAAAAATTATTGTAGATACCTATGGAGGAAAAGGTGCGCATGGTGGTGGTGCTTTTTCTGGTAAAGACCCTAGTAAGGTAGATCGAAGTGCAGCTTATGCAACAAGACATATCGCTAAAAATTTAGTTGCTGCAGGGCTTTGTGAAGAAGTATTAGTACAGGTATCTTATGCAATTGGTGTTGTAGAACCTATGGGAATATTTGTAGACACTTATGGCACATGTCCTTTTAATTTAACCGATGGTGAGATTGCAAAGACAGTTGAAACCATTTTTGATATGCGCCCTGCAGCCATAGAAAGCCGTCTAAAATTGCGCCAACCTATGTATAGTGAAACCGCTGCTTATGGTCATATGGGACGACAAAATAAAATCGTAAATAAAACCTTTAAACAACCTTATGGAGAGCCTATTTCAATTGATGTTGAATTGTTCACTTGGGAAAAACTAGATTATGTAGATAAAGTAAAATCTGCATTTAACATATAATACACATAAAAAGCATACTACATCTATAAGCCTCACAAATTTTGTGAGGTTTTTTTTACTTAATAAATAAATGATAGGGTAGGGAATTATTGAACATGTTTGTTTAATAAGAAAGATTAACAACTTAATTAAATCATGACATTATGAAAAACATTAAAAAACTACCAAATCTTATTTTAATGCTTTTACTTTCATTGCTGATAACAACGTCTTGCCAAAAAGACGATGATGGTTCTGGAGGTGGCGAACGACAAGAAAACATTCCAGACACATTCTCAGAGTATTTTGGCAACACCATATCGAGAGATTTTCTTGGTAATGTAATTGACACCGATCACAACCCTATTGAAGGGGTTACTATTACAATTGGTAACCAAACAGCAATTACAGATAGTAATGGTGTGTTTATATTAAACGATGCTAATGTCAATGAACGTTTTGGATATATTAAAGCTGAAAAAGCTGGCTATATTCATGGATCGCGAAGTGTTGTCCCTAGCAACGGCACAAATAAAGTAACCATTATGTTACTAGATGCTACAGTTGTAGGCTCAGTAAATAGTGGCAGTACTGATATTGTAACTGCTAATGATGGTAGTTCGGTTAGTTTTGATGGCAATTTTATAAAAGAAGATGGTTCTGCGTATTCGGGTTCTGTGGATGTCATTATGCATCACTTAGATCCAGCAGATGAAGATATGTCCATGCAAATGCCTGGGATGTTATATGCCGAAAATGAAGCTGGAGCTGAGCGTATGCTTCAAACTTTAGGAATGTTAGCTATAGAGTTAAGAGGTTCTGGCGGAGAAGATTTAAATTTAGCTGAAGGGTCTATGTCCGAAATTAAAATTCCTGTAGATGCCAGTTTAATGAGTATAGCACCAGCCACGATTCCTCTTTGGTATTTTGATGAAACCAATGGTTATTGGAAAGAAGAAGGTGTGGCCACACTGCAAGGCAATATGTACGTGGGCAATGTGTCGCATTTTTCTTTTTGGAACTGTGATATACCTGCACAAGCCATTACGCTTTGTGTTACAACTACTGATGAGGATGGTAATGTCCTAAATAATCTATCTGTTGCCATAACAAGTGGAACATTTGGTACAAGAAGTGGTTTTACCAACGAAAATGGTGAAGTTTGTGGATATGTACCTAGCAATGAAAGTCTAGAGCTTAATGTTTATAGCTATGACTTGTGTGGTGATGCGTCATTACACACAGAAACGGTTGGACCATTTAACGCAGACACTAGTATAACTGTTATTATACCAAGTAATCCAGATGTTATACAAGAAACCGTTGTGGGTAATTTTAATACCTGTAGTGGTGATGCGGTTACCGATGGTTATGTACAGGTTTCTTATGGTAACCAAACGTTTACAGATGTTGTTAGCGATGGCACTTTTGAAGTCAATCTGTTACGATGCACAGACAATAACACCTTTGGAATCGAAGGGAGTGATTTTGTTAACCTTCAATCTACAGATAGTATAAGTTACACGTTCACAACACCACTAACAGATATTGGTAGTATAAGTGCATGCAATACGATTACAGAATTTATACAATACACTATTGATGATGGGGATTCAGTATTTTTAATAGACAATATCGATGCAAGTTTTTATACCACTGGAGACATGATTCCTAGATTAGGTATATCGTCATATTCTAATGATCAAGAATTTGGATTTTATTTTCAATTTAGATTAAATGACAACCCACCATACACTGGAGAATACATGGCTAATGGATTTGGAGATGCTATAGGCTTTGGTTCAGAAAGTCAAGACTTACCATTTTTTGAACAAAATGCAGATACTGACGTTATAAGTAATATTACAAGTTTTGGTGAAGTTGGTGAGTATATTGATGTTAACTTTAGTGGTAATTTTGTAGATTTTGATGGTACTATACGTTCTGTTACAGGAGTAATCCATGTGTTGAGGGACAACTAAAACATATAAACAAGTAGTTAAAAAAAGCCTTCTCAAAAATGAGAAGGCTTTTTATTTTGCAAGAATTTTCACGCAACCTTTTGTTGATTTTTACATCTATTTTAAAAAAAGAAAACTAAATCAATCGCTATGAAGTCAACAAAAATTATCTCAACACTGCTATTCATTTTTCTATTACTAATTTCGTCTTGCCAAAAAGACGATGATGGTTCTGGAGGTGGCGAACGACAAGAAAACATTCCAGACACATTCTCAGAATATTTTGGTAACAACATCTCAAGAGATTTTCTCGGTAATGTAATCGACACTGATCACAACCCTATTGAAGGGGTTACTATTACCATTGGTAACCAAACAGCCATAACCGATAATAATGGTGTGTTTATCATTAGAGACGCCAACGTCAATGAACGTTTTGGATATGTAAAGGCAAAAAAAGCAGGCTATATCCATGGCTCGCGAAGTATAGTACCAAGTAATGGCACAAATAAAATTACCATTATGTTACTTGATGCCACAGTAACTGGGACAGTTAGCAGTGGTAACTCAGGTATTGTAACGGCAAGTGACGGAAGTTCCGTTAGCTTTGATGGTAATTTTATAAAAGAAGATGGTTCTGCGTATTCGGGTTCTGTGGATGTCATTATGCATCACTTAGATTCTGCAGATGAAGATATGTCCATGCAAATGCCTGGGATGTTATATGCCGAAAATGAAGATGGAGCTGAGCGTATGCTGCAAACTTTAGGAATGTTGGCTGTAGAGTTAAGAGGTTCTGGCGGAGAAGATTTAAATTTAGCAGAAGGGTCAACGTCTGAAATTAAAATTCCTGTGGACGCAAGTCTAATCAGTATAGCTCCAGCAACGATTCCTTTATGGTATTTTGATGAAGCCAATGGCTATTGGAAAGAAGAAGGCACAGCCACTTTACAAGGTAATATGTATGTTGGGAATGTATCTCATTTCTCCTTTTGGAACTGTGATATACCTGCTGAAGCTGTTAATTTATGCATAACTATCACCGACAATGAAGGAAATTTATTATCAAATCTATATCTCCCAATAACTAGTGAAGCTTATGGTACCAGAAGTGGTTATACTAATGATATTGGAGAAGTCTGTGGTTTAGTGCCTAGTAATGAAAGCTTAGAGCTTAATGTTTATAGTTACAATATTTGTGGCGATGCCCAATTATTCACACAAACGGTTGGTCCATTTAATGCAGACGCCTCAATTTCTATTACCTTACCTGAAAACGCTGATTTTATAGAAGAAACAGTTACTGGTAATTTTAATACCTGTAGTGGAGATGCGGTTACTGATGGTTATTTACAACTCTCTTACGGTAACCAAACCTTTATTGATATTGTTAGCGATGGTACTTTTGAAATTAATTTAGCAAGATGTAGTGTGCAAAACACTTTTAATATAAGCGGAATCGATTACGCAAATACACAAAGAACAGGGAGTATTAATTATACATTTACAACACCTGAGACTAATTTAGGTCAACTAAGTGCATGTAATAGCGCAATAGAATTTATACAATATAGCATTGACAATAATAATTCAGTAATTGATACAGACATTTATTCGGCGAATTTTAACACAAATGGAGGTACATTTCCTTTATTATCTATATTGTCAAATCTTATTAGTGACCCAGATGGTTTTATCCTCTTTCGTTTTAATCTCAGTGACAATCCGTCATACACTGGAGAGTACATGTTAGAAGTAGGTGGTGATAGTGGTAGTAATACTAATAGGTTGAGTCTTACTATGGAGAATGCAAGTATATTGCTTTTTTATCCAAACTTTAATTCTGATGTTATAGGCAATATCACAAGTTTTGGTGAAGTCGGAGAATATATTGATATTAACTTTAGCGGTACTTATGAAGATTATTTTGGCGATCCTCATACTATAACCGGTGTTGTCCATGTTTTACGAGATGAGTAAAATCATCTGATAAATAGAAGCCTTCAAACCGAATATTTGAAGGCTTCTTTTTTATAAAGTATACGTCAATCGAAATGTAACAAAACGTGGCTGCACAAAAGTTTCAGAACTAAATACTGAGATATTACCAGCACCATTACTAATATTAGAATCGATGTCTAATAAGTTAGAAGCAATTAAGGAATATTCCCATTTGGCATCTCTATTCTTTCTGTAGCGTAAAGAAGCATCCCAGGTTTTAAAGGATTCTTTATTACCATCATTATTTTGCTCTGTAAAAGTAAAATCTGTAATGAATGTTACGGCATCCCATATGTAAGCATCAAAACGTACAGATGGTGCGTGAGTAATAAATTTTGTTGAGTTACTACCTTGGTCATTATTGTTAATCGTATACCTATATCTTAATCTTACATTTGGTGCCTCTCTAAAATTGGTTCTTATCTCTGGTGTATAGCGTTGCGTAAAACTCTCGTTTAAAGACTGCCTCCCTTGCACAAACTGGTTAAGTTTACTATAAGAGAAATTTGCACCTAATCGTGCTCTTATTTTACCAAAGGTGCGTTCTACGCGACCAAAAACTGTCGCATTTTCATCAGCAAACTGAGAATTAAAAAACGAATTTGTTCTAATAACGCTTTCAAAATTTGTTAAGGAACGTATCTGATCTTCATTAATACTATAATTAACTCCAGCAAAAACATTGGTATAGTTAAATAAATTAAAGCTACTATAAAACAATCTGAAATTATGCGACAAAGCATTTTGTAATTCAGGATTACCAAATTGAATACTATTAAAGTTATTTAAAACTAAGCCTTCAGCTATATTAGTAATATCTGTAAACGTATTGGTCATATTATAGTTAAATTGTAAAGCTTCACTTTTCTTAAACTGAATGCGCATTTCAAAATCTGGTAACACATCAAAGAAGTTATCTTTAAATGTGTTATTTGCCTGTGTATTTTGATTGCTATAGGCATGAAAAGACACGCCTGGTGTAAAGGTGAATTTACCTGTCTTAAAGCGATAGTGTACACCTAAATATACATCACTAAAACGGTATTCTACATCGTCATTTTCTGCAGACAGAAGGTTACCTTCTAAGTCTGTAAGTGTTGGTGTCGGATCTAAACGCGTATCATCATCTAAGAATTGAAAAATGTTTGAATTAAACTTTTGGTTACTGAAAATTGTACCTAATGTTAAGTTGATATTACTTTTAGAATTTAAAATATTATAGTAATCTAATTTGGCATCTAATTGATTGCTCTTAACTCGTCGTTCTTGATTAATATCGTAACTGAGTTGATCTCTGTTAAAGCCAATATTTTCAGCAGTTTCATCAAAGGCATCTTCATCTGGCAACATATCATTAGGATCATTACCATTATCATTATTTGTAGGATCATTTACTAGCAAAGCATTATAAAATGGATCTTCGTCTTTTAATAAATGTTGTACCTCGAGCGCAAAAATATTGTCTTCGTTTAAGGTGTAATAGTAATTTAAATTTTGATTGATACTATAAGGATTTACCTGATCTACCTGATCTGTACTACCTACTACAGATGAAAATAAATCTTGACGTTCTTCGTCATCAGATGTTCGTGCCAAAATATCATAATCTAATTGATTGTTTACATTTGGCTTATACGATGCACTTAGTTTAGCTATGGCCTGATTGGAAGCTTCTCTACCTCTTTGTATCGTAGCTTCGTCTGGCGGAACGCTTGCAGACTCATCTATCGGAGTATTTGGATCATCTTCAACTTCTATATAGTCAAAAAAGTTTTGTTCTCTGGTTCTTAAACGACTGCTATTATATATTAAAAACCCACTTAAATCCAAAGCCTTATTAGGCGAATAGCTAAAATTAGCTGTTGCTAATTTTGTAATGACTTCTTGCGCATTTTGTATGTTGGTAAGACCTCCCAATCCATTATCTCCTAAATTAATATTGGTACCGCTAGTTCTACTTGGCAGCCTAAATCCACCTCCAAAACCTCTTAGGTCTCTATTGGTAAGTGCTACTTCTCCAATATTATTCATATCACCTATAAGGTTAATGCTGTATTTAGGGCTATAATAAAATAGTTTTGGTTGTACCAAATATAACTCGTCATTAGGAGATGGAGCACTACCAGCACCAGCTGTGATATCCCCAAACCAAAAGTTTTCTTTACCTTCTTTTAATTTAATATTTATAGCTACATTATCTTGGTTATTAGTAACACTACGTAATTGACCTACTTCTGAATAATTACGTAATACCTGTACTTTATCTACGGCATTTGATGGAATGTTTTTAGTGGCCAGTTTGGTGTCACCATCAAAAAAATCTTTACCATTAACCATAAGTTTATTAACTGTCTTCCCTTCAACTTCAATCTGTCCATCTTCATTGATTTCAACTCCCGGTAATTTTTCTAACACATCCTCTAACTTTCGTTCTGATCCGTTTTTAAAGGAATCTGCATTATAAATAAGTGTATCCCCTTTAATGGTTACGGGCATCTCATAAGTGAGCTCCACAGCATCTAAGGCATTATCTGTAAGTAACTTAAAGTCTTTTGAAATATTGACTTCTTGTGTAGAAATGACTTGCTCAAAAGTCTTTAGTCCAATATAACTAACTTGTATTTTATACGTCCCATTTTTTCCTAATGATAAAATATATTTACCTTTATCATTAGTGATTGCATAAGATTCAAGAGCATTGGTTTTTTGATTGATCGCGATAACATTGGCCAATTCTAAAGGCTTACCAATGCTATCCTTTACAACACCTTGCATTTTAATTTGGGCAAAAGTACTGCCTGCTACTACAAAACATAGTAGTACTAATAATTTTTTCATACGTTGATTAGATTGTGTTGTTTTTAGTTTCTACGCCCTCCTCCACGACGGCCATCACGCCCTCTTCTTCCGCCATACATTTCACGCATTTCTTTCATTTTTTTAGTGATTATCTCATTGTATTTGGCTTGGGTAACTTCTTCACCTTTTTTAGGCTGTTCTATATCTTCCTTCTCATCAGGATTCATTACAATTTTGGTGCACAGAATTGTGGTTCTATCTGCATTAACTTCTAATATAAGACCTGGTAAACCCCAATAATCATCTGGCCCTTGATTAATTGGTATCTGTGGTGTATACCAAGCCACAACCTCTATAGTTTTTGGCACTTCTATTTCGCTCATTGGATCCTCAGCAACTTTTGTTGAATCCTTAACCATTTTATCCCCTTCCTTCTTTTTATCATCACCTTTTGGTCCTCTTCCTCGTCTTCGCATACTTCTCCAATCAAATTTATCTACAATTTTTATAGCCGTAGCTTTAAAGCAAGTATACTGACCTATTTGTTTAGTTTCAGTTCCCATTTTCCATTCTAAACCTTTCAACTCATCTTTAATCAAAAATTGTTTACCAAAAAACTCTTGATCTTGTACAACTTCCTGGGTCTTTACATTTTTATATTTAGGGCCTCCAGTAAAACTGCTTCCAAAACCGCCAAAGCCTCTTCCTGATCCTGGTGCTTCTAGCTTTTCATCCTCTTTATATATGGATTCTGTTTTATTAAAGGTTAAAATATATTCTTTTTCTAAAAAGTTTTTCATACGTGCCTCAATCTCCTTTCTTCGTTCTGGTGTCATTTCGCGTCCGCCCCATTGATCGAGATCCACAGTGGTTTTAGACATGTAATAGGCTTTTCCTTGAAAATCTTGTGCAAAAGAAAATAAACCAGTGCATAAAATAATAATCAATAATGTAATTTTCGAAACTGAGGTTTTCATCATAATCGTTTAGTGTTGAGCTACAAATGTAATCTTATAATAGCAATTCATAATGCTTATATAGGTCTTACATAAAATAGTAATCAATCTTGTTAATACTTACTTTGACTTCTTTAGATGCCAAAGGTTAGATTTAATTGCGCTAAACTTATGTTAATTTATCAACCTCTTCTTCTTCCCATTCTATTATTGCGAAATTCCTTCATTTTTTCTACAATAGTTTCTTGATATTTTGCTTTAGTTATCTCTTTGCCCTTATCTGGTGCCTCAATCTCTAACTTCTCTTTAGGGTTCATAACTATTTTAGTACAAAGCATTGTGGTATTACCTGCACTAACTTCTAAAATCAAACCTGGAAGCCCCCAATATTCTAGTGGCCCATGACCAACAGGTATTTGTGGAGAATACCAAGCCTCAACATCTGTCATAGCTATTGATTGTTTTTCTGTTTCTGCACTTGTTGTATCAGATTCTTGAGTTTCATTATTTGTATTTCTTAGTCGACTCCACGAGAAATCATACCATGCTAAATCATTTGTTGGGATAGAAGCTGTTGCTTTAAAGCACATGTAATTGCCTATCTGTTTTGTTTCTTTTCCCAATTTCCAATCTATATTTTGTAATTCATCCTTTACCAAAAACTTCTTACCATAGAATTCCTGACTTTGAATCTGAGTATTGGTTTTTACATTTTTATACTGCTTTCCTGGGGCAAAATTCTTACCCCAAGAATCCGTGGCTCCAGACATAGCATCTAACTTTTCATCCTCATAAAACAAGGCTTCTTCTTTATTAAAGGTCAATATGTACTCCTTCTCTAACCTATTTTTAAGTCGTGCTTTAACTTGCTTTTTTTGCTCTTCGCTAAGTCTCGCACCCCATTTCCCTAATTCCATTGTAGATTTTGAAACATAAAATGCTTGCCCTTGGAATTCCTCTACCTTGGGTTGAGTAATAGGTTTAAAATCATTGGAAGAAAAAATTAATGCGATTAAAAGACTGAATTTAAGAGCAATTGATTTCATGATAAAAAGATTTATGTGTTAACTTTGTTTAACAAATATATTTAAACATTGAACAAAATATATTCGATTTATCATAAAATTAACACCTAAATAACCTTAATCTTTAGCCCCCTATAGTAAAACTCATAGTTTCACCATCGCCTCTATCTCCTTTTTTGGGCTTATAACGCTCCATCATTTCTTTAGCTTTTTTGTCCATAATTTTATTGTATTTCTCCTGGTTTACTACTTTACCTTTTGTTGGTTCAGTGATTTCAATTTTTTCCTTTGGGTTTAATACAATCTTACTACAGATAATAGTGAGTTTACCATCATGCACTTCTAAAATCAATCCAGGAAGGCCTTGGTAATCATCTGGTCCGTTGTTTACAGGAATCTGTGGTGTATACCAAGCTGTAACTACTCGTTCTTCCATTTCTGGTTCTTCATCCTCATCTTCCTGGGCTTCATCAGAACTGGAAAAATATCTTGGCTTTTCAACCATTTTAGTAAATGTAGCTTTATAGCATTGGTATTCTCCAATATATTTTGTTTCGGATTCCAGATTCCAATCAATTTTCTCGAGATTATCTTTTACTAAAAATATTTTACCATAAGTATCCACCTTCTCGGAAAACCTTTGATCCTTAGTGTTTTTATAAAACACATCTGAACCGCCACCTCCACCAATGGTAACGATTCTAACATCTCCTCCCAAGCCAACATTAGGTTTATCTAATTCTTCCTCTTGTCTGTAAACCGATTCTTCCTTATTAAATGTTAGTATAAAAGTTTTTTGAAACTGTTTTTTCATCATTTCCATCATCTTGGATTGCATTTCAGAATTCATCTGAGTACTATCGAGCTTAATATCTACTTGTCGTTGAGTCTTGTAGGTTGCTATACCCTGAAAGTCTTGCGCCTGCAAACTCATTGAGAAAGCTATCAATACAGTAACTAATGCTCTAATAATTGTTGTCATTTTGATTGAATTTTTAAATGTTATACCACAAATATGTTTAAACTATTTATTTTACAGCGTTAATGAACGTTAACGTGTGTTAACTGATTCGTTAAAATAAATTTTAACCTCTACATTTGGTATATGAATAATCAGCGGTATAGGTGGATTTTATATGTAATTACTGCAGTAATTGCAGCTACAATTACTATTCAAGTTTACTGGAATTACAAAAACTACCAGACTAACAAACAACAGTTAATTAGGGATGTCCAAATAAGTCTAGATAAAGCCGTAGATGATTACTATGCAAGTCTAGCTAAGGCGACTTCAATAGGCTTTTCTGACGATAACACCATATCTCAACAAGTCTTTACTAATGATACTTCTATAACGTCAATTATAAAGTCTTTTGACAGCAATTTTGATTACTTAGATTCTGTAGAATTTAAAGATGTAGATAGGTTACATGTTATAAAAGGAATAAAATCTAACCCTACTGAAATTAATTTTTCTGATGATTCATTACAGTTAAAAGATATTGAATTTTTAACAACAAAGATTTTTTTCTCTATAAGAAATGATTCACTTGATTTAAGGAAAGTAAATCTTTTATTGAATAAAGATTTAAAAAGAAAGGAACTAGACTTAAATTACCACCTTAATTATTATCATGATATACTTGACAAATGCTTCCTTGATAAAAATGAAGTGACCTCTCCAAAACTATCTAATACTGAACAAGAAGAACACAATATTTATGTAGAATCTAACTCAGCTTTTTTGCCTAAAAACAGTTCACTTAAACTCAGATTTTCTAATGACACTAAAGTTATTCTAAAACGAAGTTTAGGTGGTATTTTAATCTCAATGCTTTTAGTCCTGGTAGTAATCAGTTGCCTTTTTTATTTATTAAAAATCATTAAAAATCAAAAACAATTTGCCGAGGTAAAAAATGACCTCATTAGTAATATTACACATGAGTTTAAAACACCAATAGCTACAATTGGTGTCGCATTAGAAAGCATCAATAATTTTAACGGCATCAATGATAAAGAAAAAACACAAAAATATATTGGTATGTCTAGTGAACAACTTTCTAAGCTCAACACTATGGTTGAAAAACTGCTAGAAACTGCAACATTAGATAGCGACAGCCTTGAACTTAACAAAGAGCCTGTTAATATTTTAGAGTTACTTACAACTTTGTCTAATAGATATGAAATTCATTTTCCCAACAAAGACTTTAACAATAGCTTTAAAATAGAGCATCTTACTGCTAATGTAGATCTTTTTCATTTTGAAAATGCCTTAAATAACATTTTAGACAATGCAGTAAAATATGGAGGTAAAATTATATCTATTGATTTAATCCCTAGAAACAAAAATTTTGAAATTCATATTTCTGATAATGGTAATAATTTATCTAAAGTTAATAAGGATAAAATTTTTGAAAAATTCTATCGTGTTCCAAAAGGCAATACCCATGATGTAAAAGGCTTTGGCATAGGGCTTTATTATACTAAAACTATTATAGAAAAACATGGTGGACATATAGATATTGATCTCTCAAACCAATTAACAACTTTTAAAATTACGCTTCCAAATGGCTGATAAAATAAAGCTATTATTAGCAGAAGACGAGGCTGCTTTAGGACAAATTATCAAAGAAAGTCTGGAAACCAGAGATTTTGAAGTGGTGCTTTGTGATAACGGTGAAAAAGCATATGAAAAGTACCAAACAGAAATGCCAGAAATTCTAGTTCTGGATGTGATGATGCCCAAAAAAGATGGCTTTACTTTAGCAAAAGATATTAGAGCAATTGATGATACAATACCAATTATATTCTTAACTGCGAAATCGCAAACCAATGATGTAGTTGAAGGGTTTTCAGTCGGTGGTAATGATTACCTAAAAAAACCATTTAGTATGGAAGAGCTCATTGTAAGAATACATAATCTGATTAACAGAACTCATATTCAAAAATCATCTAAAATCTTAGATGTTGGTAATTACACTTTTGATTTCCCTAAACAGCAGCTACAATTTAAAGATGAAGAAGTTGTTCAATTAACACATAGAGAAGCTCACCTTTTATTTCATCTTATTAAAAATAAAAATCAGGTCTTAGACCGTTCATTGATACTCAACAAGCTCTGGGGAACCGATGATTTCTTTTCCACACGCAGTATGGATGTTTTTATTACCAAACTTCGTAAAAAACTCAAAAAAGATGAAAGCATTCAAATTATTAATGTTAGGGGATTTGGTTATAAATTAACCGTGTGAAATACTAAATAAGTTGAAAAAAAATCTGCATCTCAACCGCATAATAAGCTTTATTTAAGTGTAGGTTATGAAACAAGTATAGAATCGCAGTTGCTTTTGGTTCAATTTTTGTATTTTTCTAAATCTTATGCGAAATCTATTTATTTTCTTTTTTATAATAAGTTTTTCGGCGGTAGCTCAAGAACAAATACATACCAGTATAAAAGATTCTACTGCATTAAAAGCAGACAAGATCTTTGGTGTAGATACTTTTGGCACACTATATTACACTACAGAAGATAATACATTCTACAAAAAAACTAAGGACACCACAATTACCTACACCAATTTTCAACTGGGGCAAATAACAACGGCTAATGCGTTCAATCCCTTAAAGATTAATCTATTCTACCAAGATTTTAATACCGTAATCATTCTAGACAACCGATTGGCAGAAATTTTTAAAATCGACTTCAATACTGTTCAGCCCTATAAAAATGTAAGCTTTGTTTCTACAGGTTTTGATAATACACTTTGGATTTTTAATCAAGATTTACAGCAACTGGAATTGTATGATTACAAAACCAATAAAATACGCTTAAAGACTGTCCCTGTACAAGCAGATATTTTAGACCTAAAGAGCGATTACAATTACTGTTATTTACTAACAGAAAAATATCTATACATCTATAATTATTTTGGAAGCTTAGTCAATAAACTTAAAAACATTGGTTACGAGACCATGGCATTTAGCAAAGCGCATTTAGTTTTAAAAAAAGCTGAGCAACTCTATATTTTACCAAAAAAAGAGACTGAAATACAATCCATTGCACACCCAAATTTGTTAATAAATCAGTTTTTGGTAACCAATGAAACCTTGTATATTTACGACGATAAAATTCTACGTCAATACCAACTTAAACTAGAATAAATTATGCACATTGCTGTTGCAGGAAACATAGGAGCAGGCAAAACGACGCTCACAAAACTACTCGCCAAACATTACAAATGGGAAGCACAATTAGAAGATGTTGTTGACAATCCGTATTTGGATGATTTTTATAATCAGATGGAGCGTTGGAGCTTTAACTTGCAAGTCTATTTCTTAAACAGTAGATTTCGTCAGGTTAACCAAATTCACAATAGCGGAAAAGACATTATCCAAGACCGAACTATCTATGAAGATGCACACATATTCGCTCCCAATCTTCATGCAATGGGTTTAATGACCAATCGCGATTTCGAAAATTATTCTTCTTTGTTTGAGCTTATGGAATCTTTTGTAAAAGGTCCAGATTTACTCATTTACCTCCGTAGTAGTATACCAAATTTAGTAGCTCAGATTCATAAACGTGGAAGGGATTATGAAAATACTATTAGTATCGATTACTTGAGTAGACTAAATGAACGTTACGAAGCCTGGATTACAAAATACGATAAAGGTAATTTATTAATTATTGATGTTGACAACTTAGACTTTGTTGCTAACCCAGAAGATTTAGGGGGTATTATCAATAAGATTGATGCACAGATTAATGGGTTATTTTAATTTATAAAGCCTCCTCACTAATTATAACAATTCTGCTATTTTCAAACAATAAAGCCAAGGTTTTTAGCATGCTCAATAGCTTGTGCACTACTTTCGACCATTAAAATCTCTGTGGTTTTAAAATCTTTCATTAGACCTCTTACACGCGACATTTTCTTCTTGTGCTTTACACTACGTAAATAAATAGCTAAAATCCTACTGGGAAATTCTTTAGCTATCTCCATATAGATATCAGGATCGTGTTCACCACTATCGCCTATCAAAATAAATGGTAAATTGGGATATGTTTTAAGTAAATTTAAAATCTCTTTTTGCTTCTGAGGTTTTTCATCCTGCGATTTTCTTTTAAGCAGATTACTCATACTTCTTAATAAAATTGGACCTTTAGGAAAATTGTTTTGTCGCAAAAACAACTCTAGGTAACGATATAAATTCCAAGGACTATGGCTCACATAGAATATAGGATTCGCATTTTTACCAGAAACTCCTTTGTGTAATTTATGATAAAATTCAGCAGCACCTTCAAGCGGAATTCTATTTTTTGCATGTTTAAACACCGAGTTATATATAACCTTCCACTTTAAGGTAGAAACCACTCCAGTATGCAAAATAGTATCATCTATATCACTCGCTACACCAAATTGGGCCTTTGTAGATGGGATTAATATTTCTCCAGGAAATTTATTATGGTTTTGAATGGTTCGTTTTATATTAACATCATTATACGATAATGTAAAGAGTAACCAGCCTTCTTCATTAGTTATATCTTTTAAAACTTGGAGGTGAGCTTCGACTTTATAATAACCATCATTGTCTGTAGTTCCTTTTAGTATTGTTCCATTTGGCAATGTAATAGTAATACCCACTTTCTTAATCTCATCAGTCTCAAAACGTTTCCAGGTATTGACAATGAGGTGCCAAATGTGTTGGTCTTCTAAATCAATAGATTCATCTTCAAGCGCTCTTCCACGTGCATAAAAATGCGAATCCGTACCATAGCCTTGAAATGCAATTATTTGTAGTGGATCTTTTCTAAACCAACCCATAAAATTTTTTGAAAAAACTAAAGTTAATAAAAAACCACGCTGAATAGCGTGGTTTTGTTTTATAAATTTATATAAAAAATTATTTTTTTCTTACATCAATTTTTTCAATTACACTTTTCACCTCTCCAGCTTCAGTCTTTAGTGATGCTTCAAAAGCTTTTATTTCTTTTTCAACCTCAGCTTGTGTACCTTCGAAAGTAATCGTTTCAATTACCTTTTCACCATCTTTAATTGTTGAGTAATTAATGTTAGCTATAGCTAAATCTTTAGATTTGATAGTTGTTTCTATTGAAATCTCATTTTCTTCAACATTAGCTAAACCACTATCATCACTATGACCACCTAAAATTGGAGCAATAACTAAACCAACTAAACACGTTAATTTGATTAAGATATTCATAGAAGGACCAGAGGTGTCTTTAAAAGGATCACCAACAGTGTCACCAGTTACAGCTGCTTTATGAGCCTCAGAACCTTTCTTTTCAATCTTTCCATTTACCATAGCTCCAGCTTCAAAAGACTTTTTAGCGTTATCCCAAGCTCCACCTGCATTGTTTTGGAAAATTGCCCACATAACACCACTCACACAAACACCTGCCATATAACCACCTAATGGTTCTGCTCCAAATACCAATCCAATAATAATTGGAGTAACAATAGTAATTAAGCCTGGTAATAACATTTCTTTTAAAGATGCTTTTGTTGAAATTTCAACACACTTATCATATTCTGGTTTACCAGTACCTTCCATAATACCTGGAATTTCTTTAAACTGACGACGTACTTCTTTTACCATTTCCATCGCAGCTTTACCTACAGATTTCATTGCTAATGCAGAAAATACAACTGGAATCATCCCTCCAACAAATAACATAGCTAATACATCTGCTTTAAAGATATTAATCCCGTCAATTCCTGTAAACGTTACAAAGGCAGCAAATAATGCTAATGCTGTTAATGCAGCAGAAGCAATAGCAAATCCTTTACCAACAGCTGCTGTTGTATTACCAACTGAGTCTAGTATATCTGTACGTTCTCGCACTTCTTCTGGTAACTCAGCCATCTCAGCTATGCCTCCTGCATTATCCGCAATAGGACCAAAAGCATCAATCGCTAATTGCATTGCAGTTGTTGCCATCATAGCAGATGCTGCTAATGCAACGCCATAGAATCCTGCCAATTCATAAGAACCATAAATTGCCGCTGCAAATAACAATACGGATGCTGCAGTACTCTTCATACCTACAGCTAGACCTGCAATAATATTTGTTGCGGCTCCGGTACCAGAATTCTCAACAATATCATTTACTGGTGCTTTACCTAAGCTAGTATAGTATGCGGTTACCCAAGAAATCAATCCTCCTACAGCTAAACCGATTACAGCACTCCAGAATACATTTATTGAAGGAATAAGCTTTGCACCTTCACCAAAGAAATTCATTGACATTTCTGCTGGTAACATCCAATTAATTAAGAACCAGCTTGCAATTAAAGTAATAATTATAGCAACCCAGTTACCTGTATCTAAAGCTTTCTGAACTTGTGATTCTTTAGCGTCATTATTTTTAATACTCACCAAGAATGTCCCTAAGATAGATGCGATAATTCCAACACCAGCAATTACTAGTGGTAAAAGAATTGGTCCCATGCCATCAAAAGTTTCAGTCACAGTACCTGCGGCTCTCATATCACGTAATACATAATTTCCTAATACCATAGACGCTAATACAGTGGCTACATAAGACCCAAAAAGATCGGCTCCCATACCTGCGACATCACCTACATTGTCACCTACATTATCTGCAATAGTCGCTGGGTTACGAGGGTCATCCTCAGGAATACCTGCTTCAACTTTACCTACTAAATCTGCACCAACATCGGCAGCTTTGGTATAAATACCTCCACCTACACGTGCAAATAATGCAATAGATTCAGCACCTAATGAGAAACCAGCTAAAGCTTCTAAGACTACAGTCATATTATCATAAAAAGAACCTTCACCAGTCATATACATATTAAGAAAAAGTATAAAGAAGATACTTAAACCTAATACTGCTAAACTCGCTACACCCATTCCCATTACAGTACCACCACCAAAAGAAACTTTTAATGCTTTAGGCAAGCTAGTTCTTGCAGCTTGTGTTGTACGTGCATTGGCATCAGTCGCGATACGCATCCCAATATTGCCTGCAAGTGCACTGAAAATAGCACCCACAATAAATGCTAGAATAATAATATATTCAGTTGATGGTACCAAATAAGCTACCACGCCTAGTAATGCACTGGCAATGACAACGAATACAAGAAGTAAGCGGTACTCTGCACTTAAAAATGCTAAAGCCCCTTCTTTTATACTTGCAGAAAGTTCTTGCATACGCTCATTACCTGGATCTTGTTTCTTAACCCAAGCATACTTTACTCCCATAAAGATTAGACCAATGATTGCCAAAATTGCTGGCACATATAGAATGTATTGTTCCATTTTAAATTTGATTTGTTTTTAGCTGGGCAAAAGTAGTAAAATGAATGCGAATAGAAAAACCCTTTGACGAGTATTGCCAAAGGGTTTTGTAATTGTGATGTTATTGAACTAATTAGATCGCAAAATCACCGTTTTTTTTATGGTCACTATTTTCGTATCTATCAACACATTTATTCAAAATATCATATGCTTCCTCAGCGTTTCCCCAACCAGCAACATCAACTTTCTTTTTCTCTAAGTCTTTATATACCTGAAAAAAATGTGTGATCTCTTTTTTTCTATGCGGATTTAAATCTGTAATATCTTTATAACTGTTCCATATAGGATCTGTAACTGGCACACATATCAACTTTTCATCAGGTCCTTTTTCATCTGCCATATGAAACACGCCAATGGGTTTTACCTCCATGACACACATAGGAAATGTAGGTTCGGTTCCCATTACTAAAACATCCAAAGGGTCACCATCTAAAGCTAAAGTTTCTGGTATAAAACCATAATCACCTGGGTACATCATTGATGAAAACAACATACGGTCAAAGCGAATTTTATTCAATTCAAAATCGTATTCGTATTTATTACGGCTTCCTTTTGGAATCTCTATTAATACATCAAAAGTTAATTTTCCTGTGCTTGTCATTGAAACATATTTTAATTCCTATAAAAATAGAGAGTTATTACACTATATTTTAAAAAGGGTTGCAAAGATAAGTAAGTGTTTAAGTTTCACCAACTAAATAACAAATTGAGTTTTTATTAACTATATCCTTAACTCTAAATTATTACCTTGTAATCCTATTTTCATTAATCCTAAAACTATGAAACGGTTTTTCATTTTATCACTCACTATTTTTATTTCTTCAACAATTTATGCTCAAAACCAACCTTACCAAGGAAAGTTTGAACCTATCGACAACATGATTCCACAACCCAATGTCTATCGTTCAGCAAGTGGTGCTCCAGGAAAAGCATATTGGCAACAACGTGCTGATTATAAAATTAAGGCTCAACTTGATGAAAAGAACAATATATTAAGTGGTGATGAAACCATAACCTACTACAATAATTCACCTGATGATTTATCGTATTTATGGATTCAATTAGAGCAAAACGTCAATAAGAAAGAGAATGAAGATTTTGGTTATGCTTTTGGTAATGTTCGTGATTCAATGAATACGAGACACATGCAATTTTTAACACGTGCAATTGATTTTCCCGCTGGTTATACCATAAAATATATTAAGGACACTAATGGCAAACCCATAAAATCATTGGTAAACAATACTATGATGAAGGTTATACTTAGCAAACCTTTAAAGTCTGGAGAATCTTTGACATTTTCAATTGGTTGGTCGTATCATATCACAGATCGCAGCATGTATTTATTGTCACGTGAAGGTTATGAGTACTTCCCAGAGGATGACAATACCGTTTATCTCATTGCCCATTGGTTTCCGAGAATGGCTGTTTATAATGATACCGAAGGCTGGCAAAATAAACAATTTCAAAAATTAGGTGAATTCGCCTTAGAATTTGGGGATTATGATGTTGAAATTACTGTACCAGCTGACCATCTTGTTGCTGCAACGGGAGATTTAAAAAATGAAAATGAGGTTCTTACAAAGGTACAACGCCAACGTATGATCGAAGCCAGAAATTCAGTAGACAAACCCATAATGATTGTCACACCAGATGAAGCAAAAGCCAATGAAAAAAATAAAACCACTAAAACCAAAACCTGGAAATTTAGAGCCGAAAATGTCCGTGATTTTGCCTTAGCTTCATCTCGAAAGTTTATCTGGGATGCACAAGCTGTTCCGTTAGAAACACATACCGTAATGGCAATGTCTTTTTACCCTAAAGAAGGCTTACCCGTGTGGAGCGAATCCTCAACTTTAGCGGTTAAGAATGCCTTAGAGGTCTATTCTGAAGACGTTTTCGAATACCCCTATCCTGTTTGTATTTCTGTAAACACCTCTAATATTGGTATGGAGTTCCCAATGATTAGTTTTAATGGAGGGAGACCCGTAAACGGGAAAATTAGCAAAAATACTAAAGCTGGTATGATTAGCACTATTGTTCACGAAGTGGGTCACAACTGGTTTCCTATGATTGTAAGCTCTGACGAGCGCCAGTGGATGTGGATGGACGAAGGTCTCAATACGTTTATTCATCAACGTACTATGGAAAAACGCTATCCAGATTACCCACACACAGAGCCTAAAAGTATCGTTGCATTTATGAGTGGAGATCAAAGTATAATGCGTCCAATAATGACCTCATCAGATAATGATTTATTATCACAATTTGGCGCCAACTATTACCAAAAACCTACTGTGGGTCTACAAATATTACGAAATTCTGTAATCGGAAAAGACCTTTTTGATCAGGCTTTTAAAGAGTATGCCAATCGTTGGAAATACAAGCATCCAAATCCTGCAGACTTATTTAGAACGCTCGAAGATGCTACTGCAGTAGATTTAGATTGGTTTTACAGAGGTTGGTTTTTCACTACGGATAACGTAGATATGGAACTCACCAATGTAAAATGGTTTACTGTTGCTAATGAAGAAAATATAGAAAATAGAAATAAGGTCGCAAAAGCTAATATTAAAGCCGAAAATGCTGGAGAAAATACAACAGACTTTGCAGGTGGTCCAGAAATGATAACTATGGTATCTACGCCCGATCAGGCTTATGGGCAGTTTTTATCGCGATTAGATGAGCCTGAAGTTAGAAAACAACTTTACGGCAAAAATATTTATGAAATTACTGTGAAAAATGTTGGTGGCCTAATAATGCCAGTAACTATAGAATGGCAATACACAGACGGTACTAGTGAAATTGACACATTACCCGCAGAGACATGGAGGCTAAATGAATATGAAGTCACTAAAACCTTTATAAAGTCTAAACAGGTAGAAAAAGTGGTTTTAGATCCAAATTTTGAATTTGCTGATACAGACATGAAAAACAATAGCTTCCCAAAAGTTGAAGAAGTTTCTGATTTTGATAAGTTTAAGAATAAGAATTAATATATAGAATAAGTAAAACATCTTTTTACATAGATATACTGAGTTAATAACTATTTAAAATAGCAAGAATGAAAAAACTTATAGTCTTAATGCTTATAAGCGCATTATTTACACAATGTGCTACAGACAGAACCATTTCAAAACTTAACGAACTTGAAGCAAAAACACTAAAAGTATTTGAAAACTTTGAAAGTGAAAATCAAGTACAAATCAGTGATAGTGATGAACCTGGACAGAAGCTATGGTTATGTCTTACTGTCATTTCAAAAGAAAACAAAAAACCATTAGTTAATGAGCAAATACATCTTTATCATACGTCTTCTGCGGGTGAATATGAGCCTTCAGATCCAAATGACGAAACTACTGCTCGATTAAACGGATCTGCGATTACTGATGAAAAAGGACGAATATATGTTAAGACTATTTTACCAGGTGATTATGGAAGTTCTGCAGATAACAGACATATACACACCACAGTTAAAAATGCAAGACCGCAGGCCTATGATATTCACTTTAAACAATATACAGGTGTAATGGGCAACAATTTTATCTCTGGAAGCGATCAACATTTCCTTGCAGATTTAAAACAGACCAAAGACAGTACCTTTGTAGCTTTTTTAACAATTGAAGTGAAAAATGTTTCCAACCAAAATATAGCAGCAGAACAAAAAATACCAAATTGTCAATGGTGCGGTGCAAATGAGGTCCCAAAAAATGTATCCTGGGAAACAACCATTGCTAGTGAAGATGTTGAAGGAGAACGACTCATCTTAGAAGGAACTATTTATGAAAGTGATGGTAAAACTCCTGCAAAAAACGTCATTATTTATGCTTACCACACAAATAGTAATGGTGTTTATAAAAAGAAGGGCAATGAAACCGGAAATGGTATTCGTCACGGATATTTGCGAGGTTGGGCAAAAACAAATAGCGAAGGCAAATACAAATTTTATACTATAAAACCTGCTCCTTACCCAAACCATACTGAGCCTGCGCATGTACACATGACATTAAAAGGAGATTACTTTAATGAGTATTGGGTTAACGCTACTTGGTTTAAAGGAGATAAAATTATAACCAAAGAAATGATCGATAATTTAAAACGTACAGGCGGTTTTTCTAATATTGTTGAATTAAAACAAAATGCTGATGGTATATGGGTTGGGGAAAGAAATATTATTATCAATCCACCAAAAGAATAATTTACAATACCCCTTCAACTTATCAAAAAAATGTATTCACACATACTTTCCTAAGTAAAAACACTACTTTACTCACTCATCTATTAGTGTAACTAAAACCTATTTTATACCTTTAGCCTTAACCATTAGTTTTGAGGTAAACAAAACACAACTATTATGAAAACACATGTCTTTACTCAAAAACGATCATTTAAAACCATTGGCTTAATCGGGTTTTTAATGATGTCTTTACTCGCATTTAATCCCACTTATGGGCAATCTGAAAAAACTACCACTGAAATTGCTTCTAATGCGCGTACAGTTAAAGGTATAATAAGCGATGAAAAAGGTCCTCTTGGAGATGTTAACATCGTTCAAAAGGGTACTCGAAATGGTACTGTTACCAATGAAAAAGGCGAATTTACATTTCCTGTAAAACTAAATACTGGTGATGTTTTATTGGTAACCTATTTAGGCTATGAAACACATAAGATTAAAATTAAGGATGATACAAGCTTTATTGAGATTGTGCTAACCGAAGATTTAATTGAAATGATAGGAGCTTTAGACTCTGGAAAGCCATACAAATCTAAACGGAAAAAAAATTAATTAAGCATATTATTTATCTTAGGCATAATCTAAATACAGTGAAAATGTATAGATTATGCTTAAAATAAATATAACTCTTCAGATTTGAAATTATCTTTAGCTATTCTACTTTTCTTTTGGTTTGTTAAAGGGTTTACTCAGATATCAGACTTTAAGCATATAGATTTCAAAAAAGCAGACAGTATAGCGCTTTCCTATCCTAATGAAGATTTAACAAATTTACCTGAACTATCGTTTAAACTTACATCACATTTAAATACGGATGTCGAACGCTTTAGAGCAATATACAGATGGGTATGTGCAAATATTAAAAATGATTACAGTTTATACCTAAAAAACAAACATAAAAGAGAACGGTTTAAGGATGACAGTATAAAGTTTAAGGCGTGGAATACAGATTTTAGAAAAAGATTATTCAATAAATTATTAAAGAAAAAACAAACCATTTGTACAGGTTACGCTTACCTCGTAAAAGTACTGGCTGACTTATCAGATCTAAAATGTGAAATCATACAAGGTTACGGAAGAGTAAGTACAACAGATACTAAAAATCTAACACTACCAAATCACTCCTGGAATGCTATAAAACTAAACGGAAGGTGGTACCTCTGCGACCCAACTTGGGCAAGTGGTATACCAAATCCTGCAACAAATCGATTTACTTTTAATTACAATGATGGTTTTTTTCTAGCTAATCCAAAATTATTTGCAGTTAATCACTTCCCTATAGAGCAGAAATGGTGGCTCTTAGAAGGTGAAAATCCGACTTTTGATGAGTTCCTTAACGCACCAGTAATTTATGGGAATGCCTACAAAACACTTGAGCTCCACAATACTCCTAAATACATGCACCATAATTTACAAAGATTTCAAAACCTTAAGCTCCAATATCAGCTTAAAGCTTCAATTGACCCCAAAGACATTTGGCTGTTAATTGATAATGGGTTTCAGTCTAAAAAAATAAAACCCACATCGGTTAAATTAGAAAATAAAAGCCTTAACATTGAGCATCAGTTTAACAGAAAAGGTTTCTTTGATGTTCATTTATATATTGAAGAAGATTTAATTTCCACTTACACAATAAAAGTGGGTAATAACTAAAGCATTTTTAAAGTATTCACCTCTTGCTCTGTAAGATGTTTCCAATGTCCTCTCGGAATATCTTTCTTAGTTAAATGACCTATGGCAACACAATCAATTTTCACTAAATCATATTTAAACGTATCAAAAATGGTACGCAAAATAGTATTACCAGTGTTTTTAATCTTAACACCTACTTTATTCTTAGATTCCCCTTCAATATAGCTTATTTCTTCAACTGTAATAAGCTTGCCTTCTACTTTAAAGCCTTCCTGAATTTTTTTGAGATCCTCAAATTTTAAGTTCTTATCTAGTTCTACTTGGAACAAACGTGCCACACCATTTTTAGAATTGGTAAACTTCTGCACCACCTTATCATCATTAGTAAACAATAATAAGCCTAAAGAGTTTCTTCCAAGTCGTCCTATAGGTTTTATATTAGCATTGGTTGCATTTGCAACTAAATCCATAACCGTTCTGCCTTTGCCTTCTGCAGTAGTGGTGGCAAACCCTTTTGGTTTATTTAATAACACATACACCTTTGCCTCTGGAGTAATACGCTGACCATCAAAACGAACCTCATCAGTACGTTTTACTTTATAGCCCATTTCTGTTATAACTTTACCATTAACAGTAACTAAACCTATTGCAATATTTTCATCAGCTTCTCGACGTGAGCACATGCCAGAATTAGCGACATATTTATTTAAGCGAATTTCATCTGATTGAGAAGCCTTTTTAGTTTGCTGCTTCTTTTTAATAGGAGCATCTCCTCTGGTAAACCTTTTAGATTTACCTTTAGCATTTTCTCTCCCCGAAGTTTTCCCTTTTCCTCTGCTGTCTTGATTTCTGCTCATATCCAAATTTTTTGCAAAGGTATAACAATAGTTAACATTAACTACTTAATTTCTACAGTAGTTTGTCTTTCGGTATTCACTATAAGTTTTGTTACGTCTGGTCTTGAGTAGTGTCCTACAGGATCAAAGTTTTGACGTTCTTCTAACACACGTTTAAAATCAATAGATTGGATAATTAACCCTTCTTTATTAATCACAGGTTCAACAGTCCATTCTCCATCTGGCCCAGCAATACAACTTCCACCATTTGCTAAAGTATCTGGTGCATTTTTAATAATCTCATCTAAATACGGTGTATCTAAAGGAAAATCTGTTTTAGACATTAAACTAGATACTGAAACTACATACGAACGTGATTCTCTGGCAATAAATCGGGTAATATCCTTTGTATTATGATCGCTTCCAGGCCAAACTGCTATATGTAAATTCTCTCCTTGACCATATAAAGCCGTTCTTGGCAATGGCATCCAATTTTCCCAACAGTTAAGTCCTCCAATGGTAAATGCTTTAAGAGGATGTACCCTTAATCCGTTTCCATCTCCTGGTGCCCATGTTAAGCGCTCATCATAGGTTGGCTGCAATTTTCTATGCACAGACTTAATCTTACCTAGTTCATTTATATAAACCAAAGACGCATAGATGCTATGCCCACCTCTATCTGTTGGACGCTCCATAATGCCAAGGTAAATAGCGATCTTATTCTGTTTTGCTAACTGGCAAACATTATCCAATTCACCTTTTTCAATACATACAGAATTATTAACATAATGAGCATGTAATGTTTTATTTAACTCTGTATTCCACTCCGCACCTCCAGTTAAAGCCAACCAAAAGGGATAGCCAGGTAATAAAGCTTCACCAAAAACAATGAGTTCACATTCTTCTTTTGCAGCATCTTTAATTGCCGCTTCTATTTTCTTCAACGTAGCTTCTTTATCTAACCAAACTGGTGCAATCTGTGCCATTGCAATTTTTAACGCTGTATTCATTTATATACGATTTAAAACAATTGAGATGTCAATTAATAAAATAGAAAACACACCAGCCACAATAATAAACTTAAGAATATTATGAAGCATTAAATAATGTGTTTTCTTATTTGATTTCCAGAGTATCAGTAGAAAAATAATGAGCAACATTACACTTAAATAAAAGAAATAATACATATGCCCAATTCTAAAGAATAGAATCAAAGTTATTGCTGCCACTACAGTTAAAACTACTAGTATGGTTAGCATCGCTTTAGAGACTTTTTCCCCATAGACAACAGGAACTGTTCTGTAGTTTAATGCCAAATCCCCTTTAATATTTTCAAGATCTTTTGTAAGCTCTCGCATAGACACTAATAAAAACAAGAATATAGCGTGCGCAAATATGACGAGCTCAAAATTTTGATAATATATGAATATGGCAAAAAATGGAGTAACTGTTAAAATCGCCGAAACTATATTACCCGTCATTGGTTGTTTCTTTAAACGGTGAGAATAAAACCAAATGGCAAAGATGTATAATGCGAAGAAAATAACTGCTTTAAAAGACACATAACTTGCAAAAACAACTGCTAAAAAATTCAACACAAAATAGAAAGACAGCTTAGTATTTTGGCTCACCAAACGGTCTAACATCGTTTTTCTGGGTTTGTTGATTAAATCTTTTTCAGAATCATAAAAATTATTGATAATGTATCCTGCTGCAATCACTGCAGAAGATGCCAGTACCAACATTAATAAATTAAGATCAAAAAGTACTGACTTAATGGTTTTGTTTGGTGCAAAAATGTAAATTGATGCTAAGTATTGGGCAATAACTACTACTAAAATGTTATAACCACGTACAACAGAAAATAAACTGAAAAATTTTAGAAGAATGTGTTTCTGCCGTCTCGATAACATGACTCTAATTTAGTTATATAACCTTTTCGACTACGCTCAAGATGACAGGCAGAATTAAAAGGTATAGACTACTTCTAATTTCTGATCTTTCAGAGCTACTTTAGCTCTATCTATATTCTCTGTAAATCCTAGTATATAACCTCCTCCTCCAGAGCCACAAAGCTTTAAATAGTAATCGTTAGTATCGATACCTTTTTTCCATAGTTCATGGAATTGTTTTGGTATCATAGGCTTAAAGTTATTTAATACTACCTTAGACAACTGTTTTGTGTTTTTAAATAATGATTTTATATCTCCTTTTAAAAAATCGTCTACACAAGCATCTGTATGCTTTATAAACTGGTCTTTTAGCATGCTACGAAAACCTTCATTTTTCATGTTTTCCATAAAAATACTAACCATTGGTGCGGTTTCGCCAACAATACCACTATCTAATAAGAACACAGCACCTTTACCTTCAGTTTTTTGTGAAGGAATACCTGTTGCTTCAATATGATCTTTAGATTTGATTAAAATCGGAAGGCTCAAATAACTATTCAATGGATCCAAGCCTGAAGATTTTCCATGAAAGAACGATTCCATTGCAGAGAAAATAGCTTTTAATTTTAAGAGCTTTTCACGTGTTAGATTCTCTAAAACTGTAATCTTATCAGAAGCATATTTGTCATAAATAGCAGCTACTAATGCGCCACTACTTCCTACTCCATAACCTTGTGGAATAGACGAGTCAAAATACATTCCAGAATTAACATCATTTCGTAATGTATCAATATCAAAAGACACCAACTCATTATCTAAACCTTCTAAATACGTTACAAAACGCTTTAGGCTTTCATTAGACTTCACAGCTTCTTCTGTAGGGTTTTTATCTACTTTAAGTGCTCCATTATAAAAATTATACGGAATAGATAACCCTTTAGAGTCCTTGATAATTCCATATTCACCAAAGAGTAAAATTTTAGAGTAAAAAAGAGGTCCTTTCATTTTAATTTAAGTAGATTACTTTACAAATATACGGATTAATCTTCTATTTGGTTTGCACCAAGTCCTATTTGATCGCAAATATAATGCCCATTTTGACAATGACTAACCAATTCATTTTTAATGAATTCTAAAACATTTACCTTCTCGTTCTCAGGATACAACATATGAATATTTGCGCCTGCGTCTAGAGTAAAACACGCTTTAGAATTTGTTTCGTTTCTGTAGCTCCATATTTTATTAATTATCTCTAAAGTGTTTGGTTTCATTAAAATAAAATAAGGCATGCTGGTCATCATCATAGCATGCAAGGTTAAAGCCTCACTCTCTACAACTTCTATAAACGTGTCTATATCACCTGAGAGTAAACTATTTTTAAGCTTCGCTAAATTTATATGTGCTTGCTTAAATCGCTCTTTAGCAAAGGGATGGCCATACATTAATTGATGACCAACAGTACTACTCACTTGCTTTTCTCCTTTATCAACTAGTAAAATTGTGTCTTGATAATTGTTAAAGTTAGCATGTACTTCTCCTTCAAACCTCACTCCATATAAATCTGAACTTACTGTGCTTTCGTTTTGTCCCCAAACTACAAGTTCCCCTTCAATGCTTCTGCATGCGCTTCCTGATCCTAATCGTGCTAAAAACGAGGCTTTTCTATTGAAATAGTCATCAGCATGATCCATATCTAAGTCTTCTTCAATACTCATTAAACATAAGGCTAATGCGCTCATACCAGAAGCCGAAGATGCAATTCCTGAGCTGTGAGGAAATGTATTACTAGTTTCAATTTTAAAATGGTAATCTCTTAAAAACGGAACATAGGCTTCAATGCGCTCAAAAAACGTTTGAATTTTAGGCTTAAAAGCTTCATTTTTTTCTCCTTCAAAAAAGACATCAAAACTAAAATCGTTTCCTTCTTTCTTAGTATAAGTCACCTCAGTAATGGTCTTACAATTTGAAAGTGTAAAACTTATTGATGGATTTTCTGGAATTTGATTGTCACGCTTTCCCCAATATTTCACCAAAGCAATATTACTTGGTGACGACCATTTTACCTTACCCCTTTCTATATGAGGATTATAGGATTTAAGAATAAAATCTTGTTCTGTCATTGATTTCTAAATATCAGACAAAGATAAGAGTTTTACCATTGTTTTATAATTTCTCGAAGTAGCGCTAACATTTAATTTTCGCTCAAAAAAATTAAGATTAAATTTGGCATTACCATACCCATTGGCACAATAAAAATACAGGCAATCGTTTATAATTTGATACTCTTCATTGTCATAGCTTTTCTCATAAGCTTCTTTAATCAGGTCTTCTTTTGGATATACAGACAATATAGCAAAGTAGCTATTTACTTTTTTAGCTTCAGGAAATGGACAATCGTCAAATATTTTTTTTAACTGCGTTCTAGTTCTAACTAAAACGGAAACCTCAAAACCAAAATGATCTAAAATAGATTGTTTTATTTCGCTTTCAAGTATTTTAGTATCATTACTTAAAGACTGAAAAATGACATTACCAGTTTGTATATAGGTTTTTACATTTTCTAAACCAGATGTAGTTAACAATGCCCTTAGTTCTGCCATCGGGACTTTTTTATGTCCGCCAACATTAATTCCTCTTAAAAGTGCAATGTAAGTTCTCATTATTTTGTAATTGATTGTGATACTATATATGCTCCTGTCCAGGCATTCTGAAAGTTAAAACCACCTGTGACAGCATCTACATTAATAACTTCTCCTGCAAAAAACATATTTGGGATTAATTTACTTTCAAAGGTTTTAAAATTAACTTCTTTTAAGTCTACTCCACCAGCCGTAACAAATTCTTCTTTAAAGGTACTTTTTCCTATTACCTTAAAAACAGCTTCTGTTAACTGTTTTGACAAGCTTTCTACCTGTTCATTATTCATATCTGCCCAGCGTATTGTTTCATTAATATCAGCAAATAAAACCAGTTGTTTCCATAATCGTTTTGGTAAATCGAATTGTGCTGAACCGAAGACTGTTTTTTTTGCAAATTGGTATTTAAAAGCTTTAAGTTGATCTATACACAATTTAAAATCTTGTTGAATAAAATTAATCGCTATTTTAAAATTATAGTTGAGTTTAGCTAATTTAACGGCACCAAAAGCTGAAAGTTTTAAAATCGCTGGTGCACTCATGCCAACATGTGTAATTAACAATGGTCCTTCGGAAACTAAATCTGTTCCTAAGACTTTAACCTCAACATTTTTAGCCACCAGACCTGGAATACTCTTTATACGTTTATCTTTAATATCAAAGGTGAAAAGTGATGGAACTGGCGGCACAATTGCATGTCCCAAACCCGCAAGTAATTTCCATATTTTTGGGTTGCTGCCTGTTGCTATAACAACTTTATTACACTCAAAAGTTTCTTGAGAAGTTTCTATTTTGAATTGCTTATTAAGTTGTGGTGCTTCGACTTCGCTCAGCAAGACATCATCATTATTCTGATAAATAGATTTTACCGAATGATTATAAAGCACTTTTACATTATGTCTTTTAGTTTCTTTCAAAAAGCAGTTTATAATAGTTTGAGACGTATTAGAAACTGGAAACATCCTTCCGTCTTCTTCTATCTTCAACGCTACGCCACGTTCTTCAAACCATGCGATAGTATCTCCTGTCATAAATGTATGAAATGGCCCTAAAAGCTCTTTTTCGCCTCTTGGATAATTTTGCACTAATTCTGAAGGAATAAACTCAGCATGAGTAACATTACATCGGCCACCTCCCGAGATTTTAACTTTCTGAAGTCCTTCTTTACCACGTTCTAGAATAGCTACTGATAAGTTAGGATGCTGTTCGGCAATATTGATAGCTGCGAAAAAACCTGCCGCTCCGCCTCCAATAATTATAATATCTTTACGTTGACTCAATTTAACAATTATGAAATCATAAAATTACAATGATAAAGTTCAAAAGACTAATATTTATTTTGCTTATTACTTCAGCTTGTCAATCCACAGGCAAATTGCAATTTGAAGGCGACATTAGTAATAGCCTTGATGAGGTATCAGCCGCAGAGATCATTAACGGTTCTGATTTAATATGGACCATTCAAGATTCTGGGAATAACAGCAATTTATATGCCTTAAATACTAAAGGAAAAATTGTTAAAGATATTACCATAACCAATGCAAGCAATATAGATTGGGAGGATTTAACATCTGATGAAGATGGTAATATTTACATTGGTGATTTTGGAAATAATAATGAAAAACGAAAGATCTTTAGAATATTAAAAATTAAGCATCAGAATTTAAATCACGGGAGTACTAAAGCAGAGATCATTGAATTTACCTTACCTAAAAAACAAGATTCTAAAGACTTTGAAGCCTTCTTTATTTTTAAAAATTCATTTTACCTTTTTAGTAAAGAAACCAAAAAGTTTGTTGTTTTAAAAGTACCTAATAAAATTGGTAGGCATGAAGCTATTATAAGGTCTGATTACAATTTAGATGGTAAAAAGAATAAAATTACTTCTGCTGATATAAGTGACGATGGCAAAACTATTGTTCTTCTCAACCATGACAAAATCTGGAAACTAAGTAATTTTGAATATGATGATTTCTTTTCTGGAGACATCGAAGCACTTCCCTTTGAACACGACTCTCAAAAAGAAGGTATTGGTTTTAAAACCAACTCTACTGTAATACTTTCGGACGAACGCAATGGAGCTTTGGGCGGTAATCTTTATAGTTTTAATATTAACTAAAAGCCAAATCCAAGCTGAAATGCTAAACGTAAACCATCATCACTATTAAATGCAGAGAGGTTAGCTGTCATCATTTTTGCCATATTTACAAAAAACCCTCCTCCAAATGAATTGTTCCATTTGTCTGAATCATCGTTATCTAACCATACACGTCCATAATCTACACCACCATAAATCCCAATATGAATTGGTAGTAATCCCGTTTTTAGGTTACCAAAATTCCATCGAATATCTGTAGATTGAGAAAAGGCAGATTTACCCGTAAATCTTTGAAATCTATAACCTCTTAACCCTGTCTTTGCTCCTAAAGTTGCCCCTTGATAAAATTCAAAATCATCACCAAGGTTAAAATGCCCTCTAAAATCGGTGGCAAAAACCAATTGCCCGCTCGGAATTAATTTAAGGTCAAACCCTAATTCTGGTATAATATACCCAAAACCTTTCTCTGTATCTACATTATTCTTATAACCTATCTGTAATGATGTTTGAAAGCCTAAAGTTGGAAAGGCCTTATCGTCTTTATTTACAAAATGATATTTTGCATCTATACCATAAAAATCTTGCATATCAAAAACAGGGTTGTTTGCAGGTATTAATTCTACAAAACGACCTTCGGTTCGCTCTACTTCATTACTTTCATAAAGTACACCGACCTTTAAACTAGCTCCTAATTCGCCTCTCCAGATTAATGAAGGTATAAATTTTAACGTTCTGATTTTTACACGATTATAATCTCTATCTACATCTAGCCCATCGTTATCGTCTGCTTCAGGATTAGGAGTCTCATTACCAAATCCAAAAAAGTTAACGGCAAAATTTGGGCTATTAAAATGGGCATCAATCCCAAAGTTTATCTTAGGAAAGACATTAGCAAATTCGCCATAATAATTAAAATCAAACCCACTTGTTGCAAAATAGTAGGCTGCAGAAAACTTATGTTGTGATGTAAACGGGTTTCTCTCAAAACCATATTTAGTAAAAACTGCATTGGCTCCAATTCGTAGTCCATCATCTGGGTTAGCGCCAAAACTTGGTAGTATTTGTGTCGTGTTATTCTTTAGTTTTTTGTAATCATATACGTTGGTATTATAATTATCAGAGAATTTTTGTCGCCCGTTTTTGGTTAAAACTGTATTCTTCTTCGATTTATAGTCGTAATACGTAATACGCTTTCCGTTTTTAATGTTATAAGTATCATTATTTTGCCCTCCTATTAATCGTACTTTTATCATACGATTTCCATCACCAAAGACTTCAAAAGTATCATCGTCATCTAAAGCATAAATCCATATTTCCTTTGTCTCTTCGCAGCTGTATGTACGTTCATGAAATTTATCTTTTTTCTCTCCGCCTTTAATTCTATATGCAGTAACTTTAGTTTTTCCATCTGGTAAGCGTTCAACATCAAACCAATCATCTTTATTTGTTCCTTTTATAACAGCAAATCTATTAACCAACTCAAAATAACGGTCGGATATCTTTTGAAGATTAGAACGTCTGGCCTTTAATGTGTTTTTTAGCCCTTCAACTGTTTCGTCTCTAACTTCCTCTGGCATATTCAAAAATGCATTTTCAATAATTTCGTCAGTGATATTATCTTGAATGTGTTTCACCTCTGCATCCCAAACATCCTTACCAGATTGTGCAATAATCTCCATATCTAATGGATAGGGTTCAAAATTAACACCTTTTACATCTACCAAATCCTCTGAGTATTTTCGAAGTAATCGCGCAGTTGGGATTAACTTAACTGCCGCACCTAATAAAAATCCATCTGACATTATTGAAAATGCTTGATCGCGATCTCTTGGCATAGGTCTGTACACCTTTTTACCATTTTCTTTAAATTCAATCCATCTCCATTGATCTTGATGCCTATCCCAATCGCCTATGAGCATATCAAATAATCTTGCTTTTATATATGATGCTTCGTCCACTATGATATCTTCATCTTTATGAATCTTACTCATCATATCATCAGTACTTAGTAACTTATCTTGGTATCCAAAACTGGCTTTATCACTATGTCCTTCAGAAGTATGTTCTTCAATCATATAAAGTTCGTCACCATACTCATCATTATACTCACCCAATCGTTCTTGCTTAGGGATGTAATACAAAACAGGGTTAGTATGATACACACCTATAGCATCTGCTAAATCGCCAACAACAAAAGGTGCATAAGGATGAGATCCTGTAAAAACATCTAATAATAGCTCTTCTGTAGCTGTATCATCAAACTGACCTTCAATATACTGGTCTTTAAAAAGTACAGCTTGTAAATATTGTAAAGCTTGTTTTCTGAGTGCACGCATTACATACTGTGCTCCATTTTTATCTTCTAATCTTAATGACTTAGATTGGTTTCCTCCTCCTCTACGCACAGGTTTTAAACCACCAAATAATGTATCTAACATAACGCTAGGTGCTTTAACTTTTGTACTAAAGTATTTTCTATAGCGTTCCCCCCAGAGAAATTTACCAAAACCACTAATATCAGTTTCTTCATCAGTATAAATTGATGCTGATGTATGTGTTGGTAAATTAGTTGGAAAATTAACCCTGGCATCTACCTTATTCTCAGAAAAAACTTCTGATTGGAACACTTCTTTTTCATCATCGGCTGAAAAAAATGAAACCAGAGATGAACCATCTTTATACACAATGAGTTTAGCATAGCCTTGTGAGCCATAACCAAATTTACCACTTCCAACATTTCTAACCGCTGATGTTTTAGAACCAGATCCAGACACAATTTGATGTAAATTATCCTCAATTAAATATTGTAAATTATGTTCATGACCTGAGACAAAAACTACTTTTTTATTTACTTGAGCTAAGGTTACTAAACGAAGTTTAAGCTCATTATAACGATTGTTTTGAAGGTCTACATTTGCAACTCCACTTGTTTTTCTGATTACATTTTTAAGAGTGCCCAAAATTGGTAATGGAGACAAATGGCTTACAAAAGTAAACTGTCCTCCATGAGACCCGTTTGTATACATAGGATGATGAATGGCTACAATTGTTGTTTTACCTCTTGATTTCTTAATTAAACTATCAAACTCATCTAAAAAAGCTTGTCTGGTTTTTATATCACAATCATCGTTTATAGTTGGGTGTTTATCCCAATTGGTAATATACCAATGAGAATCAATCAAAATTAATTCTATATCATCTGAGATATGGATTTTATCAATAGGGCATCCTTTTTCTGGTAAAAAAGTATTCTTTCCTAGTTCCTTCTCTACAAGTTTTTCTTGTCCTTTTAATCCTTTTATACCAGAATACCAGTCATGATTACCTGGTATAAAAACAGTATTGCCTTTAAAGTCTTTTACTGCATCCATCTGAACTTGCAATCTGTGTTTTGCTAATTCATATTCAGGATTAGACTTATCTAACAATCCCTTTTCGTATATATTATCTCCAAGAAAGACAGCTGTACTATTCTTTGTTGCCTTTTGCAGTTCTTCCTTAAAAGCCTTCAAAGCTTTTGTGCTTTCTCCTTTTTCAGAATTACCAGCATCTCCAATTAAATAAAATGTGTGTTCAATATCTTTGGTTGGCAAAGGTTTTAATTCTATTTCGCCATCAGAATATTGTGCTTTATATGTTGCGCAAGCATTTAGTATTAAGCCAATAAAAATTATAAAAAAAGTTTTACGAAAGACGCTCATATAAGGGGTTAGTTAATTAATAGTACATCAATATAGCAAATTCTCAGTAATTACTTTTCCCAAAGACTATCTGTGAAGTAATGCTTGCAATCTAAAAAATTAGTATTGATATTAAAACTTGATTTTTTAGCTAATTCTTCAATCTCTTCTATGCTATACTTCTTTGAAAGTTCTGTCCAAATAAGTTCATTATATTCAAAGTCAATTGATGTCTTTAGTTTTTTCAAATAAACTATTTGTTTTCTTAAACTAATGATATAGCTTTTTACATCACCAGTAATTGGATTATAGTGACAATAGAAATCGAAATCATCAATTTTAAAATCTGCATCAAGTTCTCTATTTATTCTCAGAAGTAAGTTTAAGTTAAAACGTTTTGTAATGCCATGGCTATCATAGTAGGCATTGTGGATAGTAATTGGATTTTTCTTTAAATCAAAACCAACCAAAAGTTTATCACCTATTTTCATGTTTTCGTTAAAAAGCTGTAATAATTCTATGGTTTTATCTTCTTGATAATTGCCAACATTGCTTCCTAAAAACAATAGTAAACTTGGATAATCACTTTTTTTATTATCCTTTAAAATTTCGAAATAATCACCTACTTTTGGTTTTATAACTATACTAGGTAAACGTTCCTTTAGCCTAGTCGTTAATAAGTCTATTGCTTCTTGAGAAATATCAATTGGCACATAATAAAAATGAATATTATTATTTACCAAATACTCTAAAAGCTTAAAGGTTTTTAATCCATCGCCTGCACCAAGTTCTATAATATTAAATGGTTGCGAAAACTGCAGTGCTTCAACAATTTGTTTGGATTGCATGGATAGAATTTCAAACTCAGCATCAGTAAGATAATATTCTGGCATATTCATTATTTCCTGAAATATGCGACTACCATTATCGTCATAAAAATACTTAGAGGATAAGTGTTTATTTTTTGCGGTTAAACCATTAAGCACATCTTGTGCAAAAGTATCTGTCATTCTATCTAGCGAGTCTAATTCCTGAAAATTGCCATCTGGTTTGTGGCGTAAAAAAGTTTCTGTATGTGGGTCTGCAATGTCCTTTGGGAGAAGCTACCGAAGCACCACGCATTACTATAGTATTTATCATAAACTTACCATTGTATTCACCTATTGCACCTTCTGCCTTGGTGTAATTTGGATAAGGCAAATAAGCGCTATTTGTCCACTCCCAAAGTTGTCCATAATCAAAATGTTGTGATGCTATCTCCCATTCAAATTCAGTTGGTAACCGCATACCTTTCCACTGTGAAAATGCAAAAGCTTCGTAAAAAGAAATATGATTTACAGGTAAATTTCTTTCAATAACCTTAAACCCCTGAAGTGTATAATGCATCCATTGACCATCAACTTTATACCAATACAATGGTGCTTTTATCTTGTTATTCTGAATCCAATCCCAACCATCGGCATGCCAAAGATTAAAATCTTCGTAACCGCCAGCCTCAATAAATTCAATATATTCCTGATTAGTTATTAATCGATTAGAAATTTCAAAATCATGAAGATAAACTTTGTGTCTTCCTAATTCATTATCCCAACAAAAACAATCTTCATTATGACCTATTTCATAAACACCTTCACTTATGTTAATAAATTCTTGTTCTTTACTTTCAGGTTTTAGACTCATTTCAAAATCTAATTTTGGAAATGAGGACTGATGACCAAAAATATATTTAATATCATAAATTAATAACTCTTGGTGTTGTTGCTCATGTTGCAAACCAACTTCAATAACATCGCAAATATCTTTTGCAACTTCTTCTTCAAGATATTCAGCGATGTTTTTATTCACATGAGCTCTATAGTCTAATATTTCACTTAAGGTTGGCCTAGTCATTAAGCCACGATTTGCCCTAATAACACGATTACCAACATTATTATAATAACTATTGAAGTAATACCCGAAATCCTTATTAAAAACCTTATAGTTGGGTTTATACTTTGTTAATACAAACTCTTCAAAAAACCATGTTGTATGGGCTAAATGCCATTTTGGTGGCGACACAAAATCTACAGGTTGTATCGATACATCTTCTGGTTTTAAGGATTTACAGATTAACTCTGTTCTACTTCTAATACTTAAAAATCGTTCTTTTGTAATTGGGTTCTCGGTAGCTATTTGCACTATTAATCTTGTATTATTTGGGTTTCAAAAATTACTTCACTTGCAATGGTCTTATGAACTGGGCAGCGAGAAGCAATCTCTTTTAATCTTTCTTTTTGAGTAGCATCTAAGTTACCAACAAATTTTAATTTTTTACTAATATGATCAAGGTATTTTGGCTTATCAACCTCAACTTGTAAATCATCACTATGCTTTCTAAAATGGGATATATAAACAAATACTTCTTGCAAATCCCATTTTTTTCGCTCTGCATACATTTTTAAGGTCATTACAGTGCATGCTGCTAGTGCTGCATTGAGATACTCGTATGGTGAGGGGCCAAAATCGCTACCTCCTATATCTACAGGTTCATCAGCAATGAATGTATGATTCTTGGTTTGAATTGAGGTTGTAAAGTTGTCTTCAACGATATTTAAATGACCAACTAATTGCTCTCCTTCAGTACTTAGCATTATATTTTCAACTTTTGGAAAATATCGTTTTGCCCAAGTCCCAATAACATCGCCTACATATTGACTATCCTTTTCTTGCATTAACAGATGGTCTGCATTATCTAAGGTTACAAAGCTTTTAGGATGAAAAGCTGTTTTATATAATTGCTCTGCATTTTCTATACCGACAATTTTATCAAATGGCGAATGCATAATTAGCAATGGCTTTCTTAGATTCTTTACAATAGCTGGCAAATCTGTTTTATCAAATTCTGCCACAAAATCTTCATTAATAACAAATGGCCTACCCCCTATGTTTACTTCAACATTTCCTTCTCCACCAACTTGATTTGAAAACAGATGTTTTACATGACCAACAGTAGCTGGTGCACCGACTGTTGCAACAGCCTTAACAGTATCTAGCTTAGATGCTGCAACCAATACTGCAGCTCCACCTAACGAATGTCCTATCAATAGACTTGGCGCATCGTAATGCTCAGCCATGTATGCATGCACATCTAATAAATCATCTACATTAGCTGAGAAATGACTATCAGAAAATTCACCTTCGCTACGTCCTAACCCTGTAAAATCAAATCTAACGACAGCAAAACCATCTTGCGTTAGCGCCCTACTTATATGCCTTACTGCACTTAAGCTACTACTGCAAGTAAAACAATGTGCAAAAATGGCATAGTAATTCGGTTTTTGATTGGCTGGCAACTCTAAATTTGCATTTAGCGTTACACCTTTTCTGTTTTGTATTTTTAGTTTTGTGCTTTTCATCTTGTGCTGAATTAATTTCAGTATCTATTTAATCTTCAACTTGTACACCTCGCCAAAAAGCGACTCTGTTTTTAATGCCTTTAGCTAATTCTGAAACCTCAGGATAAAACCATGCGGCATCTACATTTTCTTTCCCATCAACGTTTATGGTATAGTAGAATGCCGTTCCTTTCCATGGACAAACCGTATGTGTTTCACTTGGTTTAAAGAATTCTTTTTTTATACTATCGTGTGGAAAATAGTGGTTACCTTCAATAACAACAGTCTCAACGCTTTCTGCTATAATTTGATTATTCCAAATAGCTTTCATAATTATGAGTTTTTAAAATTAAGAACTACAAGATAACATAGAACACCCTACCTTATGCCTTGCCCATTCTGGTCGTTTTGCAAACCATTTTTCGTTTTTTGGTTGCTCATGGTAAGGTTTTTTAAGTAATTGAAATAGTTCTTCAATTAAATTATAATCACCTTTATCTGCACTATCAATGGCTAATTGTGCCATATAATTTCTCAACACATATTTAGGGTTTACCATGTTCATTTTGGTCTGTCGCTCCTGGTCTGTTAGCTCTTCTAGTTGTAATCTTTTGTCGTAAGATATAAACCAACCTTTCCATTGCTCAAGGACTTTATCTTTAATGGCTTCTGAAACATAAAATGCATTGCTAATTATCTCAATTCCAGTTTGCGGATTGCCTTTTTTATAGTTTGAAAGTAACCTGAAGAAGATCGTCATATCTGTTTCCGAAAGTAATAAGCAATCTTCTAAATCTGTCATTAATTGTACATCATTTTCATCTTGAAGCATCAATCCTAACTTAGAACGCATCATATTAAAAGACTTCGTTTCAAAATCTGTTTGATATTGATTTAAAATTATTTCAAAAGGTTCTGCTTCTTCAATTATAGGGTATAAGGCATTGGCTAACTGCAACAAGTTCCAAAGCCCAATATTGGGTTGGTTGCCATAGCGGTAACGTTTGTTCTGCCTGTCTGTGGTATTTGGGGTCCATCCAAAATCGAATCCTTCAAGCCAACCATATGGACCATAATCTATTGTTAAACCAAGAATGGACATATTATCTGTGTTCATTACACCATGTACAAAACCAACACGCTGCCAATGAATAATCATATCTAAAGTTCTGTCTGCAACCTCTTTAAATAATTTAATATAAGTCTCTTTTGAAGGTTTTCCGATATGAGGAAAAAAGTACTTTATCGTATAATCCGTAAGCTTTCTGAGGTTTTTATAATCTTGTCTAGCTGCAAACAATTCGAAATTTCCAAAGCGAATAAAGGTAGGTGCAACCCGACAAACAATTGCTCCTTTTTCGTAATCTGCATTACCATCGTATAGCATATCACGTAGTACATCATCTCCAGACAACATCAAGCTTAATGCTCTTGTGGTTGGCACTCCCAAATAGTGCATAGCTTCGCTGCATAAGTATTCTCTAACAGAAGATCTTAACACTGCCAAACCATCACCTTGTCGGGAATAAGGTGTTTCTCCCGCACCTTTTAATTGTATTACCCAACGACTTTTGTTGTGCTCAACTTCAAAAAGATTGATTGCTCTACCATCTCCTAATTGTCCTGCCCAGTTACCAAACTGATGCCCTGCATAAGCCATAGCATAAGGTTTAGTCTTAGATTGAATTTTAGAACCTGAAAACACGTCTAAGAATGCCTTAGAATTGAGGTCTTCTGCATTTAATCCTATTTCTCTAGCCATCTCAAAAGACACATGTAATAATTCTGGATTTGATGGTTCTCTGGGCTTTACATAAGAATGTGTAGCCTCAAATACCTTACGTCTGGTATTTTCTGTATTAGAATCAGATGGTAATTCTTTATTGAAAGTATCGCTTATTTGTAATCGCATTGTTTTATAATTATACAGCCTTATAACATCTCGTTTCTTTTAGGTAATTATTCATGGTAAATTACGTCTAAAGCTAAATCAAAAAAAGCTTTATAACCTCTAGAGCTAAGATGATTAGCTAAGTTACTACTTTAGTAATTGAAAAAGGTTATAAATAATTCTTAAATTAGGCTCAGATTTTTAGTATATGGAAAGCATTATAGTTGAAGCAGAGAAATACGTTACGTCTTATTTAAATAAAAATTTAGACTCATCTTTTGTTTATCATAATTTAGCTCACACACATCGCGTTGTAAACAAAGTAAAAGAACTTATAGAAGAAAGTGACTTAACTGAAACTCAAAAACAACAATTAATTCTTGCTGCTTGGTTTCATGATTCTGGTTTTACAAAAACCATTGATGGCCATGAAAAAGAAAGTGTAAATATAGCTTCAGAGTTTCTTAAATCGCATAATGTATCCGATGAAAATATCAAAGCAATTTCTAATCTTATCATGGCAACTGAAATGCATTATGAGCCTAAAAATAAGATTGAAGGCTATATAAGAGATGCAGACTGTGCGCATTTATCTAGCAAGAACTATAATGATTATGCCGCGCTCTTACGCAAAGAATGGGAACTAACCCTTGGCAAAAAAGTCTCTAAAAATGAATGGATAAAAGAAAATATCTCGTTTCTAACAAATCATTCCTTCAACACAGATATAGCAACAAGTAAATGGGAAGGCAGAAAAGGGAAAAATTTGGCTGGTCTTCTTCAAAGTCAGAGTAAGATTAAAGAGGATACTGAAAAGTTAAAGCATAAAAAAGCAGAGTTAAACTTTAAAAAAGAGAAACTAGAGTTGCCAGACCGTGGTATAGAAACCATGTTTAGAGTAGCACTTAGAAATCATATAACGCTTAGTGACATTGCGGATACTAAGGCTAATATTTTACTATCGGTAAATGCTATTATCATTTCTTTGGTCTTATCGAATTTAGTTTCTAAGTTAGATAACCCGTCAAATAGTTATTTGATTTGGCCTACGGCTATTTTTGCTGTATCTACAGTTATTTCAATCATATTATCTGTATTAGCTACCAGACCAAATGTTACTAGTGGAAAGTTTACAAAGGAAGATGTTGCTAATAAGAAAGTAAATCTCTTGTTCTTTGGTAATTTTCATAAAATGAAACTCGATGAGTTTGAATGGGCCATGAAGGAGATGATGCAAGACAAAGATTATCTTTATGGCTCACTCACTAAAGATTTGTACTTTTTAGGCTTAGTATTAAATAGAAAATACGGCTTACTTAGACTTACTTATACAGTTTTTGCTATAGGAATTATAATCAGTGTTATTGCATTTGCCATTGCTTTTCAGTTCTCTGGATTGGAGACTGACGTTGCAGATATAGGAAAAACAGTTGGACTTTAAGCTTTTATTTCTTTCATTAAATCGTCATAGGTATAAAAAGCTTTATCGTCTTTATCTTTATGATAAAGCACACTAACTCTTATAGCTTTTAATCCTGTAACAGCCTGTAAATCTTGAAGCTCTACAATTTCTACATCATCATCTAAGTACTTTTTAGATTGTAAAAATTTAATATATCTTAAATATTCTCTCTCATCTTCCTTTTGAGAATATACAATACTAATTTTACCTTTTTGCGTAACACGTTCTTGTGTCCCTTTTATATATGCTTTATCTACACGTTTTTTTACAATTTCGTATCTGGCATTATAAGTGCCATCTACATCAAATTGTTTTTCATCCATTCTAAAACTAATGGATAAAGGTTGATTAAATACCAAAATCATGGAGGCAACATCTAGAGCTACAGGAAATTGTGACTGCATTTGATAGTAGGAGTTTTCCATTTCTACCATGACTTGTAACTGCCACAATCTAAGATTATATAAATATATTGGATTAAAACTTTCCTCTTTTGTTATAGATTCTCCAATGTACATATTATGCTCTACACCATCAGTCTTAAAACGCTCAAAATAATGTGGATACATGGACTGTGCTTCAACTTGTTTTTGATCTAAAAGAAAAGCCATTTCTTTATTAATTAAAGCTATGGTATCATCGTAATGTTTTCTATGATGGTAAAGCACATCAACAGTATCATCTATCTTATTAAAATATTCATCAATGGAATATTTTAATTCATCTGTAGCATAAAGATGTTTTAAAACCGGTTCTATTTCATCTTTAATAAACCCTGAAATTTGCTGCTCGCTATCTACTTGAAAATGTGATTCAAGACCTTCTAAGAAGTTATTTATCTGGTATATATATTGCTCATATATAGGCAAATCTTCAATTTTTGATGCAGATTCCAGAATCGTTTTAATTGTACTTAGTTGTAAGTTTAAGTCTTGTTTTGTTGCCCAATTTCTTGCTTCTGATGAACCTTTTATATCTATTTGCCCATAAAGCGGATATATATTTTCGAACGCTATTTTATTAAAATTCGGTTCGTTACCATTCCACTCCTCTTTAATATAATTTCTAGCTTCTTGCTCAAACCTCCAATGTACACTTGGGTGAATAGATGTACATTCTTTTTGAATAATAGCTTCTATTAAATTCTCTTCCTCATTCTTAGAACGCTCTACTGCAGAAATGATAAACGGCATTACATCTACCAATTTATTGGCGTTGATACTATTTAAAACCTGTGGCTCATTAGATACAATCTCTAAAATCCCCATTAAACCATCATCATTTGCTATTGGCGCAAAAATAGCACTTTTAAAGCCTTGGTCGTACAATACTTTAATATGTGGTGCTTGTCCATTTGAGAGCTTATACATCCTATCTACATCAGACACTGAAAAATATGAATTCTCTTTTATTAGCCTAGAATACGACCATTCACATAATGCATCTTCACATGATAAACTGTCTACTTCATTGAGCAAAAAGCTATTCATACCTACACCATAAACCCGCTCAAAAGTATTTTCTTCTTCATTGTATATAGAAAAACCTACCTCAAGATTCTTAAAACCAAATAGTGAGCGAAAAACCTCATAGAACCCTTGCATAAAACTCTCATCCTTACGCTTGTCTTCTCCTATTAAAGATGATTTTATATTAGATATGGATTGGTCATCTGTGACATCAAAAATGTTTGAAATCACAAAACCTTTAAACTCATAACTATTTGGTGGAAATTTCTCTTTCCAAAGTGCAATATTTTCAAAATTATCAATCAGCTCATCATAATCTTCCTGAGTAATTTTCGGTGCATTTTTCTTTGGAATAATTTCTGTAAAATCTGCATTATATAAAATCTTATAATAACGCATTATACCATTTGCATCAGGAATCTCGTAAAAGAATGGACGTTTAAAGTTAAGGTTGTATCCGTAGCAAAAATTTAAAATAATTGTACATGCAATAATATACCTTTGGTCAACTGGCATGTTTTTGATTTCTAAATCAAAATTATCACCAGCAGTACTTAGAATAGATTTAAAACGCTCTGATGAATTAAAAATAAAATTATGAAAAGGTACCGAAGCCGTCTTAATTTCATTTTTTGTAAGTATAGGACTAAATGCATCTTGAAGAAGGCTCTCAATTTCTTTTTCGTAGGTATTAAATAAAGATGTATCGCTAAAACCTTCTCTTAACAAAGGATTTTCCTCTGCAATCTTTAATACACGACGTGCATTAGCGGTAATAAAGTCATTATCAGTATTGATTAAATCTTCAAACTGATTTAGGTATTTATTAAAGCTAACTTTAAGAATAAGAGGTGATTCTATATTATCATTAATGTCCAAACCGTAATTTTTTCTATAAGCAAAGTTACAAATATTTAAAATAGTCGTTTTTAATAAGACTATCTTACATCATATTTGTTACTAATAAATAGAAGAATTACTTCTTAATTAAGCTGATAGCAAATCCACCGCCTTGAGCAAGATGGATGTTTAATTTTGAAGACGCATCTACATCTATAGTTTCTATATCAATACCTAGTGGGTTGTTATCCCAATGTGCTTCTTTTCCATCTTTATATATGCGTACTTCATAGCTTTGATTTTTGTCCAGAAAACTAAAATCAATCTCAATATCTCTAGCATTCTCGTCTGTAATACCACCTATAAACCAATTGTCTGTTTTACGTTCTTTTCTGGCAATAGTGACATAATTCCCGACTTCCCCATTTAAAACTATTGACTCTTCCCAATCCACACCAACATCTTTTATAAACTGTAAAGGTTCTGGGTTAGCCTCATAATGCTCTACCAAATCGGCTGCCATTTGCACTGGGCTATAGATGACAACATATAAAGCTAATTGATGTGCTAAAGTGGTATTAACTTGATTATCTTTTCGATATGCATTGAACTTTATATTAAAAATCCCTGGTGTAAAATCAATTGGACCTGCCAACATTCTGGTAAACGCTACAATAGATAAGTGTTCTGGTGGATTTCCGCCATCACCAGACCAAGCATTAAATTCTTGCCCACGTAGTCCTTCACGAGAAATAATATTTGGATACGTACGTCGCAATCCTGTTGCCTTTATTGGTTCATGAGCATTAACCGCGACATCATATTCAGCAGCTTTAATTGCTGCATTGTTATATTGATTGACCATATATTGCCCATGATGGTATTCTCCCTTTGGAATTATTTTACCTACATAACCTGATTTTACAGCATGCATGCCATACTTCTGCATTAACGCATAAGCTGTATCTTGCTGTTTTTCGTAAGTCTGTGTTGCAGCAGAGGTTTCGTGATGCATAATAATCTCAACACCCATTTCTTTAGCATAACTAGTAACTTCATCCAAATCATAATCTGGATATGTTGTTACAAAATCGAAAACACCTTCACGGTCTTCAAAACCAATCCATCTCTCCCATCCAGTATTCCAGCCTTCAACTAAAACACCTCCTATATTATTCTTGGCAGAAAAGTCAATAAAATTCTTCACATTTTCAGTTGTTGCACCATGTTTGCCATGAGCTTTTACTGTATCCTTCCAGCTTCCATCAATCATTTCCATACCATAATCCCATGACGATTTTCCTAAATGCATTTCCCACCAAACACCAGTATATTTCATAGGCTTAAACCATGAGACATCACCTAATTTATTTGGCTCATTGAGATTTACAATAAGATTAGATTCTATAAGGTCTGGTGCGTTTTCTGTAATTTGAATAGTGCGCCAAGGTGTATTAAATGGTATACTTCTTTTGACTTTATAATCGGTATTTTTTGAACCAACTAAGCTACTCTTTAAGTTTAAATTTAACGTATCTACTTTTAAAGTCATACCTGAATAATCTACAAGAGCTGCTTCGTGAAAACTAAGATGAATACCATCTTCTCCAACCATAGTTACAGGTGTATTCACAGCGTTTTCAGAAATATATGATTGTGCTAAATTAGTTTTAGGAATATAGGACTTTGCATCAATTTCAGCTAATTTAGTTGTGCTATACAAATGCTCGTAAATGTCCCAATCTCCGGGAATCCAAAAGGTTTTATAATCTTCTGTAAGGTTAAACTCGGTATGCTCGTCTTTAATTAAAGCTTCTGTCCAACCTTCTTGCTTTGGAAATTCATAACGGAATCCAACACCATCATCATAGACTTTGAAAACGATATTTAGCTTTCTTTTTAATTCTGAAGTTTCTTCAAGCTCAATTTTCAATGCGTTGTAATTATTAACAACATCTAATTGTTCTCCCCAAGGCATTTGCCAGGTTTCATTATAACTACTAACACTAGTACTTACTACTCTTAAATTATCTTTAATAGACTTGACCTTCACAAACTCAAAACCTAAATACGAAGTATCTATAACAATCCTATCATTTAACTTCACCATATAGTATGGTTCACCCAAAGAATTTAAATTTAATTCTACATTCAACTTTCCATTTGGCGAAGTAGTAGACAAATTAGTTTTACCATCGTTACTACTTTTACAGGAAAAGAGACAGAATAAGACTGCGAATACAACTAATTTTAGCTTCATAATTATTTCTTTTCTAATAAAACAATGTCAAATTCTGAACTAACAACAGCTTTTCCGTCTACTACAGTAATATTTTGATTAGAATATGCATCATATAACATATCTCCATTCTCAAACACTTTAGATACGTCTAATATTTTCTCTCCTTCGTTTAAATCTAAACCAATAACTACAGAGTCTTCAAAATCATTTTTAGCTAGATTTCTATAAAATACATAAGGTGATTTTGTAATCATTTGATGTACTCCAGCTCCTATTGCAGGATGTTTTGCTCTAAATTGCCCTAACTTTTGCCAATGTGCTAAAACTTGTTTTGTTCTTTTTCTTTTAGTTATAGAATCCCAGTTCATGAATGAGCGTAAGGTTGCATCTCCTTCTGTGCCTGGCACTACCAACGAACGTGAAGATTCGTCACCATAATACACCTGAGATGTTCCTGGTGATAGCAACAATTTGTTTGCTGTTATATAAGGTTTTTTTCTTTGTGCATCAAAAGGACTACCATCATCATGTGAACTCAAATAGTTAAGTGTTCCGAAATCTTTAAGCTCTCCATTTAAAATACCAGAATATTTACTGAATAGATCTTCATAATCTAACTCTTTTGAATTCCATTTGAACTCAAAATTGATTAAACTATGAAAACTTGGAGGATTAAAGTAATTGACTTTTTTATCTCCAAAATCAAAAAACTGTCCACCACTTATGTTATAATTATAAACTTCACCAACCAAATAAAAATCATTATCACCTAAAACCTTATCTGGATTATTCTTTTTGTATTCTCCAAAAGCATAATCACATTCTACTTTAAACTCTTCCCAAACGTATTCTTCGGTGTGTTTAACTGTATCTGCTCTATAACCATCTACACCAAATTCTGTGATATAATCTGTAAGCCATTTTATAATGTAAAATCTTGGTGCTCTTGGGTAACCTGTTCTAGTAAAGAATTCATCTAGTTCTTTTACCTCTTGTTCGTAACGTCCTTCTGCTTTCCACTTTTCTACAAGTTGTAGTGGTAGCTCAACATTATCATTGCTTTCAGTTTTAATATCTGGAAGATTATCCACCAAAGTACAGGTTACTGTATTTTCGTAATTATTGTACTTACATTGCGGATTGGTCCTTACCCAATCATCTGGCCAAACTGGGTCTTTATTAGTCACAGGACCTGTATGATTAATGACAGCATCTAAAACAATTCGTATACCTCTTGCATGTGCTTCTTTAACCAGCTCATGCAAATCTTCTTTTGTGCCATAATTAGGATCTATTTGTGTCCAATCTTTTGCCCAATAGCCATGAAAACCATAAGTAACACCTGTACCTTCATCAGTACCACCATGAATTTGTTCCACGATAGGTGTCATCCAAATGGCATTAATCCCTAAATCTGTAAAATAACCTTCCTTTACTTTTTGAGTCACTCCTTTTATATCACCTCCTTCAAATCCTCTTAATTTTCCTGTTTCTTTTGTTCTATCAAAATTAACATCGTTAGACTTGTCTCCATTATTGAAGCGGTCAGTTAACAAAAAGTATAAGTTGGCACCTTCCCAAATAAATGGTGTTTCAGAACTATTTTCAGGTTTTACAACATCGACCTCAACGTTTTCTTTTGTTGGGTTATTTTTACAATTGACTAACATAAGACTAAGTATTACTACAACTAATGCTCTTTTCATAGGGTTTATTGATTTCTTCTCGATATAAATTTGTTTATACGTTACAAATTCATTCGAAGTGATTACTTTTCTATTTTAAGAATGAATGACTCTAATGGTTTTATATCTATACGTACCTGAGCTTTACCATTTTCTACTTTTAGCATTGACGCATAACTACCATATAACTGATCCGAGAGTTTGTATTCACCATCCGTAAGCTTCAATTTTGAAACCAAATCTTCAGGAAGTTGCAATTCAAAACCATAAGTGTTTTCTGCATTGAAGTTTGAAACGATAATTAATTGCTCATCGTCTGACCAACGCACAAAACTTAAGACTTTGTCATTGTACCATTCTGTATTTTGTTGATTGTATATATGAATATCTTGATAGTCTCCAGCTAGTGCAGAACTATTAATTGTAAAGTTGAGTAAACGCTTATAAAAATCGCGAAGTTCCAATTCTTCTTTAGTGGATTGGCCTCCATCAAAGTTTTTGTTATTAACCCATCTTACTATACTTGGCACAGAACCATAATCAAAAATCGAAGTACGTGTTGGGTCACCAAAGCCTAAATCTTCTGCTCCCGGCTCACCAAATTCCTGACCAAAATAGATCATTGTCGGTGCTGTTGTAGAAATTGCAGAAACTACCATTGCTGGTTTTCCTTTTAATGCATCTCCTGCAAAGTCTGGACTTGCAATACGTTGCTCATCATGGTTTTCTAAAAAATGAAGCATGTGATATTCAATATCACTTAAGTCATCTAAAATTGGTGGAATATTATCTGTTTTTCCGTGACCTTGCATCACATGTTTTAGTGTGTCGTATAACTGCACTTTATCATACAGGTAATCCATTTTGCCTTTTTTGATGTAATCTCTGTATAAATTTGGATTATATACCTCAGCTAATAAAAACGTATCAGAGTTTTCCATTTTTATAGCTGAATTCATATAACTCCAAAACTCAACAGGAACCATTTCTGCCATATCAAACCTAAAACCATCAACTCCCTTAGCTGTCCAATACAAGGCAATATCCTTGAACTTTACCCAAGAACTCGGAATCGTTTTATTACTCCAAAATTCAAAGTGTTTTTTGTAATCTTCATTATCAAAACCATCTGGTAGTTCATCAAAATCTTTCTTCCCTTCTGGTGATACACCGTAATTTACTTTTACGGTTTCGTACCAGTCATTCATATCTGGCTGTGAGGCTCTGGAACCATTCCCTGTCCATTTAGCAGGTATTTCTTCAAACTTGCTATCAGCCATAGGATGGTTTTCACCACCTAAAGGTTGATACCCGTTTTTCCATTCTGGCACTTTAAAAGCCTCTCTCGGATTATAGTAGAAGTTATTATTGACATTATATGTAACTGTTTTATCGTCCTCAGCGCCAAAATCTGTTGTACCTTCAGAGTTGGTTAAACTTTGATAATTACGCGCTACATGATTTGGAACAATATCAATAATAACCTTAAGACCTGCTTTATGCGTTCGCTCAATTAAAGCTTCAAATTCTTGCAAACGATTATCAACATTCTCTGCTAAATCTGGATTTACATTATAATAATCCTTTACCGCATAAGGCGAACCTGCACGACCTTTTACAATATCCGGGTCATCATTAGAAATACCATACTTCGTATAATCTGTTATAACATCGTGATGTGGCACACCTGTATACCATATATGAGTTACTCCTAGATCTTTAATTTCTGATAAAGCTTTATCTGTAAAATCATTGAACTTACCTACACCATTTTCTTCAAGTGTTCCCCATGGTTTGTTTGTGGTATTGGTATTTCCAAAAAGCCTGGTAAACACCTGATATACGACTTCTTTTTTCTTCATTTTCGATTTTATATCTTCAACTTTTGTTTTCTCTAAAGAGTCTTCTTTAGCTTCATCCTTACATCCAACAAAACCTATTGTCAGTATAGCAATTAAGAAGATTTTTATATTTTTCATTTTCTGAATTATTTACTGAGTTTAACTCGTATGTTCTGTTCTCTTGAAGTGTCCCAAATAACACTCAGTGTTAAAGTTTTATACTTTGGATTGTATTTTCCTTTTACTTTGTCTTTACCAATTTTTATACGTTTTGGTTCTTTTTGAATGTTATGTAGTGTTAATTCAATTGTCTTGGTTTTAGCAGAATAATTTTCACCTGTTTTAGCATCAAATTCTATTTCTAACCAGCGCCTTTTAATTTCAGCTTCAAACCTTAAAGTTTGATATTCTTGCTTTTTAATGGCATCTATGGTTTTTCCATCATCAAAATAAAATTCACGCTCAGATACTTCTATGTCATCATGATGATAATATTGAAGTTGAAAATTACTATCGTTATAATCTTTAGTAGATTGCATTGATTTAGCAAGTGGTATGAATGCTCCAGCTCTTACATAGGTTGGAATATATGCAGGATGTGTTTTTATCCCTTTGGTTTGTCCGCCTTTAATAATTTCATCGGTTTCGATATTAAACCAATCTGAAGTTTTTGGAAAATAGACTTCTTGTTCTTTTTTACCCGCTTCTAAGACAGGTGCTACCAAAATATCCTTTCCCCATAAATAGGTTTCAGAATAATTAAATAATTCTGGGTTATCTGGTTCTTCAAACAATAGAGGTCGCATTAGTGGTTTACCATATTGATGATTTTCATACATCAGATTATAGTTATACGGTAGCATACGGTATCGCATTTCTATAGCAAATCTGGCAAAATTCTTTGCCTTATCACTTCTGTAAATAGGCTCACTCGGTACATCTTCCTGAGCGTGTGGTCTAAAAACAGGTTGAAAAACTCCATACTGTAACCAACGTGCATATAACTCATCATCTAAATTTGCACCTGCAAATCCGCCCAAATCAGAATGCATATAGCCAATACCTTGCATTCCCATTTGTAATGCTATTTCTGGTTGAGATTGTAATCCTCCCCAACTACGACTTACATCTCCAGACCAAGGTACCATACCATAGCGCTGACTACCTGAATAACCCGCACGCATTAGAATAAATGGACGTTTATCTGGATTGGCTTCTAAACTTGCTTCATAAACTAATTTAGCCCAGTCGTGTCCATAAATATTATGAACTTCTTGAGCAGAACCCTTAACATGTTGTACCCAATGCGGATGCACTTCGGGCTCTCCTAAGTCTCCCCAAAACCCTGTAACACCTATGCTTGATAAGTCTTTATAAATGTTTTTAAACCATGTATTCCCTTTTTTATCATAGATGTCTATAATACCTGTATTACCAAAATAGAAATCATATTTAGCAGGGTTACCAACAGAGTCTTTTGCAAGAATGTTTTTATCTACGGCTTCATTCCATCGACTTGATGTTGTTAAAACAAATGGCTCAGTAATAAGAATAGTCTCTACATTTTGAGATTGTAAATCCTTTATCATCTGCTTTGGATTTGGAAATGAATCCTTTAAGAATTCTAAATTTCCCATGGTGCCTTTAATGTCTTTTCCGAACCAGTATAAATCCAAAATTATAGCATCTACAGCAATCTTATCCTCTTTAAACTTATTGATGGTCTCGATAGTTTCTTTTTGAGAATGATAGCCAAATCTGCTTGAAAAATTTCCTAACGCCCAACGCGGTAACATGGGTTGCTTACCTGTTAAGCTAGTATAATTTTCAATGATATCATACCAAGATTCACCAACTATAACTTGATAGGTCTTACGACCCGAAATGGTTTCGTATGTTAGTGTATTATATTTTTTACTGTCTAAATCTAAATACCCAATTGGTGCATTGTCGAAATGAATCATGTATTTGTTTGATGACATTACAATAGGCATGGTGTAATTCATCAATTGGGATTCGGTTTGGTAACCATAATGCGCACGATTGAATAATGGCAAACGATGTCCACGACGATTCATCCCCAAAGCTCTTGCTCCTCCTCCGTATAAAACTTCGTCCTTAGTAAGATTGAATTCTATTTTCTCAGTTGAGTCGGCAATAATATTGCCTTTAACCATTTCCATGGGTTCGTGAACATTTTTGTAATAGCCACGTTTCTCAGATATTATTGATTTACCCTTGTAAGAGTAACTAACCTGAAACGGTTTAGTTGTAATAGTAACAGATAGCGCTGTACTTCCAAAAGTGATATCGTTCTCTACATATTTGTAAGTAGTTTCAATGTTTTCAGATTTCATAACAACAGCATGAGACTCACTTTCATAGTTTTCTCCATTTGGAATAAAACTAGCCTGAAGTATTTCTGGCGAATAGAACTGAAATACGTATCTACCGTCGTTAGTTACAACCGTAAATAGTCCATTTTCTTGATTATGGGATTTATAAATTCGATTCGAATTTTGAGCACAAATTGAAATTGAAAATAATACAAGTACTATGTATAAAAATCTTTGCTTCATTATAAAATTTTAAAGACCTCATAGATAAAACACCTACAAGGTCTATATTAGTTGCTATTAATCTTTACCTAAAAGAAACTCTAATGGTTTATCTAAGCGTTGATTCCAGGAATTTTCAGAATGGTCTGTCCCTTCAAAAAACAGGTTCACAGAATTCTTATCCGTATACCCTTTTGCTTTTAAAATTTTATCAACTCTAGGCGCATATTGCGGGTAATGTTGGTCTAAAGTTTTGTTACCATAATCAAAATACAATCTGTGCGTGTTAGGATTTGGTAAGTTTGCTTCCATATAATTAAAAATGGCTTCAGGAAACGGGTTATCTTCCCTAGGCGCAGCGCCTACCCAATGTGTTGATATACATGCGGCTCCTCCAAAAACAATCGGATATTCTGATATGGCATACATAGACATTAAACCTCCCATACTAGAGCCCATAACAAAGGTGTGCGCTCTATCAGTGTATACCGAATAAGAACTGTCAATCATAGGTTTTAATTCCTCAATTAAAAACCTTAAATAATTGTCCCCATTAAATTTTGTATCAGCATTGGCATTAATTGCTTCATCTAAGAGTTTTTCTTGAGTTTCTTTATCTAGAAAGTCAAATGCCTTTTCAGGAAATAAATCCTGCCAACGTATTTGTGGAATATTATGAATGGCCACAACTATAAAATCTTTAGTTTTTTTATCTCTCATTAATTGACTTGCCCACTCATCGACCTTCCATTCTTGCTTGTTCCAGGTGGTTGTACTGTCAAATAGCATTTGTCCATCATGCATGTAAAGCACACTATATTTATTATCTCTTGAATAGTTTTTTGGCAACCAAACATCTACTGGCCTTGGTGTAATATATTGTGATGGAAAGCTATCTACTCTGACTAATTTTCCATCGAATAATTTAGCATTATCAACTGTTCTAAAATGATATGTTATACTTGCAGTACTATCGTCATTAACTTTTTTCCCTTTTTGACACGAAAAGAAAGCTATACAAAAACACAAGATGAATGCCCACTTTTTCATAACTATAGCTTTGTAGTTAGTAGCATTACACCTTTAGATTTCAAATCAATGACATCACCCCATTTTAGAGTTTCTCCAGTAATGATATTCTTAAGTGTTTTTCCCTTTAACCCTATTTCCTTTTGGTAATTAAGGTCTATAGTTATAATATCTTCATTCTTATTTAATATTAAAACAACAGTTTCATCACCCAATGTTCTATACATAAAATAGGTACCAACAAATGGTGCAAAATGCGTAGTTTTTCCTTCATGAATGGCTTTACTGTCTTTTCTGTAGTTGAATAACTTTTTGATGAAAGATTGCATGTCCTTTTGCTCATCTGTAAGACCTTGACCAGTAAATGTATTCACTTTATCTCCTTCCCAACCACCAGGAAAATCTGTACGGATTAATCCATGATCTCCAGGTTTTGCAAAATCGTTCATTAAGATTTCTGTACCATAATACATTTGCATAATTCTAGGCATTACAGCATAAGTTGCCATTGCCATTTTGGTGTTGGTAATATCGCCTTCCATTTGTGTGAAAATGCGACTCATATCATGGTTATCTGGAAACACCATAATATCCTTTGGACTCGCATAATGAAAGTCGTTTGCCAATCCTTCATAGATTTTCACCAAACCTGTATCCCATGACTCTTTTTCCTTTATACCCTCAACTACTAAATTCTGCATAGCAAAATCCATTGAAGATCTTAAGTTAGAGTCGTACCCATCTTTATTATTTGCACCTTCTTGCCAATACCCAATAAGTAACGGATTATAACTCCACTCTTCTCCTACTATACTAAAGTTTGGATATTCAGTCATTATGGCTCCAGCCCAATCGCTCATAAAGTCTTTATCTGGATATGGATAGGTATCTTGACGGATTCCTCCCAATTGAGCTGTTTCAATCCACCAAATGCTGTTCTGAATGATATATCTTGCCATAAAGGGATTACGTTGATTTAAGTCTGGCATTGTTGCCACAAACCAACCCTCGTTGTTTCCTTTTCTATCAGCTTCTGACGCATATATATCTTGATTAGTTGTACGCCTGTGGTTAGAGTTTATGGTATATGAGTTACCCCAGTTTTCTAGATTTTCTTCAAAATTTTCTTGAAGATTAACCCAATCTTTAAAAGGCAAGTCCTTCATCCACCAATGATATAATCCGCAATGGTTAGCCACTTGATCCATAACCAATTTCATACCCTTTTCTTTAAGCTTAGCTGATAATTCCTGATATTCAGCCAAAGTTCCAAAACGCGGGTCAATTTCATACAAATCTGTAACAGCATAACCATGATATGAGCCTCGTTTCATATCATTAGTTAAAAGTGGTTGAGGCCAAACTGCTGTAAAGCCTAAATCGTGTATATAATCTATATGCTGTGTGACTCCAGCAATATCCCCACCATGTCTAGCATAATCATCACTTCGATTTATAGTCTTCTCCAACATTTCTGGTTGCCCCTCAATACCCAATGGCGTATCGTTAGTTGTGATTCCATTTACAAAACGATCTGGAGTTATTAAATAAATAGCATCACTACTGTTGAAACCTATATAATCGTCAGCTGGCTTTACCCGTTCTTTTAATTCATAAGTAGCAATGAGTTCCTCACCCGAGTCTTTTTTAAAAGACATATTGAATTTTCCGGCTTTAGCTTTTGAAATGTCTAAATCAACAAATAAATAATTGTTACTATTATCGCCTTTTGAAACATTTATAATAGAAACTCCTGAGTAATTTACACTTGGTTTATAGTCTGAAATATTTGGATGTTTCACCAAAAGTTGAAGACTATCATTCTTAAAACCAGTCCACCAATTCGGTGGTTCTATACGCTCTATATCATTAACTTCAACCAGAGATGTATCTGATGAAGAAGATGTTTCTGCATTTGGTGAATTCTCTTTACAAGACATTAAAAAAACAAATACCAAAGCTATTAGAGTACTAAATATATTTTTCATACTAGTAAAGTTTTTAATATTCTTGATTTGAGGCGTAATCAATTTTCTTATACTGTGACCAAATTATTTGGTGAAATACTCACGGACTTATCATTAACAACAATTTCTAAATCTTCATTACCTTCTAATTCAAAATGTGTATGTCCTTGGCAAACATTTACTTTGAGTATTTGATGTCTAAAGTTGACCTTAAAAGAATAACCATCCCATTGTTTAGGTATTCTAGGTTCAAAGGTTAATGTATTATCTTTAACACGCATACCACCAAAACCTTCTACGATGCTCATCCAAGTACCAGCCATTGAGGTAATGTGTAAGCCTTCATGTACCTCGTGATTGTAATCATCTAAATCTAGTCGAGATGTTCTTAAATAGAAAGTATAGGCTTGCTCCATACGATCTAACTTCGCTGCCTGAATACTATGTACACAGGGTGACAATGAGCTCTCATGCACTGTGAATGGTTCATAAAAATCAAAATGACGTTCTAATTCTTCAGTGCTAAACTGGTCTTCAAAAAAGTAGAAGCCTTGTAATGTATCTGCTTGCTTAATGTATGGTGAACGTAAAATACGATCCCATGACCATTTTTGATTTATTGGTCGTTGTGACTTATCTAAGTCAGCAACAGAAATTAATTCTTTATCTAAAAAGCCATCTTGTTGCAAATAAACATTATGTTTTTCGGAATATGGAAAATACATATTATCTGCTATAGCTTCCCATTCTTTGATTTCTGCTTTAGACAACTTTGCCTTATTCATTATACGTGTATAATCGGTAGAAAACTCAGAGGCAATACGCGCTATATTTACTATAGTGTAATTAATACACCATTGCGCAATGTAATTAGTATACCAATTATTGTTGACGTTGTTTTCGTATTCATTAGGGCCAGTAACACCAAGGATAACATACTTGTTTTTATCGGTTGAAAATGTTGCTCTTTGATGCCAAAAGCGTGCAATACCAATAAGAACTTCTAAGCCCATTTCTGGGATATAACTATAGTCGCCTGTGTAACGATAGTAATTAAAAATTGCAAAGGCAATAGCTCCATTTCTATGAATTTCTTCAAAGGTAATTTCCCATTCATTATGGCATTCTTCGCCATTCATAGTTACCATAGGATATAATGCTGCACCATTAGTAAATCCTAATTTTTCAGCATTTTCTATGGCCTTACCTAAATGTTTGTAGCGGTAGGTCAATAAATTTCTGGCAACACTTTGATCTTTAGTTGCCATATAAAATGGAATACAGTAGGCTTCGGTATCCCAATAGGTACTACCGCCATATTTTTCGCCTGTAAATCCTTTAGGTCCAATGTTTAATCTTGCATCAGTACCCAGATAAGTCTGATTTAAATGAAAAATATTAAATCGTATGCCTTGTTGAGCTTTAACATCTCCATCTATAGTAATATCTGCCATGTCCCAAATCTTAGACCAGGCATTTTTCTGAGCCTCTAATAAAACAGAAAAACCAGATTTAGTAGCCTTTTCCAGGACTGATTTCGCAGCAGTTACCAATTCATATTTGTCGTGATTTCTATCAACAGTATATCCTCCAAACTTATGTATGGTGTAAGTTTCATTTTGCTTAACTTCATAATTATAACTAAATGAAGCGCTATTAGAATCTGCATTAATATTTGGATTTATGAGAATCGATTTGCCATCAATAAAGACTTGTGACTCCATAAACGTACAAGTATAAAAATCCGTCTTCATGGTCTTAGCCTGAATAAAAGCCTGATTATTCTCGTGGCTTACATTCAACGTATCCCAAAACTTATCATCCCAATTAGTATCTTCGTTTGTAATACCACTATCAATATATGGTCTGTAGGTTATTGACGCGTTAGAATTTAAAGGTGTAACCGAATAGTTAATAGCACCTAATTCATCTATATCCAAGCTCAAAAAGCGTTTTGTATTTACTTTTATTTTTATGCCATTTTTAAGTGTGGCAATAAAACTTCTGGATAGCCAACCTTCTCTCATGTTAAGCTCTCGTCTAAAGTTTTCAACGCTCTTGCAATTATGAAGATCTAATGCTTCGTCATTTATATAAACATTGATACCTATCCAATTTGGCGCATTTAAGACCTTAGCGAAATATTCTGGATAGCCATTTTTCCACCAACCTACTCTGGTTTTGTCTGGGTAGTAAACACCTGCGATATAACTTCCTTGAAATGTAGGTCCCGAATATCTTTCTTCAAAATTGGCACGTTGCCCCATAGCACCATTGCCTATACTAAATAAGCTTTCGGATGCTTTTACATGGCTTGGATCAAATCCTTCTTCTATGATTGACCAATCATTGGGTATGATATAATCTAAATTCATATATATTCTTATTTGAAAGCTCTAATGAGCATTCTATGTTTTAATTTTTAATTAATGCTATTATAAATTCATCTGAGATTTCCGTAAAGTCTTTGAATACGTAATCTGCATCCCTTAGGATCTTTTTGTCTCCAATTCCGATAGAAACCATATCAGCAACATTAGCAGCTTCAACACCTGCGACAGAATCTTCGAAAACAATACAATCTTTAGGGTTAATGTTTAAGAGCTCAGCAGCTATTAAAAACACTTCTGGATCTGGTTTAGCTTTACTAACATCATTACCATCTACTATGGCATTAAAATGTTCTCTTAAATTAACACGCTCTAAAATGGTTCTGGCATTTTTACTTGCAGAACCTAAGGATATGGGTTGCTGTTTTTCTCTCAATCTATTTAATACTCTTGGAACATCTGGTAGAATCTCATTCTCATCCATTTTAGAAATATGACTTAAGTAATCATCATTTTTCTTTGCCATTAATTCCGTAAACTTATCTTCAGAAATTGTTTTATTTCCCCAAGACAATATTTTTTCTAACGACCTTACACGGCTTACACCTTTAAGCTGCTCGTTTTCTTCTTCTGTAAAGTCAATATTTAAACTATTAGCCAATTTTTTCCAAGCTAAAAAATGGTATTTGGCTGTGTCCACAATGACACCGTCCAGATCGAATATGAATCCTTTTTTAGTCATTTAATTTAGTTTTCTACTTTTAAGACTTCATCATCAACATCTTTTACTCTTGAAACAAGAAGAGCAGCAATAATAAATGACACACCACTTAACACTAGAGCGTAGATAGGTTTATCGTTGTATAAGTATTTCACCATTGGACCTCCAATTAGTGCATTTAAAATTTGTGGTAACACAATAAAAAAGTTGAAAATTCCCATATAGACACCCATTTTTCTGGCAGGTATTGAACCTGCAAGAATTGCATAAGGCATTGCAAGGATACTTGCCCAAGCCACACCAACTCCCACCATTGAAAGTATTAACCAATTTTTATCTGGTAAAACATAAAGTGATAGTAGCCCTAATGCACCAACTATGAGTGAATACGAATGTGTTTTCTTACGTCCAATTTTCTTTGCGATAGCAGGCAAGAAAAATGCATATATGGCTGAAACTAAATTATAAACGCCGAACAAAATTCCGACCCAATCACCTGCGTCTTGAAACCCCTTGCTATGAGTATCTGTTATATCTAAACCATAAATGTGCGATGCGATTGCTGGTGTGGCAAAAACCCACATTCCAAAAAGCCCAAACCAAGAAAAAAATTGGACCCATGCTAATTGACGCATCGTATCTGGCATTTTAGCAAAATCGGAAAATATATTTAGTAGACTTGAAGATTCTTCCTCTTCCATGATTTCACCTTCGGCAGCAAGAATTAGAGCCATTTCTTCTGGTGAATACTCCTTGGTAGTTATAACAGTAACTAAAATACTTCCTATTAATACTGCCGCACCAATAAAAAATGACAACAACAGATTTAGGGGAACTTCACCGACACTAGCTTCATTGGTTACACCAAACCAATTGGTTAATACATAAGGTAACCATGATCCTATCACAGCACCTATACCAATTAATATAGTTTGAACACTAAATCCAAGTGTTCTTTGATCTGAAGGTAACACATCTGCAACAAGAGCTCTGAATGGCTCCATGGCAATATTAAATGAAGCATCCATTATCATTAACATTCCAGCACCTACCCATAGCGCAGGCATAAATGCTGTAAACATATCTGAATTGGGCATAAAAATTAAGCCTAAAGAGGCGAGAATGGCACCTACTAAGAAATAGGGTCTACGTCTTCCTAGTTTAGTCCAGGTTCTATCACTATAATGACCTATAATTGGCTGTACAATTAATCCAGTTAAAGGAGCTACAATCCAAAACCATGACAACTCATGAACATCTGCACCAAAAATTTGAAGTATTCTACTTGCGTTAGCATTTTGCAGGGCAAAACCCATTTGAACCCCTAAGAAACCGAAACTTAAATTCCAGATTTCCCAAAAGCTTAATTTACGCTTTTCCATGAAATAGTATGTTTTAAATTAATACTATTCTGACAAGCAAAGCTTATCAAAACTTATGTGTAGAAGTGAAAATATAAGTTTTGATTTGCGGTAAAGATATAAAAGATTTTAAAACCGCAAAGTTAAATTTCTATTTGGTGGACTCGCGCTCAATCAAATCTGTGGCAATAACTACGGTTTGATATTCCTCTTCGACATCCTCATTAATCTCATTTTCTAATTTGTCAATTAAAAGATCTGCAGCTTTTTCGCCCATATGCTGTGCATGCTGACTCACAGTGGTAAGACTAGGCGTTGCATGCTTAGACAAAACCCCATCTGTAAAACCAATTACTTGTACATCCTTAGGTATATCTAGCCCTAATTTTCTGGCAACTTTCATAGCAGAAAGTGCATATAATTCATTAACTGCAAAAACACCATCAATTTTTTTATTAGATTTAAATAGTAATTCTATTTCTGCTTCGAGTTCTTCTAAGTGTACTTTATAGTCTAACGTATCATCAATCTTTAATATTAATTCTGCTTTGGGAGTCATCTTATGCTCTTCTAAAGCTTCCAAATAGCCCTGAGTCCTTAGTTTACCAACACTAACATAGTCTTTAGTGGTAATTAAAGCAATAGATTTACATTTGTTTTCAATGAGTTTTTTTACTGCGTTTTTTGCTCCATTAAGGTCATCAACAATAACTTTATCACATTTAATATCTGATACAACTCTATCAAACATAACAATAGGCATACCCTGGCTCATGGTTTCATTAAAATGATGATAGTCTTGTTGCTGTAAAGTCTCTTTAGAGATTGATAATATAAAGCCATCTATACTCCCATTGGCAAGCATCTCCATATTTATAACCTCTTTAGAGAATGACTCATTGGATAAACCAATAATAACATTATAACCCCTTTTATTAGCTACTAATTCTACACCTCTAATTACCTTAGAGAAGAAATGATGTACAATTTCTGGGATAATAATACCTATAGTATTCGTTTTTCTGTTTTTAAGACTAAGCGCAATATTGTTTGGTCTGTAGTTATAAAGTTTAGCAAATGCTTGTACTTTTTGTTTAGTATCTTCACTTATTTCGGCACTATTTCGAAGTGCTTTCGATACCGTTGAGATAGACACATCCAATTCTCTAGCAATCTGTTTTAAGGTAATTTTTCTCTTCATAATTTTCATTACTCTAAAGACGAATATAACTAAATTATAAAATTTAAATTTCGAATTTCACAATTAAAGCTGTCTTTAATTGAAAATGTGGCATTTTTTAATGTTTTTATCCATATGTTAAACAAAACTTAAAAAGTTTTTAACACGAAAACGTTTTCGTTAGTGTTTACGCTGTTTTTAACACAAAAAACACATTTTATTTACATAGATTTAACCCAAGAAGTGAAAATATAAATCAATTAACTAAGCAATTAACTTAAAAATATTGTATGAAAACATTCTTAAATGCTTTATTATTCTGTTTAATTATGGTACCCGCAACATTGTTTGCACAAACAACAGTTTCTGGTACAATAACAGATAAGGCAGACGCAATGCCTTTACCAGGCGTAAATGTCATTATTAAAGGAACTGCTCGTGGAACAGCTACCGATTTTAACGGTGAGTTCTCACTAGAAGTTAATCAAGGTGAAACCATTGTAATTTCTTATTTAGGCTATATGTCTCAAGAAATAGTCTACAATGGACAATCAACATTAGATGTAGCCCTTGAGGAAGATGCAGCTCAACTTGATGAAGTTGTACTCATTGGTTATGGTTCTACAACAAAACAAGATGCCACAGGTTCTGTTGAAAAAGTTGGAGACGAAGAGTTTAACCGCGGTGCTATAGTAGCACCACAACAGCTTATTGCTGGTAAAGCTGCAGGTGTGCGTGTTACAACTGGTGGTGGAGCCGCAGGTGAAGGTGGTGAAATTAGAATACGTGGTGGTGCTTCTCTTTCGGCAACAAATGATCCATTAATTGTAATCGATGGATTACCAATTGATCAACGTGGTGGAGCGCAAGGAATTACAAATGCATTAAACGCTGTTAACCCAGCTGATATTGAAGATTTTGTAGTTTTAAAAGATGCTTCTGCAACGGCTATTTATGGTTCTAGAGCTTCTAATGGAGTTATTTTAATTACAACTAAGAAAGGACGTGCTAACCAACCTTTTAAAGTTGAGTATGGCTTACAGGCTTCTGTACGTAATGTAGCTAATACCGTTGATGTATTATCTGCACGTCAATATAGAGCCTTAGCTTCAGATCCTCGATTTGATGCATCTTCACTAGGTAATTCAAGTACTGATTGGCAAGATGAAATCTACTCTACTGGTGTAGGTATGATACACAATGTAACGGTATCTAAAGGTTATGAGGATTTTAACTTTAGAGTTAACCTTAACCATTCGTCACAAGAAGGGCCTTTAGATGGTTTGTTTGAAAGAACAGGTGTAAATATGGCTTTTGTACATCGATTCTTAGATAACGATTTGAAATTAACCTTAACATCGAATCTTACACAAAGTGAGTCTGATTTTGCAAATGATGGTGCTATTGGTAGTGCTATTAGATTTGATCCTACACAATCGGTATTTGATGAAAATGGAGATTTCACACAATATCCATTAAATCCTAATGCACCGATTAATCCACTTTGGTATTTAGATCCTGCTAATGATAATGATAGGCAAACTGTAAAACGTGCTATTACAAACTTTAATATAGATTACAGATTCTGGTTCTTAAAGGATCTACGATTTAATCTAAATGCAGGTATCGATTATGCTGAGAATGATGGTCATAAATTTGAAGCAGCAAGACCTAATATTGCAAATGGTGTTGCATTAAACGAAGTATCTTCTGGTCTTAATCGAAATACATCATTAGATTTTTATCTAAATTATAAATCTGAAATAGAATCTTTAAACACTAAGGTTGATATAACTGCTGGACATGCTTTTCAGGAATTTTATATAGAAAGTTTCTTTGATAGAGTATCTAATGCTAGTATTAGCCAAACAGATATTAATAGAAATGCATTAGAATCTTATTTTGCTAGAGCAAGTTTTGACATTGCTGATAAATACTTGATTTCAGCTAGTTACAGACGTGATGGTTCATCAAGATTTAGTGAAAAAAATCGTTGGGGTAATTTCCCAGGTGTCTCTCTTGGATGGAAGATTTCGAATGAAGCTTTTATGGAAGACTCTTTCTTCTCTAACTTAAAACTTAGAGCAGGTTGGGGTGTTACAGGACAGCAAGAATTAAATGATACTAATTATGGTTATTTAGGTATTTATACACCGTCACGTAACGATGCTGCTAATATTCAATTTGGTTACCAACTAACAAATGGGCAACTCGATTTAACTCAGCCAATATTTGTACAAACGCTTCGTCCAGAAGGATTTGACGAAAATCTAAAATGGGAAGAGACTGATCAGTATAATATTGGTTTAGATTTCGGATTCTTTAATAATCGACTTAGTGGTACTATAGATGGATATTATAGAGAAACAAAAGATTTACTATCAACCATCCCTACAGCTGCAGGATCTAATTTAACAGATCTTCTTACAACAAATGTCGGGGAGGTTACCAGTAGAGGTTTAGAATTATCATTAAATGGTGTTATCATCCAAAATGAAGATTTTGGCTGGGATGCTAATGTTAATCTCACATTCCAAGAGCAAGAGATTACACGTTTAAGTTTAAATAACGACCCTAATTACTTTATATTAAATGGTGGTATTTCAGGTGGTGTTGGTAATAACATTCAAATTTGGAGAGAAGGATATGACCCAACAACATTTTTTGTATTTAGACAAGTTTATGATGATAATGGAAACCCAATTGAAGGAGCTTACGTAGATGTTAATGGTGATAATCAAATCACTGAGGCAGACAGACAGCCATACAAAAAAGCAACACCTGATGCCTTTGTCGGTTTTACCAATAACTTGAGATATAAGAATTTAGATTTAAACTTTACATTTAGAGGAAGTTTTGGTAACTATGTATATAATAATAGTGCTTCAGCTAATGGTAATATTAGTGCAGTAGTTAACCAAGCAGGTTACCAAGCTAATGCACATTCTAGCTTCTTAGACACAGGTTTTGAAAACCAAAATCTGTTTTCGGACTTGTATATAGAGCGTGCTGACTTTGTGAGATTAGATAACATTTCTTTAGGCTACACTTTGCCGTTTGAAAAGATGACATTGAGAGCATCTTTAACAGCTACCAATGTATTTGTCATCACAGAGTATGATGGCTTAGACCCAGAGATAAGTAATGGTATAGAAGATAATTTCTATCCAAGAACAAGAGATATTGTATTAGGATTAAACTTTACATTCTAAAAAGATGAAAATTAATTATATAAACAACAAAGCTATGATGTTAAGAACAATGAAAAGCATCTTTATGGTATTTGCACTTGTACTTATGGTACAATCTTGTGAAGATCGTTTAGATTTGCAGCCAGAAGACGCACGTCTTACTGCTGAAGCTGCCTTTGAAGACCCTGCTGCATACAAGCAATTTTTAGCCAAAATTTATGCTGGGATTTCTTTAAGTGGGCAAGAAGGACCTGCAGGTTCACCTGACCTTCAAGGTTTAGACGAAGGGTTTTCTAACTACTTAAGACTATATTGGAAAATGCAAGAATTGACCACCGACGAAGCACTCATTGCTTGGAATGATGGTACAATTCAAGATTTACACGGCCAAGTATGGACCTCTGGTAACGAATTTATCAGAACAATGTATAGCCGTTTAATGTATCAAGTTGCTCTTTGTAACGAATTTTTACGCCAAACTACAAACTCTAAATTAGATAGTAGAGGTGTATCTTCAGAATTACAAGCCGAAATTCAAACCTTTAGAGCAGAAGCGCGCTTTATGAGAGCATTAACATATTGGCATGCTATGGATTTATTTGCAAATCCGCCATTTGTGACCGAAGATGATCCTATTGGAGCATTTCTTCCTCCTCAAATTCAAAGAGCAGATTTATTTGATTTCATAGAATCTGAATTATTAGATATTGAAGCTAATATGGCTGCACCACGTGCTAATGAGTATGGCAGAGCTGATAGAGCTGCCGCATGGATGCTTTTATCTAAGCTTTACCTCAATGCTGAAGTCTACACAGGAACTTCACGTTATGCTGATGTTATTACTTATACAAATAACATTATAGGTGCTGGCTACATGATTCCAGATATTCCTTATTTCCATTCATTCTTAGCAGACAATAACTCTAACGGAGCTCAAGAGGAAGTTATTTTTACTATTCCTTTTGATGGACAAAGAACACAAGCATTTGGTGGTATGACGTTTTTAACGCATGCACCTGTAGGTGGTTCAATGGATCCTGTAGATTTTGGTATTAATGGTGGATGGTTTGGTATAAGAACTACACCAACATTTGTAGAACAATTTCCAGATGAAGAAAATTCTGCTGACGGACGTGAGTTATTATTTACCGATGGGCAAAATAAAGATATTGCTGATGTGAGTAATTTTAATGATGGATTTGCAGTTGCCAAATATAGAAATGTAGATGTTAATGGTAACCCAGGTTCTGATACCACGGGTGATCATACAGATATAGATTTCCCAATGTTCAGGTTAGCAGATGCCTATCTTATGTATGCAGAAGCCGTATTAAGAGGTGGAGGAGGTTCCACTAGTACTGCTGTTGATTACATCAACGAATTAAGAGAGCGTGCTTATGGTAATACCAGCGGTAATATATTAGAAGCTGATCTTAATTTAGACTTTATTATTGATGAGCGATCAAGGGAATTATACTGGGAAGCCCATAGAAGAACAGATTTGATTAGGTTCGGCCAGTTTACAAGCAATGGTGTTTGGCAATGGAAAGGTGGTGTACAACAAGGCACAACAACTCCAGCATATAGAGATGTAATGCCTATACCAGCTACAGATTTAGGAATAAATACCAATTTAGAACAAAATACAGGATATTAATAAAAATAAATTATGAAAAAATTATCAATTTTAGGCCTTTTCATCTTTGCCTTAATAAGTTTTAATAGTTGTGAAACTGAAGATGACGTTGTTTTTACAACTAGTGGCTCAGAAGCAGCAGTAGTAACATTACCAGATAATGGTGCTTCTATAGTTTTAGATATAAACGAACCTATGAGCACAGCGGCTACAATCGTATGGGACGGAGCAAATTACAGTGTACCTACTGCAGTGAGCTACACAGTACAATTAGCATTATCAAACACCGATTTTGCTGCACCTATTGATGCAGGTTCAACTACTGAAAATTTCCTTGTGTGGACCAATGAACAATTAAATAGTGTTGCTGTAAATAATTTAATGCTTACACCATTTACTGCAGCTAACATAGATTTGAGAGTTCAATCTACTATTGGAGATGGTGCTGAACCTAGAAATTCTAATGTTGTAACGCTTTCTGTTACACCATATACAACAGATTTACCAAGATTGGCTGTACCAGGAAATCACCAAGGATGGAACCCTAGTGAAGCTGAAGTAGATTTTGTGCCTTACATTGCAGCTTCTGCATTTGGTGAAACTGATTTTGAAGGTTATGTATTTTTAGACGGTGGTTTTAAATTTGTTGAAGCCAATGATGTAGGAGTCTTTGAATGGGGAAATAAAGATTGGGGAGATGATGGTACATTTTCTGGGTCATTAATTAGTGATGGAGAAACTGATTTATCAGCATCTGCAGGTTATTACTATGTTAGAGCTAATACCGATCCAAATAATGATGGTACAGAACCAGGTACATATACTATTGAAGCTACAAGTTGGGCAATAACAGGTAGCGCTACTCCACTAGGGTGGCCAGATAATGGTATACAAGATCAAGACATGACTTATAATGCTACAACTAGAAAGTGGGAAATTACAATTAACCTAGACGTTAGTGGAGAATATAAGTTTAGAGCAAATGATGCTTGGGGACTTAACTTTGGTACTGATGATAATGATGATGGTTCATTAGACTATGGAGGTGGTAATTTCACTGTTCCAGAATCAGGAATGTACTTAGTAGAATTAGACCTAAGTAATCCAAGAGGTTATTCTCAAACCATTACATTACAATAATATATTGAGATAGTATAAAAAGGCTGTACATTATTTTGTTCAGCCTTTTTTTCTTAAAACTTAAAATATAATGCTATGAAAAAATTATTACTTGTTTTTATCTCATTCTTTGGAGTTTTACATGCACAACAACAGAATGTGATTTTTGAAATTACACCTTGTTCTTTTCAAGATAACGAACCCATAACCATTGTATTTGATGGTACATCTATAGATGAAAGTGCATGGCAAGTAAACAACAATCAACTCTTCTTATGGGCTTGGTCTTTTGATGAAAATGATGAAAATATTCAAGATAGCCCTACCAACGGGCAATGGACCAATAGTGACGCACAAAACATACTTACCTATAATGCTGGTGATGATGAATATAGCATTACATTCACTCCAACGATTTTTTATAATCGACCAAATATAGGAAGTATAGGATTTTTAATTAAAGCCGTTGATGGTACAGGAGATAAAAAATCTCAGGATATAGTCATTGAAGTTGGCGAGTCTTCATTTACAGCAACACGTACAATGCCTGCTACAAGTACACTAGTTGTGGCAAGTGGTAGTAACTTAGAGATTGCTGCTTCAAACACTTGTGGTGATGCTAACTATGTTTTAAGAGCAAATGGTACTATTATTAACTCGCAATCTATGGTGAGCTCTTATTCATATACAGATACAAATATTACAACCACAACATCATATCAATTAGAAGTAACTCAAGGTACTGATACCGAAATTATATCTGTATCTGCTGTAGTAAATCCAGGAACAGTATCGCAAAACATTCCAGCCGGATTAGAAGAAGGTATAAATTATGATGATGCTGACCCAACTAGAGCTACATTAGTATTAGACGCACCATTTAAAGATTATGTCTTAGTTGCTGGTAGCTTTAATAACTGGCAACCATCTTCTAGTTATGCTATGAAAAAAGATCCAACGTCATCGATGTTTTGGTTAGAGCTAACAAATCTTACACCAAATCAAATCGAAACGTATCAATATTGGGTTGTAGACGAAACACCTATTGCCAATAGTCCTGCATTAGTAAAAACTGCAGATCCCTATTCTACTTTGGTATTGTCACCTTTTGATGATCCATTTATACCTGCAGATAGTTATCCTAATCTTCCTGTATATCCCATAGGCCAAGAAAGAGAAGTTACAGTTTTGCAGACCAATCAAACAGAATATCCTTGGGTAGTTACTGATTTTGAAAAACCCAAAAAAGAAGACCTTATTATCTATGAAGTTTTAGTACGAGATTTTGATGGTGACAGAAACTATCAAGATTTAATTGATCGTATCTCATATTTTAAAAATCTAAATGTTAATGCCATTCAATTAATGCCAGTTATGGAATTTGAAGGCAATGAAAGTTGGGGTTATAACACCTCATTTCATATGGCTTTAGATAAATTTTACGGCACTGAAGACAAATTCAAAGAATTTATTGATCTATGCCACCAAAACGGTATAGCAGTTATATTAGATGTTGCTCTTAACCATGCTTTTGGTAGAAACCCTTTTAACAGAATGTGGATGGATGACCCAGATGGTGATGGATGGGGAGGGCCATCTTCTGAAAGTCCATACTTTAATCAGTTCCCTACACATTCATTTAATGTGGGTAATGATTTTAACCATCAGCAAGATCGTGTTAAAAACTATGTGAAACGTGTGGTTAAACATTGGGTTGAAGAATTTCATATTGATGGACTTCGTTGGGATTTAACAAAAGGATTTACACAAAATTGTGGTAATGGTACTTTTGATGGGGATTTTGGTTGTACCCAAATATACCAGCAAGATCGTGTTGATGTTTTAAGAGAGTATGCTGACTATTCTTGGTCATTGGATGAAACACATTATGTTATTTTTGAACACTTAGGAGAATCTAATGAAGAAAAGCAATGGGCAGATTATAGACTTGGTGATGCTATACCAAAGGGTATAATGACTTGGGGTAAAATGACAGAACCTTATGCACAATTATCTAAAGGCTTTGGTGGTGCACCAGCAAACCTTACAGGTGTTGGACATGTGAGTAGAAATTTTAATGACAAACGTCTTGTAGGTTATGCAGAAAGCCATGATGAGGAACGTGTAATGTATTTAACACAAGCCGAAGGTAACCAGGCAGTACAGAATGCTACACTTCTTGAATCTGCTTTACTCAGAGCATCTTCTGTAGCAGCAACGTTAATTCCTGTGCCTGGACCAAAAATGATCTGGCATTTTGGACCTTTAGGTATGAACAACTCTATTTTTACCTGCTCTAATGGTTCTACTAATTTTCCAAATTTTGATCTCGATGGTCAAGGAGATTGTAAACTAGATACTAAACCTCAACCACAATGGACTGAGAACTGGTTAGGAGATGCTAATAGGTTACAAGTCTATGAGGATTATGCAAGATTAAATGCCCTAAAAATAAACGAGCCTGTATTTGAAGCTAATTATAGTTTCAGCCCTATTTCAAATAATATTATACAGCGTTTATATATATGGGATGATAATTTACCATCAACTACATTAAAAAATGTAGTCGTTATAGCTAATTTTTCGGTTGCAGACCAAAATAATATCAATCCAGATTTTCCGTATACCGGAACCTGGTATGATTTAATGGACGAAACAGGAAACACTTCTATTAATGTTACAGGTACCACTAACCCAATAGCTGTGCCTGCTGGACAATTTAGAATATTTGGTAATCAACCCTCTCAAGCACTTAGTATAGAAGATGAAACATTAGCTGGGTTTACTATTTACCCTAACCCATCCAGAACAACATTTAGCATTAATGAAAATGTGTCTAATGTAAAAATTTACAGCCTTACAGGTAAGCTTGTAGAAGCGTATAACGGTAGTTTTACAACATCTGACACTTTTGATATATCAGCTTTAAACTCAGGAATTTATTTGGTTAAAGTAGAAAATAACAAGCAACAATCCATGACAACTAAGTTAGTCAAGCTCTAATTATTAAGTGTTTTTTGAGCAAAAAAGAGCTTCTCAATGAGAAGCTCTTTTTCTTTTTAAAGTATAAATTAAAAAAGCCGAAACAAGAGTTTCGGCTTTTTATCTGTACAGGCGGCGAGACTCGAACTCGCACACCTCGCGGCACTAGATCCTAAGTCTAGCGTGTCTACCAATTCCACCACGCCTGCATTCATCCATTATAAAATGGGATGCAAATATAAACAATAGTTTCAATATTCAAATAGCATTTAAACAAGAAATATTAGTCTTAGTTTTTCTTATTTTTGTTAGAAATCAAATCCTATCATGCAAAATATAAATTCCTATATCAAAGAACACAAACAACGTTTTTTAGACGAACTCATGGAGCTTTTAAAAATTCCATCAATAAGTGCTGATTCAGCCTATAAAGATGATGTTTTAAAAACTGCTGAAGTCATTAAGACTAGTCTACAAAAAGCAGGTTGCGACCATGTAGAAATCTGTGAAACTGATGGTTATCCTATTGTATATGGCGAAAAATTTATAAATAAAAACCTGCCTACAGTATTGGTATATGGTCATTATGATGTGCAACCACCAGATCCTTTAGACCTTTGGAAATCACCACCTTTTGAGCCTGTAATACAACATACAGATTTACATCCAGATGGTGCCATTTTTGCTCGTGGTGCATGTGATGATAAAGGGCAAATGTATATGCATGTAAAGGCTCTTGAATACATGACAAAGCATAATGAGCTCCCATGCAATGTTAAATTTATGATTGAAGGTGAAGAAGAAGTCGGCAGTGAAAATCTAGGGATTTTTGTAGCTAACAACAGAGAAAAGCTTAAAAATGATGTTATCTTAATCTCTGATACCGGAATGATTGCCAAGGATGTACCTTCAATTACAACAGGACTAAGAGGTCTAAGCTACGTCGAAGTTGAAGTTACTGGTCCTAATCGGGATTTACATTCTGGTTTGTATGGTGGTGCCGTGGCTAATCCTATCAATGTTTTAACAAAGATGATTGCATCGCTTCACGATGAGAATAACCATATTACCATTCCTGGATTTTATGATAAGGTTGAAAATCTATCTGATAGCGAACGTGAAGAAATGGCAAAAGCACCTTTTTCTTTAGATGCCTATAAAAAAGCCTTGGATATTGATGCCGTTTATGGAGAAAAAGGATACACAACAAACGAGCGTAACTCAATTAGACCAACACTTGATGTTAATGGAATTTGGGGAGGTTATATTGGTGAAGGAGCAAAAACAGTCATTGCCAGCAAAGCTTTTGCAAAAATCTCCATGCGATTAGTGCCACATCAGGACTGGGAAGAAATTACAGAATTGTTTAAAGTGCATTTTGAAAGCATCGCTCCAAAAGGTGTTAAAGTGAGTGTAACACCTCATCATGGAGGTCAGGGTTATGTTACACCAATTAATAGTATTGGCTATCTAGCTGCTTCTAAAGCCTATGAGCAAACTTTTGGTAAAACACCAATACCGCAACGTAGTGGTGGAAGCATTCCAATTGTATCGCTTTTTGAACAAGAATTGAAAAGTAAAACCATTTTAATGGGCTTTGGCTTAGACAGTGACGCTATACACTCACCAAATGAGCATTTCGGAATTTGGAATTACTTAAAAGGTATTGAAACCATTCCTTGGTTTTATAAATATTTTACTGAGCTAAAAAAATAAGTCTTACTCATTTACAATCTTATAAGTCGAAGATTTATTTTGTGACTTGAGAGTGACAAAATACACACCTGATGGGAAATTATTGAATTCAATTTCAATATGACGTTTTAGGGATTTATGTCTTTCAATCTCTTTACCTAAAATATCATTAATGGTAATATTTAATTCTGCTTCTGTAAAGTTTTCAATCTTTAAAATTGAAATTACTGGATTTGGATAAATTTTTATCTCAGAAGGTAAAAAGTCTTCTGTTGATAATACAGAAAAAGTAACGCAAGTACTTACTTCTGAGCAAGTACCATTACTAACTTCAACAGCATAATTACCACTGGTTAAAGGCACGAATGTTTGATTTGTTTCACCAGCGACTGGCATATTAGTATCACAGTTAAACCATTGGTATGTACCAGAAATTTCGTTAGAGGTTAACGCAGTTGATGATTGTGTAATTGTATGATCTAGATTAACCAAACCAGCTTTTGACACCATATAAGCTGTTACCAGCTTTGTTAATTCTGTCATATACTGAAAGTCTATATCCTCCGCCCTATCACCTGACGTATGATAATCTGGTGTTTGATCATTAGTCTCCCAAGATTCGCCAACTAATACCGCAGAATACCCTTGATTCCAAAAACGTGAGTGATCACTAGCTGTGGTACCAGGATCTACGACAATAGCGTTTAAATCAAAAGTATATGTATTTAAAATATTTATTAAATCATCTTTTATTGCAATAGAGTTTCCTATGTTACGTACATCAATGTCAAATTCATTATCTCCTGCAGTTCCAGGAACATCACCATCATAACCAATCATATCCATATTAATAACACCTAAAATATTATCTCTTGTGTTTCCATTAGTTGCATCAGCTGCCTGCTGTGCATAGAAATTAGCGCCTAACAAACCTATCTCCTCTTCATCCCAAAGTGCATATATAATTGTATTGTCAATACATTGCGCAGATAAAATTCTTGCAATTTCTATAACTGCCGAGACACCTGTTGCATTATCATCTGCACAAAAAGTGGTTACAGAATCGTAGTGCGCGCATACCATATAGATATTATCCTGATTGGTCTGCCCAATCTGTGTAGCGATGATATTTTTTCCTGTACTATTAAAATTCTGGAATTCAACGGTAAGATTAGAAAAGGCTTCGAGTCGTTCTTTAATATAATCCGCTGCTAAATCATTATTACTTTGCACGCGACTAGTTATGGTTTGCATACTACCATCAATCATAGTAGCTTGTTCTCCTGAAAGTTCAGACACACTGAGCTGCAAATTTGAATTACTCACAGCATTGATTACATCTTCAATGGATTGCGCATACGATAGACCAATAACTGTAAAAATAGATAATACAGAAAGTAAAATCCTTTTCATTTTTAATCAAATTTTCTTTTTCAACTATAACAAATATACACATTTGCAACTGCCCTTAGATTTCAATTTTGAATATTAAATATTTTATTCTACATTTGTAGAGTTAATTCTAAATATGTAGAACATGCAACTTTCAAAAACCGAAGAACAATTAATGCAATACCTCTGGAAACTCGAAAAAGCTTTTATGAAAGATCTTTTGGAAGTGTATCCAGAACCTAAGCCTGCTACCACCACAGTTGCAACTTTATTAAAGCGAATGATTGGTAAAGGGTTTGTTGACTATAAAACCTATGGTAAATCAAGAGAGTATTATCCGCTAGTAAAGAAAGAAGATTACTTCTCTAAACATGTTAATGGGTTAATTAAAACCTTCTTTAACGACAGTGCTTCTCAATTTGCATCCTTCTTTACAAGAAAGACAGATTTAACGAAAGAAGAGTTGGAAGAACTTAAATCTATCATTGACCAAGAAATTAAAAATAAGTAATTATGGAAATCTATTTATTGAAATTCTCAGCATGCCTTTTAGTGTTTTGGTTGATTTATGTGTTGTTATTAGAACGCCAAAGGATGCACCAATTTAAGCGCTTTTATCTTTTAGGTTCTATCTCACTTGCTATAATTATTCCGTTACTAACAATTACATATTACATTGAACCTGTAATAAACAACCTTGAAGCTTCTCTAATTTCTATTCCAATAGAGCCTTCTTTTGACAATACTTCTCTTGAAGAGACATCTTTATTAAGCCTGGAAACCCTACTTTGGTGTGTATATGGTCTAGGTGTATTGCTATTAAGTATTCGATTTACAGTAAATCTTGTTAAGCTTTATCGCAATATTTCAAAAAATGAAAAAATAGCTAAGCACTCATTAATCTATGTATTACTTAAAGAATATCGTATACCGCATTCATTTTTTAAATATGTCTTTTTGAATAAATTAAAATTTGAAAATGACGATATCCCAAAAGAAGTATTATTACATGAAGAAACTCACGCCAGGCAGTTACATAGTTTAGATATTATTCTACTAGAGTTGCTACAAATAGTTTTTTGGTTTCATCCTTTGGTTTATATCCTAAAACATCATGTTAAATTAAACCATGAATTCTTAGCAGACCAGGCAGTTTTAGAACACGGTACAGACTCTAAAAATTATCAAAATATCCTATTACAATTTTCATCAAATACTCAAGAATATCAGCTCTCGAGTGCCATCAATTATTCATCATTCAAAAAACGATTTACAGTTATGAAAACACAAACCTCAAAAACCAGAATTTGGTTAAGCACATTTTTACTCATACCTATTGTTGCTATTCTCTTCTACAGTTTTGCCGAAAAAGAATATGTGGAAAAAGACAATTCTGAGATTACAAATGAATTACAAAATGCTAATGACTTACAATTAATTTATACAGGTGGTGCCACTAAAGCCATGATACAAGAATACAATGAATGGATTATAAAGTTTAATACAACGCATCAAATAGATCATTCAAAATACCAGCGTATAGTAGCAATATATGATATGATGACTAAGGAGCAGCAAAACTCTGTTGAGCCTTACCCTATTATACCAGATATGAATTTATCTAAAGTAAAGCCAATCGTCCCTACTCAAGCGCAATTTGAATCATGGAAAGACGCAAATAAATTTGCCATTTGGATTGATGGTAAGCATATATCAAATTCTGAATTGAACAATTATGAATTCAGTGATATTGCACACTTTGTTGGCTCTAAAGTTTACGATAATGCGCGCAGCAAAAAATTTCCACAGCCATTTCAATATAGCTTATACACAAAAAAAGGGTTTAAAGAATCTTATCAAAAATCTACTATTAATAGCTATAACAGTTTAAGTAAAACATATACCGATGCAATAAAAAAATATCTTAACGGTCCACAGACCGATAATTCAGAGCTCAAAATTATAAAGACTCAAGCAGATAAGCTTTATAAGCAATTCACTAAAGATGAATTAGAAAACTATAGCATTTTACCTACTCCTCCTATTCCTGCACAATACAAAGCAACATCTCAACAATCAAAAAGTAAGGTAACTAACAGTGATCCTAATGTTGAAGATACTCAAGATATCTATAATCCGACATTTTTAGAGTACATTATAGAGATGGAGCAACAAGGTACTTCGTTTTATCTCGATAATAAAAAAATCACATCAGAGAAAGCAAAGTCTATTGCTAAAACTAACAAAGGTAAGAGTACAGATATGTTAACTCAAAAAAATGCTAATGGAAAATATATTGTAAAGTTATACTCAACTAAGTATAATGAGACGCAACAAAGAGCATCAAAAAAACAAGTTGACGAATACAATGCATTAGCAAAAAAATATAATAGCATCCCTAAAGGTAAAATGGTGATTAAATATAAAGAACAAAAACGTATAGAGTATCTTTATAGTTTAATGTCGGATGAACAAAAGAAGAATGCACAACCTTACCCTGATTTTCCACCAAAGCCAGAAGTGGTTGAAATAAAAGTACCCGAACCTCCTAAACCTAAAAAACCAAAATACAAAGTAAAGGAGATTAAAGAGGTAGAGCCACCTTCACCTCCAAAGGTTATGAAAATGAAAACTAAGGATGGTAAAGTTGTAGAAGTTAAAGAAATCCCAACTCCCGAGCTTGTTGAGGCCCCACCACCTCCACCGCCTCCGCCAGCACCAGAATCTACTTTGGATTTTGTAATTAGAATGGCAAAGACAAATGCTAAGTTTTTTAATGAAGGGAAATCTATTTCTTCTGACAAAGCCATTGAATTATTAAAAAACAATTCTAAACTAAATGTAAAAGCACAAAAGACAGATACCAAACAACCTTTGGTTTATATTTCTAAAAAGCCAGTGTTGATTGAGGTAAAAGAAAAACCAAAAAACTAAGACACTCAAAATTCAAATAAAAAGCCTCACTAATTGAGGCTTTTTTTATTAAATTATGTAACAAAGTCATAGTTTTGACGTTCTAATATACTATCAATCAAAACAATCAATCATGTTAAAGCAATTCTTCATTTTATGTTCTGGAACGGACACCGATATTTTAAACGACTGTTCCATTGGTGAACAAAATAAATATGCAGGTATTGGAGCAACAGTATTTTTCACAGCTTTAATGGCTGCTATTGCCTCAAGTTATGCACTTTACACAGTATTTGACAATCTATTTACTTCAATATTTTTTGGCATAATTTGGGGGTTACTCATTTTTAATTTAGATCGTTATATCGTTTCTACTATAAAAAAACGTGATAATGTTTTAGACGAAATTCTACAGGCAACTCCAAGAATTTTTCTAGCTATAATTATTGCTGTAGTTATTTCTAAACCTTTGGAGTTAAAGATTTTTGAAAAGGAAATCAATCAAGTCCTTTTAGAGCAGAAGAATGATTTAACCCTTGCCAACCAAAACCAGATTGCACAACAGTTTAATCCTAAAATTGCTGATTTAGAAAACCAAATCTTAGGTCTACAAACACAAATTGACACCAAGGAAACTGAAGTCAATGCACTTTACGACACTTATATCACTGAAGCAGAAGGTACATCGGGCACTATGAAATTGGGTAAAGGACCTGTTTATAAAGAAAAACGCGAAAAGCACGATGCTGCTTTAGCAGAATTGCAACAACTCAAAACTGATAATAAAGCTAAAATCACAACCCTAGAAAGTGAAATTATTGCGCTACAAGGAGATTACAAAACCAATGTTGCAGAATCACAACCCGTTATTGATAACTTTGATGGTTTAATGGCTCGTGTTAATGCTTTAGGTAAACTACCTTGGTTGCCTTCATTCTTTATTTTTTTATTATTCTTAGCCATTGAAACCTCTCCAATCATTGCTAAATTATTATCACCAAAAGGCGAATTTGACTTTAAGTTAGAAGATCAAGAGACCACAGTTAAAAGTTGGACCATGCAACAAGTAGCAGAACGCAAACTACTAGTTAAAACCGATAATGACATTAACAATAAGGTTTATACCGAAATCGCTGATGAAGAAGAGGTAATGAACTACAAGCGAAAAAAAGCACGCGAATTAATGCAACATCAGGCTGATGCGTTTTTGAAAAAGCAAAAAGGTGTGCTTTAGATAATAGTTGTTATTTTTAAGATTGAATTAAATTCAATCTTATGAAAACCATTTATAAATTTTTACTTTTAGTCTTATTTACAAGTTGTATTAGTGTAAAGGCGGATATTCGTAATGAATCCATCCAACAACCTACAAATATTGAAGCAGCAGAAGCCGCAATTAGATTAGTCATGGAGCGACAAGAAATGGCGTGGAATAATCATGATCTTAAAGGTTTTATGCAAGGCTATTGGAAAAGCGATTCTCTTAAATTTTATGGAAGCAACGGACTTACTAAAGGTTGGGAACAAACCCTAAATAACTATAAAAAAAACTATTCCACAAAAGCAGAAAGTGGCACTCTAAGTTTTGTGATTAATGATATATCTAAAATTGAAGGTGATAACTACTGGGTTATGGGAGAGTATCACTTAAAACGAGATATTGGGAATGCCGATGGTGTCTTTATAATTATCTTTAAAAAGATAAATGGAGAATGGAAAATTGTGGCCGATATGTCTTGTTAAATATATAAAAGTACAAAGTGTTTCCGAGAGTATTAATCTGTCACGAAAAACACTAGTCGGAAACACTTTATTTTAAGTCTTATATCATCTGCAATTATGCAGCTACAGTTGTATTTTCTTGTGTTTTAAAATGATCGTACAATTCTTTGCAACCTAAGCCTATAATTGATAATCGCTTAGATTTTGTAATAGATTCATTATGCAATCTTGCTAATGCCATTACACCAGCTCTATCAATGCTTTCAACGCTTTCTATGTCTAATAGAATATCGTCTAGCTTATCAAAGATGTTAGAAAAGTGTGCATTAAACGTTTTAAGATTCAACTTGTTTAAAGTTCCTTTTATCTGAAAACGGTTGTTGTAGTTGGTAATCTGTAAATCCATAATAAATAATGTTCGTTCATACTAATTTAGGGCTATTAATCAGTAAACTTTGGTGCTATTAATTAGAGGGATGACCACAATATCTAACATATTATTTTTGTACAATTATAAAATCGACAAATGGTAATTTAGATTGGATTATGCGAAAAAGTCTGTTTATTTTTTCGATAAACAACACACTTACAACCACATACAGTGTAAGAAACTAAAACTATTGAGATTGTAGTTTCTTGAGATGCGCTTCTAAATCAACTGGCTTATGAATTATGGTTGTAGACACAGGATATTTCTTCAAGAGTTTCTCTGGTCGTATTGGTCGTTTTTCAAATCCACCACCACAATTAGGACAAACTTCTTGTAAAAGCACTACACAATCTTTACAGAATGTACATTCAAACGTACAGATCATAGCCTCATTAGAATTATAAGGTAATTTCTTGTTACAGTTTTCGCAAGTTGGTCTAATTTCTAACATCTTAAATTTTCTTTACATATTGCGTGATGATAACGATTTGCTGGCCATCAACTCTACCTTCTATGTACTCAGGATTTTCATGATCTAATCTTATATTTCGTACTGCTGTACCTTGTTTAGCCACCATACTAGACCCTTTTACCTTAAGGTCTTTTATTAAGACAACAGAATCACCATGCTTTAAAACAACACCATTAACATCTCTATGTACAATTTTGTTTTCATCATCTTCACCATCTCCAGAAGCTTTTGCGAGTTCCAAAGTGTCGTCTTCTAAATACATCATGCTTAGTAAATCTTGTGGCCAATCTGCTTTAATACGATTGAGCATTCTCCAGGCCATAATCTTAACTGCATCATGTTCACTCCACATACTATCATTAAGGCACCTCCAGTGATTGGCATTAATCTTATCCGAATCGTTCATTTGATCAACACAAGTACTACATGCGTATAAAGTTGTATCTAAGCCATTTTCCTTAATATCTGGCACTTTATAAACCGATAGGTTTTCATCAATATCACATAATTCACATTGATTATTACTACGTTGTTGAAGTTGTTTTTCTAAAGACATACCAACAAAGATAAGAGTACTAACCTAGTATACCTTCATTTTTAAGATGCTATTTTTTTAGTATCTGAATTTGAAGGTTTTATATATACTTCGAGCAATTTAGCATTCTGGGCATTAAAAACAACTGACTCACAATTTGCTGGTACCAAAATAGTCTCACCTTTTGCTATAAACTCGCTATAACCATCAATATTAATTTGAGTTTTACCTTCAACGCACATGAATATCACAAAGGATTCACTGGCTGTATAATCTCTTTGATTTAACCCTTTAACATTAAAAATATTAGTGGTAAAAAAATCGCAATCAACTAGATTACTAGTATTTTGTTCTTTTAAGTTGTACTTACACTTTCCATTAGATTGAAAAACCTTTGTCGCCTTTTGAGCCATATATGTATGTAATTCTCTTTTGCATCCTTTATCATCTTCTCTATCCCAATCATACACACGATAAGTTATATCACTTGTTTGTTGAATTTCTGCAGCTAAAACACCAGCACCTATAGCATGTATTTTTCCTGCAGGTATAAAATAGCTATCTCCTTGTTTTACTTTTTCCTTATTAAAAACGTCATTAACATTGTCTGCACTAATAGATTCTAAAAGATCTGTATTGATCTTTTTTAATCCTAAAATAATTTCTGCATCTTCATCGCTATCCATAATATACCACATCTCAGTCTTCCCAAATGAATTATGATGCTTTTTTGCCATTTTATCATCTGGATGTACCTGAACAGACAAGTTAGTTTTTGCATCTAAAAATTTAATAAGTAATGGAAAGTTCTCTCCAAAAGCTTCTATTATTTTATGACCGAGAAATTCACCCTTAAATTTTTTTATTAAATCATTTATAGACTTACCTTTATACAGGCCATTTGAAACTACAGATATGTTTCCTTCTACTCCCGATATTTCCCAACTTTCTCCAACATTTTGTAATGTCGTGTCTTTATTTAAAACCTTAGAGAGTTTTTCACCTCCCCAGATTTTCTCTTTTAATATTGGACTAAATTTTATTGGATATACTTTCATAGTTTATTTTTTTAAAGAATTGACTGTTTGAATTTATTGTTACTCGAATCTTGGGATTTAAAATAATCTAAGAGCGAAAAAATACTTTTGTATAAGGTTGACTTGATGCGTTGTCTACTCTTAATATTTTTATCGAACGCTATGATTTCATCTTTTTCCGCACATAGAGAATTTACTATCTCATTGATATTATACTTTTGTTCTATTAAAGTATTGGCATCTATAAAGCCAAGATGTTTTAGGTCAAAATCATTGAACATAAATCTGGCACCTGCTCGTTTTGCCAACTCTCTATTCACTTTCTTTTTTATTTCCACAATTGAAACTTTGGTTGTACATGTCTCTTTAATTTCTATGAGTTTCTCTAAAGTTTCATCTTTACTTTCATTATCAACAAAACACATTTTAATATGGTTCGTTGACTTAATATTTTCAATAAATATTTTAGAATTTATATCAATCGCGTTGTTATGAAATATGATAATCACACCTATATTCATCTTTAAATAGTCTCTGTTATTAAATAATCTCTAGCTTGTTGTTAACTGTGTAATTAAGCACATGTTTTTTTCTTCTATAAACCCAAGCTATTTGAGCCAACTGCATCACGATTTTTAAAGAATCGTTCATAGACAATTTAGAACCATCCGCGTGTATCCATCGCTTAAGAGGTTGCTCGCAAAGCATTGTCTTAGCTTTATTGAGGCCATAATGAATAGCCATTCTTTTAAAGATCTCAACATCAAATATCCATTGAGTCACAAACTTCTTTTTAAATGCAATTTCAATAACATCCTTTTGAAAGATTTTTGCACCACATTGCGTATCCTTAAAGTCCATAGAAAGGATTTTTCTAATAATAAAATTTATGGTTAAACTGATAATTTTTCGGGCGGACTCCTTTGTTATGTTTGCACCCATTCTCGAAATACGAGAACCACTAACAATTTTAAAATTAGAGTTCTCAATTGTCTTTACTAAATCATCAAAATCAGCCAAATCAGTAGATAAATCAGCATCTAAGAATCCGATATAATCCAAATCATCTTTTTGAGCCATATGTAGCATCCCAAGTCTTACAGCTTCTGCTTTTCCGCCATTCTTTTCACAGTCATATACAGTAATGAAGTCTTTTCTACCTTTCTGTAAATTTTTTAAAACTTGAAGAGTATTGTCTTTACTTCCATCATTTACAAAACATAAATGGTATCCCGAATTTTGGTTTACAAAACTTAAAAATTCATCGCTCAACAAACGTTCTTCTTCATTATAACATGGAATCACAACACCAACGCATCGTTGCTGAATCATAATGTTGCTTTCAGCTTCTAACTCAATACCTACTTCTGGAGCTCCAATTAATCGCTTTACTCTTGCACAGATTTCATTGAGGCTTAATGGTTTTTTCATGTAATCATTTACACCCAATTCAAATGCTTTAGTGATATTATCATCAAGGGTATTTCCAGATAGAATCATTATAGGAGTATCAGATGCTTTAGTTATTCTGATATGAGTGATGATCTCGAAACCAGATATATTTGGCATATTAATATCTACTATTACTAGATCTGGATTAAAAGAATCATATACTTCTAATCCTTTTTTAGCATCGGTTTCTATTTTAACATCATATCCTAAATCTGTTAATCGCTTCTCTAAAGGAAGTAATACTAATTGTTGATCATCTATGGCTAAAACTTTCATAATAATTGATTTTTGTCATTATTTACTATTCAAAAGTACATGAGATGACGTCTTTAAAATTTGAATTTAGATTAACCGAGTATTTAGTGTAGACGAATGGTTGATTACTGTAGTTGAATAAAATGAACACCAGTATTTAAATTATATATCTTTACACTATTGATGACATTATCAATGATTTAAATGAAAAATGCCTCGAACAAATATTTAATTATAGCGCTTCTAACAGGAATTGCTTTTCATGGTGCTTCTATATTTTTCACATTAGAGACAACCTATGATGCACTAATCCATTTGTTTTTTGCTGACCATTATGCCAATAGCTGGTTTGAACCATGGAATTATAAATGGTATACTGGCTTTACAGTAATGAGCTATCCTCCATTAGTACATCAATCCATTGCAGTACTATCTTTTATTGGTGGACTCAAATTTGGTTTATTCAGTATTGCACTAATCGGTATTGTTTTATTCATAACTGGCGTTTATAGGTTTTCCTTATTATTAACTTCAAATAGAGCCGTTGCTGGTTACGCTTCTATATTGGCTGTATTTTCATCTTCCTTTATTGAAACATTACACATCTTTGGACAGTTACCAAGTATTATTGGTATTTCTGTTTTAATGCATTCATTACCTGAAATTTACTTATGGCTTAAAACCGAAAGACCACGTTATTTAGCTACTTCGCTCTCATTAATAGCAGTCACAGTAACCTCACATCATGTTACACCTATTTTCGGAATGGTATTTTTTATTTTTCCATTAATTGGCATGGTGATTATGGATCATACTAGAGAGGGAGTACAATCCATAAAAGCGGTGACAATAAGATTATTCTTAAATAGTTTTATAAAATTATTTAAGCGCATTATAAGCTTTGGCTTACTCTCTTTGGTCATAATAGTTGGGTGTATCCTTCCTTACTGGATCAACTCTAAAAACAATCCTATTACCCAAGTACCAATTCCACATGGATCGAGAGATCATTTCTTAGAAATCACTTCATCTGGACTTGTGTTCTTTTTAATCCCTTGGGGCATTTTATTAATTCTTTTACCATATATATTTTATAGGTTTTATAGCAAACGTTATCTGTTCTTTGGTCTGTCCATTAGTATCTTATTTATTCTGGGGACTGGTGGCACCACTCCTATTCCAAAATTAGTTCTTGGTGAGGCAGCTTTCAATATTTTGACTTTAGATAGGTTTACATTCTGGGCATCAATAATGTCCTTACCGTTATTTGGTGAGTTTACATACAGATTTGTAGAAGGAGATTTAAAGACTTTAATACAATCAAAATTTGGGGCTGTCTACCATCGTATTATTGGTGGCATTTTAGCTGGTCTAGTTTTATTAATGGTCATTTTTACCATGAGCCTTAGCTACTTTAAACCATCTCAACCACAGAAAATAAAGATGCTTCCTATAGTTAACTTCCTTAATCAGGACCAACATGATCAATGGAGGTATATGACCTTAGGGTTTGGCGATCAAATGGCGTGGCTGTCTGCACAAACTAATGCTATGTCTGTTGATGGAAACTACCATTCAGCAAGACGTCTACCTGAACTTACTACAAGACCAATTGAACGCTTAGAAAATTCAAAATTTAAAGGTATCGAAGGTATTGGTTCATTACAGCAATTCTTATCCACACCTGAGAAGTATAATCTAAAATATATTTTTTCTAATGATAAATTCTATGACCCTATTTTATACTTCTGTGGATGGCAACGCTTAAGGCAACTCGAAAATGGCATCATGGTTTGGGAGAAACTAAATATACCTCCTTTATCTTCTATTTTACCTAAAGATGATGTCAGTACATGGCAAAAATTACTTTGGGGAATTGTTCCTTTTCTAATGGTTTTAATTGCCTTTTTATTAAATATACAACCCCTTTTAATTAGGGGATTAAAAAGTAAACTTAAGCCTTTACCTGTATATTTGAACTTTAAGAATGACTATTCTATTTTTTCAAAAGGTCTTCTAAACTTCTCACATATTTGGTCAATCATTTTAGTACTAACCATTGGATTTGGGATATATCAATTCTATGTTAAAAATGAATCGCATCATTCTCCAGAGAATGCTGTGCTAGCATATTACGATGCTTTAGACTTTAAAGAGTTTGAGAAAGCACATAGTTTAATTAATCCTAACAGTAGTTTAACCATTGCGCAGTACATGTTAGAAGTTTCCGTTACTGATGGTTTATTGAGTTCCTATGCTAAACTAGATGCTATTGATACCGAAATCATTAGTAAAACTGATCATCTAGCAAGTGTAAAAGTGAATACGTATTGGATTACACCATTAGAAAAAATACATAAAACGTACTACAGATCACTTACTAAGGTCGATGGCAAATGGTATTTAGAACCCGAAGATATCACAGCCGACTTACCCCCTGACCAATTATATGCAAGTAATAGAACCAATTACTTTAATCAAGGAAGACGACGCATAACTACGGAGCAAACTCACCATGAAGATGTATTAAAGCAACCTGTGCTCGAAATTCTTACCGCTAAGTTGGTGAAGCTAGAGAATAGTTATGCCATTATTGGTGAAGTTCATAATATAGACAATGTTCCAGCTGATATTGTGTTAAAGGGTACTTTATATAATGATGATAACAAAGCCTTAGCCACTTACAATGCTAAATATCACGTAAAGCATAAATTGATGCCTAAAGAAGTAAGTTCGTTTCGCATAAATTTTGAAGGTATTGCTTGGTCTAAAACGAAAGATTCCATACCTAAGACCTTTAATCCAGGTGAATTTACACCAGTAGAATTAGAAGAGCAGCCCACTAAATTTAATCTACAAGCTGCTGGAAATGTTTCGGGTTCGGATTTATTTAAGAGTACAACAGTCTCAATTTCTGAGATTAACAGTAAGCGGATTTCTGGAAACTTATTTAATAGTGGAACAGAAGAAGTCACCATCCCACAATTACTGATATCCTATTATGACACTAACAAGAATTTAGTTTGGGTTGATCATTTATTCGTAAAAAAAGGAATTCGTCAACAACGAAAGCAAGCTTTTCAATATGAAGTATTAGACCTTGATAAATTTCAGGTTATTTCTGGAAATATGAGTAATTGCTTTGTCAATGGACTCCCAAATGAACATATCTCTGATAAGATTGTTTCAGATCGTATTATTAATCATAATAATGAAGAATTACAACCCATAAATCATTCTAATTATAAATTTATAAAACTCGAAACCAATACATACATTGGTAATCCTAACTAATGTCATTAAAGTATTTATACATATCATTAACTATAGTAGCCTCAATATTTGTTGGTATTAGTCTCAAACAAGATTATCAAGACAATGACTATACTTTGACCTCTAATTCATCAATCTATACTGCAGGGGATGCCATTACAATTAAGTTTAAGTATAATGGTAACAGCAATGTCTTTTTGTATTGTTCAAATAGCTATGGGTCCATTATCATAAAACCAGAATTGGATACAACTTTGAATTTTAAAATTCCAGAATCTATATCTAATAAATCCGGAACATTAAATTGGGAATTACGATCAGACAAGAAACTACATGCTGGTCAGATTAAAATATTACCTAAATCAGAAATAGAAAAAACAGAAACCTATATTGGTCCACCAAGCATTGAAGCTGGAGGTACCGATTACACCATGCTAGTCTCTATACCAACAGATGATTTAGATAATCCGATTATTGACAGTACAGAAGTTGCTGTAAAGCATCAGTTCTTAGAACAGCAAGTAATAGATTATATTTATACGAAACATGGCTTCGGCTATAAAAATTTATACTCCTATGAGAAACGTGGTCGCATCCTCATAAACACAGAATGTTTAGGTCTAAATTCTAAAGAATTTGACGTCAACGTTATGCCTACCATTCCTACAAATTTTTCAATTTCTGCCGATCGTATTCATAACTATGCTGACGGTAACCAAATAACTACTTTTAAAACGTCTGTCATTAAAGATCGCTTTAATAATATTGTTAGCGACGGTACATTTGTAACCTTTTTTATTACAAACCAATTAGGCTATAAAGCATCAACTTCTGGAACCACCATAGACGGCATAGCTACAGCTAAAATTTTACATCCAGACCATGAAGAGCTGTGGACTATTAAAGCTTATATTGAAGGTATGGCTAATAGCGAACCCATAGCTTTAAATTATGAGCAAGCTATTTCAGATTTTGAAGTTTCATTTTCTAAAAACAATAGATTAATCACTGTTGGTCCACTTCAAAGTTTTATGCAACAGTATATCCCAGATGGCCTTAATGTATATCTAAATATTTATAAAGCTGGAAAATTAGAACATCAAATTATAGAACAAAGTATAAATGGTTTTGCTAGTTTTAAATTAAAATCAGACCGTTATCCAAAAGGCACTTATACTGTTGAAATTAAAGCTGCCGGGCTCACAAAATCATTTCCAAATCTAATCTATGAATAATAACAAAACCATATTACGAAGTCTCATTTTAATAAGTTATGTTCTTATCATAGCATTAGTTATTTATGGTATAGCTGCCATTTTCTCTTATCTCAATACTGGTGCAGATCGTAGCACTATGCTACACACAGGAGTAAAACAAATAGACCAATATTCACCAGAATTAACTTGGGCACCTTTAGCAAATGAAGGACGATCTATGGATGAGGAAAACCTTAAGGCTATTGAAGACAATTACTTAGATGCCTGGTATGTAAAACATGTGGCCTATATGACCAATACTATGACTGGTATAGATGATTTTTACACTAAAAGTGCGCAGTTAAATATTCAAAATGTTATTTCGATTAACTCTGAAAGCAATACGTTTATTGAAGCCACCACATTAGCACATTATCCTACATTAGAATTTTTTAGTGAAGATGGGCAGTTAGCGGTACTAACAGATCACGATGTTATTGAATATAAAAGAATTTTTAGCAATGAGACACTTGTTGCCCAAGTCAATGAAAAATCCACTTATAAAGTCACCTTATTATTAGAAGATGGCTTTTGGAGAATAAGACATTTGGTTCGTATAAAAAGTGAACCTTATACTCCTGAAGCAGAGCTCAACCCAATTGCTGTTTCTAATATCAAAGGCATTAATTACTATCCGCAAGCAACACCTTGGGATATGTATGGTGATAATTTTGATAGTGAAACCATTGCTAAAGATTTAAAGATTATAAAAGATAGTGGTTTAAATAGTATTAGAGTTTTTGTGCCTTATGACGACTTCGGAAAGTCTAATGTCTCAGAAGTTAAATTAGAAAAGTTAGTTGCTGTATTAGATCTTGCTGAAACATATAATCTTAAAGTTTTAGTGTCCCTTTTTGATTTCTATGGTGATTATTCGGTCTTAGATTGGACCTTAACGCAACGCCATGCGAAATCTGTGGTCAATGCCTTAAAGTCGCACGACGCTTTATTAGGATGGGACATAAAAAACGAACCGAATCTTGACTTTAAAAAACGAACCGAAGATTTGGTCATAGCCTGGTTAGACAAAATGATTGACTTTGTGAGATCGCAAGACCCCAATCATCCAATTACAATCGGCTGGTCTAATACTAGCAGTGCGACATTGTTAAATAAAAAGTTAGATTTTATATCCTTCCATTACTATGAAGATGTCAGTAAACTTTCAGAAGCCTATACTTCGTTGCAATCTAAAATAAAAGACAAATCTATTGTGCTAACAGAATATGGACTGTCTTCTTACAGTGGGTTATGGAATCCTTTTGGTAATTCTGATGACGATCAAAAAGATTATCATCAATCTATGCAAACTACTTTTTCAGAAAACGATATTCAGTTTATGGCATGGACACTTTATGACTTTGCAGAAATACCAAAGGAAGTCGTTGGGCGACTTCCTTGGCGCCAAAATGCGCAAAAGCATTTTGGATTTATAGACGAAAATGGGATTAAAAAGCCTTCGTTTAAGTATATCTCAACTAAAGAATAACTTCGTGCGTGTTAGTGTTGCTATTAATTAAGGGGCTAACAACGCGCTTTCGTTCTATAATTTGTTTAAATGTTTGTATGTACATCTCTGCTATTTGAGACATTGGATGTGCAGTAGCTGCTTTATAATTTTCTTTTGCGATATTCTGTCGATGTGCTTCATTAGTCACTAAAACTTCTATGGCTAATGCTAAACTTTCTATACTTGTAGGTTCAAAAAACTCTCCTCTGTAGCCTTCATCTTGTACCAACAAAGCTAAATCTCCTAAATCTGGCATTACTACAGCTTTACCATAACTACCCGCTTGATGTAATACACCAGAGCTTCCTGTTGTAGAGGTGTAAGGAAAAACAACAACAGCGCTTTCGTTAAAAATGACTGGTACATCTTCTTCCTCAACATAACCTGTAAAACGCACCTGTGGTATGTACTTATATTGCTCTTTTACATCTTCTAAATAACCAGGTACATTTGGATTATCAGTACCTGCTATGACCACTTCTAAATCTAAACCTGTAGATTTTCTAACCATCTCTACAGCTTCAATCATGCCTTCCACTTTTTTATAGGTTCCAAATTTTCCGAAAGTCATAATCTGTAATGGACCTTTTGGTAAATTATAGTCTGGTTCTTCTGGAATTTCAAAGGTGCCGTGCGGAATTAGCTTTACATTTTTAGCACCATATTTATCTTCTAAAATATCAACGTACTTCTGCATTGTAACAGCAACTGTATCGGCTTTTAAAATTAACTTTGTTAACGTCGAGCCAATGAATCCGTAAATCTTTTGCATGAGTTTATTAGATGTGAAACCTGCATTTCCTAAATCTACTTCCTCTAAGATATTGTGTAATAAAACAACATTAGGAATCTTCTTTAACTTACATACTAAAGGCAACATAAGCCCTAAGGCAGCAGCCACTTTCTTATCTCCAAACTTCATAAACTGAAGATTAAATAATACTGAATCTGGCTTTGTTTGGTTAATTGCTTTTGTTACCGAAACGATGTTTTTATAACTATTAAATGTCCAACATTCTTTCACAGTAACCTTACATCCTGCTTCTGTAAATTCTATATCTTTGTCTCCTTCAGTTTTATCAGTTAACAAGATTAATTCTGTAACATCTTGGTGTTGTCTAAACTGCTTTACTAAATGGTATGCATATTCGTTTAAAGTGACTTTACTTGGAGGATATGCCGTTACGATTGCTAGTTTCATGATCTATGTTTTTTAAATATTATTTTTTGTTTACAGTACAAATTTGGGCTTAATAAAGGATAAAAACTGTTGACTTTAGATGGGCTACTTTTAAGTGTAGACGAATGGTATCTTACTTTAGATTAGACCTTTTATGATATAATGATTCACCTTTGAAAAACAGTAATTGAATAACTAGTAATAATGCCATAGCTACAATTTGCATATGTACTACCTCACCTAAACTATCGTGAAAGAACACCACTAAAACCATTTGTAACATTCCGAAAACACCTGAGATAATCACTGGCACATATTTATCTAAAGACAAGTAGTAATAGGCAAATATATTTGAGATGGCAAACATTGATGTGGCAATGGCATATTTCCATAATAAAGGTGCCATAGCAATATAAGCTTCACCAAATAATAGTTTTATAATAAACTCTGGACAACTTAAGCATACCGACACAATTATTGCAGAAATTGCAGTGATATACCCTACATATTTAAACAATACTGTTGCTGTTTCCTTACCTTCCTTTTGCAATTCTACCACAGCTGGTAAAAGCAACATCACAAACATCCAGGCTATGAAATATACAATACGTCCTATCAATGCTAATGAGGCATACAAACCTGCTTCGTAGGATTCAAAATAGTGTTTCACCAATAAGATGTCACTGTTGTTTATAATAATCTGTGTGAGTTCGTAAAAAGCTGTTAATAAAAAGAAACGTTTAATTTGCTTGCTGTAGGTCTTCTCTAATGGCAATAGCTTATTAAAGCTAATTTGCTTCACTTTAAATGGGAACAATCCAAATACAAAGGATAATAAAATCCCAGTAGCTATAACCCAAGACGATTTAATACCAAATAGTAGAATAATACTAAGAGTGATGAATAAACGGCTCAGCATTTCACCTTGATAGGTAATCGACAAAGATTTATATGCTTTTTTGCCTTGGTATGTACCACGATTAACACTCATTAAAAAATAAAGTGGGACGCCACAGCCAAATATCACAAACATACTTGCGGATGATGTATTAAACACCTCTTGTAACTGTGATGCAAATACAATGATAAGTAATCCTAAAAGTACTCCTACTCCAAGAGCTTGCTGATATACTTTAGTGATAAAACTTTTAAATACGCTATGCTCAAATAAGACTGAAAACTTTGCAGTTACCAGTTGAAATGTCATGGCAATAAAAGAAAGCACCAATAAAAATGTAATGAGTACTGCAGCATCAGCAAACTGAGCAGGTCCAAGTATACGACCCAAAATAAGGTTGTACAAATAATTACCTCCATTAACAACCAGAACACTTACCATAAATAATTGCTCTGGTGTTAATTTTCTCGACTTTAATGTGGCTAATGCTTGCATGACATTCATTGTTATCTTAATGTACCTTTTTATGCTGCCGCTTCAGTAAATCTAAATTCATCATAGATCTCTTTGCAACCTAATCCAACCATATAGAAACTTCTATTATAGTTGAGGGCAATATCATATAAAGCTTTTAAAGCGCGTAATCCACTTTTATCTATTTCAGTAACGTTTTCTATGTTAAGAGTTAAATCACCTAATGCATTTAATAAGATTTCACAGTGGTTTTGAAAGTGCTTCACCGTTGATGCATTGATTGCTCCTTCTACTAAAAATTCTCCGTTATTTTCTTTAATTGTAAGTGCCATAATGTTTTAATTTTTAAATGGTTATTCGTTCAATTCTGACGTAAATATCCTCAGTATTTCCATGTATGAGCGTTCTATTTCGACGGATGGTCGTTTGCTGTAGATGAATGAAGCACTACCTGTCCGTAACTTGCAAATAGTTAAATACAACAGTTATGAAGACCTTAAAATCTATTATTACCATTACTATAACATTATTTGTATTACAGGTATCTGCACAGAACATGCAAGACGGTTTCACCTATTTAGAAACTGGTCAGTACGCTAAAGCAGAACAATTCTTTACAACTATATTAAAAGACCATCCAAACAATAAAACTGCTCGTCTATGTTATGGACGTGCTATAGGATTAAACGGAAAGACAGAAACAGCACAACGCGTATTTACAAAACTGCTAGAAGACTATCCCAATGACTATGAAGTAAAGTTAAACTACGGAGAATCTCTATTATGGAATAATAACTTCTCTGAAGCCAAAACCTATTATAAGAATTTAGTGACTGAGAACTCAAATAGCTTTGCCGCTTTATTAGGTTTTGCCAATACACTATCTAATTTAAAGGAGTATGAAGCTGCATTAACTTATATCAATAAAGCCTTGGAGGTGTCACCAGGAAACCCAAATGCGCTGACCTCAAAAAAGTACATCTATTTAGGTTATGCCTACCAAAACCAACAAGCACAGCAGTATGATAAGGCCGAAATGCTTTTAACCAAGAACCTTGAGTTGTTTGGTGATGACAAAGACACGCTTTTAAATCTTGCTAATCTGTATTTGATTTGGGAAAAGTTAGACCAAGCAGAAGCCACTTACAAACGATTAGCTGAGCAGCCAGAACATAAAACACAAGCTTTAAACGGACTCGCTTTAGTAACTCATCTCAAAGGAAAAGAAAAGCAAGCATTAGATTTGAGTACGGAAGCCTATAAACGTATAACAGATGCTACGGAAGCTACTATTGCACAGCAAACTACAGAGCGCTATGCCCAAGCCTTAATCTGGAATAAAAAATATAAAACAGCTCAAACATTAATAGACCAACTGATCACGGATTACCCAAACCAAAATTGGGTCTTAGCTTTATGTGCCACTTTAAACATTTATAAGAGCAACTTTAAACAAAGTTTAGCCGATTACAACCAAATCTTAGCTAACGATAGTACTTCTTTTGATGGTAACTTGGGTAAAGCTAATGTCTTAAAAGCTTTAGGTCGTTTTGATGAAGCTTACACCTCAGCAAAAAACACGCTTAAGTTTTATAACAACCAAAAAGATGCGGTGAACTTTATTAATATAATGAACGTCAACTTTAGCCCAAGCTTAGACTCTAAAGCCTCGCATACGTTTGACAATGGAGATAATAAAGCCTATACCTTTAATACTAACGTCACTTATCCATTATCTCGACGATTGAGTCTATTAGGAAACTATAACTATAGAACCACAAACAATACCATAACCAATAATACAGCCAATTCTAATAACTTGTCGTTAGGACTGGCTTACCAAGTGGTGCCAAATATCACTTTTAAAGGTACTGCAGGATTAACCTCTGCGAAAGCAGAAAGTACAGATTATACGCAACTCTTAACAGATCTGTCTTTTACTATTAAAGCCTTTAAATTACAAACCTTAGCTATGGGTTATAAACGCCAGGTAGAAAGTTTTAATGCCGATTTATTAGATAGAGAGTTGGTACAGAATAACTATTACGCTAACTATAACTTAAGCACCAATGTTAACTTAGGTTGGTACACGCAATTGATGCACACAGCACAAAATGATGGTAATACCAGAAACTTAGTATTTACCTCATTGTATTATAACCTCTTACCAAAACCAAATCTTAAGGTGGGTGTAAACTACCAATACATCACCTTTAAAGACCAGGTACCAACGATTTACTTTAGCCCTGAGAAATTTAATGCCTATGAGGTTTTTGTAAATTTGATAAAAGATGAAGCGACTGCAAAACCCAACCAGTGGTTTTATAATGTCACTGGTGCCTTTGGTTACCAATTTATAGAAGACGACCCTAAACAAACGACTTATAGATTACAAGGTGCCTTTGGTTACAAATTCTCTGAACGTAGTTTACTCAATATCTATGGCACACATAGTAATATTGCCTCTGCGACTGCTGCTGGATTTACCTTTACTGAGATTGGGTTACGTTTTAAGTGGGTTTTGGGTAAAAAGTAAACACTTTTCTTTAGCTATTTTGTTATCTATTGTTAATGGTCCTAATTGGTTATATTTATAGTGATATTACGAGTTAGCATCAACCAGATATGAACGTACTAAACGAAATTGAAAAACAAATTGAATCAATCAAAAAAATTGATAATTCTCAATATTTAGATTCAATACTTGTTCATATAAGAAGAGCTGAATTTTATTATAATCAAGGTAAAAACGATGATTATTTTTTTAATGATGTAATTTACAGAAGTAATCAGGCTTATGAGGGAGCCTTAAAAGAATCATATAAAGTTTTAGCAGACAAAAATCAAGAAGAAGTTTCCAGAAAAACACCAAACGACATTGAGAAATATTTTGAAAGCAACGATGTTTTTAGAGAAAGAGTTTTGCAACTATTCAAAAATTATAGACAAGAGTGGAGAAATAAATCTACTCACGACTACAAATTATTTTTTGATAATAATGAAGCATTCATTGCTCTGATGTCCGTTACTAGTTTTGTTCATTTATTATTGAACCAGATTCAAGAAAAATTAGCATACAATGAACAACAAAAAACGATAGAAATTCATAAAGAAATTATAGAAAAAACAAAGAAAATAATAGAATCTAAAACAAAAAAATCGACAACAAAATTGATTGAATTAATCAATGACTTTTCAAAATTAAATGGAGAAAGTATTTTTGAAAAAGGAAATGATATTAAAGAGTTTGAAATAATTGGTCTTTTCCACGCATTCATTACTTCAATAGACAAAAATATTGAGATTCAACGTGAGCCAAAAATCTCAATTGGAAGACAAAGTATTAGACCCGATTTTATAATAAAAGTAGATAATGATCCTATTATAGTAGAATTCAAAAGATTAAAAGCTAGAGGTTCAATCGAAAAGAACATATTCAATCAAGTCTTGATTTATATGCAAGCTACAAATATTACAAAAGGGATAATCTATTTTGCAAGGTTCAACTCCTCTGAACCAAATTTAGAGGTAAAAGAAGAATTAATCGAATTAAATAATATACAGTATCAAATTACAATGATTTCGACATAAAAGGTAATTGATAACTTAAAAAATTACGTCAGATTCTACTACGTCCAAATCCACTCGGAATTACTAATATCAGCCACTTATTTCGATAATAATTACTAACTTTCCCATAACTGACGGTTTATTAGACCATTATCAAAATATTCATAAACAACCAAATAATCTATAATAAATGCGAAAAAATAGTCTTGATTGGAAAGAATATGAAGCTATTACCAAATACATTTATGAAACGTTAGGTAAAGAGTTTGGCGTTACAATTTTGGGTTATGGAAATACTTGCAAAGTAACTGGAAAATCAGGGAATACTCATCAAATTGATGTTTTGACCACGCAATCTAACGGAGTGCATCAGATCCGAACAGCCATTGAATGCAAATACTTAAAGAAAAAAATAAATAAAGATACCGTTATGAAGGTATTAGGTACTATTCAAGATGCTCAAATAGATAAAGGTGTTATAGTTTCAAAAAGCGGTTTTACTAAAGATGCTGTTGATTTTGCACGAGAATATAACATTGGACTTGTTGAATTAAGAGAAGCTGACGAAAAAGACTTCACTGAAAGTCCTAAAGAAATACATCTTGCAGATTTACTGGTCAAAGCCGAAATACTTATAACAAGGCCACACATATTGAACATTAGTATTGGGGATAATCAAATTATAAAAATCAAAGATGAATGGGATTATTATAAATATACAGTAATCACAGAAAAAAAAGGAAAAGTTCCCTTATTAAACTATGTGAACGAATTTAGAAAAGAAGTAAATCACCAAAATAAAAAAAACAAAATAATCACTAAACAATTTGAAATTCCTAACGCACTTCTCTTTAATAATCAATCTGACAAATCTGTCAAGCTCGATAAAATTATCTTAACAGGTCAGCTAATAGAAATCGATGCCAGCAAAAACCTAAACTTAAGATTGATTGATCAAGTTTGGCTAATTATGAAATCAATATTTGAAGAAAGAACATTTACTTTTTCAGAGAGTGGATTAATTGTAGAGCATAAAGGAAAATAATATAGAAACTAACAACGTGGATAATTCAATGTGGCTTAATTACTAACCTTAATTACAATATAAAACAAAAGGCAAAAGCTTTCGCTTTTGCCTTCTGCACTTAAGGTATTAATTAGGGTTAATTAACAATCAATTTTAAGGGATTAATCTCGTACTGACTACTCACAATTTTACAGAAATATAAGCCTGTACTTAGATTATTTCTGTTAAAGGTGATGCTGTTTTTACCTGCTACAGCATTATAATTGGTATGATAGATTTGCTTACCGGTTTGGTCGTACACTACAAATTGTACAGTTTCTGTATGTTTTAGTGTAAAGCCTAGTGTGGTTTTAGAGCTCATTGGGTTAGGATACGCTCTTAGTGTTCTGGTATCACTTTCAAACTCATATATCGATAAAGCACTATCCTGTGATAATCTTAAGTTTTCTAAGTGCATTAGTTTAGAGCTTGCTGTTCCATCTTCTGATACCATAGTAAAGACTAGTGTTACCACATCATCTAATACAGGATCTACATCCGTAGCACTCATAAAATCTGCTAATGGTAATACAAAGTCTTGCATGTCGCTACCTAAAGCAATCGTCATTTTGTACTGGTCTTCCCAATTGGTAATGCTTGCTTTTACAAATACAATTTCTATATTCCCTGTACCTTTTACACTTAATTTTAAAGTATTGTAGTCTGTTAAATCCACTGCTTTAAATCTTGGTGTTAAGGCTCTATAAGCAGCCATATAGGTATTGGTTGTAGCTCTTAACTCTACATTACGCTCAATCGGGAAATCTGTGGCTTCAAAATCAAAGTCATTAGCAGTAACATGGTATAAACCAACTTCAGTACCCTCTTGCGAGTCATCAATGCCCCAAGGTCCATCAGACATAAACACGTCGTCTGGTGTGGCAACACCATCACCAATTCTAAAACCGATATCAAACAACCCTCCTGTTTCTACAGTTAAATTAGTGATGTATTGCCCACCCAAGGTTAGGGTATTATTCATGTTTTGAAATGCGCTGGTCTCTGTGGTTCTGTAACCAGCATCTAATGTTACGGTTTCTGTAGCATTGGTATTTACAATTTGTAAGTCTAAAGCACCATTAATGTACTGACCTTTTCTTACAAATACCGTTGGTGGTGTTGAGTTATTGTACTCCGTAATTGGTTTTTCAACATTCAATAAATTCAGTACTTCTTCTCCTAAACGGTATAAATCATCGACAGAATTAGTCCATATCTGAAAATTATAGAATGTAACATTGTCTTCGTACTGATCTAGGTTCCAATGGCTTTCTATAGCAAAGTTCTCATCATTATTAATCACTTTTGCCGATAAGCTTAATACAAACTCATAAGTGCCATCCACATTTTTAATAATTGACTTTATAAAATCTTGCTCATTAATCGTCATGGTATTTACAGAAATTAATTCTGCACCTAATAAGCGATCACAGATATACTTGGTATGCTCGTAGACTCCATCTTCAGTTTTTAAAGCTAAGATGGTAGCAAAGGGTGTGTTTTGATTCATATAATCTACGGCATAGATCTCAGTGGCATTGGTAATATTTACTAAGTCCGCTGGTGTAGATTCTACAGCTTCAGTTTCCCCAATTACTTCTAAAGGAATAAAGTCTTGTAACGTAAAGCCGTTATTAGCATTTCTTTGGGCATACTCAAAACCACGCATTAGTCTGGGAGCAGTACTTCTATTGAAGGTATATCCTGTTTTTGCTCTGTTAAAATTACGTGTATTTATTTGTTCTGATAATCTGTTATTGCTTTCTAATCCACCATCATTACCTCCAGATGTTGGTGGCTCAATGACCTCACACATTCCAAAACCAGAACATGAAGGATCTTCGCAATCAATCAATCCGTCACCATCATCATCAATACCATTATCGCAAATTTCTTGTGGTACAGGCGCAGTAGGACAACGTGCTCCATCATTACTTGCACTAGAGGGTCCGAAGGCAAATAAATTAGAATCCATATCAGCCGAAGTATTTACTTCTTGTACATTTTGGATTACATAGATGGTCCCTGTTTGGTTTGCCGACACATAAAAACGCCCATCTACATCAAAATAAACAGCTCCATAGGTATAATTATTACCTGCTAAAATTGGTACTTCACCCAATGATGTTACAACACCATCGTCCGGGTTGATTCTGTATAAAACATTTGTGTTCTTTTCTACGGTATACATCTGACCATCTACGGCATTAAATGCCCAATCATGGATATTAATATCTAGCGATAAGTTTTCTGTTGCATTGTGTTGTATATAGTTTGAAGACTCAGGATCTAAATCAATTTTATAATAGGTTATCCCTCCTCCTTTTAAGTAATACATACCTTCTGCACTAATACCTCCTACATAACGGTTACTGTCTGGAAGTTGTGGTACATTATAAATTGACGTTGTAAAATTCTTACCTATTCTAACAATGTCTTTAGAGTTTTTTAGCGATCCCCAGATAAATCCATCAGCAGGATTATAGGCTGCTGCATTAATTGAAGCTTCAGTAACATCTTCGTGTACTAAATATGAATTTCCTGATGCTAAGTCTATTGCATAGACATCATTGTATTGAAATAGGTAAGCATTATAGTCACAGTTAAAAGGAATATCCTCTTGTGCAGGACCCATAAAACTAATTGCTAATACCGTGATTAGTAATAGTTGTTTTTGTAAAGTGTAAAGTTGGGTTTTCATTCTGTTTCATTTTTAAATTCTGAAACAAATCTAGCCTTCGAATACCCCTTTTCCATAGATTTTCGATTGATCTGAAAGGGATAACGTTAGAACACCATTAAGTGTCGGTGAATGGTTTTTGCATTTCTAATTAGCGGCAAAAAAATAAGGCAGAAGAACGTTCTCCTGCCTTGTCTTGCTATTAATTCAATTTTAAACCTACTCTATGAATTGATTCAAAGATAGATAGGATTCTTCTTTGAAAACTTAAAATTCGTTGATTGAACTGAGTGAAAGGTTGGATGGCGTTTTTGAAACGATAGTTTGTTTAAAGCAGATTAAGTCGCTTCATTAATTCTGGTCGGTTAGAGCGACTTACAGGAATTACATCTTTCTTTATCAATACACTATTGTCTTCTATATCAATTATCTTGCCTACATTGATAATGTACGAACGGTGAATTTTTAAGAATAAACTATCAGGAAGTTTCTCTTCAATCTTCTTTAATGTAGAATGTACAGTGTAGTTTTTATCTTCGGTTTTTATAAGAATATAATCGCCTTTAGCTTCTACTAAATAAATACTAGGAATATCAATCTTTATTAAGCGTCTATCGATATTCACATACAAGTCATTACCAGAAGTGGTCTCGACATGCTCGGATGAGTTTGAATTGTTAGATGCTTTTACCGGCGATGCTTCTGCTTTCTGAATTGCTTTTTGAAATCGCTCTGGTGTGATTGGTTTTACTAAATAATCAACGATACAATCATATTCAAAAGCCTGGATCGCAAAATTAGCATCTGATGTAGTCAATATAATTTTTGGTGGATTTTTAATGGTTTCAATAAAATCGAAACCTGTAAAATCTGGCATATGAATATCAAGGAAAATGAGGTCAACCTCATTTTGATTTAAATATTTTATGGCCTGAATTGCATTAGGAAACTCTTCTAAAACAGTTAAGCTTGTTACGTTACTACATAATTGACTAATAATAGCTCTGGCTGTAGCTTCGTCATCGATAATAATACAATTCATAAAATAGGCTTATAAGGTCTTTAAAAAATCAGTCATGTTTTGTAAAATAGATTCAAAATCTGCTTTACCTTCTATACTGTTTTCTATGAGGTTATGTTCATAGTTTACAGCAACTTCATAACTTTTTACGAGTCCTAAAATACTAATTTTATGTTTAAGTTTATGGACATTTTCAGCGGCTTCTTTAAAATTTTCTGCTTCTATATTATCAAAGTAAACTTGTTTTTCCTCTGGAAACTCCTTTTGTATAATATCTAGGAGTTTTTGCTCAAAGGCTTTATCACCACCAGACATGTTTTCTATATAGGATAAATTGGGTTGTTCCATGATTTACTTTTTAAATGTAAAGAAAAATGTTGTGTCTTCATTAGGTTTAGACTCTAACCAAACTTCTCCTTTATAAAGATCTACAATCTTTTTTACGATAGATAAACCAATTCCTGAGGATTCTTTATTCTTATTAAGCGCATGAAAGATTTTAAATATCTTATCATGATGTTCTTTTTTAATACCTATACCATTGTCCTTAATTGAAAACTGATAATACGACTTATGCTCTTTAACGTCAATTTCTATCAGTCCTTTGGCTTTATCATTAAATTTAATAGCATTGCTAATTAAGTTTTGAAACAACTGTTGCAGTTTTGTTTTGTCTCCAGTAACAGTTGGCAGGGTATTAATGACATTAATGGAAATATTTTTGGGTATGTATAAAATCTGCTTCAGTTCTTCAATAAGTGCGTTTAAGTCTATATCTTTTTTATCTTTAGAATCTGATCCAATACTAGAATACAGTAGAATATCTGAAATCAATAACTCCATTTTTTCAAGTGTAGTTTCTATGAGTTCAAAATTCTGGATTGTAACCTCATCTAACTTGCCTTTATTATCTTCTTTTATCCAGCTAACTAATGCATCAATACTTCGTAAAGGGGATTTTAAATCGTGAGATACGATGTGTGCATATTCCTGTAGCTCATCATTACTTTTACCTAAGGCATCTAATAAGGCAATGTTTTTTAATTCTACTTTTTCGCGTGCTCTTAGGTTAATTGCACTTTTTAACTGCATAGCAACTAGACTGGCAATATTTTTAAGTGTCCTTAAATGTTCCTTTGTAAAATAGTGTTTAGAATGGTGCTCCGAGTCTATGACACCTATAACTTTTCCGTCACTAATAATTGGGACAGATATTTCAGAAAATCGTTGTTTATCATCAACAATGTACCTACTATCCTTGCTGGTATCATCAATAATTTCTGCTTTACCTGTTCTCGCTACGCTACCTACAATGCCATCACCAATAGGCAAGATGATTTTGTTTTCTATTTGTCTGTTTTTATTGAGCTTAGTACCATAGGCAGCAATTTGCTCCAAGGTCTGTTCTTCATTATCTACCAGATAGATAACACAATCTTGTGTATCTAAGTATTCTGCAATATTATTGATGATTTCCCAGGCAATTTCGTAAATATCCATCTTACCTAAAAGCGCCTTAGCAACATCATTAATCATATCAATAATTAATGATTGCTCGCGCTCTAAAGTAACATCTTCAACTAATGCAACTTGATATTTTATATCTCCCTTTTTATCTCTAACAGCACTTACATTAGTTTTTGCCCATAGCATAGAGCCATTCTTCTTTCTATAGCGTTTCTCAATCGCAAAATTATTTAGCTCACCAGAATCCATCTTGTCAAGATAGGCTTTAGATTGCGGGAAATCTTCAGGGAAAGAAATATCTTTAACTGTTAGCTTTGAAAGCTCATCTTCTGTGTATCCTAAAGTCTTTTGAATTGATGCGTTAGTTCTTAAAATTTCACCTCCTTGTGTAAGCACAATTCCTATTGAAGAATTTTGAACAATAGCATCTAACTGACTCTTTTGTTCCTCAACTATTTGGTTTATTCGTTTAGTCTCGGTAATGTCTCTTACAATACCTTGTGCTGCCATTGGCACACCATTTTTATCAAACACTAAACTTGCATTGATATGCACCCATTTTACTTCTTTAGTTTTCGTGTACACCCTAGCTTCATAATTTTTAAAGAAGCCTTTAGTCTGTAATTCTAAAAACGATGTCATGGCATACTCATAATCCTCTTTGTAAATAAGACTAACTACATTAACAGATTCTTTATCTACATCATAACCAAACAGCTCTGTCGCAGCGTCATTAAATTTTAGAACATTTCCATTGACGTCCATAATGACATAAGCGTCAACTATGTTTTCGAATATGCCTTGTAATTCGGAAGTGGTTCTATTATATAAAGACGTTAACTCTGCGTGAGATGCTTCGAGCTTTTTATTAACCTCATAAAGTTCAGCAGATTTTGCTTCCAGGATTTCCTCGGCAGCCTTTCTTGATGCTTTCTCACGAGCTAATGCGCGTTTAAGAATATCTAACTCTTCTTGACTCATTATCCCTTATTGATAAAGAACCTAACTTGTGTACCTTCTTTGTTGAGTTTCTCAAATTCAATAGTTACTGGTACCTTAAACAATTTAAATGTCTCAAGCATTAGACCTTTACCGAGCATATAAAGTGCCTTATCAGACTTATAAACCATAATCATTTTATCTTCCGTTCGCTCTTCCAGATCGAAAGTAGGGAGTTGGGCATCTGGATAAATTTTTTGAACCTCTACATGTATATGGTTTTCTATAGATGCTAATAGGTTCATTGGATCTTTATAATGTTCAACTAAATTTGGGTGTGTTTTTATCAAAGCAGCAAATAAATGTTCTGAATATACCATTAATAAATCATCTACTGATATATCAGTATTTTGACTTAAATGAGATATGAGTTGTAGCATTTCAGAAAATTCGTAAGTCCCAACCGCAGTATATATTCCTGCAGATTCTAATTGAGATTGGTTAATGATTTTATCAACCATTGCCAAACCAAACTTTTTTTCAACGAGCTCTAAAAACTCTGTAAATATAATACCTTTCATTATGCTTTGATTAGTTCGTTTACACTCCAATATGCTAATAATTTTTCGATTTTAGAAACATAATCTTCATATTTTAATGGTTTTAAGACATATCCTGCTACACCTATTTTATAACATTCTAATAAGTCTCTATTATTATTAGATGTTGTTAAAATAATTGTCGGTATATACTTCAATACATCATCAGATTTTAAAATTTTTAAAAACTCAATACCGCTAATTTTAGGCATGTTTAAATCCAGTAAAATAATATCTGGAAGGTTGTCTTTTTTCTCTAAGAGTTTTAGAGCCTCTTCTCCATTATTTGCTTCAATGACTGAGTGATTTAATTGTAATGATTGCATTACTCTATTGAGCTTCATTACTTCAATCATGTCGTCTTCTATTAGTAAAATATTGAGGGTTCTCATGTTTTGCTTTTACAATTAAAAAAGCAAATTAGATGAAATCCAAAAAAACATTGGTTTTATTCGGTTGATTGTGTTTAAGTGTCGATGGATGGCAATTAAGTGTCGACGAATGGTTTTTGATAAAATTAAGTTGTGGGTTATATTACGTCTGCAGACTCTATTATTGATAGTTGTGCTTCACGTTTACTAACTTCAAATTCTTGTAAAAACTCTACAGATAAAAAGCTTCCATTAGTGGATTTTAGATAATTTTCTAGTTGATTTATAAATTCTAGATGTCTCAACCTTTTGTCTAGTTGCAAATTCGTTAAATAATCTTGTTTATTTATCTCTAAATTTTCTTGGTGATTTTTATCAGATTTATCATTACTGCTTATTGCTTTATAAAGGTACACAAAAGCTTTATTAAAGGTATTTAAAAGTAAATACATTGTTAGTATAATAACTAACGAAATGGCATAAATAGCATATATACTCATCGTCTAGTGTTTTAAATTATTGATATAAAACCTAGGCTAAAATTAGATATACAAATAGTTATTATGAGCTTTTTTCGACGAATAAATGTCTTGAAACGTTGGTTAGCAGGATTTTAACTTTAAAGAAATTATTTAAGCTTAGCTTGTGTTTTTTTAGGCAACCCTTTTACCACCATATTATATGAATGGTCTATTAGATCTGTAATAAGTTTAGACGAAAGCTCTCCTGTATGAATGTAAACACTATTCCACTGCTGTTTATGCATATGATAACCTGGTTTAATACTGTCATATTCCGCTCTTAATTCTTGCGCATATTCTGGATCACATTTTAGATTAATAAATGCTTCACCATTTTCCCATCGCTTTAATGATGCTAAAGCAAACATTTTATTGCAAACTTTAAAAACGAGCGTATCATTATCAAAAGGAAAATGCTCAGTGACCTCCTTTTTGTTTATGCAATAATTTCTGTAGTCCTCGATGTTCATGTTAATTACAGTTTTCAAAAATAACTTCTGTTGCACTATAGGCGTTAATTAATGTTTCGTTAGACCCTAAAGCTCTACTCCATAGAAGCATAAATTCATTTAACTGTTGATCACCTTGTAGAAAAGCCCCGTGCATTAATTGATTTAACCAGTCTTTATTAACACTATTATTTTTTCTTTGAAATTGATAAACCTCTTCTAGCCCTGTTATACAATCAAATCCTGTAATATCAATATAATTTGTCTGTTTATAAGATTGCCAAATAACATCATTAAGGTCTAATAAAGCCAATTTAGACCCAACAAACATATTCATCTCACCTCTAACTCTAACTGTATCCTTATGCTTTAAGTACTTTTCAAACTTTAAGTCTTCGATAATACCATCGGACTTTTCTTCAAAAAGTTTAGTAGAATCCTTATGTATAAAAATCTCTTGGTCATTATTTAATTTTGAAAACACATAAGACGATCTTTCATACATTTTTCTACAGATAGAATCATAAACAATAAGCTCTGCTTTATTATTATTGATTTCTTGCATTACCATACTCAAGGCATTTTGCTTAGCTTCATTAAGCTGACTATTATTATAATAATCGGTAAGATACAACCCTGCAATAACACCAAACATTGTAGAAAATAACGTTATCACCCAATTGTCTTTAAAAAATTTTGAAAGCTTCATAACCTTACGAGTCTAATTGCTTAGGTGTTTTGTCATCAATTTTTAAAGCCGAATAATCTAAAGTCCAACCAATAGTCTCAACTAAATTTTCAATTAATTGAATGGCTTCTAAAGCTTCATGTTTGGCAACATTATACAAGCCACTTTCTGGAATTTTATCCATAATATGCTCCTTTGCTTTGGTATGTAATTCCGTTAAATCTGAAGCTTCAAACTTATTAAACATCCCATCTTGCTTATCGTAATAGTTAATATTACTTTCAATTGATAATACTTCGGGCTGAGGGAAATGCGACAATACTACGGTTTTACTTTTAGAATTTGAATGCATCTGCACTTTGCTCAAATCAAAGCCCACGTGAGCTTTAGCATTAATGACTACCAAAGCCTTTTTTCTACTAGAAATGAGTTTTAAGAACTTCTCTTTAACATCTTCGTAGTGGTAAATCTCTGCAAAATCACCTTCGACAGTTATAAATTTGCAAACTCTTTTTATTTTATCTAAAAGCAAAACGGATTGCGCATTGGTTGTTTGCTTAGTACGCCATTGTTTATACAAGGTAACCAAACCTAAAGTTACCAGAATACTAACAATAATTATAAAAAATGTTTCCATATGTGTAATTGAGACACCATCGCGACATCTTATGTCACAAGGTCTTACTCTATAATTTTATATAATATAGGTTTACTTGGAGTTGCATCATTTTCAAAAGGTGCAATTTGAAGATTAAGTAAATAGCAACCGTCTTCAATTTTATTTGACACATAAATAAACTCTGTAATTGTTGCATCTTTTCGTAATTGCCCATGATAATTCCAAAAGGCTCTATGTCCTTTTAACTGACCACCATCCTCTTCTCTGTCCACACTTGGTAAATCGACTAGTAGATGCTTTATACCTTTTCTAACCAATAACTTAATGGCGTCTTCTTGAAAATAGGTCCAGTTGGTATGCGAATACTGTCTCGATTTTTTGTCTTTGGTATTTGGAATTGTACGGACTACAATCGCATCTCGTTTTTTATTACCTAAAACAAATTGCAATTGCTTTGCTGAAATAACATAGTCTTCACCTAATTTTTCCGAGGCAACTGTTACGACCTCTGCTAAAAAGAAAAATTGTTTTAAGTATGTATTAATAGGATACTTTTCTTTTGTAATATGCCCAACCGTTTCTGTATGTGTACCGTGAGAATGTGGGTTAAACGTAATTGTATTAAAATTTACCGCCGCACCTTTTTCTACACTTATTATATCACCATCAAACGTCTCGGGCTCAATCTTTGGCGCACCAATATACCATGCATTTACATTAGACACATCTGCTTTTATAGATATAGAAATATCTAAAGGCTGGGATAAATCTACTTTTAATTTTTTAGAATTATACTGAATTGTAGTTATCACGATATATTAATTTTAAATAATTCTGAAGCAATACCATCACTTAAAAATTGCCCTTGTTTTGTGACACGTAAATGTTCACCATCAATATACAACAAATGCTGATTTATAAAAACATCTGATTGTTCAATTAGATAATCTTTAAAGACTATACCAAAATCTTTTTCAACTTTAGCAAACGAAACACCCCAAATAGTACGCAAACCTGTCATAATATATTCATTATATCTATCCGTTTTGGTTAAAGTCTCTATTTCTATAGGCAGCATATTTTGCTGAATAGCTTTAATGTATTTTGAATTGTTTCTTACATTCCAACCACGTTGTTTCCCATTAAATGAGTGAGCAGAAGGCCCAATACCTATATACGATTTACCTTGCCAATACGCAGAATTGTTCTTACTAAAATAACCCTCTTTACCAAAATTTGAGAGTTCATAATGTACAAAACCCACCTCATCGAGTTTGTCCTTTAAAAGATGAAACTGTTGGTGTGCTTGCTCATCATCAACATCGTCAATGACCCCTTTTTCTATAAATGAAGCTAATGCCGTTTTTGGTTCAACAGTTAAGGCATAGCTAGATATGTGTGATACATTATAACTCAAAGCAGTTTCTATATTCTTTAACCACTGTTCATTTGTAACTCCCGGAATCCCATAGATTAAATCCAAAGAAATATTATCAAAGTGTTTTGTGGCTTCTTCTAAACAAGCTTTCGCCTCTTCTACATTGTGAGCACGATTCATAAGTTTTAGATCGTGTTCAAAAAACGATTGAATACCTATTGATAAGCGATTAATTACACTTTGGGAAAGTTCAATGATTCGATCTTTGGTTAGATCATCTGGATTGGCCTCTAAGGTAATTTCAGGCTTATCAATTACACTGTAATGCTTATAAACGGAATCCATCAAAAATTGTAATTCGGTATTAGATAATAATGAAGGTGTACCTCCACCAAAATAGATGGTTTCTACTGTAGTATTTTTGAACTCATTTTTTCGAAGTACTAATTCTCTAACTAAAGCATTAATCAACTCGTCTTTCTTCTTTAATGATGTTGAAAAATGAAAATCACAGTAATAACAAGCTTGTTTACAAAATGGAATATGGATATAGATGCCAGCCATTTTACTTCTTTACCCTATCTTCATTCTGCTTAACAAAAGCTCCCCAACCCGAGTAACTTTTACCAACAGTTACTCTACCTTGGTTATAGAAGTGACAAACCGCAGCAGCCAAACCATCTGTAGAATCTAGATTTTTAGGCAACTCTTTTAACTTTAACAGGCTTTGAAGCATTTTAGCTACTTGTTCTTTACTGGCATTACCATTGCCAGTAATGGCCATTTTAATTTTCTTTGGAGAATATTCGGTAATAGGGACTTCTCGAGATAAGCCTGCTGCCATTGCTACACCTTGAGCTCTTCCTAATTTTAACATACTTTGTACATTTTTACCAAAAAATGGAGCTTCAATAGCAATTTCATCAGGATGATAGTTATCAATTAATTCTACTGTACGTTCAAAAATGAGTTTTAGTTTAAGGTAATGGTCATCATACTTTTTGAGTTGTAGCTCATTAAGCTGCATAAAGGTCATGGTTTTACCGACCACTTTAATGAGCCCAAAACCCATAATGGTTGTACCAGGATCAATGCCTAATATTATTTTTTCTTTACTCATTGTCTTAATCGCAAAATTGACAACCGCTTAATGATACCGCCAATCCAAAAGTTAAATTAAATACATTACCATTAAATGCTCCCAGACCACTTAAAACCGGGTCGTAATCATCTAACGATGTTAAACCATAGATGTAAGCTAAATCTGTATATATCGAAACTTTTTCGCTTATGGCATAGTGAACCTCTAAGCCTCCAAGAAGATTTAAATACGATTGTTTATTTTCATCAAGATTACCTAAAGGCTTTACAAAAGAGTATCCTGGGCCAGCATGTAAAACAGTCCTAATTCGAGGTGGCAAAAAGCCAATATATCTTGACGGATCATAAACAAATTGCACATTAATTCTCGAGTAATTTATCTTCACTTCTGGGGAAACATCATCTATCTTAAAACGGTTAAAACCATAATCTAACTTAATACCATATTCTTGCTTAAACATATGCTGAACACCTATATTCACTGTTGGCAAATTAATGGATTGTGCTTCAGCACCCTCTATAAAACCACCCGCCGAAGGGCTATTAAAGCCAAGGGCAAAAAGTGCTTTCCATTTGCTGGTATCCTTAAATTGTGCATGACTATTTAAAGTCATTAAAATAATACTTAAAAAGAAAAGGTATTGTTTTAAATCTGGCTTCATGTATAGTTTTTGGTTTAATTTGCATAATGCACAGCAACGTACCTTACAAAACTAAGCAATTCTTCTTTGTACTTATTAAAATGAGTATTGTAGTTGGTGCATTTTATTTTATCTATTCAAAATTAGCCGAAAACGAGAATCTACAGTTCAGTGAGTTTTGGTCGTTTTTAAAAGAAAATGATACATTTTCGATAAAAAATGTTGTTTTTTTAATCATTTTAAGTGGTTTTAATTGGTTTTTTGAAATTTTAAAATGGCAATATTTAGTTAAATCCATAAAACGTATTTCATTTAAAAACGCTTTAGAACAAAGTTTAGGTGGCTTAACAGCTTCTTTAATTACACCCAATCGTATTGGCGATTATGGTGCAAAGGCTGCGTATTATGCTAAATCGTTTAGAAAACGAATTGTATTGCTGAACCTTTTGGGCAATATGGCTCAAATGACCATTACAACAGTTTTGGGTGTGATTGGGTGTGTCATTTTTGTAAACCACTATCAAATAGATATCAACTATTATAAAGTGACTAAATTTGGCCTTATCCTTATTATGATCAGCGTTTTTGCAATTTTTAGCATAAAACAAAAACGTTTTAAAATAAGAGGCTATTCGATTGAACGTATTTTAGATTATATCAAAGGGATTACTACTAAAACACACACTATTAATATTGGTTTAGCACTGGTTCGTTATTTGATTTTTTCTTTTCAGTTTTACTATTTATTAACCGTATTTGGTGTAGAAGTTAATTACGTAAAAGCTATGGTTGTTATAACCAGCATGTACTTTTTGGCTTCTATTATTCCTTCCATTTCAATTTTTGATGTGGTTATAAAAGGGAGCGTTGCCGTTTTTCTATTTGGTTTTGTTGAAGTTAATGAACTTACCATATTATCCATTATTTTGTTGATGTGGTTATTAAATTTTGCTATTCCGAGTTTATTTGGAAGCTATTATGTGTTGAATTTTAAACTACCTAATACTGAAACATGATCTCTACTATAGCTATAATCATTATTATAATCTACCTTTTCTTGATTAGCATTTTTATCTATGGTTTTGATAGAGTTGATGATTTTAAGCTTCGGGATTTGAAACCAAAAACTAAATTTTCGATAATTATCCCTTTTCGAAATGAAGCAGAGAACCTTCCAAAATTATTGGACTCGATTTTAAAACTGAACTATCCCAAAAATTTGTTCGAAGTTATTTTGGTTAATGATGCATCAAATGATACTTCGGTTGAAATTACCAGAAGAATTCTTAATGCAAAACCTTTCAAAAATGATTTTACTCAATCTGACGTTGTAAAGATTATTCAGAATAATCGTATTACAAACGCCCCTAAAAAAGATGCTATTAACTCAGCAATTAATGTTTCAAAATATGAATGGATTATAACTACTGATGCTGATTGTGTCTTACCTATATATTGGCTTGATACTTTTGATGAGTGCATTCAAACCCAAAACCCAAATTGTATTATAGCTCCTGTGGCTTATTATGGTCACACCACTTTTTTTAACCGATTTCAAGCCCTGGATTTTATGAGTTTACAAGGGGTCACCATTGGAGGGTTCGGAATTAAAAAACCCTTTTTATGTAATGGTGCTAATTTTGGTTATCAAAAATCTATTTTTAAATCCTTAAACGGTTTTGAAGGCAATAATAGCATCGCTAGTGGAGATGATATTTTTTTGTTAGAAAAATTTAAACGGATTAACTCTAAAAAAATAGTCTATCTAAAATCGAAAAATGCCATTGTATACACCAATCCTGTGTCAAATTTCAGGCAACTAATTCAACAGCGCCTGCGATGGACTTCAAAAACAAGTCAGAATCCTAATTGGTTTTCGAAGTTTGTTGGCATTATTGTTTTTTTAGCTAATCTTGTCTGTATGAGTTTGATTCCTTTGCTAATGCTTCAACTTATAGCACCAAGAATTGCACTGGCTCTTTTTGTGATTAAGCTTGCTATAGATTTTTTGCTATTATTTAAAACTACTCGCTTTTTAAAACAGGAAAACGTCTTGTATTCTTTTATAACATCTAGTTTATTATATCCGTTTTTTAGTGTTTATATCGTTATTCTTTCCTGGTTTAAATCCTATAACTGGAAAGGAAGAACCTTTAGAAAATAATAGCATATTGAATATTTTTGGTAGCTTTACTAAAACCAAGTCATAATTAAAATGAAAAAGATATTAATTATTCTACTTTTCAGTTTTGCTTTTCAGCTCAACTATAGTCAAGAGACCTATACCGTGAATGGTGAAACACTAGAACTTAAAACCGAAATTGAGGGGCAACTAGATTTACTTTGGAATATCATTGACGGTAACTATCGCTACTTTGTAAGAACCGAAAATGGTAATATAACTGAGCTTAAAAACACTAAAAATACTGATAAAAGCTACCAAGAAGAGTATAAAACGACTTTAAGTAGCCTAACTAATGGGATGTCTACTAAAAAATTAAAATTAACACTGTATAGCCTTAGAAATTATCTCGATGCCTACAATGCTTCCGTTGATGCGACCTATGCTTCAACTTCAACAGAACGTAAAGTACAGTTTAGACTTGGTTTTTCTGGTGGAATTACCAACAATCCATTTGTTGGTAACCCTGACAATAAAAAAGTACCAATGTTTGGTGCTGAATTAGAAATTTATGAAGCTAATGTTCTGCCTAGGCATTCTGGTTTTTTGCAAGTGCGCCATGCTTTAGACAATGATGACTTTCAGTATAGCACTACAGAATTTTCATTAGGCTACCGTTATAGAGTTATCAATCGAGAGCGTTTTTCTATTTATGGACAGGTGAAGTTGGCAACCGTGAACTTTACTAGCGTTACTTTTATTAATGATGACGATATGGAAGTTGATCAAAGTGATACTTCTTTTGATATTCCTTTTATTTTCGGAATTGGCTCGGACATTAAGGTTAGTGACAACAGCTACGTCACTATTATCTATGGTGAATTGTTCGCTCTTTTATTAGATAACCAAGGTAACTTTTCTTCTGATATTGCTATTGGCTACAAATTTAATTTATAGATGAGTTTACGAAATTTTAAAACATCTAATCCGGTTTTTAACGGTTACTTTTGGGACGATGGTAAGTCATCTACAAAAACTATGTCTGTAACAGGCATCTTTTTTAAATCCATGTTTGGTATTTTAATTATTGCTGCTATTACTGCCTATCTCTGGAAACTAAATGAAGCTGGCACACCAATGCGCTGGTTTACACTTGGTGGTATGTTAGGTGCTATTGTAATGAGTATTTTAATTTCCGTACGCCAAAATTGGGCTCCTTTTTTAGTACCCCTTTATATAGTTGCAAAAGGGTTCTTTTTAGGTGGGTTTTCGTCATATGCTCATCGAAACTTCCCCGAATTACCTTACCAGGCTATTGGTGTTACCATAATTACTTTTTTTGTAATGCTTTTGTTATACCAACTTAGAATCATTGTTGTTACCAAAAAACTGCGAAGTGTTATCATTACTGCAACTGTTAGTATTATGGTAGTGTATCTGATTTCCTGGATTTTGAGCTTCTTTGGTATAAAAACCTACATATGGGGAACATCTTGGTTCGCCATTGTTTTCAATGTATTGGCTGCCATTGTTGCATCCTTTGCTTTGCTTTTAGACTTTGATTATATAGAACGTTATAAACATAAAGCTCCGAAGCAAAAAGAGTGGTTAGCAACCTGGGGGCTTTTAGCAACACTTATTTGGCTCTATGTAGAAGTATTACGATTAATGCAAAAGTTGGCGATACGGTTTTAATCAATTTTTACAATAACAGGCAATTCAAAAACAGTAGTAACCTGTTGGCCTCTTTTTATAGCTGGATATATTTTAGGAATAGTTTTTAAACTTTCGCGTAGTAAGCTATCAATTTCAGGTATTTGAATTTGTGTTTCTGATTTTACAGCAATGCTTTCTACTTCTAAAAGCCCCTTATTATCAATAATAAGTTTTAATCGAATAGTATCATTAACATCTTCTGTCACTATAATATTTTGTACTTCTAAATAATGATTAACACTAGTTAATAACGTATTTTGAAAACAAAGTCTGCTGTCTTCTTTTGCTGTAATAGAATCGCAATTGCTAAAGGTAGGGTAGGTGTCTACATCATTCCAATTGAAAGCTTGCAGTTCTTCTTCTAATAAGTCTTTAGAGTTAACTTTTTTCTTTTCAAAATAACTACACGAGCTTACGAATACTAAAATAAAAAGAAAAGCAATTGGTTTCATTAGCACATTTTGATACCGAAATGTACGATTTTTTGAAATTTTAGTCCTCTTGCAAGAATTTTTCTTCTTTAAGTTGTTTCAACCGATCTTCAGCAAATCGCTTAAATATTGACTTTTCATGTTTTTTAATATAGTCCTTATACATCTTAATTTTAGTATTCGTATCCTCATAATACTCATCTTTGGTTCTAATGATATAAAATTCTATCATCTCATCAGACGGATCCTCCTTTAATGCTTTTTGATACGCTTTTATAGCTTGCTCATATTTTTTCTGACGGTTTAATACATAAGCCAAGCGCTTGTACTCATGTGACAAAGGCCTATCCATTATCTTTAAAGCTTTTGATATATATTCTTCGGCCTTTTCAAATTTATGCAAACGTTCATAGTAATTACCAATAACATAAATAGCATTAGCATCATAAGGATTGTATTTTAAAGCCTCTTCTCTGTGAGCAATAGCGTCTTCATAATCTGAATTCTGCGCATAACTCAGGCTTAGTTTTTCATGAATAAACTCAGATTCTTCACCAAGGTCTAACAACTTGTTAAACCACACTACGGAATGTGTATGATAATCTTGATGGTAATACGTTTAGGCTTTAAGGCTTATGAGTTCTACATTATTGGTATAACTTTCGAGTCCTATATCGATGTAATAATGTGCCGTTTGATATTTTCGTTTTACAAGATAGTGCTTAGCTATTTTAAATATTGCTTTTTGGTGTGTTGAGTCTAAATTAAACGCCTTTGTATATGCATTTAACGATGCACTATCCTTTTGTTTTTCTAACACTATACCTAATTCATAATGAGAATTTGGGTTAAGGCTATCCTTAATAATCAAGGACTTAAAGAGTATCTCAGCTTGCTTATAATCTCTTGTGTTTCTTAACAACTTAGCATACTCATATTTTAAAAGTATATTTTCCGGGTTAGTAGTTATCGCTTTTTTATAATTTACCAAACCCTCACCATAGTTACCAATAGCAACATAGGCCTTTGCAATTTTATCATAAACTTCATTAGGGTTTTTAACGGACTTATAGACTTCAATAGCCTTAGAATAATTTCCAAGAGCATAGAGTTCATCAGCTTTTTGTTCAATATTCTGAGTAAAAACCAACTTAGTAATGGCACATAAAAGAGCTGTAAACAGGTTTTTTTTCATCTAAATCTTATTCTTTTCATCATTTACAATTTGAAATACAATTGGTAAACTATATGTTACATCTACTTTTTTATTGTTATATTCCCCAGGAATAAACTGTGGAAGTAAACTAATAACTCTTGTGGCTTCTCCATCTAATTTTTCATGAGGTGAACGTACCTTTATACTTTTCACCAAACCTCTTTTATCTATTGTAAAGCCTAAAAAAATACGTTGTTTTCCATCTGATAGGTCTAATGTTTTTGGCAAGTCTTTATTAAAGTTTAGATTGACAAAGGCTGCTACAGCTTGAGAGGTACATTTCTTTCGTTCCGCTTCAATCTTAATGTTTTTACACTCTGGATGTATAGGTGCTGTTTCAATAACTGAAAAAGATATTTCTTGAAGATTAGTAGAATCTTTCTTCGGCAAATTTTGAATAAATCTCTTATAATTCGGAGTAGTTGGATCTACAGTATTATCTTCTGTAATTTGAAACACAATTGGTAATGAATACGGTACAGTTACCAAATTTCCTTTTTGTCTTCCAGGAATAAATTGTGGTAGCGTTTTTATAACACGTATTGCTTCATCTTCTAATTCTTGCCTTGACGCTCTAGCTCTAACATCCTTAACAAGTCCTTTCTTATCAATTTTAAAAGACACAAATATGCGTTGTCTACCATCTAATTTTAATGAATCTGCTATACCTTTATTGAATTTACTATTAACATGCTTAGCAATAAAATCACTCATGCATCTTTTTCGCTCAGCATTAGTTAGCAAATCTTTACAGTTTGTTGTTGTAGGCACTTCTTCAATAATACTAAATGGTATTTCTACTGACTCTATTTCTTTAGTAATAGCATTAGGTTTGTTTGGGCTTACAACAACTGAATCTATCTGTAAGGTAGATTGTGATTGACCATTAGTAATTATTATTTTTCTATAAGAATCATCCTTTTTTATCAATTCTTTTGATATCGCAGTCTCTTGGTTTTCGTTTTTTTCTTGAGCTCTAACTTCAGTTGATGTGTATATCAGCATAGATAATACAACAGGTATTAAAACCGTGTACTTTATAAGATTAATCTGCTTTGATCTTGATTTCTGAAGCATTTTTATTCGTTTTTTGATTAATGATTTTTTGAAAAATGTATTGGTAAATGAGATGTTATTAACATCAAATATTTGATTGAGTAAACTTTGATAATATTCGCTTTTACCATTTTGTTTCACAGCTTTAGCATCGGCAATATACTCGTGTAACTCCTTAATTCTATTTTGATAGATATAAATTAATGGGTTAAACCAAAATGCAATTCTTAAGATTTCAAAGACTAGTAAATCTAAGGTATGCCATTGTTTAACATGCACCAACTCGTGTTTGTAAATCGTTATTTTCTCTGATTCAGAAATACGGTCCCCCAGAAAAATGGTATTAAAAAAAGAAAATGCAGCACTACTCTTTATTAATTGAACAATAAGCACATTACCTTTCCAACGTTTTGGATTAACTCTTTTTAACCAATACAGTTTTGAAATCTTAAGCATAAAAAATAATGCAGCCACAGCTATACCAATATATAAGACGATTTGCCATACAGGAGTCTGTGGTTGTTCTATGATAATACCTGATTGTGCTGCCACTAAAACCTCATAATCAGAAGGCACTATTGTACCTATAAAAACCTCTGGTAATTGAATAACCATATCTTTAGTAGTTATTCGTTGCAACTCAGCAAGTTTAACAAATGGCAAGACCAGAGATAATACAGATGTAGCCATTAAATAAAGCCTATTGTAATTAAAGAAGGTTTCTCGTTTTAAAAACAAATCATAAACCAATAAAAACAAGGCCTGAAATGCTATAATTTGAAGTATTGTATATAACATGATTATTTGTTTTTATTAATCTCAATTAATAAAGTTTCAATATCCTTTACATCAACATTATTCTTTTTTACAAAAAAAGAAACCATACTCTCAAAAGACCCTTGAAAATAATTATCTACTAATTTATTGATGGACTGATTACTATAAGCTTCTTTCTCCACAATCGGAAAATAAATATGACCTTTTCCTTGCTTTTCGTAATCTACAAAGCCTTTAGATTCTAATATCCTAACAATTGTAGAAACTGTATTGTAAGCTGGTTTAGGTTCTGGTAAAATTTTGATTAAAGATTTTACATTAGCTTTTTTCAGCTGCCATAAGGCTTGCATAATCTCCTCTTCTGCTTTTGTGAGTTGTTTCATAATTCAGTATTCAAATATAACTAAATTTTTAGTTTAAACTAAAAATTTAGTTATAAATGTAACAACATCCTACTTTTAGCATCATATAATAAATTTAAACTATTTACATGGAACTATTTTTAGTGCTCCTTGCGCTACTATTAATGTTATTAGGAATTATAGGAAGTTTTTTACCTATTTTACCAGGACCGTTAACCAGTTGGTTAGGTCTTTTAGTATTGCACTTTACTGATGGAGTCGAGTTGAGCAATACTTTTTTAATTAGTACGCTAATCGTCGCTGTATTTATATACGTATTAGACTATATAATTCCTGCTATAGGTACTAAACGTTTTGGTGGTAGTAAAGCTGGTATGATTGGTACCACGCTTGGTCTAATTATTGGTTTGTTCTCCCCAATACCATTTGGAATTATTGTTGGTCCTTTTGTAGGTGCACTGATTGGCGAAATGATTCATCGAAATGACATGAAAAAAGCTTTAAAAGCAGCTTTTGGATCTTTTTTAGGCTTTGTTGCCTCTACGTTTTTAAAATTCATTGTAGCTGTAATTTTCCTTGGTTTTTTTATTGTAAAACTATCAGAGCACAATACCAATTTCTTCTAAAAGAAAAAACCTAGTAACTTTAGATGTTACTAGGTTTAATTTTCTTGCTATTAACTCAACAATTACTTAAGAGGGATTAATTAATTCTTGTTGACTTAGTGTAAAAGTAAATAACTGATTGGACTTTTTGTTGCGGAAAAACCGTAGACTTGTTGCGGAAAAACCGTAGTTTTCAGCATTGAAAGGGGGTTACAGCCTATTTTTTACTTCAATTAATCAGTGTTTTTTTCATTTTTTCTACAGATAACCTTTTTCTCTGGCTTCTTCTAGTAAAGTTTCGTCTTTACCATCTGTAACTGAAAATAATAATTTTAATTGTTTTTTTCGTTTTTCGATAGCACTTGTAGATAACGGAATATACTCGCTTAGGCTTTTGGTTTTTATGCCCTGAGACAATAAATGTAGAATTTTTCTATTAACGTCATCAACATATATCTCGCTCCTAATAGTTTTTTTTACGTAGTTGCTTACTGTACTACTATAATAGGGAGGATATCTTAAAATTTGCTGAAATGCATCAGCCAATTCCATAGACGTCAAATCACTTTTGATTAGAAATCCATCTGGGTTTATTTCTTTAATAATATTATGAATGCGAAACGATTCATTAAACATGGTAAGGATTATAATCTTAGCATCTGGCAACACTTTCTTTGCTAAAAGTGCCAGGTCCTCACCAGAGGCGTATCTCCCATCTTCAGAAGGCGGTAAGCTAATATCAAAAAAACACACATCGTAAGGAGTATCCTTAGAAGCTCTATTAATCATTAATTGTGCTGTATCACAATTATTAGCTGTGTCAATTAGCAAGGTTTGGTCGTCTTCTTTTGTTGCCATTAATACATTTTGGTAGCCCTCTATAATTATTGGGTGATCATCTACCATTAAAATGTTAATATGTTTCATCTGTTTTTATATTCAAAATGTTAGGGGACAGATGCAATTCGTCATTAGTTATCTACTAAAAACTTAAGATATATTATGACGCATTTCATGTCGATTGGTTTATGTAGGGAATCTTAACATTAACAATTGTACCATTACCAGATTGAGAGGTAAAGGTGATTTTTCCATTAATGTCCTCAACGCGAGACGTCATGTTTTTTAAACCAATGCCTTTTTTGCTTTTCGATGTGTCAAATCCCTCTCCATCATCGATGATGTCTAAGCAAATTACACTTTTTTCTAATGAAATACTAATTTTTATAGCTTTAGCATTGGCATGTTTGTAAATATTTTGCATGGATTCTTGTATAATCCTGTAGATATTAATTTTAGTTTTATTGGGTACAATATCCCAACTGATATCATCTGTATAATCAAAATCATATTTTAACCCATAAGCTTGGGTCTGGTTTTCAATAAGTTCTGAAACAATATCCATAAAACCTGTACCTGAGACAAAGTCTGTATTTAACTCATGAGAAATTTTACGAATATCTTCTTCTATAGTTTTAAGCTGACCAATATAATTTGCTCTGGTCATCATAGCCTCCTTCCCATCTTTAAAATTGATACTATCCAGACTTAAGCGTGTCCCGAAAAGGCGACCCAAAACACCATCATGCAATTCTTCTGAGATACGTTTCTTTTCTTGAGTTCTGGCTTCATCTACTTTGTCTTGTTGCCCTAGCATTAAGTTATAGATATCTTCGTTAGCTTTTTGCTGTACTTGTATGAGTTTTAACTTTCTGTTTTTGGCACGTTGAGAAATTACCACGTATACAAGAACCGCAGTCAATAATAGACCAACAGATAAAATGGCCAAATAAAAATTCTCCTTAGAGATTTGTTCGTTTTCGGCTTCGAGTTGGTCGGTTTCGTATTTAACTCTGGCAAATTTATTTCCTACTGCTCTTTGCTCAATTTCAAGACTATCAGATATCCTAATATGCTCTCTCAAAAAAGATTTTCCTTTCTCTCCTTCATAAACATGAGATAATGTTAATAAAACATCCATCTTATATTCATTATTAGATATCCTATTAGAAATAGCTAGTGCTTCACTACCATATTTAATTACTAAATCTCTCTTATTATGGCTAAAGTAAAACTTAGCCATTTCTGAAGCCACAGCCATGATTGTGAATTCATCGCTTAATTCCTTAGAAATTTCATATGCTTCTTTGAAGTAATTTTCTACAGTCTTAAACTTATAGTTCCCCGACTCAAATTGTGTTTTAGCTATATTTATAATTATTGCTGGATAAAATGTAGGGTCTTCGTCATCGTATTCAGGTCTCAAAGGCAACAGATCTTCAAATAACTCCAAAGCTTTAGAGTAATTCCCCATAAGCCTATAAATATTAGCTTTATTATTTATTGAAAAAACTTCATTAATAAAACCATCTTCCATGTCTTTTGCATAAGAAATTGATTTTTCGTAATACTCCAGAGCATTGTTATATTCTATAAGTTTTTCTGAATTTATAGCTAATAAATTATATAAACTCCAATATAGATCTAGTCTATCTTCAGACCTCTCCAGACGATTTAAAATTATTATTGCCTTGAACGCATCTTCTTCCGATCCAATATAGGCTCTTTCAAGCTGTTGAATATCCGCTAAGTAGTATAGTGCTTCAGCTTTATTCTCTGAAATCTCTTTTGGCCCATAATATTCAAGTGCTTTAGAATAGAAAAAATATGCACTATCATTTTGTTGATTAAACCGATAATAGGAGCCTAAATTTGAAGACGTAACTGTAATTGCATTTGTATCATTTAACTTTAAAGCTAGCTCATAGTTTTCTCTATTAAGTGGAACATATTTGTCATACTTTTCGTTGAAAAAATAAATTATAGACAAATTTCGCTGAACTCTTAAACTTATAGAGTCAACATTAATATCGTCAGCATATCTTAATGACTTCAAAGCATATTCCAACCTCTTATCTAAATCTAAATTAGTAGTCTTAGAAAGAAAATAGTACTTGCTTATCGAATCTAACTTCGCCTTTGATTGACTAAAGTTTAAACCAGTTGCTATAAAACATAAAAAAATAAATAATAATTGTTTCAAATATCAGTCTTTACTTTATTCAAAAATAGGCAAATCAAAATATATAACAACAAGAATAGCCCATGACTATTATCATGAGCTATCTTATATATAAAATAGATTTATTTAAGCTTGAGACTTAAGCTTAGCTTTTTTCTTATTTACTACAAGCAAATCTTGAGGAGTGTATTCTTTATAAGTCGGTTCATCATTTACAATCTTATCAGATTGCACACCAGAAACAGTTAAGACTAATACTGCAACTAAGGCTAAAGTAATTTTTAGGGTTTTCATAAGTATCAATTTAGGGTTTATTAAATAGTCAATATTAAACTTGTGTAACGATAATCGTTACGTTGAGGGAAGGGAATGGATAATTAACTATTCTAGGGTTTTACCTAAAATTGTACTAAAATAAAAACGAGGGATGTTTTAGTAGACAACTCGTGCCTGATAGTAAAATGGATTAAAATTTTCCTTGATAAGTGATTTGAGGACTTAAGAAGGTCTACAAATATAGAGTTATTCACTTCTAATGAAGAAATATCGTCGATTAAATGACGTTTTTAATCGATTAAATGCTTATTTACGTTTAATAATACACTAAAATCACATTAAACCTACTTAGATAACTTCTATAAATTTAGTCTCAAAACAAAAAAGCATCCCGATTTTCTGTAAGGAAAAAAGGAAAGCCTTTCATTGGCAAGTTCTCAAATTAATTGAGAATCTTACTACTACTCCTGGATTGCTCCAGGAACAACACAACGTCTTTATACTAAAAAAGCTCTAATTTCTCAGAGCTTTTAAGCAATTTTTGCGGTCTGGACGGGACTCGAACCCGCGACCCCCTGCGTGACAGGCAGATATTCTAACCAGCTGAACTACCAGACCGTTGCGTAATTGCGAGGGCAAATATACATTGCATTTTTAATTTCGCAAATTTATTTATAGAAAATTTCAACATTATTAGTACTTAAATTTAAAATAAGATTGGAGTTATCTTTTTAAAGTAAAGTGACCTACTTTTTTTACCCCATTTTTAAATTTAACTTCGAACCAATAATCATTAACGGGTAACCTTACACCGTTATATTCTCCATCCCACCTATATCCATTAGTAACATTAAGATCAGCAATAAATTTACCATACCTGTTAAAGATTCTAATGGATTCGTATAATTCTACATCTAGACCCTTAATTGCCCAAAAATCATTAACCCCATCATCATTAGGTGTAAAAAACTTAGGATAGCCTATTAAAAAGATATCTTCATCAATACCTGGTTCGCAACCATTGATGTCTTTAGCGTAAATTGTATATGCTCCAAACGGAACACCATTAAATGTATAATTATTAGAATTTCCGAAAAAATTTATTCCATCAATAGAAAACTCATAACTACTATTACCATCTACACTAACATTTATGGTATTGATATTGGAGCCTTTAATAATCTCGATAGAGCTAAAAGTTGGCGCCTCTACCCTATCTATTGTAAATTCTTTAGAAAGCGAGCACTCAACACCATTTTCATAGATATATGCAATATGCGTATAAGTACCAACTTCTGTTGTGCTAAAATACTGGCTGGTTGATATAATATCATTATTACCATCTAACCATTCGAACCTGTAATTAGAACTAATCCCTGATATTGAAATTGGTTCTTCACCACACAAAGTATATGCATCATCTATCTCTATTAGTGGTTCAGAATTTACGATTAAATCTATGGAGCCTATACCTCCGCAATTTAGATCTTCATCTTCAATTCTTATCCAAATTGTTGTTGATGCCGATTCTATACTTCTTAAGCGATTCTGACGTGTTTGCGCTTCTAAAAATGATGAATGGATGGTAATTAAGCTAGATTCTAATAAACCCAACTCATTGCGCACATTATCTTTAATATCTATGACATTAAAGAAGCCTATTGCATCTCCAGACACGTCATTTGAATCGTCACACACAATAACGTCTGATAAAGTTATAGGCTGAGCAAAAACAGCTCTTACTGTAAAAGAACCTATTGTAGAACAACCCTTTTCATTAATAACCTTAACAAATATTTCTTCATCAGGAACAGTATTAGTATAAGTTTCTGGATTAGGAATTCTATCGACATCTCCCTCAGCATCACTTAGAGTATTGTAAAAAATAAGTTCTTCATCTAAATCTGGGTTTGTAATTTTATCCTTAATGTTAAATAGATTGAAAAGCGAAATTCCATCACTATTATTATCACATTGTATTAATTCTTCATTAGCATTTAAAACAGGTCGCTCGTTTACTAAAATCCTCTTTGAAGTCGTAATTTGACGATTATTAACCGTAATAGTTACTGATACGTTATAACTTCCTGGATCGTCATATATGTAATTTGGGGTAATATCATTAGACGCATTACCATCCCCAAAATCCCATTCCGCTGCGGTAATATCTGCATAGGTGTCAACCTCAAAAAGAATTGGGTCATCTTCGCATCCTTCAATATTTAATATCCTTGTTCTAAAGTAAGACTGTATAAAATTGGGCAATCCTCTTCTTGATAATCTTCCATTTAAGTTTACTTCGTTATGAAGATAATTAGCACCAATACCTAACTGACCTGGATTACTTACAACACCTAAAAATTCTGTACCTATACTATTACTTTGTGGTAAAGCTCTATAAATTTTTGAATTTTTTGATAGTTGTAACGCTCCACTGAAAGATGTTCCTTCATCTTCATGTAAGACAATTGAGGGCGTTATAAAGGGATTACCTTCTATGTTATACTGACGTAATATACTTTTGGGGTCACCCTCTACGCCTAATGTTTCAGGGCTCAAGAAACCCTCACGTAGTAGTGAAGCATATAAGTACTTTGAATCATTAGAAAATTCTATGCCATGCACCGAAACAATCTCAAAAAATGCAAAAGCTGTTAGTAATTTTCTTTTATTAGCAACGATACCAGTTTCGTTATCAAAATCGAAAATAAATAAATGATCTTCTATTTCTGTAGGTCTATAATTACTACAAGCTATTCTTTTACCATTTGGAGAAAATTTTAAAATCCCTTCTGGGATGCCTTTAAAAAACAATCCATCAGAACTAACAACTGGACCTTCAATACTGCCATCCATATTTATTTTATATGCATAAAATGACATGTTTTGACTTCCTTCTTCTCTTACTGTAGTCATAATCCAAATTGACCGTCCGTCTGCATGATGCACCGCAGATAACTTACCAATATCTCTACCAGGTCTTATGATTCGTGTATTTTTTTCAATTACACTTCCAAGACCATTATCCTGGTTCATATCAATTTTAGAGAGGTATAAACCTTCGGGGACAACTAAGTTTTCATTACTTCTACCTAAAGTAAAAAGATAATACAAACCGTCGGTATCAGTAATAGGGATAATTATTGAGTTTTGAAGCGCATGTTGATAGCTTTGATAATTTACATTGTTTCCTACATCAGCTGGTGTAAGGTTAGATAAATTACCATTATTCATTTGTTGATGATTTCTGTTCCAAACTTTATCCCCTTCACTATAAAAAAGGAGATCACCTTCTAGATCAGAAATAACAGCAGAACCAGCAGGCGCCAACATAGTACCATCTAACAGTAGTTGAGGATTAGTATTAGGTGTTCCAAAATTAAGACCTGCAAAATTACCAAAGTACCAATTGTCTGTTTCATTATTTTGCGCAAACAGATGACTACTTATAAATGCAATAACAATAAAAAAATATACCTTCATTTTATTGTATGTATAATTTATTTACAAAACAAAACTAGCAGAATAACTCAAAAATTTAGAGATATAGCTTTTTTCAAAGATACTAATAAACCTAATAGTATAATAATATCAATGACATAAGCGGTATAATTAACGTTTATATGGAATTACAGACCACTAAACTATATGTTTTTTGGCCGTTCATATTGAGAATAATTCTACCTACACAAATTTTTGTCGCTCTATCATATAAGTCGTGAGTATGTTATTAAAACCCTTATTAATATCCGTTTCAACATACTTTATTCTATATTGCCCACACTTTAACCTTAGGTTGTTAAAGTAATCTTTAACTGCTTTTTCATAATTATCTTTAACATTATCGGCATACAGGTTAATATATTCACCTGTTTCAATATCTATAAAGCGTTTGGGTCTGTTATCAAAATTAAATTCTAATTCCTTGGCTTTATCAAAAACATGAAATAGCACCACTTCATGCTTATTATGCTTTAAATGTCTGAGAGCTTCAAATAATTTTTCATCATCTTCTGAAGTTTGAAACATATCCGTAAAGACAAAGATTAAAGACCGTCTATGAATCTTCTCTGCAATCTGATGCAAATATCTATAGGTTTCGGTCGTTTTAGAATTAGGTTTTGAAACAACAGATGCGCTCAATTTGTTCAATAACATCTGGTGATGGCGATCACTTCCTTTTTCTGGAGAATAAAAATCATAGGCATCGCTATAAATACTCAACCCAACAGCATCGCGTTGCTTCTTAAGTATGTGCATTAACGATGCAGATGCTAAAGCCGAAAATGCAACTTTGTTAAGGTTATCAATTGTTGTACCTGCAGATTCAGGATAATGCATTGAGCTACTATTATCTAAAATAATATGACAACGAAGATTAGTTTCCTCGTCATAGCGTTTAGTATACAGACGGTCTGTTTTAGCATATAATTTCCAATCTATATGCTTAGTACTTTCGCCTTGGTTATAAATTTTATGCTCGGCAAATTCTGCTGAAAACCCATGAAAGGGACTTTTATGCATCCCGGCAATAAAGCCTTCTACGACTTGCTTAGCTAACAACTCCAGGTTTTTAAAACCTCCTGCTTTATTAAGTTCTAATTGTAAATCCATGAGTTACCGAAACTAAAAAAGGTTTGTCGTATTGACAAACCTTTTATCATTTCTTTTAGAGTAATTAGACTATAAAAGTGCATCGATAGCTTCAGCATAAGCATTTTTAGGCGCTACACCAACTTGACGACCTACAACCTCACCATTTTGAAAAACCAAAACTGTAGGGATGTTTCTTACACCATACTTAGCAGCAAATTCCTGATTAGCATCAACATCCACCTTACCAACTATAGCTTTACCATCGTATTCAGTACTTATTTCATCAATGATAGGTCCAACCATACGACAAGGTCCACACCAAGCGGCCCAAAAATCAACCATTACTGGTTTATCACTCTTTAAAACTGTTTCTTCAAAAGTTGCATCTGTTATTTCTAATGCCATAATATTTATTTTAATGTATTTCACTTCAGTTTAATATGCAATATTAGTCAAAAAAAATGCCAAACCTTACATTGGCAGTATTTGATTTCATTATAATACCATTGTTTAAATACATATACATTTTGGGTGCAACCTAAGGGTCAGGCTGTACGTTATATCTTTTTTGTTTTTTGTTACAAAAAAGATTGCCGCTTCTATCCTTTTGCGCAACATAAAAATAATTATGCAACTTTTTAGTTGCTTATTAAAATTATTTTTATAATTTAGCAACCATATAGTTGCGTATAAATGAATCTAAATCGAACATTATGACAAAAACAATCACAAAAGAAAAGGTATTTCATCATTCCATAGATCAGGTCTGGAATGCCATTACAAAAGCCGAAGAAATCTCAGCATGGTTTATTAAAGCAGATTTTAAGGCAGAAAAAGGGTATAAGTATCTCTTTACATCAGAACCAAATGAAAAAGGATGCACCACCATAAGCGGAACCATAAAGGAAGCTAATCCATATCTGTTAGTTTACACTTGGGTTGTAGCAGATACTAAAGTAGAAACAACTGTTTCGTGGAAATTGGTAACCGTAGAAAATGGCACAAAACTACATCTGGAACACTCTGGCATCGAAAACTATGCTGGTGAAACTGCCATAGAAATGTTTAACAGCTTTAATGGTGGCTGGGACAATTGCATTAACTTACTCATGGACTATTTAAAAGAAGAAGTTAATGCAGAATAATATCAATAAACTATTTAAAGCCATTGCTGATCCTACAAGGCGTGAAATTTTTCACGCCTTAGTGATCGCAACCTCAGCATTATCCATTACTCAAATCTCAAATCAGTTTGACATGAGTAGACAAGGTGTAACCAAGCACATTAAAATATTAAATGATGCTGGTCTTGTACAAATGAGCGAACAAGGTAGAAATCGATTTTGTTATGCCGACCCAAAACCCTTAAAAGAAGTGAATAAATGGATGCAATTCTATTCGCAATTTTGGGATGATTCGCTAAATAATTTAGACAACTACCTTAACGCTAACAAAAATGCTTAACCAACATATAAACATCTCCGATTCGGATTATAAAAAACAGATTAAAGTATCTTCTAATGCTAATCAGGTATTTAGAGCTTTAACAGAAGACATACATCTATGGTGGTCAAATACCAGTAATACTTTTCAAAAAGAAGGCGGACAGTTTACAATTCATTTTGAAAATGGGTATTGGTGGACTTTTAAAATTATAGAGTTTATTCCTAATACAGAGTTAATATGGAAATGTATAGATGGGGAACCCGATTTTAATAAAGAATGGATTGGTCATATTTTACACTGGCAAATTGTTGAAGGCACATCTGAAACGACCATTAATTTTCATCAAGCAGGTTTAACACCAGATATTGAATGTTACGATATTTGCTCTACCACTTGGGATATGTTTATTACTGAGAAATTAAAGTTACATCTTCAAACTTCAGTTTAAATAATAAGTATACTCTAAAACAACTGACCTAACTCTAATAGTATTCTAACTCTCTTTCTGTTATAGTTTTAATAATCCCATCTTTAATATGCGAGCGGGTAATCCAATTATCCCTATCATCATACTCATATTCAAAAACCTCTATATGTTCATTAGAATCTGAATTTAAGATTGTATGAATTTCAGTCTCTATTAGGTCATTAATACTGTAATGATACTTTATATTTTTTTTGTACTTTAATATATTTCCTCTGTAAATGATTTCAGATATCAAGTCCCCTACTTCGTCGTAGCTATATTTCATTCTGCTAGAAATGTATTCCTCAGAAACTTCAACTTCATTAGTCCCTAATATATAAAGTATTTCTTCTATAAGATTACCACTAATATCATATTTGTAATGAGTAATTGAACGCTTATCTCTAACTAAAGAGGTCTCAATCATTTTTATTAGATTACCTTTTTTATCATAATCATAGGTGTATATAATCACTTTCCTTTCGCCTGAGTAGAATTCTTTCTTGATTAAATAATCTGTATCACTATAACTTGATTCTGATAAACTGTGTATACTATTATCTTCATAATATTTAACATGTTTACGCTCCAATCCCCTTGAATTATATGTCCATTCTATTCTATCCTTGATACTTCCCCATTCTATTATTTCACCTTTGTCATTGATTTTAGGAAAATATCGATACCTGAATTTAGGTCTTCCGTTTACATCGTAAATAGTATATGTACCAATATTATTAGAAAAAATACTATCCCTATTTAACTCACTAGTTTCATAATGTCTCTGGTCTACTTCATATATCGTATGCTCTTTTATAGATTTAACACCTTTAGAAACACTAGCTGTATTAATTTTTGATTGACCTTCAATTTCCCAATTGCTGAAGAAAAAAAATGATACTAAAAAAAGTAGAACTGAATTTTTCATTTAACCTAATTCAACTTATACATCACATCCTGTTCTTCAAGCTCGTTTAATAATTCTTGAGAGATCTTAATTTTCTGCTTTCGACTTGGCATGATGAGCTTTAGCTTCTCTGCATTGTCATAAACCAAAAAGTTCAATGAATTATTACCATCATGCATTCTAAATAAATCTTGTAGATTAGAAATCTTATCCGCTTCTAAATCATCAATATTTAATTGAATAGATAACTTTTTGGCATAGGTATCCATAACATCATGCAGTAACTGAAAACTATTAAACTGAATTCTTGGGTCGCCTTTTTTACCTGTATCTCTGTTGACCCAACCTTCTTTTATAAATGCTCTGACATATACAAACGAATTAATTACAAAGAAGTGTCTAAACTTTAAATAATCCTCACCAAAAATTCTAAACTCATAACTGTCTGTATAATCTTCAATAGTGAATAATGCCCAACCTTTACCTTGCTTACTTACACGATGTTGTACATCGGTGACGACTCCTCCAAAAGTAACTTCCCGATTCACAATAGATTCTAAGTCATTAAATACAGAAATGGTTCCGTTACAAAAGGTTTTCATTTCAATCTTAAAATCATCGAGCGGATGACCAGATATATATATACCAACCACTTCTTTTTCGCGAGAGAGTTTTTCCATGGTTCCCCAATCCTCACATGGTGGCACTTGTGGTTCTGCGATTTGCACACCACTAGCTTCGCCAAATAAACTTACCTGAGCAGAATTTTCATTTTCCTGATGCTTAGCACCATATTTCATGGCCTTTTCTAAAAAGGTAATACCATCACCATCATGAGCAAAATATTGCGCACGATGTGTGTCTGTAAAACAATCAAATCCACCTGCATTGGCCAAACCTTCAAACGATTTTTTATTGGCTGCTCTTAAATCTACGCGTTTTGCTAAATCAAAGATGGACTTATAGTTACCATCTTCTTTTCTGTTTTGCACTATTGTTTTCACAGCTCCATGACCAACTCCTTTAATAGCTCCCATACCGAAACGGACCGCGTTATCTTTATTTACAGAGAACTTATAGTAACTTTCATTAACGTCTGGGCCAAGTACAGGTAAACGCATACGTTTACATTCTTCCATAAAGAAAGTCACGGACTTGATATCGTTCATGTTATTAGATAGTACAGCAGCCATATATTCTGCTGGATAATGGGCTTTTAAGTAAGCCGTTTGATAAGCAATCCAAGCATAGCAAGTAGAATGCGATTTATTAAATGCATAGCTCGCAAAAGCTTCCCAATCCTTCCAGATTTTCTCAAGTTTCTCTTTATCCATGCCTTTTGCAGCAGCCTGTTCAATGAACTTAGGTTTCATTTTATCCAAAACCGCTTTTTGCTTCTTACCCATGGCTTTACGCAATACATCAGCTTCACCTTTTGTAAAATCTGCTAACTTTTGAGATAGTAGCATCACTTGCTCTTGATACACCGTAATACCATAAGTTTCCTTGAGATACTCTTCTAATTCAGGTAAATCATAGACAATCTCTTCTTTACCATGCTTACGATTAATGAAACTTGGAATATACTCCATTGGTCCAGGACGATAAAGCGCATTCATAGCAATTAAGTCATCAAAAACTGTTGGCTTAAGATGCTTCATATGCTTCTGCATACCTGGTGATTCGTATTGGAATATCCCAACGGTTTCTCCTCTCTGGAACAACGCATATGTTTCTTCATCATCTAATGGAAAATTCTCAGGGTCGAGCTCAATACCATGTTTAGCCTTTACAATCTTAACAGTATCCTTAATTAGAGTCAAGGTCTTAAGACCCAAGAAGTCCATTTTTAACAATCCTGCACTTTCAACTACTGAGTTGTCAAATTGTGTGACATATAAATCGGAATCTTTTGCAACTGCAACTGGTACATAATTGGTGATGTCACCAGGTGTAATAATGACACCACAAGCATGAATCCCAGTATTACGCACTGAACCTTCTAATATTCTGGCCTGATTAACCGTTTCTGCCTGTAGGTCTTCACCATCAGAAATATTAAGTAATTGGTTAACCTTATCTAATTCTTCCGATCGGAATTTACTCGCTAATTCCTTTTCACTCTTTCCGAAGATCTTTCCAAGCTTAGACATATTCGGAATCAGCTTGGCAATATGGTCGGCTTCATTAAGTGGTAAATCCAATACACGAGCTGTATCTCTAATAGAAGATTTAGCTGCCATGGTTCCATAGGTAATAATCTGAGCTACCTGATTGGCGCCATATTTATCAATAACGTATTGCATAACACGGCCACGCCCTTCATCATCAAAATCGATATCAATATCTGGCATACTCACACGATCTGGATTTAAAAAACGCTCAAAAAGTAAGTCGTACTTAATAGGGTCGATATTGGTAATCCAAAGACAATAGGCAACCACAGAACCTGCTGCCGAACCACGACCTGGCCCAACAGAAACATCCATATTTCGTGCCTCGCGAATAAAATCTTCAACAATTAAAAAGTATCCCGGATAGCCTGTGTTTTCAATAACGCTTAACTCAAAATCGAGACGTTCTTTTATTTCTGGTGTTATATCTCCATAACGTTTTTTAGCGCCTTCGTAAGTAAGATATTTTAAATAGGCATTCTCACCTCGCTTTCCTCCATCGACTTCATCATCTTCATGCTTAAATTCATTAGGAATATCAAAGGCAGGTAATAATACATCACGAGCTAATTCGAAAGGTTCAATCTTATTAACAACTTCTTGAATATTAACTATAGCTTCTGGAATATCTCTAAATAATGCCTTCATCTCTTCTGAAGACTTAAAGTAATACTCTTGGTTTGGCAAACCATAGCGATAACCACGTCCACGACCTATTGGCGTAGCTTGCTTTTCTCCATCTTTCACACACAAAAGAATATCATGTGCATTCGCATTTTCCTGCTCAACATAATAGGTGTTATTTGTAGCTACTAACTTAACATCATGCTTTTTTGCAAATTGAATTAAAACTTGGTTAACACGATTTTCATCTTCCTGATTATGGCGCATTAATTCGATGTACAAGTCGTCTTCAAAAGTCTCTTTCCACCATAGCAAGGCTTCCTCAGCTTGGTTTTCACCTATATTCAACACCTTACTAGGTACTTCGCCATAAAGGTTTCCTGTTAGACAAATAAGGTCTTCCTTATATTGCTCTATAAGTTGTTTGTCAATTCTTGGCACATAGTAAAAACCATCTGTAAATGCAGCAGACGATAGTTTCGCTAAATTGTGATAACCCTTTTTATTCTTCGCTAGGAATACGATTTGATAACCATTATCTTTTCGGGTTTTGTCGGTATGGTTTTCACAAACAAAAAACTCACAACCTATAATCGGTTTTATAAGTTTCCCTTTCTTTTCTTCACCATTTTCTTCGGCCTCTGCATGTTGTGTTTTTATAGCCTTATTATGATTAGAAACCGCACTTACAAAATGAAATGCACCCATCATATTACCATGATCCGTTAAAGCCACAGCAGGCATATTTTCTTTAGCCGCAGCAGCAACTAAATCTTTAATACTAATTGTGGATTGTAGAATTGAAAACTGAGAATGGTTATGTAGATGAACAAAGTCAACATCTGCTAATTGAGAAGCAGCTTCTTTATTCGTTTCTGTTGGAACTACATCCGTTTGCTCCTTTTGAAGTCTTTCGTTAATCTTAGCGCTTTCGCGCTTAAGGTTAATATGTTTTAATCCTATGAGCTGAATCGTATCTGGATTCTCTTCAGAAAATCTCTGAAAGTAATCTGGTTGAACATCGAGCTGTTCTACTGTATACTGTTCTTTTCTAATTAATTCTAGAAAGCAGCGTGTAGTAGCCTCGACATCTGCGGTAGCATTATGTGCTTCAGCAAAAGGTTGGTTGAACAAATATTGATGAAGTTCTGTTAGCGTTGGTAATTTAAATTTACCTCCTCTACCTCCAGGAATTTGACACAAACTGGCAGTATGCTCAGTACAAGTATCTAAGACAGGTAACTCTTGTAATGGGTTAGCAACATCTTCGCGTACAAACTCCGCTCCCATAATATTTAAATCGAACTTTACGTTTTGTCCGACAACAAACTTAGTTTTAGATAGAGCAATATTGAACTTTTCTAAAACTTCAGCTAATGGCACACCTTGTTCTTGTGCTAACTCTGTAGAAATACCATGAATTTTCTCAGCATCATAAGGGATATTGAAACCCTCTGGTTGAATTAAATAATCTTGATGCTCAATACAATTGCCCATAGTGTCGTGCAACTGCCATGCAATCTGTATAGCTCTGGGCCAGTTATCAGTATCAGTAATTGGCGCATCCCAACGCTTAGGTAAACCTGTTGTTTCAGTATCAAATATTAAATACATAAAGTTCTTTTGATGTAAAAAATCGGAACTTTAAAATTAAGAAATAATGATACTCTAATAAACTAAAGTTATAAACAGTTGTAAACAAAAAACGCTACTCTATAAAGTAACGCTTTGTACAAAATTTTATTAATTTTTTTTTAGGCTTGTAAGTAATCTGGAACCCCATCGCCATCTGAATCTAAAGCATCATCAGGATTTCCGTCGCCATTTGGGTCAGCATTTTCATTGATAGTAAGTATCCCATCACCATCGTCATCATCGTCTAAATAATCTACATCACCATCACCATCAGTATCAACAGGGTTTCCATCCATATCTACAGCTTCATACATTGTTAAAATTCCATCATCATCATCGTCGTCGTCTAAATAATTAAAAATTCCATCACCATCAGAATCATCACCAGGGTCCTCTAAATTCCCATCAGGATCACCATCAAAATTTTCAAACACATTAGGAACACCATCACCATCAGCATCACCGCAGTCTAAACCATCAAGTACTGCTTGAATGCTTCCATCTTCATCGCTACAAACATCAATTTGTTGTTGCAAATAAAACTGATATTGTGCGCAAAGCATATTGTAATTACCAATAGTTGCTGCATTATACTGCGATTCTGCTTCTACTCTATTAGTTGTTGCATGGTCACATGTAAATTGGCAATTATTAAGTTCACTAATCATAGTTTGTATATCACCATCTACATCGCCACAAAAACTACGTTGTTCGTCAAGTGCTAGAGAATAAGCATTGCAAGCAGCTTCAAAAGCATCACTATCTATAAACTCCACACCATTAAAAGTAGCTTCATAAGCCGTTAACGCAGCATCAGATACTATCTCCTTATCCAAACATGTTACTGGATTAGCTGGAATAGCACCAGAGGCCAAAGGCACTCTAAAAAAAACTCCTCTCGAATAACCTACGGAATTTAAACCTGAAGCATCAAAAGCCAAAAATCTAAATGTGCCAGAAAACCTGCCTTTAGTAATATCTATTTCTTCGATTACAATTTCACCCAATTCCGGATATATAGAAACACTTGGATCTGGTCTATTGTTAGTTGAAAATACTGTCCCAAAAGCGTCAATGTATTCTGCTTCGATAGTATTAACATCACCTGGCACATATGTTCCTTCACTAACAGATGGCACTCTAAGGTTAACAGTTTCTACATTATTTGTTCCGCTTATGGTTAAAAAACCATTAGCATCAATACTAGCAGAAAACGATTTAGCACGCCATAGTTGATTAGCACGATCGCCCTGGAAAGCTGGCGTATTAAATTGAACTTCGTCACCACAACTAAACAGTGTTAAAAAAACGAAGGATATAAGGAATAGTCTTTTCATTTTTATATAGGATAATTTTATCCGTTTCAAATATAACGAAACAAGAGTCCCAAAAGTATAATATTTTTTTTTACTGAGCATATTGAACCCTCTTCTTTTAGTTAAAATGAAATTCTTTCAGTTAAAACGATATAAAGTATTGAGAATTGAAAAAATATACTATCTTTGCGCCCTCATTAATAACAGAGGTCGAGAACCTCACTAATTAATTATTATGCCTGTAAAAATTAGATTACAAAGACACGGTAAAAAAGGAAAACCTTATTACTGGATCGTAGCAGCGGATTCTCGCGCTAAAAGAGATGGTAAATACTTAGAGAAACTAGGTGCTTACAATCCAAACACAAATCCTGCAACTATTGAATTAGATGTTGACGGAGCTGTAAAATGGTTGCAAAATGGTGCGCAACCAACTGACACTGCCAAAGCTATTTTATCTTATAAAGGTGCTATGCTAAAAAAACATTTAGCAGTTGGTGTTAGAAAAGGAGCTTTAACTGAAGAGCAAGCTGAAAAGAAATTTAATGCTTGGTTAGAAGAAAAAGTAGCAAAAGTTCAAGCAAAAGCTGATGGTTTATCTAAGGCTGATGCTGATGCAAAAGCAAAAGCACTTGAGGCTGAAAAAGCAGTAAATGAAGCACGTATCGCTGCCGCTGCACCAGTTGTTGAAGAAGAAGCTACTGAAGATGTTGCTACTGAAGAAACAACAGCTTCTAACGAAGAAGAATAAAAAATTTATTTTTATACTTTTAAACCCTGACATGTATGGTCAGGGTTTTTTTATTCCCGTGAAAATGGGAATCTCAAGTACAAATAAAATGAGATCCTGAAACAAGTTCAGGATGACAAATAAATTTGTCATGAAAAAAGAAGATTGTTTTTATTTAGGAAAAATTGTAAAAAAGTACAGTTTTAAAGGTGAGCTTTTGGCCAAACTTGATACTGATGAGCCTAATTTATACGATAATCTAGATGCAATTTTCATAGATCTAAGAGGTAATTTAGTACCTTTCTTTATAGAATCTTCTCAATTACATAAATCTGATTTATTACGTATAAAGTTTGAAGATGTAGATACTGAAGCTGATGCTGATACACTCTTAAAATCCGAATTATACCTACCTCTAGAATTACTACCAAAGCTGGAAGGAAACAAATTCTACTTCCATGAAATCATTGGTTTTTCTATTAAAGATGAATATTTTGGAAATGTTGGTGTCATAAAAGGAATTAATGATTCTACTGCGCAAGCACTATTTGAAATCGACCGTGATGGTATAGAGATTCTAATTCCAATGAATGATGAATTTATTGTAAGTGTAGATAGAAACAACAAAATGATTACCGTAAGCACTCCTGAAGGTCTAATTGATTTATATCTATCTGAGTAATGAAATCACACCCTTTTAGATTTAAAGAGTTTTCGGTAAATCAAGATCGCTGTGCTATGAAAATTGGTACAGATAGCGTCTTACTTGGGGCTTGGTCTTCAGTTAAAAATAATACTTACGCTATACTTGACATTGGATCAGGAACAGGTATACTTTCATTAATGCTAGCGCAACGTAGTAATGCGCAACAAATAGAAGCTATAGAGATTGATGAAAATGCTTTTGAGCAATGTTCGGAAAACTTTGAGAACTCTCCTTGGAATGACCGCTTGTTTTGTTATCATGCTTCTTTACTCGAGTTTGTTGAAGAAGTTGATGATAAATTTGACCTCATAATTTGTAATCCGCCATTTTATTCCGAAGATTATAAAACAGATAATAAAGCAAGGGATTTAGCACGCTTTAATGATGCTATGCCTTTTGAACACTTAATTTATGCTGTAGCCAAACTCCTTATACAAGACGGTCTGTTTTCTATTGTAATTCCTTTTAAAGAAGAATCAAGGTTCATTGAATTAGCCTCAACAGTTGGTCTATTACCTAAGCGTATACTCCACATTAAAGGAAATCCTAACGCGGGCATCAAACGAAGTTTAATAGAATTTACCTTTACAAAACAAGATCCAAAAATTTCTGAATTGGTCATTGAAACCGCTCGTCACCAATACACAGAAGATTACATTAAACTCACCAAAGATTTTTATTTGAAAATGTAATTGAGTAGTTGGGCAATGCAAACGTTTTCGTTACTTTTGCTTATCTAAAAAAACTACTAGAAATGAAGCCAGATTTATTCGAAGCGCCAGATTATTACAACTTAGACGAGTTACTTACAGAGGAACACAAATTAGTACGAGACGCAGCAAGAGAATGGGTAAAACGTGATGTTTCGCCTATCATTGAAGAGGCTGCGCAAAAAGCAGAATTTCCTAAGTCTATTATTGGAGGCTTAGCAGAAATTGGTGCTTTTGGTCCTTATATTCCTGAAGAGTATGGTGGAGCTGGTTTAGATCAAATCTCGTATGGTTTAATTATGCAAGAAATTGAACGTGGAGATTCTGGTGTGCGTAGCACAGCTTCAGTACAATCCTCTCTAGTGATGTACCCAATATGGAAATATGGAAATGAAGCACAACGCCAAAAATACTTACCAAAATTGGCATCTGGTGAATGGATAGGTTCTTTTGGTTTAACTGAACCAGATCACGGAAGTAATCCTGGTGGCATGACTACCAATTATAAAGATATGGGTGATCATTATCTCTTAAATGGTGCCAAAATGTGGATTAGTAATTCACCATTTTGTCAAATCGCAGTAGTTTGGGCCAAAAATGAAGAAGGTCGTATCCACGGGTTAATTGTAGAGCGAGGTATGGAAGGTTTCTCCACGCCAGAAACCCATAGTAAATGGTCACTTAGAGCTTCGGCTACAGGCGAGCTTATCTTTGATAATGTAAAAGTCCCAAAAGAAAATTTATTACCAAACAAATCGGGCTTAGGAGCACCGCTCGGTTGCTTAGATTCAGCACGTTTTGGTATTGCATGGGGTGCAATTGGTGCAGCAATGGATTGTTACGATACTGCTTTAAGGTATAGTAAAGAACGTATACAGTTTGGAAAACCTATCGGGCAATTTCAACTACAACAAAAGAAATTAGCCGAAATGATCACAGAAATTACCAAAGCACAATTATTAGCATGGAGACTTGGTGTAATGCGCGAAAATGGTACTGCTACCTCAGCTCAAATTTCTATGGCAAAACGTAATAATGTGGATATGGCAATTAATATTGCCCGCGAAGCCAGACAAATGCTAGGAGGTATGGGAATTACGGGAGAGTATAGTATAATGCGTCATTCTATGAACTTAGAAAGTGTTATTACATATGAAGGCACTCATGATATTCACTTACTAATTACAGGTTTGGATATTACTGGTCTTAATGCTTTTAAGTAAATCGCTTATAAACATATGCATTTCTGGGTATTAGATTTATAATACAATAAAAACCTAAAAGATGCTTCTCTAATCGGGAAGCATTTTTTTATGATATCGTATCTTTACTAATATGAAAAAGCGCTTTCTAATTTTATGTGCTATACTATTCTCATTTGCTTGTAAAACTGATGACGATCCATCGTCATATATTCCTAAAGCTTATAACATATTAGCACTTGGAGATAGTTATACTATTGGACAGTCAGTTTGTGAAACTTGCCGTTTTCCTGAGCAACTAAAAGACAGTTTATTACCAAGATTTCCTGTCGAAGATATTTTTAGTGTAAAAGTAATCGCGCAGACTGGTTGGACAACAACAAATCTCATTAATGCTATAGAAGCCGAAAGCTTAACTAACAACTATGAACTAGTAACCTTATTGATTGGTGTAAATAACCAGTTTCAAAACAAACCATTTTCTCTATACGAGCAGGAGTTTCCTGAATTGTTGAATAAAGCAATAGAATTGGCAAATGGAGATAAAGAAAATGTCATTGTTGTATCTATACCTGATTATGCATTTACCCCTTTTGGTCAAAACAGCAGCAATGCCGAGACAATATCATTAGAAATAGATATATACAATAATTTTGCGCAAAACCATTGTAATACAAACAACATTACTTTTGTTAATATTACTGATATAACACGAGCAGGTTTAAATCAGTCCAACCTTATTGCTTTGGATGGTTTACATCCTTCAGCTTTAGCATATTCAAAATTTGTAGAGCGTTTGCTCCCAATTGCTTTTGCAAAAATTCAATAAGTTTTACTACTTTAGTTCGAAACCCACTCTATGTCTTCAAAATCGAGATTAGATCGCGCTTATAAAAATGCTAAACGCATTCCGTTTGATGATTCTTCAAAGTTCATTTTATTCAGCGATTGCCATCGTGGCGATAATAGTTTTGCAGATGATTTTGCCAATAATAGAAATATTTACTTTCATGCTTTAAAACATTATTACGCTGAAGGTTTTAATTATTGTGAACTTGGTGATGGCGATGAGTTATGGGAAAATCTCTCTTTTGAATCTATACTTCACGCACACAAAAATGTGTATTTACTCATGAAACAATTTCATGATGAAGGTCGGTTACATATGATTTGGGGGAATCACGATATGGTATATCGTAATCATGACTATGTTGAAAAGCATTTATCTACCTATTTTGATCCAAAAATTGGCGAAAATGTAGAATTATTTTGCGACATAAAGTACCATGAAGGTATTGTTTTAGAGCATACCAAAACTAGACAAAAATTATTTCTATGCCATGGTCATCAAGCAGATTGGTGGAATTACCTCTTCTGGAAATGGAGTCGTTTTATGGTTCGTATTCTTTGGAAACCTTTAAATGTTATGGGTATTGCTGACCCTACAAGTCCTGCAAAAAACTATAAAGAATTGATAAAAGTAGAACGAAGAACCAAAAAATGGATTATTGATAATAATAATCTCATTACCATTGCTGGCCATACCCATAGACCACGTTTTCCAGAACCTGGCGATATTGCTTTTTTTAATGATGGTAGTTGCGTACATCCTCGAAGTATTACTGGTATTGAAATTGAGGCTGGTAAAATTTCTCTTATAAAATGGCAAATCGTAACCACAGAAGATGGTACTTTAAAGATTGATCGGTTTTTATTAGAAGGACCAACTGCTTTGATGGATTATAAGACAGAATAATTAACTTTCTGGAGCCAGTTCAACCTCTAAGCCTTCCATGTCTGAAGTCATTTGAATTTGACAACCTAAACGCGAATTATCTTTTACGTAGAACGCTTCGGAGAGCATAGCTTCCTCATCATCTTGCATTTCTGGCAACTCATTATCACTCAGCACATAACACTGGCATGATGCACACATCGCCATACCACCACATACACCTATTGTACCTTCTGGAGCCAACTCGTAAGAGCGTACAACTTCCATAAGGTTCATAGCCATATCAGTAGGGGCTTCAACTTTATGTACTACCCCTTCACGATCAATGATTGTTATATTTATATCTGGGTTATCCAATTATTCTATGGCTTTAACTACAGCTTTTGGTGCCTCTTTACGTGTGCCATCAAATCCATCTATTCCGCTAACCGTAGTATATTTTAAAACATATCTTTTCCCTGGGTTTATAATTTGATATGCCGCCTGACACATAAGTGTCGCCTCATGAAAACCGCAAAGAATCAGTTTTAGTTTTCCTGGATATGTATTAACATCTCCAATAGCAAAAATACCTGGAATATTAGTTTGATAATCTAAGGCATTATTCACTTTAATGGCATTTTTTTCAATTTCTAAACCCCAGTTTGCAATAGGGCCAAGCTTAGGTGACAACCCAAAAAGTGGCACAAAGTGGTCACATTCTACTTCAAACTCCTTTTCTATATGCTGAGCTTGTTTTACAACAACTGCTTTAACCTTGTCATCACCAACTATACCAACAACTTCAGCCGGAGTAATTAAGTTGATCTTGCCAGCATTTTTAAGCTCTTGTACTTTCTCTACAGAATCTAAATGCCCACGAAATTCATTCCTTCTATGAATCAATGTCACTTCGGAAGCAACATCACTTAAAAAAATACTCCAATCTAGTGCAGAATCACCACCACCTGCAATAACTACTCTTTTATTACGATATATCTCAGGATCCTTAATCATATACTCAACACCTTTATCTTCAAAATCTACGATGTTATGAATTAAAGGTTTTCTAGGCTCAAAACTCCCCAGACCACCTGCAATGGCAACTATAGGAGCTTTATGTTTAGTTCCTTTATTGGTAGTAACAATAAATGTACCGTCTTCTTGCTTATCAATAGTCTCAGCACGTTCACCAAGTGTAAAACCTGGCTCAAACTGCTTGCATTGTTCCATTAATTTATCTGTTAAATCTCCTGCTAAAATCTCTGGATAAGCAGGTATATCGTAAATAGGCTTCTTCGGATAAATCTCCGAACATTGCCCACCTGGTTGTGGCAGCGCATCAATTAAATGGCATTTTAATTTTAAAAGTCCAGCTTCAAAAACAGTAAAAAGCCCTGTTGGACCAGCACCTATAATGAGTATATCTGTTGTAATCATGAATTAAGAATTGGAAACAAAATTACTAATGGATTTTTGAGTAGAGTGTGATAAAAGTCACATTAACTATTCTACATTAATAACACTTTCAATTTGTGGAGCATACTTTTTAATTGTCATCTCTACACCAGATTTTAAGGTCATCTGATTTACACTACAAGATGTACATGCACCAACGAGTTGTACTTTAACAAATTTACCATCATCAATGGATAACAGGTTAATATCTCCTCCATCACTCTGCAAAAACGGACGAATTTCGTCTAATGCTTTTTCTACTTTTGTTTTAAGTTCTTCTGAGCTCATTTACTTTTTGTTTACTGCAGAGCAACCTGCCATTGTTGTAATTTTTATTGCTTCTGTAGGCGGTAAGTTTTCATTTCTATCCACCACTTGCTGAACAACATTTCTTGTTAGTTCTTCAAAAGCATTTTCAATAGGTGTAGCCGTTTGTAAGGCTGCTGGTCGACCAATATCCCCTGCTTCCCTTATGCTTTGTACTATAGGAATTTCCCCTAAAAATGGAACTTCTAAATCTTCAGCCAAATGCTTAGCACCTTCTTTTCCAAAGATATAATATTTATTTTCTGGTAATTCTGCTGGTGTAAAATAGGCCATATTCTCAATAATCCCTAGCACTGGTACATTAATGCTATCTTGCTGAAACATCGCCACACCTTTTTTAGCATCAGCTAATGCTACATTTTGAGGTGTGCTAACCACAACAGAACCCGTTATAGGTAAAGCTTGCATAATACTTAAATGAATATCACCTGTTCCAGGAGGTAGATCAAGCAATAAAAAATCTAGTTCTCCCCATGCGGCATCGAAAATCATTTGGTTTAAAGCTTTAGACGCCATTGGCCCTCTCCAAATCACCGCTTGGTCTGATTTTGTAAAAAACCCTATGGATAAGACTTTTACCCCATAATTTTCAATAGGTTTCATTTTTGATTTGCCATCAACATTAACAGATAATGGCCTTTCATTAGCGACATCGAACATTATAGGAATTGATGGTCCATAAATATCTGCATCTAAAACACCTACTTTAAAGCCCATCTTGGCTAATGTAACCGCCATATTAGCTGTAACGGTAGATTTACCAACTCCTCCTTTACCAGAGGCAACAGCGATGATATTCTGAATACCAGGAATTGGTTTTCCTTTAATTTCATTTTTAGGTTTTGTAGCTGGTGCATCAACTTTTACATTGATTTTTATCTTAGCCTTTTCATAAACCTTTCTATGAATAGTTTGCAATATTTCTACCTCTGTTTTTTTCTTTGCCTGAAGACTTGGGTTTTTAATGGTTATATCTACGATGACTTCGTCTGCAAATGTTACAACATTAGTTACAGCACCACTATCTATCATATTCTCTCCTTCGCCAGGAGCTGTAATGGTTTTAAGGGCGTTTAATATATCTTGTTTATTGAGTTTCAATTTTTATTTGGATTTATTCTAAATGCAAAGATACTGCTAAAAGTTTAGATTTTGAAGTCTTAAAATTGAATTGAGAAATAGGTGGATTTAGTTTATATATGAAGATTCTATTTGTGGTTGTTTGCGAGTATTAAATATTAAGACGTATTATTATTTTTGAAGGCTAATTGTAAACTTGATTTTGAGATAACCCTAATCAAAAAAAGAAATTTAGAATTAAAAATTCTCTTATTCAAAGCTCCTTCGCAGGATCCCAAAATACAGATTCCAAATTCTGAATTTGATTATCGATAACTTCTATACCTTCATTTTCCAGCAGCTGTTGCATTAGGTTAGTACCTTCAAAATGATGCTTACCTGTTAATAAACCTTTTCTATTGACGACACGATGTGCAGGCACGTCTTTTCCGCCTGAGCCATTCATAGCATAACCAACAATACGTGCACTCTTTGCAGCTCCCAGATATTTTGCAATGGCTCCATAGCTTGTTACTCTACCATGAGGCACAAGTCGGGCAACTTCATATACTTTTTCAAAAAATCCTAGCGTTTCTGGTTTCATTAAAGTTCTCTAAGAATATTTATTAGTGTAATTAATGCGACTATACCTGTGATAATTCCTATACTGTAATTCATACTCTTTTGGGAAGTGAATTTTTTATCTTTTATTTTTTCGAAAAAGAAAATATAGAAATATAACATTACAAAAGTTCCCATTGCAGCACCTGTAACGTAGGTTATTATACTTGTACGCTCTAAATTCATCCATCCAAATGATGTGAGTGTGATGGTCATATAGGCTTGATAAGGAATCGGGAACACATTTAGTGATGATAAAAACATACCATGAAAAAAACGACTTTTTTTGCTCCTAACATCAGCCTCAACTTTAGTTTCTTTTTGATTTCTAGCAATAACCAAGAAGTAAATGGTGATTAAAACAAAAATGACAAAAGCCACTCGCTGAAGAATTTCAACAATATCTGGACGGTTTGATAAGTATCTTGCAAAAATTGCTGCTACATAGGTTTGAATAAAAACAACCAAACATACGCCTGATGAAAATGTGATACCCCTTCCTGGTCCTTCTTTTAAGCTTATCTTAGCAGCTGTCATATTAAGTAAGCCTGGTGGAATTACACCTATGAGTGCAACAAAAAGTCCTAGGAAGAAGACGACAGTAATGCTCAAATTTTAGTTGATTTTGAATCTAATATACGTAATTGCTTTGTCTTTCTCTAAATACTGGTTCTCATAAAAGGTTTGTATTTCTGTTACTTCTTCTGGACTACCTTCTAATTTGTATACATTATGATTGGCATATAATACCTCATAACCTAAACCATGAAGCAAGCCTAGAGTATAACCATGCATAAATTCGCTGTCCGTTTTTAAATGCATTAACCCATTGGGCTTTAGTACTTTTCTGTAACGCTCTAAAAACTGAAGATTAGTTAAACGGTGTTTAGTTCGTTTGTATTTTATTTGTGGGTCTGGAAAGGTTATCCAGATTTCGTCTACTTCATTTTCTGCAAATACACAATCTATCAGTTCAATTTGTGTTCTTATAAATGCTGCATTGGGAATATTGTTTTCTAATGCTGTTTTTGCTCCTCTCCAAAACCGTGCTCCTTTAATATCTATACCTACGAAATTTTTATTTAGATAACGTTTTGCCAAACCTACAGTATACTCACCTTTTCCACAACCTAGCTCTAAAACCAAAGGGTTATTGTTTTTAAAAAAATCTTTTCTCCAATTACCTTTAAGTGAATAGTTTTCATCAGTCAATTCTTCACGTGTAGGCTGAAATACATTAGCGAATGTCTCGTTTTCTTTAAATCGTTTGAGTTTATTTTTACTTCCCACGTTTTTGCTACTTATTAATAATTCTGTAAAATTAAGGAAACATTTTAGGTTTATCTTTGTTTAATCAATTGATATGTAAAATAAAAAGGCACTGAAGCAAATTCAACATAATAAGCAAATTTTAGTTGCTCCACTTAATTGGGGTTTAGGTCATGCCACACGATGTATTCCTATTATAAACGCTTTAAAGGAACAACATTTTAAACCTGTAATTGCAAGCGATGGTATTGCTTTAGATTTGTTAAAAAAAGAGTTTCCAGATCTAAAAGCTATAGAACTACCGTCTTATGACATTAGATATTCTAAAAAAGCGAATAGCTTTAAATTAAAACTTCTTAAAGATTCTCCTCATCTTTTAAAAACCATAAGGCGAGAGAAAAAAGTCATTGAAAGCTTAATTGATGACGAACATATATCAGGAATTATTTCTGACAACCGTTTTGGGGTGAGACACAACAGTATTCCTTCGGTTTTCATAACCCATCAATTACGCGTTTTAAGTGGTGGTACTACATGGTTGAGCAGTAAATTACACCAGAGTATTATTTCGAAATTTGAAGAATGTTGGGTTCCTGATCATAGAGATCTCAATAATTTAAGTGGAGATTTAGGGCATACAGAGAAGTACCAATCGTCAGTAAAATATATTGGTCCTTTAAGCCGATTTAAAAAACTAAACCTCCCAAAAAAATACAAGCTCCTTGTTATACTCTCTGGACCAGAACCTCAGCGCACCTATTTACAAGAAAAGTTACTCAATGAACTACAGTCTTATAAGGCAAATGTTTGCTTTGTAAAAGGAATTATTGAGGCTGAACAACTTAAGCGTGTAAAACGAAATATTACGATCTATAATTTTATGACCAGTCAAGAACTCGAAATTGCTTTAAATGAGAGTGAAGTGGTTTTAAGTAGATCTGGCTATACGTCTATTATGGATTATGCTAGGCTTGAAAAAAAAGCTTTCTTAATACCAACACCAGGACAATTTGAACAAGAGTACCTATCTAAAAAATTTAGTGTAGAAGGTGTTGCCCCAAGTTGTACACAAAAAGCTTTTGAGATTGAGATGTTAAATGACATTAAGAACTACTCAGGCTTTAAGAATGTGCAGTATAATGTTAACTATAAAAAATTATTCAGCCTTTTCTAAAGTAAAAGAAAATTCGCTTCCCACACCAAGCTCACTTTCTACATACATTTTTTCTTCATGAGCTTCTATAATGTGCTTAACAATTGACAACCCTAAACCCGAACCTCCTTCTTTTCGAGAACCACTTTTATCTACTCTATAAAAGCGCTCAAACAATCGCGGTAAGTTTGCTTTGTTTATGCCTTCACCATTATCTGTAATTCTTATAATGACTTTGCTTTTTATTAGGTTTTCTATGCTGATTTCTGTTGTTCCATTTTCTCTCCCGTATTTAATAGAATTAACAATTAAATTAGTTAATACTTGCTGTATTCGCTCTTTATCCGCATATACCATTATTGGCCTAGGGTAGTCCATATCAAAAGTTAGTGTTATTCTTTTCTTTGCTGCTTTCATTTCAAAGAGCTCAAACACATTTCTCACTAGCTCAACAATATCAAAACGTTCTTTATTTAAACTTAGATCACCTACCTCAAGCTTAGTGATCATGTCTAAATCCTTAATAATATATGTGAGACGCTCTACACCTTTACTAGCTCTGTTTAAATACTTTTTTTTAAGTTTTTCATCATCAATTCCACCATCTAATAACGTATCAATATAGCCTTGCACAGTAAACAGAGGTGTCTTTAACTCATGAGATACATTACCTATAAATTCTTTTCGGTATTCTTCTCTGACTTTTAGAGTTTCGATTTCAATCTTTTTATCTCTAGCATATTTATCAATCTCCTTGGTTAGTGTTCCCATATCTGTTGTTATAGGTTGCTGTCTCAAACTTGTGGATTCTAAAAGTGTTAAATCATCATAGATATTTTTAACACGCCTGTAAATGAAACGTTCTACTCTATATTGTACAATAGCAAAACATAACGGAAAACAAATTATAGGAAAGAAAACCACTTGCCAATTGAACGTATGGTAATAATATAAAAAAACACTCACTAAGAGTGTTACAAATAAAGTGACATACAACGAAGTTCTAATAGCAAACTTGTATGTTTTTTTAAAATTTTTTTTCTGCATTAGTCTACAAACTTGTATCCAACACCTTTAACCGTTTTAAAAGATTTGTCACCTATTTTTTCGCGAAGCTTTCTAATGTGCACATCAATGGTTCTTCCTCCTACAACCACTTCATTACCCCAAACTTTATCTAAAATCTCTTCGCGCTTAAAAACTTTACCAGGCTTGGTTGCTAACAAAGATAACAATTCAAACTCTTTTCTGGGTAATATCAATTCTTCACCTTTCTTAGTTATTTTATATTCTTCTCTGTTAATGACTAAATCACCTATTTTAATAGCTTCATTTGTGTTTTCAGTTTCTTTAAGTCTTCTCAATAACGCTTTAACCTTACTAACAAGTACTTTGGGTTTAATAGGTTTTGTAATATAATCGTCAGCGCCAGCATCAAATCCAGCCATCTGAGAGTAGTCTTCACCTCTTGCAGTTAAAAATGTAATGATAGTATTGTTGAGTTTAGAATCTTGTCGTATACGTTCACAGGCTTCAATACCGTCCATATCTGGCATCATTACATCTAATATAATTAAATGAGGTTTATGTTTTTTGGCTTTTTCAATAGCCTCAATACCATTTTCTCCAGTGATGACTTGATAGCCTTCTGATGATAAGTTATAACCAACTATCTCTAGAATATCTGGCTCATCGTCCACTAATAAAATTTTAATATCCTTTTTTTTCACAATAAAGGTAATTTTAACGTTGTGTAAAGATAAAATATATCTGTATTATGTAACTACTCTTATTTAAATGATAACAATTCTCTAACATTAAAATTCTAAACCGTTGAAAATTAAAATGCTCTAACACTTAACATGTTATCTTATTGTAAAAAAGCCAATTGTTAATAAAAACCTCAGATAAAACTCGTTAATAGTTAGTATATTTACAGACTAATTTTTTAATAATCAATTATGAAAAAACTTTACTTTTTACTTTTTAGTTTAATAGGATGTGTTGCTTTTGGGCAAGACCTCGTTATCACGGGTGCATATGATGGTCCTTTATCTGGGGGAACACCAAAAGGTGTAGAACTGTATGTAATAAATAATATAGCAGATTTAAGCACATATGGAATAGGTAGTGCAAATAATGGTGGTGGTACCGATGGCGTAGAATTTACTTTCCCAGCCGATGCTGCTACAGCTGGGTCTTTTATTTATGTAGCCACTGAAGCTGTTGAGTTTGCAAACTTTTTTGGCTTTGCACCTGACTACACTTCTGGCGCAATGGGTATAAATGGTGATGACGCTGTAGAATTATTTTCTGATGTTGACACTACACCTGTAGTAATTGACGTATTTGGAACTATAGATTGTGATCCTAATTCTGGAGGTTCACCATGTCCTGAATGGGAACATACTGATGGTTGGGCTTACAGAGTTAATGGAACAGGCCCTGAAGGTTCTACTTTTACATCTACAAACTGGACCTATAGTGGCACTAACCAATTAGAGGGAGGAGCAACAAACGCTGCTTGTACAGTACCGTTCCCTATTGGTACATATACAACAGCAGGAAGCAGTTGTGGTGTGACATTAGGAGCTGCAAGTATTGTGTGTTCTACTAATACTATTGGTGACAATAATGATGATGTAGTAATTCTTATATCTTATACAGGAGTTGATGCAGGAATCACTTCTGTTTCTACAAGTAGTACAGGTGTTATTGGTGGTGATGATCCTTCTACAACCTCTGATGGTACAATTACTATTACGGGTTTATCTGAAGGTGATGCATGGGATATTGTATTAAATGGTGGTGACTGCGACGGAAGAACAGTTTCAGGAACAGTAGGTGCTGCAGAATGTGACCCAACACCAAATACTTGTTTTGATCTTAGTGGTGGTACAGAATTATTTGAATCTGTATCTGTTACTACTAATTCTGACACAGACGAATGGACGGAGTCTTCTGGCACATACACAATGAACGGTTTCTGTGGTGGAGGTTGTATGGAAGAATCTAATACATGGTTAATCTTCGGCCCATTAAATATGGCTGGAGTAAGTGATCTATCATTAATTTTTGATGCTGCTGAAGGTTTTGATGGTTCGACTTTAGATATTCAATATACTTCAGACTATAGTAGCCTGTGTCCTGATGGAGCTACCTGGACATCTGCTCAAACAATTTCTGATGCTGGCTCTTACAGTGTTGATATTTCTGGTGCTTCCGGGACAGATGTTTTTATTGGTATACAGTATTTAGATTCTGACGGAAGTTTCTCTTCCTGGAGTTTATCTAATGTTAGTATAGGTGCCTTTGGTGTGTGCCCAACATTAGGATCTAGGCCTACTTCAGATTGTGCCACATGTGATGTTTCACTACAAACAGAAACTTACACTTGTATTACAAATACTGCTGGCGACAATAATGATGATGTAACTATTAATATTGCTTATACTGGATCTGAAAGTACAATTACATCTTTAACAACTACTTCTAGTGGCGTAATTGGTGGAGATGACCCAGCTACTGTAGCTGATGGTACAATAACAATTACAGGTTTATCTGAAGGAGATGCCTGGGACATAACCATTAATGGTGGCGATTGTGATGCAACTACAATGTCTGGCACTGTACCATCAGCAGTGTGTGATCCTGTTTTCTTAGTTATTAACGAAATAAATGCTGATCCAGATGCAACTAATGGTGATGCTAATGGAGATGGTACTGTTGATACTAGCCAAGATGAGTTTATTGAGCTATATAATACTGGTTCTACTAGTATCGATTTAACAGATTACACAATTTCTGATGGTGCATCTTTAAGACATACGTTTCCAGCCGGAAGTATTCTTCCTGCTAATTCTTTTATAACTGTTTTTGGTGGAGGTACTCCAACAGGTATTAACGGTATTGTACAAACTGCATCTACAGGAAGTGTTGGATTAAACAATGGTGGAGATACAATTACCATAACAGACAATAATGCTATAGACATAATTGTAGAAGTTTATACAAATGCAGGTAATAACCAATCTATTGGTCGTAGTCCAGATTTTACTGGAGCTTTTGTAGACCATACTTCAATAGCAGGAAATGGAGGTGCTTTATTTTCTCCTGGTTTAGAAAATGATGACGTCACACTTTCTGATAATGAATTTACAGCGACTTCTTTTTCTATTTATCCTAACCCTTCAAATGGTAGAGAAATAACTATTTCATCTCCACAAAGTGAAGCTATTTCTGTTATAGGATACGATATCTTAGGAAAACAAGTACTTAGTGCTACAATTTCTAATAATACTTTAGATGTATCTCAACTAAAATCTGGTATTTACATCTTAAAGATTACACAAAACAATGCGTCTACAACTAAGAAGTTAGTCATTAGATAATATTTGTTTTACCATATCATAAAAGCGCAGTTATTAAATAACTGCGCTTTTTTATTTTATATCCTTTTGTCGAATTTATTTGAATTTATCCGAATATATTCTACGTAAGAAAAATTACATATTATTTTCGTTAAAAATTCAACCCAAATCTTTTATGAAAAAACTTTACCTATTATTTATAGTATCTTCACTTATTGGTTTTTCTCAAAATCCAGGTGATATAGTTATTACAGAAATTATGAAGGATCCTTCAGTAGCAGTTGATACGGCTGGCGAATGGTTCGAGGTTTACAACACAACCAGTGCTGATATAGATATCAACGGATGGACACTGAAGGACGATGGCAATAACAATTATATCATTGATTCCACATTTAACCCGACTACAGGGACTGGAGGCGTAACTATAGTACCAGCTGGTGGTTATTTAGTTCTTGGAAAAACACTTGACATGACAATCAATGGTGGAACACCCATCGATTTTGCTTACCAAACCAACTTCAATATGGGTAATGGTTCTGATGAAATAGTACTCCTTGCTCCAGGAAATATTGAAATATCTCGGGTTAACTACGACGGTGGTCCAGATTTCCCAGATCTAAATGGTATAAGTATGCAATTAAATACAGCCTTTTTAAATGAAACTGATAATGATGATGGTGATAATTGGTGCGCATCTATTTCATCATATGGAGATGGAGATATCGGTACACCAGGAATTACTAATGAAGCATGTGCGCCTGAATGCACTATTGTTTTTGGGACATTTGATGCCACTTGTAATTCTATAAACTCAGGATCAACTGATGATACATATACCATCAGCCTACCATACTCTGGCGGCAATGTAGGAACAACATTTATAGTATCTTCTACCGCTGGGATGGTTACTGGCGATAACCCTTCTACTGCTGAATCTGGCACTATTACTGTCACTAATATTCCTGAGAATACAGATATTACAATAACTCTAGATGATACTGCAGATGGAGGTCTTTGCTCAACTACTTTTAATATTACAAGTCCTATTTGTATTCCAGTGGGTAGTATTGATCTAGAACTTATAGGTGTCTTAGATCTTACTGTTCCATCTGGAGGTAATGATGGAAAAGCAATACATTTAGTTGCAACCGCTGATATTGCAGATTTAAGTGTGTATGGTATAGGTGTAGCAGCTAATGGTGATGGTACAGATGGACAAGAATATACTTTTGATGCGATTAGCGTAAGTAATGGTAGTCATATTTTATTGGCAAGAACACCAAGTTCTATGGAACAATATTTAACTACTGATGGCTATAATCTATTCGATGTTGTTCTTACAGCCACTCAGAGTATCAATATGAATGGTGACGATGCTGTAGAGTTATTTAAAAACGGAACTCTTATAGAAACCTTTGGCGATGCTGATGTTGATGGTACTGGTGAAAATTGGGAATACGAAGATTCTTGGGCGTATAAAAATTCTATAGGCTCGTCTTGGCCTTCTGGCTGGTCATACGGAACAGTCAACTGTACCAATGGTAGCCAAACAACATATAGTAGCACCTGTGTTTATCCATTTGTAGAATCATTGTCTACTATTCTGTTTACTGAAAGGGAACTTTCTATATACCCTAATCCAACTAACGCAGATTTTGTTACCATAATCTCGCCGAGCAGTGATGTTATAAATGTAAATATCTTTGATATTCTAGGTAAACAAATAAAGAGCGAAATCATAACTGATTCCACGCTAAATGTTTCTCATTTAAATACTGGTGTATACATATTAAAGATTACACAAAATAATACTTATACCACTAAGAGATTAGTTATTAAATAATTCTTTTTATGCATAATCAAAGCGCAACCTATTTGGTTGCGCTTTTTTATTTTCCATACTTTTACAACATGATTTCTAAGGATGCCATTTTTAATATAAAATCTGAAGCTGAATTTACAGCTATGGCATTAGATATTTTTAGATTTCAGTTTAAAAATAATATCATATATCGCTCCTTTTGCGATTTGCTTTATAAACATCCCTCAGAAGTAAAACAGATTAAGGACATTCCCTTTTTACCCATTCAGTTTTTTAAAACGCATCATGTATTAAGTACTTCCAAAACTATTGAAAAAACCTTTACAAGTTCTGGTACAATAGGAAGTAAAATCAGTAAACATCTTATAACCGATCTTAAGCTTTATGAAAGTAGTTACTTGCAAGGTTTTGAATATTTTTATGGCAATATTGAAGACTATGTGGTTTTAGCCTTATTACCTTCTTACTTAGAGCGTGATGGTTCTTCCCTAATCTATATGGTAAATGATTTAATCACTAAATCTAAGCACCCTGAAAGTGGTTTTTATTTGAATAACCTTGAAGATTTAGCGCAAACTATAAATCAACTCGAAGCTAAAGGTCAAAAAACCTTACTCATAGGTGTATCTTTTGCTTTATTAGATATGGTTGAACAATTTCAATTTAATCTTAATCATACCCTCATTATGGAAACTGGAGGTATGAAAGGTCGAAGAAAAGAAATCGTACGGCAAGAACTACACAACCTTCTTAAATCTGGTTTTGGTGTTAACAAAATTCATAGCGAATATGGTATGACAGAACTCCTAAGCCAAGCCTATTCTATAGGAAATGGTATTTTTGAATCCCCTCCCTGGATGAAAATTTTAACGCGAGATACTGAAGATGCGCTCACACTTCAACAAATTAATAAAACTGGAGGTGTTAATGTAATAGATTTAGCTAATCTCAATTCGTGTACTTTTATAGCAACGCAAGACCTGGGAAAAGTATATAATGACGGAAAATTTGAAATTATCGGTAGATTTGATAATTCAGATATTAGAGGCTGTAATTTAATGGCTTTGTAAGTTGAGTGTAGCTTTTCGACATATTTGATATAATAACTTATATATGAAATATTTTATCTTATTCTACTTTACTACATTAACAAGTGTTTTTTCTCAAGAAATAGACTACAATACCAAAAAAGGTTATATAGCCAAAGGGTATGACGTGGTTGCATATTTTAACAACAAAGCTATCGAAGGATCAAAATCTTATTCTACAACTTTGGATGGAGTGAAGTACAAATTTAGTTCACAAAAAAATTTAGACTCCTTTCTCAAGAATCCTGAAGCCTTTATTCCGCAATACGGTGGTTACTGTGCCTATGCCATTGCAACTAACTCCAAGAAGGTAGACATTGACCCTAAAACTTTTGAAATCAGAGACGGAAAACTGTATTTATTCTACAACTCATGGGGAAATAATACATTAAAAAAATGGATACAAAAAGACGTGAAAGGTTTACAAAAAAAAGCCGACTTAAACTGGGAGGCGATAAAGTTTGATTAATTCTATGAGAAAGAAGAATTAATTTTAGCCTCATGATTGATTGGTTAGATGTGCCCAGAAGAAATTTTGGGCACTTTTCTTATTAAATCACTTTAATAATATAAGTATTTCGCTTTCCTTTATTTAAAATAATATACTTATCGTTTATCAAATCCTCTGAAGACAACTTATAATCCTCTTTTACCTTTTCTTTATTTACAGAAACCGAATTTTCTTTTAAGGCTCTGCGTGCTTCACCATTAGAGTTAAGGAAATTAGTCTTTGCTGCTAAAGCACCAATCATATCTATTCCTTCATTAAATTCTGCTATAGTCATTTCAACCTGTGGCACGCCTTCAAATACATCTAAAAACGTTTCCTCATTTAAAGTCTCAATATCTTCTTTAAAGGACTTACTAAATAAGATGTTTGAGGCCTTTTCTGCATTTTCAAAATCGTCTTTGGAATGTACCATTTTAGTTATTTCTTCAGCCAATCGTTTTTGCAGCACTCTTAAATGTGGTGCTTGTTTATGCTCTTCAATAAGCGTTTCAATAGTTATTTTATCTAAAAACGTAAAAATCTTAATGTACTTCTCAGCATCTTCATCACTAGAGTTTAACCAATATTGGTAAAACTTATATGGTGATGTTCTTTTGGCATCTAACCAAATGTTTCCGCCTTCAGACTTACCAAATTTAGAACCATCGCTTTTTGTTATTAAAGGACAAGTAATAGCAAATCCTTTTCCGTTACCTATTCGTCTTATGAGTTCAGTTCCTGTAGTGATGTTTCCCCATTGGTCACTTCCACCCATTTGTATAGTACAATTATTGGTCTTATACAAATGTAAAAAATCATAACCTTGTACCAATTGGTATGTAAACTCCGTAAAACTCATGCCGTCGTTAGACGATTCGCCAGAAATTCGGTTCTTTACTGAGTCCTTGGCCATCATATAATTTACCGTAATATGCTTGCCAACATCTCTAATAAATTCTAAAAACGAGAATTCTTTCATCCAATCATAGTTATTCACTAAAACTGCAGCATTGGCTTCATCATTTTCAAAATCCAAAAAATGAGATAATTGATTTTTAATAGCTTCTTGATTATAGCGTAAGGTCTTTTCATCTAAAAGATTACGCTCACTAGACTTACCCGAAGGATCACCAATCATACCTGTAGCACCACCTACCAAAGCTACTGGCTTGTGTCCGCAACGCTGATAATGTGCCAGTAACATAATTGGTACCAAGTTACCAATATGCAAAGAATCTGCAGTTGGATCAAAACCAACGTAAGCACTTCGCATAGCTTCAGCCAAATGCTCTTCTACTCCTGGCATACTATCATGTAGCATACCTCTCCATTTTAATTCTTCAACAAAATTCTTTTCCATTTTGGTTGTCTTGTAATTAGATTTCAGCAAAGATATGTTTCCGTATTAAAAGACAAAAGACAATTTTAAAAAAGCGTAAATTTGGCTCATGGTATTAGTTACAGGCGGAACAGGTTTAGTTGGCTCCCATTTACTATATAAACTGGTAAATAATGGTGAGGCTGTCCGTGCTATATACAGAAGAGAAAAAACCTTAAAACGTGTAAAACATGTCTTTTCCTATTTTTCTGATAATGCAGAACGTCTATTTAACCGTATAGAATGGGTTGAAGGAGACATTAATAATATTCCGAAACTCGAAAAAGCGTTTATAGGTATTACTCATGTATATCACTGTGCAGCATTTGTTTCTTTTGAGCCTGATAAGTATCATCAATTACGTAAAATAAATATTGAAGGCACTTCTAATATTGTTAATCTCTGTATTAGAAATACTATTAAAAAGTTATGTTATGTAAGTTCTATTGCTGCTATTGGCCATAGTGCAAATCCTGAAAAACTAATTACTGAAACCACTGAATGGAATCCTGAAGCAGATAATAGTGTATATGCCATAACAAAATATGGTGCCGAACTCGAAGTGTGGCGAGGTACACAAGAAGGTGTAGATGCAGTAATTGTAAATCCGGGAGTTATATTAGGTGCTGGCTATTGGAAAGGAGGTAGTAGTGGCAGTCTCTTTAGACAAATATATCATGGTATGCGCTATTATGTAAATGGTGTTGTAGGTTATATTGATGTTTTTGATGTTGTCAATGCTATGACCCAATTGATGAAAAGCGATTTAAAAAGTGAAAGATTCATCTTAATATCAGAGAATTTAAGTTTCAAAGCTTTTCAATATAAAGTGTCTAACGCTTTAAATGTAAAACCACCAAAAAGAGAAGCAAAATCTTGGTTATTAGGTTTGGTATGGCGACTAGATTGGCTTAAACATAATCTTTTTGGCTCCAGACGTAGTTTTTCTAAACAAATGGCAAAATCCGCATTAAGTATTACTAAATATGATAATTCTAAGCTTAGGAATGCTCTAGGTTTTGAGTTTAAACCTATTGACGAATCTGTAAACGACGTTAGTGAATTGTATTTAAAGGATATTAGAAAGACGTCTTATCAAACATAGGACCTTTCTCCAACTTCTGATTAGTAGTATCTTTTTGCTTTAGGGTCTTTTTAATAGAGTCTTTAGCCTTTTGTTTAATTTTATTTAATGAATCTCTTTTGCGCTTGGCTGCTTTACCTTCTACTTTTTCTAACTCAGCAAGCACTTCCTTTTCTTTCTCTAGTCTGGTTTTTACATTTTCAACAATACGCCTGTAAGAATTGGTATCATAAGCATAAAAAGTATTGCTATTTGCAAATTGTAAACTGTCTATGTTATATTTTTTTAGCACGTATGACTCTGGTTCAAAACCATTAGTTTCTAATAGCCTTTTATTAACTCCTTTTGCAGCATTGATAATGTATAAATCATATAAAATCTTTTCCATTTTATCTTTAGGAATAAGATTATCTGGCTTTTTGGGTTTTTCAGTTGTATTACAAGCAATCACCAAAAGTGCTAATAAAAATATAATGCCTAGATTTCTCATCTATTGAAAGTTAATCGTTGTCCTGCTTTAACGTCTAAGACTTTAAAATTGTTATACACCAATTGTCCATTAACAAAAGTATGGGTTATTCTACTCTTAAAGGTGTTGCCTTCAAAAGGTGACCAACCACATTTATAAAGAATATTATCTTTATTTACTGTCCAAGGGCTATTTAAATCTGTAATAACCAAATCTGCATAATAACCTTCTCTAATATAACCTCGTTTTTCTATATCAAATAATATAGCGGGATTGTGGCATGCTTTTTCAACAATTTTCTCAATTGTAATTTTCCCTTGATGATACTTTTCTAATAGTGCTACCAAAGCATGTTGCACCAAAGGTCCACCAGATGGAGCGCTCGTATATGGATTACTTTTTTCCTCAAGTGTATGTGGCGCATGATCTGTAGCAATAACGTCTATTCTGTCATCTAATAAAGCGTCCCAAAGTTGATCCCTGTCTTTAGATGTTTTAACTGCAGGATTCCATTTAATATGACTTCCTTTTTGAGCATAATCTTGGTCTGAAAACCACAAATGGTGAATACAAACCTCAGCAGTGATCTTTTTATCTTTTAATGGTTTTTTGTTTGAAAATAAATTCGTTTCCTTTCCTGTAGATAAATGAAATACATGTAATCTTGCCCCAGTTTTTTTAGCAAGCTCTATAGCTTTTGATGAGGATAAGTAACAAGCCTCCTCACTTCTTATGATTGGGTGATTTTCCATAGGAATATCATCACCATATTCTGCTTTATACTTTGCTAAGTTTTCTCTAATTGTAGCTTCATCTTCGCAATGTACAGAAATTACCATATCTGTACTTGAGAATATTTTTTCTAACACATTAGGATCATCGACTAACATATTTCCTGTTGAGGATCCTAAGAACAACTTTAAACCTGCTACAGTTTTTGGATTTACTTTTAATATCTCATCTAAATTGTCATTAGTACCTCCAAACATAAAAGAATAATTGGCATGAGATGACTTTGCTGCTATGTTAAATTTATCTTCTAATTTTTCGACTGTTGTTGTTTGTGGGTTAGTATTAGGCATCTCAATAAATGATGTAATACCACCAGCTAATGCTGCTTTAGATTCAGTTTCAATATTTGCTTTGTGGGTTAAACCTGGTTCTCTAAAATGGACTTGATCATCAATCATACCAGGTAATACGTAATTACCTTCGGCATCAATAACGGTTATATCTGCAGATTTCACACTAATGGATGTATCAATCTCTTTAATAATAGCATTCTCAATAAGAATATCTCCTTCGACAATTTTGCCTTCATTGACAATCTTTGCGTTTTTAATTATAGTCTGTCCTTTCATGTTTACTATTTAGTAAATAAGCTTTTTAATTTTAAACTAATAACACCAAAAATAGCTTCAGAAATAATACTTCCACTCATTTTTGATTTTCCTCTAATTCTATCCTTAAAAATAACAGGAATTTCCACAATTTTAAATCCTTTTTTATAGGCTTTAAACTTCATTTCTATCTGAAAGGCATAACCCACAAATTTTATTTTCGACAAATTTATAGTTTCTAAGACCAATCTTTTATAACATACAAAGCCAGCTGTAGAATCCTTTACTTTCATCCGAGTTATTAATCTTACATAACGTGATGCTCCATACGATAAAATAATACGTGCCATTGGCCAGTTAACAACTGTTATACCTTTTACATACCTTGAGCCCACAGAGACATCTGCACCACCCTTAGCACAAGCATCATAAAGCTTTATAAGGTCATTTGGATTATGTGAAAAATCAGCATCCATCTCAAAAATATAGTTATAATGTTTCTCTAAGGCCCATTTAAAACCAGCTATGTAAGCCATTCCTAAACCATTTTTTTTATTGCGCTCTAACAAAAAAAGTCGATTCGAAAACTCGTGTTGTAATTCCTTAACTTTCTCTGCTGTTTGGTCTGGTGAATTGTCATCAACTACTAAAATATGGAACGTCTTCTCCTGAGAAAACACAGCTCTTATTATAAGCTCAATGTTTTCTATTTCGTTATAGGTAGGAATTATGACAAGTGCGTCAGACATTCATATACTTTTAATACACGCTATAGCGATACTTTTAGAAATTTCAACAAAAGTAAAGTTTTTAACGGATTATAGACTGTTATTTGTTTCTTAAGATTTTTATTATGTTAAGCTTACATTTCTTTATAATTTAGCAGTATGCGAAATTTCATTACAAATGAGTGGTTTACCGTTTTCACTATCTTAGCATTAATAGCTGTGGTTGGTGCAAAACATGTAAACACATTACGTTTTAATGATTTTTTGTCGGTTATAGGCAATTCTAAATACCTGAAAATCTATACAAAAGATCAAAAATTTGTTGATGTATTTGATGGGTTTCTTTTTATTAATCTAGTCATTTCTGGAAGCATATTTTTATTTCTAAGCTATTCTGTTTTAATTTCTCCTTTAGACTTTGAGTTGACACCATTCTTAAAATTGCTTCTTGCGTTTTCTACTATTATAATAATCAAAACCCTATTTGAACGTCTTATTGGTAGCCTTTTTGAAATAGATACTATTATTGATAATTATCTGTTTCAAAAAACTACTTTCAAAAATTATTCTGGTTTAGTTTTTTTAGTGGCTAACTTGTTTTTATTATATACCAAAAGCTTTGCTGAAATTATCATAATTGCAATATTTTCAGTGATTTGTTTAATTAATGGCATTGGCTTTATTACTTCATTCAAAAACCATCAAAAAACACTGAAACCCAATTTTTTTTATTTTTTATTGTATCTTTGCGCTCTCGAAATCGCACCTTATGTGCTTTTATATAAGGTCATTAGTGAGTATAACGCTTAAAACAAAGGGGTTTACATATGAAAGTGAAAACGATTTTAGTATCGCAACCAGAGCCTAAAATAGAGAACTCTCCGTATTTTGACTTGCAAGAAAAGCAAAAAGTTAAAGTTGACTTTAGACCTTTTATTCATGTAGAAGGTGTCTCTGCTAAAGATATTAGACAACAAAAAATAGATCTTAGTAAATTTACAGCTATTATATTAACCAGTAGAAACTCTGTAGATCACTTTTTTAGAGTAGCAGATGAAATGCGCTTTAAAGTACCGGATTCTATGAAATACTTCTGTCAATCTGAAGCTGTAGCTTATTACCTGCAGAAATATGTGGTTTATAGAAAGCGTAAAATCTATGTTGGTAAGCGTACTTTTGCAGATTTAATTCCTTTAATTAAAAAATATAAGGACGAAACGCTTTTATTACCAACTACAGATAAAGTGAAACCTATAATTCCAGAAACCTTAGATAATCTAAATGTTAACTGGACACAAGCTACATTTTACAAAACGGTAATTAGTGATTTATCGGATTTAGCAAATGTCTATTACGATATTTTAGTGTTCTTTAGCCCTTCTGGAATAGAATCACTTTTCCATAATTTTCCAGATTTTGAACAAAAGGATACTCGTATTGCTGTGTTTGGAAATACAACGGTTAAGGCAGTTAAAGAAAAGGGGCTACGTGTAGACATAGCAGCGCCTACACCTGAGACTCCATCCATGACAATGGCATTACAGAAGTATATTGACGCAGTTAACAAAGGTAAATAACCACACATAAAGATTATTAACTTATAAAAAAAGCGATTCTAAAATTTAGAATCGCTTTTTTATTTCTCTTTGTTGTTTAAAACTTAAAATGCATAACGCTGTGGTCCACCTCGTCTAATCTCTTCAGAAGCGTAAGACTCAAACTGCTTAAAGTTTTCTCTAAACGAATTTGACAATTTAAAGGCCATTTTGTAGTAAGCATCATCATCGTTCCAAGTCGTTCTTGGACTCAATACTTCTGTAGGTACACCAGGACATGATCTTGGTTGCGCCACACCAAATACAGAGTGTATATGATAATCTTCGTAAGTGTAATTACCTAAATCACCATTTAGTGCAGCATTAATCATTGCGCGTGTATATTTTAGTTTCATACGTGTTCCTACTCCATAAGGACCACCCGTCCATCCTGTATTAACCAACCATACATTGACGCCAGCCTCTTTCATCTTTTTACTTAACATATCCGCATATTCTGCAGGGTGTAATGGCATAAATGGTGCTCCAAAACACGCCGAAAATGATGGCTGCGGTTCAACCACACCTGCTTCAGTACCTGCAACCTTTGCTGTATATCCTGATATAAAGTGATAAGCTGCTTGCGCAGGAGTTAGTTTTGAAATCGGAGGCAAAACACCAAATGCATCTGCAGTTAAGAAAAATATGTTCTTTGGATTATTACCAATAGACGGTGTTTTAATATTTTCAATATGGTAAATAGGATAACTTACTCTTGTATTCTGTGTTATAGATGTATCGGCATAATCAACATTACCATTATCATCCATAATTATATTTTCGAGTATAGCACCTGGCTTAATAGCTCCATAAATTTCGGGCTCTTGCTCTTGAGATAAATTGATGGCTTTAGCATAACATCCTCCTTCAAAATTAAAAACTGTGTTTTCTGCTGTCCAACCATGTTCATCATCACCTATTAATTTACGATTTTGGTCAGTTGATAATGTGGTTTTTCCTGTACCTGATAAACCAAAGAAAATAGCAGTTTCACCATTTTCTCCAACATTAGCCGAGCAGTGCATTGGAAGTACATTTTTCTCCACTGGTAAAATGAAATTTAAAGCTGTAAAGATACCTTTCTTCATTTCACCTGTGTAAGCAGAACCTCCTACAAGTGCTATTTTCTTAGTAAAGTTGAGAATTGAAAAATTGCCTTGTCTTAATCCATGATTTTCTGGATCTGGACATTCATAACCTGGAGCACAAAGTACTAACCATTCTTCTTCAAAATCCTCTAACTCTTCATCAGAAGGTCTTAAAAACATGTTATATACAAACATGTTAGACCATGGATATTCAGTTACAGTTCTAACATTCATTTTATAGTTAGGATCTGCACACACATAGCCATCTCTAACAAAAAGTTCTTTCTCACTAAGGTATTTTTCAACTTCACCTTGTAAGTAATCAAAATTCTCTGATGAAATTGGCTTGTTTGATGCTCCCCACCAAATAGGGTCTTTAGTATAATCATCTTTAACTAAAAAGCGATCTTCTGGAGAACGTCCTGTAAATCTACCTGTATTGATAGCCAAGGTTCCATTAGAAGTTTCCTTACCCATTCCTTTTTCTAAGGTAATGGCCTGAAGTTTTGTAGGTGCTAACTGATAATGAACCCGAGCATTTTTAATGCCATAATTGTCTAACGAAATCGTTTTCGTTGATTGTGTATGGTTTACCATAATTTTTGTGTTGTTTAAGAAGCAAAATTAAAACTTTATTTTAAAACAACAGTACGTAAATGCATTAATCGACCTTTGCCTTTAATATATCGATTAATAGGACTACCCATGCCATAATTAACGATAAACCACCTATTGGAGTTATGAGCGCAATGGACGTAAAATCGAAGCTTGAGAGTTCATTTGTAGCCAATCCGTAGATTGAACCCGAAAAGAAAATCAGTCCAATTAATACTAAATAAAAAATCACCCTTTTACTTTTTAAACTTATAAATGAAGTTCCTCCAAGAATTAAAAACAAAAAAGCATGATACATTTGGTAGCGCACTCCAGTTTCAAAAGATTTTATAGAAGCAGTACCTACCAATTTCTCTAAGCCATGTGCAGCAAATGCTCCTAAAATAATACCTAATATTCCTAAAACAGAGCCTGCAATTAATATCTTTTTGTTCATAAGTAAAGTAGCATTTTGGTTTCTTTTGCTTTTTGTATTTATTACATTCGTGCTTTACAAAATTACTTATAATGCGAAAGATTTTAATCATTGGTGCAGGAAAATCGTCATCATACCTCATAAAATATTTAATAGATAAATCTCAATCTGAAAATTTAGAAATTACCATTGGTGATCTTAATGTAGACAATGCTAAAAAATTAGTTGGTAGCGATTCAAAAATCAATATTATTCACCTGGATGTTTTTGATGCAAATTCCAGAAGCGCTGCTATAAAAAATGCTGATATCGTTGTATCTATGCTACCTGCTCGTTTTCATATCGAAGTTGCTAAAGATTGTATTACATACAAAAAACATATGGTAACGGCTTCTTACGTAAGTAAAGAAATGCAAGACTTAGATGAGGATGCAAAGGCTAATGATCTTGTTTTTATGAATGAAATTGGTGTTGACCCTGGTATAGATCACATGAGTGCTATGCAAGTGATTGACCAAATAAGAGATAGAGGTGGAAAAATGATTTTGTTTGAATCATTTACTGGTGGACTAGTCGCACCAGAAAGTGATAATAACCTCTGGAATTATAAGTTTACCTGGAACCCAAGAAATGTTGTGATTGCAGGGCAAGGAGGAGCTGCCAAATTTTTACAGGAAAATCAGTTTAAATATATTCCTTATGATCGTTTGTTTAGACGTACAGAATTTTTAGATATTGATGGTTACGGACGTTTTGAAGCTTATGCAAACCGAGATTCGCTTAAGTACCAACATGTGTATGGATTAGACCATGCCAGCACCTTATATAGAGGCACCATGAGACGTGTGGGCTTTAGTAGAGCATGGCATGTTTTTGTACAGTTAGGTATGACCGATGATAGCTATACTATAGATGATAGTGCTAACATGAGCTATCGCGATTTTGTTAATGCTTTTTTACCGTACAGCCCAACTGATTCTGTAGAACTAAAGTTTAGACATGCCCTTAAAATTGATCAGGATGATATTGTTTGGGATAAATTTTTAGAATTAGACATTTTTAATGGTGAAAAAATGGTAGAACTCGACAAAGCAACTCCAGCTCAAATTCTACAGAAAATTTTAATGGATAGCTGGACCTTAAATGAAGATGACAAAGATATGATTGTAATGTATCATAAGTTTGGTTATGAACTTAATGGTGAAAAACATCAAATAGATGCCACAATGGTTGTTGTAGGAGAAGATCAAACATATACAGCGATGGCAAAAACTGTGGGATTACCAGTTGCTATGGCTACTTTGGCAATTTTAAATGGTACGATAACAACACCAGGTGTACAAATTCCTATTACAAAAGAAGTGTATGCGCCTATCTTAGAAGAGTTAGAAACCTATGGAGTAATTTTTAATGAAAAAGAAGTTCCTTATCTGGGTTATAACCCTTTAAATGCATAAAAGGGTTTTAATTTGAAATCTATTTACTACTTTTAACTTATAAGTTATAATAATGAGGTTTCCTGTTTGTGGGAAGTGAAAAAGAACTCTATATGAAAATCAACGATAAAGGAATTTACATTGATGGTATTGACAAAAAGATACTTAGAGCTTTAATGGAAGATGCCAGAACTCCCATTCTCGAAATAGCCCGTAATGTTGGTATATCTGGAGCAGCTATTCACCAACGTCTTAAAAAGCTTGAAAAATCTGGACTTTTGGCAGGCTCAAAATTTGTTATAAATCCAAAAGTTCTGGGTTACACCACTATGGCTTTTGTAGGAGTTTATTTAGACAAAGCCGTTAGTAATCCCGAAGCTGTAAAACAATTAAAAAAAATCCCTGAAGTTATAGAATGTCATTACACAACTGGGCATTGGAGTATCTTTATTAAAATCTTATCTAAAGATAATGAGCACTTAATGCATGTTCTTAATTCTGAGATACAATCTATAAAAGGGGTTTCACGTACAGAAACTTTTATTTCGTTACAAGAGCAAATTAATAGGCAGATAAAGATATAATATCTCTGCTCGTATTAATCCTCAATCATAGCTTTAAATATACCATCTGTAATATTTACAGAAACATCATTATCATAATCATGGGCTACAAAAGAAAAAACACCTTTAACATAAATTGCTGTTCTTTCCGTTATTTCAAATTGTCCTACAGGAATGTCTGCTATATTTGAAACAGGACCTGTTAGATTGTAGTTATAATTATAATAGTGCTTATTAGCATTACTATATAAAAATTCAAAATTTACAATTTCACCCACTTGAAGACCATTAGGATCATATGTATGATCTAATGTAGAAAGATAGATACATTCACTTGTTCCAGATATACATCCTCCTACTGTCCAACCTCCCCCTCCATTTCCTGCGTTCTGATAATTATGCATTGTTAGTTGATTAATCTCAATCTCAAAAAGTTCTCCATCAATTTTAGCTCTTAAAGCCGCATCCCCAAGTTCTAGTTCTTTAGCTTCAGTATTATCGTCTTTTGAGCATCCGATACAAATCAATGTTATAAAAATTAAAATAATACGTTTCATAATTACAAGTGTTTTGTATAGTATCGGATAAGATTTAAAATATCATCAAAACAAAAAAAGCTCTGATTTCTCAGAGCTTTTAAATAATATTTTCAATAATTAATCACCACCACCAAGGACTTGTAGTCCCCAATACAGTAATGTAGCTAGTGAGCCAATTGCAGCAACTAAATAAGTTCTTGCAGCCCATTTAAGCGCGTCTTCAGAACCTTTATACTCTTCTTGAGATACCATATTTTTATTCTTTAACCAAGCTAAAGCTCTATTACTGGCATCGTACTCTACCGGTAAGGTTACAAAGCTAAATAAGGTAGCAAAACCCATCATCACTAAACCAGCTACAGCAACCCAATAACCAAATCCTACTCCAGCTGCTGCTCCTAAAATTAATCCTCCAAAGACAACCCAGGTTGACATACCAGAAGTAACGCTAACAATAGGTACTAAAGCTGAGCGCATTCCTAAAGCACTATAAGCTTGCGCATGTTGTACGGCATGCCCTACTTCGTGAGCAGCAACAGCTGCAGCTGCAGCATTTCGCTGATTGTAAACGGCCTCACTAAGATTAACTGTTTTATTTTTTGGATTGTAATGATCTGTTAACTGACCAGGTGTTGAAATTACCTCAACATCATAAATGCCATTATCTGCCAACATTTTTTCCGCAATCTCACGACCACTTAAACCATTACGCAATTGTATTTTAGAGTATTTAGCAAACTTTCGTTTAAGCGTACTACTTACCAACCAACTCACTAATGCAATCCCACCAATTAATATATAATATCCTAACATAATTTTTTAAATTTTAATACTGTAAATGTACTAAATGAATAGCAAATAGTGCGCCAAAATAAAGTTAAGAAATTTTGTCAGTAAAATACGATTTACATAGCATCTACAGACCAGTTAAAGGCTTCTGCGATTTCTTCGTATACAATCTTACCTTTTACAATATTAAGTCCTTTTCTGAGGGATTTATCTTTAGCACAAGCTACTTCCCAACCTTGATTGGCTAATCGCAACACATATGGTAAAGTAACATTAGTTAAAGCTAGGGTCGATGTATAAGGCACCGCACCTGGCATGTTGGCTACACAATAGTGTACTACATCATCTATAATATACGTCGGATCTTCATGTGTCGTAGCTTTGGTTGTTTCGATACAACCTCCCTGATCTACGGCAACATCAACTACAACAGTTCCTGGCCGCATGTCTTTTAGCATATCTCGAGTGATTAATTTTGGCGCTTTTGCTCCTTTAATCAACACACCACCAATAATTAGATCATGATCTTTGATACGATTTCTAATATTAAATTCACTAGAAAATTCAGTAACAACATGGTTTGGCATTACGTCATTGACATAACGTAATTGCTTCATATTAATATCCATAATTGTCACATGTGCTCCTAAACCAGCTGCCATTTTAGCCGCTTGTATACCTACTGTTCCTGCACCTAGTACTAATACTTTTCCTGGTGGTACTCCCGGAACTCCTCCTAACAATACACCTCTTCCTTTAATGGGTTTTTCTAAATATTTTGCCCCTTGTTGAATTGCCATACGACCAGCCACTTCAGACATTGGCGTTAATAATGGTAGTGAGCCGTCTTGATCTTCAACTGTTTCATAAGCAATACAAACTGCTTCACTATTTAACATGGCTCTCGTTAAAGGCTCGCTCGATGCAAAATGAAAATAGGTAAAAACCACATGATGCGATTTAATCAATGGGTATTCTTCAGTAATAGGCTCTTTTACTTTTACGATCATCTCTGCAGAGGTATATACCTCTTCAATAGTGTCTAAAATAGTAGCTCCTACATCTTTATAGTCTTCATCAAAAAAACCGCTTCCAAAACCTGCGTCTTTTTGTACAAATACTGTATGATTATTTTTAATGAGTTCGTAAACTCCTGCTGGTGTCATACCAACTCGGTTTTCGTTGTTCTTGATTTCTTTTGGGACTCCTATTTTCATTTGATAGTTTTTTGTGGTTAATAGCTCTATGAAATACTATTAAAATATTTATCTATCCAAATTTGGAGTATCATTTGGATGCATTTTTATGGAATTATTATTTTGAAGCCCTTATTTTAAAAAGTCCACAATAAACATCTTGTTTTCAAATAAATACAGCAATAGACGAATGTAACAAAGTTTCGATAAAGTGAAAAAGGTGTCTTCAATGAATAGTTTTATTGACTTTGACTTCGCTCTGTCTGACGAAACTAAAATGCATCATTTACTCGAGCGCTAAAGTCGCCTCATCTACCTTTTGATTGATAAAAAGGATAAGTAAATGTTCTTTTCTTGAGTTAAAAAAACTTGGTTGATCTCCAAGTCTGTAAATGAAGATATCTTTTTCAACATTAGAACTTGAATAAGGTTGCCCTAACAACACAATGACTTCATCTTTAGTTTTACCAAGGAGAATTTGAGACTCAATAAGATCGTCTACCATTTGATAGCGTTGCGTAGAGTTGTTTTCCCATAACACTTTATCAAAACGTTTTTCGAATAACCATAAGAGTAAAGCACTAAGACTAAACACAGCTAAAAAGAATAACCCAATTTTATATATTCTTTTTGGCGTTAAAACCATGATTTACAATTGCTTGTTTTACCTGTTGTTATATTTGATCTTAAATATAAACAAAAGCATTAAAGAAATTGTAGTAATTCCATTTGCCATAATTAGAGATGGACTATTTAATAATAGACCATAAATTAACCAAAGCACAACACCCGTAAAAAACATTACTAACATTGGTAAAGATAACCCAGATACATCTTTAGTTTTCCAGGTTTTATATACTTGAGGAAGGAATGACGCTGTAGTTAAAAACGCAGCACACAACCCAATGATTTCAATATAATCTATGTTTTCCAATAGTCTTAACCTACAATATTTACAATCTTACCTGGTACTACAATGACCTTTTTAGGTGTACGCCCTTGTAATTGTTCTTGTGTTTTTTCATTTGCCATTACAGCAGCTTCAATGTCATCCTTACTTAAATCTAACGGTAATTCCATGGTGAAACGCATTTTACCATTAAATGAGATTGGATAATTTTTAGAACTCTCCACCAAATACTTTTCTTCAAATTTCGGGAATGGTGCCGTAGAAATTGATTCTGAATTCCCTAGCCTTTCCCATAACTCTTCAGCAATATGTGGCGCATATGGTGAAATTAAAACCAATAAAGGTTCTAAGATATCTTTACTTGTGCATTTCTGAGCGGTTAACTCATTTACAGCAATCATAAAGGTAGACACCGACGTATTAAATGAGAAGTTTTCAATATCCTCTTCTACTTTCTTTATGGTTTTATGTAATGTCTTTAAGTTATCCTTTGTTGGTTCTGCATCATTGATATTTAAACCATCTTGACCTACATACAATTTCCAGAGTTTTTTAAGGAAGCCATGCACACCTGTTATACCAGCTGTATTCCAAGGCTTGTATTGTTCTAAAGGCCCAAGAAACATTTCGTAAAGCCTTAAACTGTCTGCCCCGTATTGTTCTACAATATCATCTGGGTTGACCACATTGAACCAACGTTTAGACATTTTTTCTACTTCTCTCCCTACAGTATAATTACCATTTTCAAGTATAAATTCAGCATCTTTAAATTGAGGCTGCCAATGTTTTAACTTTTCAATATCAATCTCGTCTGATGCATTAACCAAATTAACATCAACTCGTATTTCTTCAACATCATAATTATGCTTTTGTTCTCTAGATACGTATTGATTAGTGCCTGAAACTCTGTAGAGAATAGCACTAGTTCCCAATATCATCCCTTGATTAATCAACTTTTTAGCAAATTCATCTACAGGCACTAAGCCTTTATCGAACATAAATTTTTGCCAAAATCTTGAGTATAATAAATGCCCTGTGGCATGTTCGCTTCCGCCAATGTATAAATCTACTTGTTGCCAATAGTCAATAGCTTCCTGAGAAAAAATTTCATTATCATTACGAGGATCCATGTATCTGTTAAAATACTGCGAACTTCCTGCCCAACCTGGCATGGTGTTTAGCTCTAATGGAAAAATGGTTGTATTGTCAATCTTCTCGTTTTCAACAACAGCATTGGTTGCAGTATTCCATGCCCAAACCCTGGCATTGCCCAAAGGCGGTTCTCCGGTTTCTGTTGGTAAATATTTTTCAACTTCTGGTAAGGTTAATGGTAAATGCTCAACATCTATCATTTGAGGTAGACCATTTTTGTAATATACAGGAAATGGTTCTCCCCAATAACGTTGACGAGAAAAGACAGCATCACGTAAACGGTAATTGGTTTTACCTTCACCTTGTCCTATTTGCTCCAATTCATAGATAACACGTTTGGTCGCTTTTTTGTAATTCATTCCGTTAAGAAAATCACTATTGGCGATTATCGTTTTATCTTTATCTGCAAAGGCTTCTTCAGAAATATCAATTCCTTCAAAAATATTAGGAATAGGAATATTAAAGTGCTTAGCGAAATCATAATCACGCTGGTCACCACATGGAACTGCCATAACCGCTCCTGTTCCATAACTTGCTAATACATAATCACCAATCCAGATAGGAATCGGTGTTTTAGAAAACGGATGTTCTGCATACGCTCCTGTAAACACGCCTGAAATGGTTTTCACGTCTGCCATACGGTCGCGTTCGCTACGTTTAGCGGTTGCTTCAATGTATGCATCAACCTCAACTTTTTGCTCTGGTGTGGTAATTTTAGCCACGAGCTCATGCTCTGGTGCTAAGGTCATAAATGAGGCGCCAAAAATAGTATCTGGTCGTGTGGTGAAGACTTCTATTTCCCATCCTAAATCCTTCCCTGAAGGAAGGACTTGCTCACTCTTGATTGATTCTCTTTGTGTTAGCTCTCCCTCTATTTTGTTTAATACAACATCTATGTTTCCTAATACTTCTTCATTTTTAAACCTAATGACTTTATAGCCATCGTTCTCTAAACGCTCTGTTCTTGCTTTATCTTCTTCAATTTTGAAATCGTGTATCTTCCCATCAACTTCGATAATTAATTTTTTATCTAAACATACAAAGTCAACTATAAAATCATTTATTAAGTGTTGCTGTCTGAATTTAGCGCCTAGCTTTTTCCCACGCAATGATCCCCAAAGTGCAGCTTCTGCTTCAGTAGGATTTGTTCGCATTTCCTTAGCTCGCTCAATAAGTAAATGAGAATTATTACCACCAGTCATATAACCAGGCATTTTAGAGTCTAATTTCTTTTCCCTTTTGGGGAAAGATAGAATGGGGAACCTTACCGAAGCACCAACCGATTTACCAATCCAATTCTTTTGAATATCTTTAAGGGCATCTGTCCAATCTATAGTATCTAATCCTTGAAGCAAACGTTCTGCATAAGCCGAAATACGCATACTCCATTGGGTCATCTTTTTACGAATTACAGGATGGCCACCACGCTCCGAAACACCATTAACAATTTCATCATTGGCTAAAACTGTACCTAATGCTGGACACCAGTTGACTTCAGTTTCGGCCAAATAGGTTAATCTGTATTTTAATAGAATTTCCTGTTGTTGTTCAGAAGAATATGAATTCCATTCTTCAGCAGTAAATATTTCAGTATTATCATCGCAAGCTGCATTGACATTGCTATTACCTTCAGAATTAAAGACTTCAACTAAAGTCTCAATAGATTCTGCTTTGTTAGAATCGTTATTATACCAGGACTCAAACAACTGAATGAAAATCCATTGCGTCCATTTATAATACTCAGGATTAGAGGTACGCACTTCTCTACTCCAATCGAAAGAAAACCCGATTTGATCTAACTGACGACGATAGGTTTTAATATTGGTTTCAGTCGTTACTGCAGGATGCTGACCTGTTTGTATGGCATACTGTTCAGCAGGTAAGCCAAAACTATCATAACCTTGAGGATGTAATACATTAAAACCTTTATGACGTTTATAACGCGCATAAATATCACTTGCAATATAACCTAAGGGATGACCTACATGCAGACCTGCTCCACTTGGGTAAGGGAACATGTCTAAAACATAATACTTTGGTTTGTCCGAATTATTTTCTGCCTTAAAAGTTTCACGCTCAGCCCAAATCTTTTGCCACTTTTTTTCTATGTCGTTGAAGTTATATCTCATCTTCGAATTTTCCTTGAAATAAGGTGCAAATTTAGTGGTATTACAACACAATAAAAAACTAAACGTTGTATTGTTCTAGTTAAGGAATTTCTTTTTTATTTTTACAGCATCAATCTGTTACATATGGCATCATCCTTTGACAAATACCAAAAGCGTAAATTAATATCTTCTTACATCTCAGTAGTAATTAGTATTGCTTTAGTATTATTCCTATTAGGTTGTCTTGGTTTATTGGTTATAAACTCTAAAAAAGTAGCAGACCATTTTAAAGAACAAGTGGTGATGACGATTTACTTAAACGATACTGCTAAGGACGTTGAAGTCAATCAGCTTAAAAAGAGTTTGGCTATGGCAGATTATACAAAAGAAGCCCAATATGTGTCTAAAGAGGAAGCTGCTGAACTTATGAAAGCTGAAACTGGCGAGGATTTTATGGATTTTGTAGGTTACAACCCTTTAAAAAATTCTATAGACGTCTACCTAAAAGCTGATTATGTCACTACAGAACAACTTACTGAAATTACAGATAGTCTTTCTAACAAGGCATTTATTGAAGAAATACGTTACGACAATGACCTGGTAGAATTAATGAATGATAATGTAAAAAAGATTACGTTTTGGGTGTTGATTATCAGTGGGCTATTTACATTAATTGCGGTACTATTAATCAATAGTTCCATAAGATTAGCTGTATATTCTAAACGATTTATTATAAAAACTATGCAAATGGTTGGAGCTACTAAAAGCTTTATTCGTAAACCATTTGTTTGGAAAAGTGTTCAACTTGGTATTATTGGTGCAATTGTAGCTTTAATAGGTATGGCAATCGTTTTATATTATTTAGATTTATCCTTCCCTGAGTTAGAATTACTCAGAAACACAGTAATGATCATTGCACTGTTTGTGGGCATCTTTGTTTTAGGTATTGTTATTACCTGGATCAGTACGTTTATTGCCACACAACGCTTCTTGAATTTAAAGACGGATCAGTTGTATTACTGATATTAAACTAATTTAATATGTCTCTGAACTTGTTTTAGGGTCTCTTATTATTTCTTAGGAGTTGAATCAAGTTCAGCATAACAAATATGGGAGAAAAAATAATTACAGATTTATTTCGTTTTTATTTCAAAACCACCAATCATGAAAAAATCAGCTTTCTATATACTCATAGGTCTTTCGTTAATTATAGGTTGTGTTTTAATGCTAAAATCTTGTATTATTCAAAACCCTAAACCTGAAGAATGTATTGTAGTAAAGGTAAAAGTTACGAGAATTACTGAAGGTGGTGTAAAGGATATCGTGTTTTATGATGATGGCACGGAATTCTATTATATCAATAGAGGATTAGAACAAGGCTTAAATTTAGATTCTCTTAAGACAAAAGTTTTAAATAAAACCGTTACTTTGCATTTAGCTAAGGTTTTGGGAGGTATAACATCAGAACATATCTCGCAAATGACTTTAGGTGATGAAATTATTTATACTGAATTTTCTGAATAATGGGAGAAAAGAAACGAAAAGAGCAATCGAAATCTGAGTTTATTTTCGGAAAGAAAAACTACAAATGGTTGTTTATAGGCTTAGGGTTTATTGTCATAGGGTTTATATTAATGGCAGGTGGAGGCAGTGAAGATCCTAATGTATTTGATCCTTCAATATTTAGTTGGAGACGTATTAGACTAGCACCAACATTAGTGTTAATTGGTTTTGGAATACAGGTTTATGCCATTCTTTTAAATCCGAAAAAAGGTTCAAAAAAATAACATTCTTTTTACTTACATTTGCCGCATCTCACTACACGAAGTGATATTTTTGCCTCATGGAAATTTTAGACGCGGTTATTTTAGGAATCATTCAAGGACTTACAGAGTTTTTACCTGTTTCCTCTAGTGGTCATTTAGAACTTGGCAAAGCCATTTTAGGAAGTAATGCCATGCCAAAAGAAAGTCTACTCTTTACAGTGGTTCTACATTTTGCAACCGCACTAAGTACCATTGTTATTTTTAGAAAGGATATTATAGAAATTTTCAGTGGATTATTTAAAGCTATGTCTAACAAAATCTGGACCGAAGAAGCTAAGTTTTCTGCTAAAATTATTGTTTCCATGATTCCGGCTGTAATTATAGGTTACAAATACGAACGCGTTTTTGAAGAACTTTTTGGAAATAATATTTTATTAGTTGGTAGTATGCTTATTGTTACAGCAGTTCTATTATTCTTAGCCGACAGAGCTAAACGAACGCACAAAAAAGTAGGCTTAAAAGATGCTTTAATCATAGGTGTAGCTCAAGGTATTGCCATGTTACCAGGTATCTCAAGATCTGGAGCCACAATATCAACCTCAGTACTTTTGGGTATTGACAAAACTAAAGCCGCACGGTTTTCGTTTTTAATGGTTATACCTCTAATTTTTGGCAAAATTGCTAAAGACATCTTAGCTGGTGAAATAGATTATACAAGTACTAACTTTACCTATTTAAGTGTTGGCTTTTTAGCAGCTTTTGTTTCAGGTTTGTTTGCTTGCACATGGATGATTAAACTTGTTAAACAAAGTAAGCTTACTTACTTTGCCATCTATTGTATTATTGTAGGTGTTATCGCTATAATCTGGTCACTTTTATAATGAAAACTGGAGACGATTTTAAAAATGGGCAAGTTCTGCTTATAGACAAACCCTTAACATGGACATCTTTTCAGGTCGTAAATAAACTACGTTGGGCTATAAGACAAGCCTTTTCAATAAAAAAGATCAAGGTGGGTCATGCTGGGACATTAGACCCTTTAGCCATAGGATTATTAGTGATTTGCACTGGTAAAATGACCAAACAAATTAACACCTTTCAAGGTCAGGAAAAAGAATATACAGGTACTTTTACTTTGGGCAGTACAACCCCTTCTTATGATTTAGAAACTGAGGTCGATGCTACATTCCCAACAACCCATATTACAGAAGACCTAATCTATAAAACTACTAATCAGTTTATTGGTAAGATTGAACAGTTTCCACCTGTGTTTTCAGCAATTAAAAAGGACGGCAAGCGTCTCTATGAATTTGCACGTGCAGGTGAAAAGGTAGAGATAAAGTCACGCCAGATTGAGATTACTGCGTTTGAAATTACCGAAATCAATAATCTCGAGTTAAAATTCAGAGTGGTTTGCAGTAAAGGTACCTACATTCGGTCTTTAGCTCACGACTTTGGAAAAGCTCTAAATTCTGGTGCGCATTTATCAGAATTACGTCGTACACGAATAGGGAATTTTAAGATTGAAGACGCCATGTCACCTGAAGATTTTATAGCTTCACTTCCTATAAAATAAGGCTTTAACCAGGCTTTATAGATACGATTTAAACTTTTTCAGTGTTATATTCGTATATCCATATGTTATAAACAATTATGAAAAACACATTTCTAGCTTTAATAATAATAATAATAATATCTGGGATTTTGAGTTGCAATGCTCAAAATCAAAGTAGTAAAGAAGAAAAAATACGCAAGGAAGTAAATAATGAGTTTGACAAAAATCTGTCGAAGTGTAGTATGGAGGTTGATGTTGTAACAGATTTTAATGGAAAGAGGGAGTTTTGGAGGGTTTGTAACCTAAAAGACAACTATCGAATTATAAAAATTGAATCTCATATTAAGGATACTTATTATCAAGAAATATATTTCGAGAAAAAGAGAGATTTAATTTATGCAAAAGAGACAGAAAACTATATGCCAAAAAATCAATTCACTCAAATGGCTTGGAATTGTGAATTCTACACAAAGAAGGGAGAATTGATTACCTTAATATCTCTTGGGCATGGGAAAACAGAAGATGATGAATGGAATCCGGAAATAATTTTTGAGATGTATAAAAGTCGACTCGAAGAGTTAGAAAAAATTAAAAAGTAACTGTTTGAAACTAATTGAAAAACATAAAGCAGCTATCATCACATTTCTTCTTACAGGAACTGTGGTTCTCGCTATGTTTAGTATTCAACTCAAACAACAAGGAGACCTCATCACCGAAAGTTATTACGAGATTGAACCAGAACCTGAAGTCTCTGAAGAAGAACTTGAAAAACCTGAAGATCTAAAAGGAGCTTCAACTAATAAAGCTTATAACGAAGACCAGGAATACAAAGACATGATGCGCAATTTTAAAACGGTAAGCGCCAATGATTTTGAGAAAACTACAAAAGCTTTAGAAGAAGCTAAAGCTAATGCAATACAAGAAGAAACCAGCTTAAATAAATCTTATGCCAATGGTAATGCATATGCCTTAAATTCTGACGAAACACAATCTTATAAAAACCTACAGGAAAAACTCAAAAAGCGTAAAGACAATCAGAAAATTGCCGATGAACATGCTAAAACCAAAAGTACGCTTACGTATTCCCTTAAAGGAAGAATCATGGAAAATTATGATATTCCAAGATATCTTTGTGAAAGTGGAGGGAAAATTGTCGTCAATATTAGAGTAAACAACACTGGAAAAGTAACCGAAGCTTCTGTAAATGGTTCTTCTAATTCTAATGACCAGTGTTTAATCGATCATGCGATAGCGTATGCAAAAGATGTACAGTTTGATAGTTCAATTAAAAAAGAACAAATAGGCACCATTACCTTTTTGTTTAAAGGAAAGCACTAATTTCGACTTCAAATGTTAATCTAACAAACTCAACAAATTATCTAAGGTAGATTGCCCTTTATCTTTATTATACCAACGTTGTAAATCTTCTTTAAACTCTGGTGTTAATTGCCCATGTTCAGCTTTATAAGTATTTACCATAGCAGTAGCTACAGTTGGTCTTGGCCCAAAAGTATTAACAACCTCATTTGTATTATTGTCTATCATTACTAGTTTAGGAATCGCACGTCCTCCATTGGTTAAAAACTGATCCATAAGAGCATCATTATCATCCCTTAGCACAATTTTATAGTCAATATTATCATTAAGTTCTGCCACTTTATTAATTACAGGCATTACATGTGCTGCATCACCACACCAGCTTTCGGTAATAACCAGCCAGGTTATATTATTGCTGAAATTTTGAATCTTAGTCTTAGCCTCCTCAGAAAGCTTCACTGTTTTGTCCCAGCGTTTCATACGTCTATCATTAAGCATCGTATAGTTAGCTAAAGCCTCTGTTTTCTCATTTCCAGTTGTTGAATTTTCCTCAACTAACTTAGTTACCAAATCGCGATAGTTCTGATAACTAGTTGACTTTTCCAGGCTTTCTGAAATTATTTTATCTACCATAGGTTGTTTTACTGTTTCCATAATACAAACTTAATACTGAACGGTCATAAATAATGTGACAATTGTTACCTTAGTAGCATAAAATTTAAAAACTTACAAGATGACAAAACATAGATGTGGATGGTGCGTTGGAGACCCACTTTACGAGGCTTATCATGATGAAGAATGGGGAGTACCTGTATATGATGATGCTACCTTGTTTGAATTTTTAACTCTTGAAACATTTCAGGCTGGCTTAAGTTGGATTACTGTCTTGAGAAAACGTGAAAATTTTAGAAAAGCGTTTGATAGTTTTGATTATAAAAAGATTGCAAATTATAAGCAAAATAAGATTGATCAATTGCTTCAAGATGAGGGTATCATCAGAAATAAATTAAAAGTTAACGCAACAGTAACAAATGCTCAGGCTTTTATAAAAATTCAAGATGAATTTGGATCGTTTTCAAAATATATATGGGCTTTTGTAGATGGTAAGCCTATTAAAAATAATTTTGAAGACTACAAAAAAGCACCTGCAAATACTCCGCTTAGCGATAAAATAAGCAAAGACCTTAAAAAGCGAGGGTTTAAATTTGTAGGTACTACTGTAGTTTACGCTCATATGCAAGCCACAGGAATGGTAAATGATCATGAGGTATCTTGCTTTAGGTATGATGAAGTTTAAAGGTATTTTATAAAATCTTGTCTGGGTATATGCTTTCCGCCAAGGCTTTCCAGATGTTTAGTATGTAACTGGCAATCAATAAGTTTATAATCAGAATTCTGCACAAAAGTGATAAAACCTACTTTACTTGCATTACTTTCCTTAGCAAACATACTTTCTCCACAGAATACTTTATTACCTAAGTCTACCCCATACAAACCACCAACCAATTCATTATTCTTCCATACCTCAACGGATTTTGCATAACCCAGTTTATAAAGCAATACATAAGCATTAACCATATCGTCAGTAATCCATGTACCCATTTGACCTTCTCTCTTTGCGGTAGCGCAATTTTCTATAACAGCTTCAAAATTTTTATTCACTGTAATTTTAAATTTATTTCCTTTTAAAATCTGTTTCATACTTTTTGAAACCTTTAATTCTTCAGGAAATATTACAAAACGAGGGTCTGGCGACCACCAAAGTATAGGTTCATCTGTATCGAACCATGGGAAAATCCCATTTTTATAAGCATGGAGCAAGCGTTCTGAAGATAAATCTCCACCAACAGCCAACAAACCTTCGCTTGTAGCTTCAGATAAGTCTGGAAATTCTATTTTTTGAGTTAAAAAATGCATTAATTAAGCATTTAAGCGATTTTTACTGTTAAATATAGTACTGTACTTTGATAGCCTAAGTTTTTTTTTGATATTTGTTTTGACCTTTATTTTATAAATTTTGTTCATCATTGCTTTTTTAAGTTTGTTTGTAAAGGTCAAAACCTAAAACCAAAATACTAAGTCCCAACTAACCATTGGGACTTTTTCATTAAAAAAAGACTTGCTTTCTATAAAAAAACAAGTCTTTAAATTTCGTCATTTTATTTAAACCTTAAAACGGTAAATCGTCGTGATCGTCTTCATTTAAATCACTTACAGGTTCAAATGCTTCAGTAGGTGGTACTGGTGGCATATCACCACTTGGTGCTTCAGCTTGTAAAGCTTCAATCCTCCAACCTTGTATAGAATTAAAATATTTTGTCTCTCCTTGTGGATTTACCCACTCGCGTCCCCTAAGATTGATATTGATTTTAACTTGCTGACCCACTTGGTAATTATTCAACAAATCTGTTTTATCTTGAACAAATTCTACCATTATATGTTGTGGATATTGCTCTTCTGTTGTCACCACAACTTCTCTTTTTCTAAATCCATTACTACCAAAGGTTTGCGTCTCACCAATCAGCTTAATTCGTCCTTGTACTTCCATTTTTTGCTTAATCTATATTTATTTAAATTTATGTTATTTTTTAAGTTACGAAAGTAATAACTTCCAGGCACTTTCTACATCTCCATAGCTCAAATAATTTTGAGCTATTTTATGTTTTTTTCTATGTGATGCTGTTTTTATATTTGGGTAGCGTTCACTAACATCTTTTATAAACTGATTAACTTCCTCTTTACTTGGTAATGCTTCAACATTAGCTAACATTCCGAGGTTGTTTCCTGTTAAAATCATACTATTTCTAACATGTTCTGGCAAACTATCAACACCTATTCCCAAGGTTCGTATGGGTTTAGGTATTTCAAAAAAGCCTTTTTTTGCTCTACTGTAGTAACTACCACCTGCTCTTGCCACTAAATCTAATGCGTCTTGGTTTATAGTATTATCTGCATTCATTACTTCGTCTGCAATATGAAGTTTTACCACCTCACATATCACCAAATTTCCTGCGCCACCTTCAGTACCTAAATGTACAATATCATTAACTTTGCATTCAAATTGCACTGGTGATTCTGCTACTCTAAAGGGTTTTACCTCATCTGAAGGTAACATGGTTAACCCTGTTTTTTCAAATTCATTAACTCCTTCAGGATATTCAGTACTACTCAAAGACATTTGGTGTACAATATCATAATTAACGACATTAATAACCACTTCTTTTATAGCTTCTACGTTCTGTAGGGTATGTTTAATTGTATTATCTCTAACACGTCTGGCAGGAGAAAATATCATTATGGGTGGGTTGGCACTAAATACATTAAAAAAACTAAATGGTGATAAATTAGGGTTACCATTAGCATCAATTGTACTTGCAAACGCAATTGGTCTTGGAGCCACAGCGCTGAGCAAATAGCCATGTAATCTACCCGTAGAAAGCGCTTTTGGATTGAAAGAAATCATGTAGTTCTTTGGTTTTCAACAAATATAATTATATTGATTTGCTAATGAAAGTAATTTGTACATACTGCTATACAATATTATTAACAGATTTCGATTATATTTAAAAAGAAATAGCACTAACTAATGACCTTTAGCTCAAACCGAAATGTAATCCGTTGGATTATTATATTATCTTCATTTATTATTGTCTCTTCAATACTTTGGAACACGTATTCTTTTTTTCAAAAATTCAAAGCTGAAGAACGCCAAAAAATGAAAACCTGGACATTTGCATATCCTGAATACACAAAATATTTTTATCAGGATAATGTTGAATTGAATGCTATTGCCGAGAAGATCGTTATTGATTCTACAGTTACCATTCCTATGGTTTTACTAGATAAAAACAATAAAGTACTAAATGAAAGAAATATAGATTCTTCAATTCTTAAAAATCCTGCGGAAATGGTTCGCTTTCTTAACAAACTCATTTCTCAAAATGAACCTATTGAAGTTGACTTACCCAATAACGAAAAAGGAAAATTATATTATGGCAATTCCCCTTTACTCAATAAATTAAAATATTATCCTCTTGCTTTATTACTCATAATAATTCTTTTTGCTGGTGTGGTCTATTTCTTTTACAGAAGTACTAAAAACGCTGAGCAAAATAAACTATGGACAGGTATGGCAAAAGAAACTGCACATCAAATTGGCACTCCCTTATCGTCATTAGTAGGTTGGACAGAAATATTAAAAACCGAAAACATCAATCCGGATTATGTCGTTGAGATTGAAAAAGACATAGACCGCTTACAAACCATTACCGAGCGTTTTAGTAAGATTGGTTCTGCCCCTACGTTAGAACATCAGGATGTTGTCGAAGCAACCAAATCGTCGTACGAATACCTAAAATCGCGTTCTTCTAAACTTATAAATTTTGAAATCGAAAGTCCAGATAAGGAAATTCCTGTGAACCTCAACGCTCAACTTTATAGTTGGACGATTGAAAATTTGGTTAAAAATGCTATTGATGCCATGAAAGGGAAAGGAGATTTAAAACTTACTATTTCTTCTGATGAAAAGCTCGTTTACATTAATATTTCTGACACAGGTAAAGGCATTTCTAAAAATCAATTCAATAAAATTTTTGAACCTGGTTACACTACAAAAAAGCGTGGTTGGGGATTAGGATTATCATTGGCTAAACGTATTATTGAAGATTACCATAACGGAAAGATAAAAGTGCTTAGCTCTGAAATTGGTAAGGGTACTACTATTCAAATAAGTTTAAAATTATTGTCTTAACTTTAGGTATGGCTATTACCAAATTTTTTACATTAAAAGAAGCTAGACTTAATAACAATTGCCCTGAGTGTTATTCTACAGATGGGCTACAAATTACGTTTAAACAAAAATTTACTGAAAACGCTTTCTATAAAGCCATTACCAATGATACGGTTTACGATATTCATTGCTATAATTGTGATACTTCTATTTTTCCAATACAATGGACAGAAGACATTGAGCGTGTTGTTGATTATCAAAAACGTGCTATAAAACCAAAATCTAAATCTATAAAACTGAAGCCTTTGGCTTGGTTAGTTATCTTATTAGATGTAATTATTGTAGTTCTTATTATATTAGTAGCAACAGGTGTTATCGCTTTATAATTACAAAAATGAAGCTATTTTTTTGGCTATAGTTTCAAACTCATCAGGATTTAATTTTTCTTTATGCGTAAAACGTGCATTTTCCATAGTATGTAACGGAATTAAATGCACATGTACGTGAGGTACTTCTAAGCCAATAACGGACATGCCAACCCGCTCGCAAGGTACAGCCTTCTCAATAGCAATGGCAACACGTCTTGAAAATTGCATTAAGCCTAAGTAAGTGGCTTCATCTAAATCAAAAATTTTATCAACCTCTTTTTTTGGTATACAAAGCGTATGACCTTTAGAATTTGGATTGATATCTAAAAATGCATAAAAATCTTCTGACTCGGCTACTTTGTACGATGGGATTTCGCCATTAATTATTTTGGTAAAAAGTGTGGCCATAGATTTAAGATTATCCTATAAAGATAAAAAGATTCCTTAACAAAGGAATCTTTTTTATGTGCAATCATATTAAAAATGTACTAACTTAATTTGTGAGCAACTTTCAATTAAAATGCATTTTTAATCTTAGTAATGCTTATTGTAAAAAGTCTGTTTCTTTATCTAGAAATTTCTAATATATCAAACTTCATTATGCCATTAGGCACTTGTATCTCTGCTATATCACCAACAGATTTCCCTAGCAGACCCTTACCTATAGGCGAGTTCACTGAAATTTTGCCTGTAGCAAGATCAGCTTCACTTTCTGCCACCAAGGTATATGTCATTTCCATGCCGTTGCTTTGATTTTTAATCTTAACAATAGATAGTGCTAATACCTTTGAAGTGTCTAATTGTGACTCGTCAATAACTCTTGCATTTGCTAAAGTTTCCTCCATTTTAGAAATCCTCATTTCTAGCATGCCCTGAGCTTCTTTAGCCGCATCGTACTCGGCATTTTCACTCAAATCGCCTTTATCTCTAGCTTCGGCTATTGCTTGTGATGCTTTGGGACGTTCAACATCTTTTAATTGATTTAATTCTTCTCTTAATTTTTTTAATCCTTCTGCGGTGTAGTAAGATACTTTACTCATAATTCATTCGTTTCTCTATATACAAAAAGACGCTGAAACGAGTTCAGCGTAAATGAAAAATCTCGCGTCAACGAGATTACTATGCAAATATATAAAATATTTACGTTATAGTTTAAATAATTGTAAATTGAACCTCAAAATTTAATAATGAAAAAGCTATCTATAATCCTATTTTTACTACTGTTTACATGTAGCGGAGATGATAACAGCAGCAGCAATTGTAATTTTCTTTTTGATGCAGGTGTTAACTTAGTCGTTAATACTAATTTACCACAGTTTAACCAATTGCAGAACAATATTAATAGTGTTTATGTATCTGGCCAGGGCAATAATGGTGTTTGGCTATTTAGACTCAATTCCTCTACGCTTCTTGCATGGGATGCCGCAGATCCTAGTCATGCACCTGAAGCATGCTCAACACTTACTGACTCTGGCACTGGAGATATTGTAGTATGTGGTTGTGATGATGCTAACCAATATAGTTTAGCTACTGGTGCTGGTCTAGAAGGTAACACACAACCTTGTACTTTACAACCATACAGAGTTGATGATTTAGGAAATAATATGTTCTTGGTTAGTAATTAAAAAATTAAAGTTACTCCTGCTAAGAAATTTGTCGTCGCTTGTGGGTAAAATCCAGAGAAAAAGCCTGTTGAAATTCCTGTAGGACTATCTGTATCTTCAAAATCAAATGACCCAAAATAACCGTTAGACACATATTTTTCGTTGAAAATATTGTTTACCAAACCTGTAAATACAATAGATTTAAAAAATGGTTTTTTCTGAGATTCCTCATTTCCTCGGAATGACATTGTATATGTAATATTTAAGTCATTTACAAAGAAACTATCTAGCTTAGATTCTGGATTCTCAGTATTACCCATAAATTGCTCACCTACATATTTACTCAATAAAGATATTTGAAGATCTTCTAAAGGCTGAAACACAATGGCATTAGCAGCAATAATCTCAGGGGAGAAAGAGATATCTGTATTAGTTAAAGTGGTATCCTCACCGTTAATAGGAACACTAATCTCACCTATTTTATTAGAGCTAATCGTCATATTGGGTTGTAGGGTTAGTTTTGATGTTACTGGTATGATTGCTTCTAATTCTATACCTAAGCGATAGCTCTCATCTGCATTTATTCTTATGGAATTGCCAACATCATCTAAAGCCCCATTTAGTACGAGCTGGTCTTCGTATAACATGTAATAAGCGTTAACATTAAAAACAAAGTTTCCTTTTTTGTGTCTCCATCCTAATTCAAAATCATTCAATTGCTCAGGCTTTATATCATTATCGCTTTCAAAATCAGTTCTGTTTGGTTCCCTGTTAGCTCTGGCATAGGAAAAGTAAAAACTGTTAGAATTGTTCAATTCATATGTAACACCAGCCTTTGGGTTAAAAAACGTAAAATCTTTATCTATTTCAAAATCTACCAGATCCGAAGTATTTCCATAGGTTTTATAAGTTACATTACGCACCTGTATATCTCCATATAAACTTAACTTCTCATTGAGTTTATAGTTAGTTTTTGCAAAAACAGATAAATCGTTTTTTAGACTATTACCATCATAATAGCGATCTCTAATATCGCTCTGGCTCGCAAATTCTGCCCAAATTACTTCACCAAAATGATCTCCATTGTAATGACTAAAGGAGCCACCAAAAATCATATCGAGTTGATCATTTTTATAGTTAGCAGTAGCATTGACGACATAAAAATCATTATCTAACCAGCGACGACGAATTAAGTCTGTTGTATTAACCGTTTCACCATTTACTGTGAGCTCCTCAAAACCATAGGTTGAAAACTCATCATCTTCTCTGAATTGTTCAAAATAACCACGACCATAAGTGTAATTTAAACCCAAGGTTGTTGACCAATTGTTATTGTACTTCTGATTCCAATGTAACTGATAATGATCTTGGCTGTAATTGTCCACTTCATTATCGTAAAATTGAGTATTCCCATCATCGTCAGTGTACTGACCTGATGGATTAAACGTACGATCTTCTCTCAGTTGTTCTGCTGTAATACCATTCCAAGCCTGGTATGTAACTTCGTTGCCACCAAAAACTATGGCTTTTACTAAGGTATTTCCATCTACATATGCACCTTGAAGAAAATACGATTTTAAATCTGCAGAAGCTCTATCTATATATCCGTCTGATGAAATATTAGATAAACGGCCTGCAATCTCAAAGTGGTCATTTAGCAAACCTGTACTAAACTTAACTGTATGCTTTCTGGTATTAAAACTCCCAAAGGAATTAGAAATCTCACCTGAAGCTTCTTTTGAAACGGCATCTGTTAATACATTAATACTAGCACCAAATGCACCAGATCCATTGGTGGATGTGCCTACACCACGCTGTAACTGTAAACTCTCAACCGATGATGCAAAATCCCCTAGGTTAACCCAAAAAGTCCCCAAAGACTCTGCGTCATTATAAGGAATTCCGTTGATGGTGATATTGGTAGACAGTGGACTAACACCTCGCACTCTAATACCTGTATAGCCTATACCTGCTCCTGCATCTGATGTGGTAACTACAGAAGGCAAAAAGTTAAGTAAAACTGGGATGTCTTGTCCCAAATTACGTTTTGCAATTTCTTTCTTGGTAACATTTGAGTGTGTAATTGGTGCTTTCTCTTTTACACGAACAGCCTTTACCAGGACTTCGTCTAGTTTTTCAACTTTAGTAGAATCTTGTTGTTTTTCTTGTCCGAATGAAGAACAAAAGGATAGCAAAAAGATGAATGTTGTTAATCCCTGCCAATTATTTTTTGAGAGATTACTGAATAAATTTTTCATTACGATTAAATAAAATAATCGAATAAAAAGAGGTCATTATTCTTGGTTAATAATTATGTTTTGATGAATGAGACACGGAAACAAGTTCAGTATAACACGTCATCTGTAATTTCCTAAACAGCATTACCTGTTCTAGGTTCAATGGGTATGATCTCAGCCACTTATTGGCACCCCTTTTTTGAGAACAGTGCAAAGATAATTCACAAATAAATAACAGCAAATGAATATGGACGAATTATTTTAATCAATGTTTGGCTTTTTACGACTTGTTTTCTTTTCAGAGTGTTTACGTTTATTATCTAATCGTTTTCGCTTTTCAGCTTTTGAAATTTTAGTTGGTTTTCGTTCTTTTTCTGGCTTTAAACTTTCTTCAACTAGCTCTAAAAAGCGTTGCGTTACTATAGTCTTATTTCTAAATTGGCTTCTACTTTCATCAGCATATAATATCAAAACTCCTTGTTTGTTTAATCTATTTTTCAAAAATGCTCTTAACCGGTTTTTTTCTTCTTCACTAAAAACGGTTGATTTTTCCAGATTAAAATACAAAACAACCTTTGATGCGACTTTGTTAACGTGCTGCCCACCACTCCCAGAGCTTCTAACTGCTTTGAATGTTAGTTCGGATTTAAGTAAGTCAACGTCCACGATTAATTAATTTGATGGGGTGCTTTTAGTAAGTCATTAACGGTTTTGACAGGATTGAAAGTAATGATTGGGACTTCTACAAAAATGGTGTTCCAATTTGCCATACTACCATTCCAAAGCCCAGGTAACTCCAAAGCTTTAAGAGCTTTACCTGCTTTAGTTTTTTTGGTAATAAAAGCAGCGTCGGCATCTACAAAGTCTTCAAGTTCAAATTTTTCGCCTTTATAATTTTTAACACCACAGACCAAATCTACTGGATTAAAATGTGTGGCATTAGTTAATATCTCTTTTTGCCACTTATTTTTAAGGTTAATTTGTGCCGATTCTACAATCTGTAGGGATAGGTTACCAAATTGATCTCTTACCCAAAATGGACCACCTCCAGGTTCACCTTCGTTTTTTACCATTCCACAGATACGAATTGGTCTATCTAATTTTTCACGTAAGTATTCTATCTTATATTTATCTAAGTATTTATGATATTCACCAGAAATTTTAATACACATTTCCTCAGACAGAAATGTTTCCATTTTATTAAACTCTTCTTCAGATATATTTGTTTTATCTAAGACATTCATATATTCAAAAGTCTTATTCTGAAGCTTTAATAAAATACCCGCTAATACCTTTTTGTACTTAGCCATTTCTTCCTTGTATTGTTTTACAACTACATTATCAATATTTTTTACAAAAATGATATCAGCGTCAAGTGCATTTAGATTTTTCAACAAAGCTCCATGGCCAGAAGGTCTAAACACAAGTCTTCCATTATCCTCCCTAAATGGTTCATCATTTAAGTTTACTGCTATGGTGTCTGTAGATTCGTGCTGATATGAAAATGAAATATCAAAACTCACTCCTGTATTATCTTCAACATATTCCTCAATGCGCTTAAATTCCTGACTAAACTTATCTTTATGGCGTTCGGATATGGTAAAATGAAGCTTTGCTTTGTTGTCATCAGAAGCGTAGATTGCAGCTTCATATAGATGCTCTTCAAACGCTGTAGAAATATGGCTGCTCTTATACTTATGAAACGGCAGAAGTCCTTTTGGTGAATTCCCGAAATTGAGTTGACTTTCATCTAACATCGCATTCACAAAATGAAGCGCCTGATCACTGGTCGATAAACTATTAAAATCAATAGATTTGGTTTTTAGGTGTTCTACCACTTGATTATAAAAAGGGAATTTTTCTATACCAACTAAAAAGAGCGCTAAATCCCTAAGGTTCTTTTTATTTATATAAGCATTTAAAGATTCTTTATTAGGATTATACTCTTTTATGAATTGAAATAAAAACTTAAACATTCTAGTAGCAGCACCAGATGCTGGTACAAACTTTAAAAGTGAAGCATTGCTTTTCTTAGTTTCAAAATGGATAATAGCTTCATCTATTTGTTTCGTATCTAAGCCTATAATACCATTACCAATAGTGGCTGCTTCGGCAATATTTGTAAAGGGTATGCCAGTTTTAAAAAGTTCTATTTGAGATTCAACTTGTTCTAAAGTTAAACCTTTGGCTTCAATTTGTTTTATGTCTTTGTCTGTAAAACTCATTTCTTTTTTGTAGTAAGTTATCAATATGCTCAATAGCTAATTTAAGTCGCTCTTGTCTATCACCTTTTAATAAAACGTAAGGTTTATTGTAGGTTTTTAGAGCAGTTTCAAAAGCTTTGAACATACGTTCTCTTTCATTGGGTTTATCTCTTAGGTCATCTGCTTCCCAGGGCGTGTCAATATAAGTTAAAAAATAAAGGTCATAAGAATTTTCTAGAGCATATGTCTCTAAAATCGGGTCACATGTCCCTGAGTAATATGCTTCACTATAAACTTTGGTTTCTAGTAAATCTGTATCACAAATTAGAACGGAATCTGTTTTTTGTGCCAATTTATTTTCAAGCGTTATTTGTCCTATGGCAATTGGCAATAAATCTTTGGGTTCACATGTTTTACGTTCGTTATTCCATTTATTCTGAAGATACTCACGTGCATACTCAGGCACCCATACCGAATTATAATGCCTTGCTAACTGACGAGACAACGTTGTTTTTCCTGTCGATTCTGGACCAAACAAAACGACTTTTATACAGTTTGCAGGTTGTTGTTTAAGTACTTTTTCCATGCTAAATATCCATAAATGGCAATAATAGTGAATCCTAAATATTGAAAACTCGTAAAAGTAAACCCTTTGTACATATACAAAGGTACAGATATGATATCACCTATAATCCAGAAAATCCAATTTTCAATCTTACGTTTTGCCATGAGCCACATTCCGACAAAAAAGATAGCAGTCGTGAGCGTATCTACATAGGCGACCCAACCATCCCATTTATCAAAAGTTTTATAAACAACATACACAAAAAAAAGTGTAGCTATAAAAATTAAAACACTAATTCTTTTCTCTTTAATTGTAGTAGTAGATATTGGTGTTACATGAATATCATCTACTTTACGTGTCCATATATACCATCCATAAACACTCATTATAAAATAATACCCATTAATCATCATGTCACCAAGCAGTTGCCATTTTAATAATAAATACACAAAAATTGACGTACTTATCATTCCTGTAGGAAATACTAAAACTTTGTTCTGTTTAGAAAACCAGACAGACAAGAATCCAAAAATCACTGCAATAATTTCTAATACAATATCTATGGTTTCAGATGCTGCATATTGACCAAAGAGAAAATCAAAAATCTGGTTCATAATCGCTTCGATCTGTTTTTACAATTTTCATTTGTAATACCGAAATAGCAACCTCTTTAAACGAACGCTTTATTTCTTGAGTTAAGAATGGCATTAATTTGTCTATGTCTCCATAAATTTGAGTACTCAAGGGGTTTTCTAATACAGTAAACTCTGAATTTCTTAACCTTTTAATAAAGTTGATAACGTGCATTTCATAATCGTCTTGCAAAGGTGATAATGTTAAATCTATAGATATATTCATTCTTACTTTTTTATCTCATTTAAAAATGTTTCATCGTCTTCAAAAGCAGTGCCTATGACAACTAAATCAGCTCCAGCTTTGTAGGCTGATGTTAACTCAGATAATGACCTGATTCCGCCTCCAACAATTAAAGGAATATTTAGCTGTTGTTTTACATTTGAAATTATTTTTGGTTCAATAGGATGAGTGGCACCGCTTCCGGCTTCAAGATAAATCAATTGCATGCCTAACAACTCTCCTGCTTTAGCTGTATCAATTATGGTTTGCAAAGCTTGTCGTTTAATAGGTTTTGTTTGACTCACACGCTCTACAGAAGTTTGTTTTCCGTTTTCAATAAGCATATAACCTGTTGGTAAAACCTCTAGAGTAGTTTCATTTATTTTAGAAACAGCTTCAACATGCTTACCTATTAAATACTCTGGGTTCCTCCCAGAAATTAAAGATAAAAACAAAATACCGTCAGCTTTATCCGTTATCTGAATGATATCTCCAGGAAATAACACTATGGGTAGATTAGAATACTTTTTTATTTCGACAACCAGAGTTTCCGTAACCCCTTTGTCTACCTCACTTCCGCCAACAAAAATATGTGTTGCAATCGATGCGTTTACTTTATCTAAGAAACCTGAAACATTTTCAACGTTCATTTTATCAGGGTCTATTAAAACGGCTAAAAGTTTTTTAGGTCTTGAAATTGATGTGATTATATTTTGATAGATACTATTCATTATGGAATTACATAAGCACAGGTAAATCCTTCAAACTCTATAAAGGCTGTATTGTATCTATACTTTTTATCTCTATAATCAATCCACGCTACGGTTTCACCATCATCTAACATAAACGGAATCACCAAAAAATGTTCTCTAAAAAGCATTCCAGGTGTTGCAAATAGTTTGTATAAAGACTCTTTAACACCCCAGATTACAGTTAATTTTCTTATATAATCTTCTGCATTTATAGTTAAATAATTAAACTCGTAATCCACAAATTTCTTAGCTATGATGCTTATTTTATGGCGTTGCATTTCAATATCAATACCCACTTCCTTATCACTAACAATAACTCCAGAAAACGTAAAGGAATGCGTTATAGAAATATGCTTACCATCCCTAAGATGAGGTTTACCATTATCATCATAAAACAAATCTTGATCTGTATAACCAAATCTTCTCAGCAAATGTCTTACGCTTAAAAAACCTCGTTGGTGGAGCTCGCTTTTCATGCCTAAAACACGTTCTAAACTATTCGGTTTTAAATCTAACGGCCTCAGTAAGTCGTCATAAGATTCTTCAATCTTCCAGATTTTAACAGTAGTTTGTGAGTTTACACTAATGGATTTGTACAGTGGCATTTAATATTCTAAATCCTATTGATTATCTTTGCATCGCCTAAGGCGAAGTTGGTTTTTTTTGATTTAGCGAATTTAGTTATTTAAGCCCTAAACCCAAAGGCAAGAACAATTTTATAAAAGATAAAAAAGAATATGAGTACTAAAACAATTGCTTACGTACCAAACAAGGTAAAAGATATGTCGCTTGCGGCTTGGGGAAGAAAAGAGATTGAATTAGCCGAAGCAGAAATGCCAGGCTTAATGAGCCTTCGAGAAGAATACAAAAACGAGCAACCGTTAAAGGGCGCGCGTATTGCTGGTTGTTTGCATATGACCATCCAAACTGCTGTATTAATTGAAACATTGCAAGCCTTAGGTGCTGAAGTTACCTGGAGTTCATGTAATATTTTCTCTACTCAAGATCAGGCGGCGGCGGCCATTGCTGCTACAGGAACAGCTGTATATGCGTGGAAGGATATGACAGAAGAAGAGTTTGATTGGTGTATAGAACAAACGCTTTTCTTTGGAGAAGATCGTCAACCCTTAAATATGATTTTAGATGATGGTGGAGATTTAACCAATATGGTTTTAGATAAATACCCAGAATTAGCTGCTGGTATTAATGGTCTTTCTGAAGAAACTACAACTGGTGTTCATAGATTATACGAGCGTGTAAAAAATGGAACTTTACCAATGCCAGCAATCAATGTTAATGATTCGGTAACAAAATCTAAGTTTGATAACAAGTATGGTTGTAAGGAATCTGCCGTTGACGCAATCCGTAGAGCAACAGATATTATGCTTGCTGGAAAACGTGTAACTGTTTGTGGTTATGGTGATGTTGGTAAAGGAACGGCTGCATCTTTTAAAGGTGCTGGTAGTATTGTTACTGTAACTGAAATAGATCCTATTTGCGCATTACAAGCCGCAATGGATGGTTTTGAAGTAAAGAAATTAGAAACTGTTATCGGTAATACGGACATTGTTATTACTACTACAGGTAATAAAGATATTGTACAAGGACATCATTTTGAAGCTTTAAAAGACAAGGCTATTGTTTGTAATATTGGGCATTTTGATAACGAAATTGATATGGCTTGGTTAAATAAAAATCATGGTCATACCAAAGACACCATTAAGCCTCAGGTAGATAAATATACTATCAATGGAAAAGATATTATCATTTTGGCTGAAGGTCGTTTAGTGAACTTAGGTTGTGCAACAGGTCATCCAAGTTTTGTGATGAGCAACTCGTTTACCAATCAAACTTTAGCTCAGATTGAATTATGGAATAATATAGAAGCTTATGAAAACAAAGTATATATGTTACCAAAGCATTTAGATGAAAAAGTTGCAAAACTACATTTAGAAAAAATAGGTGTTGAGCTTACCGAATTACGTGAAGAGCAGGCAGAATACATTGGTGTTACTGTTGAAGGGCCTTTTAAGCCCGAGCATTATAGATATTAAGATTATTCCTGCGAAAGCAGGAATCTCTCATTATAAATCAAAGAAACCCTTGCAAAGATGTGAGGGTTTTTTAATATCCTGTAACTAATAATCTCCTAGCGCCTTTAATGCCACACTTTTGGTATTTATGATAAGCTTGTGCTGCTCTTTCTCTAATTTGCAAATCCGTTTCATCTAAAATCCAGCCATCAATAGCTGATTTTAACGTATAGGCCTCGGGCGCCATTAAACCAGTAGTCCAAACTAACGGATTAACTTTAGTTTGTTCGAAATAAGGTTTAAAATAATCTTTACTAATACACGCTAAAACAATAGCATCGCGTTTGTTAGTATTAAACGGAGTAAAATTACCCTCTACATTAAATTCCATTAATCCATCATGACCTATATAAGACAGTAAACCAGATGCACCACCAAAATTCAATGTTTTTGAATTGTGTAAAATCGAAACCTCACTCCTTCCTGCTGTGGCTTGTAGAAAATCTATTGTGGTTTGCTTTATATATTTACCATCGTAAGCATCAGCAAGTAAATAAGTGTTTGAAGTTTTATGTTTAAATAATAAACGTTCTAAAACTTTAGGGTTATTAGATTTTATGTTTTTTATAAAGGTCCAATCTTTAGAATTTTTGAAATAGGTTTTCATTCCATATAAAGCTCCCCAATAGAGATTGTTTTTTGGATTTTGACCATTTCCAAATTTATCAGGTACAGGAACTATGCCTTGATTTTCATTATCACAAAGTGCTACAAAAACATGAATAGTTTTTATAGGCTTTTGGTATTTAGAAAACGTAAGACTTAATATAAAAAATAAAGAAAGTATTATTCTTACCATATTATTAAATAACGACAATTCAGTATTTTAAGTATTAAAAAACCTTTCTTCTTCAAGAAAGGCTTAAACCATTAATTTTTTTTACAGCTATTTTTTGGGATGCACCAATTGCATTTCATCGATTAGGTGTTTGGCACCTGCATACTTATCAATGATAAACAATACATAGCGTAAATCGACCATAATATTTCTACAAATCTCAGGGTCATAATTCATATCACTCATAGTACCTTCCCACACACGGTCAAAATTTAGACCGACCAAATTACCCTCGGCATCTATTGCCGGACTACCTGAATTTCCTCCCGTAGTATGATTAGTTCCTAAAAAACAAACTGGTACTTTCCCATTACTATCCGCATATGGCCCGTAATCTTTTGTTTTGTATAAATCACGTAATTTTTGCGGCACATCAAACTCATAATCCCCTGGTACGTATTTTTCAATGACTCCATCTAAATAACTCACAGGATTATAATATACTGCATCTCTTGGAGAATAGCCTCTCACCTGACCATAAGTAACACGTAGCGTACTATTAGCATCAGGAAAGTAACGCTCATTTGGTAAGGCTTCCATAAGTGCCGTCATATATTGTGTTTGCAATGCTGTTATTGGAGTATTTTTTTGTTGAAATTCACTATCAATTGTATTAAAAAATTCAGCAATAATAGGCTTAGCGTATGTATATGCAGCATCTGCATTTAGGTTTTTAATAATATCATCTGCACTTCCTTCTAACAATTTTAAAGCTGACTCTAAATTGGTAAAAGCTGTTTTGTTATAAATAGATGCATCGACTTTCTTTCCATAAAGTGGCATTACATTTAAGTAAACACCTTTATCGACATCAACATCATAATTTTTATGAATCCCTTTTAATCGGCTAATTAAACTAGCCTTTGCTCTTTCGAAACTTTTAGGGTTTGCAATTAAGGCTTGTTCAACCTGGTAAGCTCTAAAAGTCATTTGCATTAACTCATTTGTTACCAAAAAGACTTCAATAAAGTTTCTTCGCTTAATATTTACAGGCGCAAAATCTTTGTATAACTTATCAAATTTTGGCAGAATGTTTCCGTATTTATTCTCTAATCCTTTTTCTTTTAAAGCCTTTGTAAATGTAGCTTCAAACGCTCTACGTTTTTCAACGGCTTTACTTTTATTAATTCCCAGATTTTCACCAATCCATTTTTTCCAGGCATTGGCAATACGTGCTTGTTTTGAGGCATACTTAATTCTTACAGCATCACTTGCCTTCATTTTTTGATCAATGACTTTTAAAGCGGCTTCTCTAATAGCAATATTAGTTGGGTTATATTCCTTTGTAATATGCTCAATAGCTACTGCTGGTAGATATTCGTTGGTACGGCCAGGAAAACCAAAAACCATTGTGAAATCGCCTTCTTCAACTCCATCTAATGAGATAGGTAAAAAATGTTTTGGCTTATAAGGTTTGTTTTCTTTACTATATTTTGCAGGTCTGTTGTTAGCGTCTGCATAAATACGAAACATAGAAAAATCACCAGTGTGTCTGGGAAAAACCCAGTTGTCTGTATCACTACCAAACTTACCAATACTGCTTGGTGGTGCACCAACCAAACGAATATCTTCAAAACGTTCTGTAACAAAAAGAAAGTACTGATTGCCTTTATAAAATGATTTTACTTTAACTTCTTGCCAGATCGCTTTTGACCAATTCTTCATGGCCTCATTACTATTTTTTGTGATTTGAGATTGCTTTTCTTTTTCAGTCATAGTATCCATTACACCTTGTAAAACTTTATCCGTTACATCATGAATACTAACTATAAACTCAATAAATAAGCCTTCATTTGGCAATTCATCTTCTAAAGACATTGCCCAAAAACCATCCTTTAAATAATCGTTTTCTAAAGACGAATGCGATTGAATCTGTCCAAAACCACAATGATGATTTGTTAAAACTAAACCTTTATCTGAAATTACTTCGCTAGTACAACCACCATTAAAATGACCAATGGCATCTTTAAGACTAGAATTGTTAACATCGTAAATATCTTTAGCAGTTAACTTGCTTCCAAGGTTTTGCATTTCGTCTTCATTCATTCCTTCTAAGAGTGAAGGAATCCACATGCCTCCTTGCTGGGCAGAAACTTGAAAAACAATGAAAAAGATGATAAATTTTAAGACTTTCATAATATCTGATTTTGTAAATATGTAAAGATAAAAAAGAAACCTAAAGTATTACTGTTTTACATATCTAACCATTTCTTAAAATTGGTAGTACGTTCTCTAGAAACAATTATCTGTTCCTCTTGTTTTGGATTTAGTTTTAACAATAGTCTTGAATTGAAATACGTGTGAATTTCCTCCACAGCATTGACCGAAACCATATATTTTCTATTAATTCTAAAAAACTGAATAGGATCTAAAATGTCTTCTAACTGATCAATAGTATATTCAATCGGGCATTTATGTCCACTTTGCGTATTCAAAAATATAACACCTTCATCTGCCATAAAATATGCAATGTCTTCGACCTTATAAGTACTAAATTGATTCCCGATTTTCACCATAAAACGTTTTTTGTATTCTTTGGTAAACAGTTGTCTTATGGAATTGATGTCTGTAGTGTTATTTTGTCTACTGTCAATAATATTAGTATACTTTTCTAAAGCTTTTTTAAGTTCATTTTTATCAATAGGCTTCAATAAGTAGTCCAATCCATTATACTTAAACCCTCGTATTGCATATTCATTATACGCAGTAGTAAATATAATTGGAGGATGCTTAGACAACTGATCAATAATATCAAAACCGTAGCCATCATTTAACTGAATATCTAAAAAGATTAAGTCAGGCGAGTCATTTTCTGCAAACCATTTTAAACCACTTTCAACAGATGAAATTTGCGTCAAAATCTCACATTCTGGCGCAAGTTCTTCAATTAAATGGCGCAGTCTTCTTGATGCAATATCCTCGTCTTCAATAATTACAGCTTTCATATCTATATTGGTATTGATAACGTTTCTTTTCTAATTAAATGACTTGGCAATAATGGCATAACGACAACAAAATTCTTACTGTCGTCTTTAACTGTCACGCCTTCATTTGTATAAAAAGCATAACGTTTTTTAATGTTTGCTAGTCCTAATTGTAATGAGGAGTTAGAATCATTACGCTTTCTAATATTATTCTTTATCACCAAAACATCATTTTTGGTAAATATTTCAATACGAATTGGTTGCTCTTTTGAATAATAATTATGCTTTAATGCATTCTCAACTAGCATTTGAATAGATAATGTTGGTATGAGTAACATTTTGTGTTGTGCATCTATGTCTGTACTTATAGATATTGAACCATCATGTCTAACCTTCATCATAAAGATAAACGAATCTAAAAATTGCAACTCTTTATCTAGACTTACTAAATCTTCTTCTCTATTATCTAAAATATAGCGATAGCATGAAGCAAGCCTAGTTACAAAATCCGAAGCCAAATCTCTATCTTCATACATAAGTGAGGTTAATGTATTTAAGCTATTAAACAAAAAATGCGGACTTATTTGGCTTTTGAGAGAATTGTATTTTGAAGTCATCATTTCTTTTTTCAGCTCATGCACTTTAGCTTCTACTTCTTTTTTCTCTTCTATGATTCTATAAAATTGATTAAAAATAGATAAGGAAGCTCCTAATAATGTAGCTCTAAGAAAGTCTATTCTAAAACGTAACCATGGATTTTCTGCTTGAATTTGGCAAAAATCTAATTGAAAAATACCTAAATAATAAATTACCGCGGCTGTAGGGCAAACAATCAATAAGGTCTTTAAAAGAATGGCTATGCTACTTTTTACACTTAAATCTTTTGATGATAAAGATTTTCTATCTTTCTTAATTAACCAATCATTGACTTCCCATGTCAACATAAATAAGATAAAAGCAGTGAAATAATAAAAAATAGCAGCTCTATCTATCATTTCTGGTTTATCATCATGTGCTATAGTTAACTTTATTAAAAAATAAATTACGTTTATGATTAGAAATCGTATTGCAATCTTTTTTATGTAAGCTTTTTTAATCATGTTTTGTTTAGACTAATCTCAAATATACACAGACATTAACATAAAGATAAATGCTACAGGTTGAATTGTTAAAATACGTATTGAATTGTTAGATTTTAATTTAAATGGTAACTAAAAATACTCACTAATAAAACGCTACTTAATATGGCTAAAATATCAACTCAGCACTAAATTTCACAGTTCAAAATTATTGCCTTTTAACCTTCTAGAGACTTTTTCAACTTTGGTAAAAACAAACCAAAAACCATGAAAAAAGTATTTCTCCTCTTTGTTTTATGTAGCACTTTTAGCTTTGCACAAACAGGAATAATTAAAGGTAGAGTTATAGACAAACAATCAGAAACTCCTCTCCCAGGTGCCACTGTAGAATTATTAAATGCTGAAAAAGCTACAGGCGCATTTACTGATGAAAATGGATATTATATATTAGAAAACGTACCTATTGGGAGGCAATCCATTAGGATAAGCTATGTAGGATTTGAAACTATTACAATACCTAATATTGTCGTTACCACTGGTAAAGAAGCTATTGTAAATATTAATCTTATCGAATCTTTTGATCAGTTAGATGCTGTAGTACTCACACCAGAAACCAATAAAGACAGATCTATAAATAAACTTGCTACGGTTTCGGCGCGCCAATTTAGTTTAGAAGAAGTCAATCGATTCTCAGGAGGTCGAAGTGATGTAGGTCGGTTGGCAGCTAATTTTGCAGGAGTATCTGCACCTGATGACAGTAGAAATGATATCGTAGTTAGAGGGAATTCGCCAACAGGTCTACTATGGAGGTTAGAGGGTATTCCTATTCCAAGTCCAAATCACTATTCTACATTAGGCACCACTGGTGGGCCAGTATCTGCATTAAATACTAATATGCTTAAAAACTCAGATTTTTTAACCTCAGCTTTTCCGGCAGAATATGGAAATGCCCTAGGTGGAGTTTTTGATTTAGGTTTTAGAAAAGGAAATAAAGACACTTACGAATATACAGCTCAAGTGGGAGCATTCACTGGTGTTGAAGCTATGGCAGAAGGCCCTTTAGGCAAAAAGGACGGATCATTTTTAATCGCAGCCAGATATTCCTTAGTTGGTTTGCTCGGTGTTGGAGCTGGTGGTACTGCAGCCACACCAAATTATAGCGACATCTCTTTTAATATTGATTTCGGTACTGGAAAACTCGGAAGCTTAAGTTTATTTGGAATCCTTGGAGATTCGGACATTGAGTTTTTGGGAGATGATATTGATGAAGATGATTTATTTTCTGCTGAAGACGAAAATGCCTTTGTAAATTCTAGTTTTGGTGTGATAGGGTTAAAACATAGGCTTAATGTAGGTTCTAAAAGTTACTTAAAATCTATTATATCTGTATCTAATTCTACCAGCACTTTCGAGGCAGATCGATTTATAGACAAGGACACGCCGCAAGAAAGAGTTATTAGATACACCGAAGTTGATGACACACAAAGCAGGTTCACTTTATCTACTCTTTTTAACACCAAGCTTAACCGTAAAGTAACCTTAAGAACTGGTATTCTTTATGAAAACTTTGGCATAGAATCTTTATTAAGAGACAGAGAAGAACAACCAGACAATAATAATGATGGTGATCCCGATCTATTCACTTTCAGAGATACTGATGAAACTTTTGATCTTATCCAACCTTATATCCAGGGGCAATTTAGGTTAACTGAAAAACTCACATTAAATGCAGGTTTACATTCGCAATACAGTAATCTAAATGAACAATTCGCTATAGGACCCAGAGCTGCTCTTAATTATAAAGTTACACCTAAGCATAACTTAAGTCTTGGCTATGGTATACACTATCAAAATGCACCACTGCCTTTACTTTTTTTAAATGAAAATGTTAATGGGCAATTAGTACAAACAAATAAAAACTTAGACTTTACAAAAAGTGCTCATTACGTTTTAGGCTATGATGTAAAAATCGCTAAAGGTTGGAGAGGTAAAATAGAAGTGTATTACCAAGATATTAGTAAGGCTGCGGTTGAGGCATTTCCATCTAGTTACTCGTCTTTAACAGAAGGTACGGATTTCGATTTTGATAATGATAGAGTATCTCTGGTTAACGAAGGTGTTGGTTATAATCAAGGCATAGAATTAACGATAGAAAAATTCTTTAGTGATGGGTATTACGGCCTGCTCACAACTTCAATTTTTGAAAGTAAATACGAAGGCAGTGATGGTATTGAACGTAATACTCCTTTTAACAATGGTTATGTTTTTAATTTATTAGCAGGACGAGAATTTAACATCGGAAAAGCAAAGCGCAACCAGTTATTTTTTGATACCAGAGTGTCTTTGGCTGGCGGACGTTATTTTACCCCTATAGATTTAGAAGCTTCTCAACAAGCAGGTTTTGAAATCTTGCAAGAGGACATTGCTTTTAGTGAACAATATGACGACTACTTTAGATGGGACTTTAAGTTTGGATTAAAAATTAACAGCAAATCGAAAAAAATATCTCATCAATTTTATATAGACATTCAAAATGTCACAAATAATGAAAATGTTTTTGTGAGACGTTATAATAGATTAACAAACAATGTAGATCAGGTAGATCAGATTGGTTTTTTCCCTGATGTTGGTTACAGGTTTCAGTTCTAAGTTGTAAAATTGATTAATAGTAAAACACCAATTAATGACTGAAGCAACAAGCCTCACAACTTGTGAGGCTTTAAAAACATAATTTATGAAAAAGAGAATCCTCATAATTGTATTACTTTTTATAGCACTCTTCTTTTATTCAAAACTAAAAATGAATCAAAATAATCCAGAGGTTTTAAGCCCTTTACTTATTGAAATTGAAAATTCGATTCAGTATAGAGATCGAAAAAATCTTGAAATTTCAAAAGTGGATATTGCATGGCAATTAGACCATATACTAAAAACCATTAATAGAATAACCGAAGTTTTAGAATCTTCTAATCCTAAAGATTATACTAGCTCTACAAATGCTATGCGAATTATGTCTTTAACAACTGGTTATATTCCTAGAGGAAGAGCTCAATCACCAGATGTAGTTAGGCCACCAGAGATTATATTAACTGAAGATATTTATACTCAGCTAAAAGAAGCAAAAGCTAATGCTATAAAACTTAAGCAACTACATAAAGATTCTAATTTTGAACATTTTGTTTTTGGGCAACTTAACAAAGCCCAGACAATTCGATTTATAGAAGTCCATACAAAGCACCACTTAAAAATTGTAAATGATATTTTAAATAACTAGTGAGGAGAAATACTTAATCTTTCATCCAAAATCCAGCTTTTAACTAACTTTTTATTGGTTGAAATCTCAGCAAACACATAAATATTAGATCTAAAGCAAGGTGACATTTCAGCAAGTTCAATAACCACTTTATCATCGCAATAACTTGAGTGTAAGAAATAAAGTTTCCTATCTTTTATAATTACATAACCTACATGATTATCTAAGCCCACAAAATAGATCCCATTAGAATATACGCTATTTACTTTATTCTTTAATTGTAGAAATGAAAGGTTAGAATATCGTTTTATATCAGTTATGGGCTGTATGAGTTTCGCTCCATCTAAACCAGCCGCTTGTGCCATTTTGTAACGATTTAGATTAAACCCTAAATGTTTTAAAGTCGTAGATACAAAATAACCACAGGCAATTTCTCCATGATTTGGCATATTAGTATGACCATTAAAATCCCAAGGTGTACCATACCAGTGTGGTACAATATCATTTAATAGTTTTGAATACATATACTTTGAAGCACTATCAATAGCCTTGCCTTTGTCAATTGCATATAGGTTTTTGAAATATGACTTATCAGCTTTAATCTTATTGATAACTGTATTGTAGTTACCTTTTGGCTTAAAATTGATATCTAATTTCACAGAATCTAAAGCTGATATTTCAACTATAGTTTCATTTATTTCCTTTTTAACATCATGCTTAACTTCAGTAAAATTAATCGCATTCTTAGATTTAGAATGACATCCAAACATAAAAGTTAATAAAAATAAAAGCGTAATTTTTAGCATATTTACTAAACGCTTTTTCTAAGGATTTAGTATCTTTCTACTTATGCAACACCAATCAAAACTTCCTAATGTAGGCACAACAATTTTTACAATAATGAGTGCTTTAGCTAATGAGTATAATGCAATCAACTTATCGCAAGGATTTCCTAATTACCCAAGTTCTCGAAAGCTTAATGACTTGGTAACTAGTGCCATGACTAATGGTTATAACCAGTATGCTCCAATGGCCGGAAATTTAAAATTGCGTTTGGCCATTTCTAACAAATATCAATTGCTATATAATTCCACATATCATCCAGATAAAGAAATTACGGTAACAGCAGGTGCAACACAAGCTATATATACTATTATATCAACATTTGTAAGACCAGATGATGAAGTTATTATTTTTAAACCAGCATATGATTGTTATGAACCCGCTGTAGAAATTAATGGAGGAAAAACAATTGCTATTCAACTATCTGCCCCAAATTATAAAGTAGATTGGGATGAGGTAGTTTCAAAAATATCGGATAATACTAAAATGATTATAATCAACTCTCCTCATAATCCCAGCGGAACTATTTGGTCTAAAGCAGACATGTTAACGCTTCAAAAACTAACTCAAGACACAAATATAATTGTATTAAGCGACGAAGTTTACGAGCACATTATTTTTGATAATCAACAACATCAAAGTGCGTGCTTGTATGATGATTTAAAACAGCGAAGTTTTATAACGGCTTCTTTCGGAAAAACATTTCATAACACAGGCTGGAAAGTTGGGTATTGCTGTGCACCAGAACATTTAATGGTAGAATTTAGAAAAGTGCATCAGTTTAACGTTTTTTCTGTAAACCATCCTTCGCAGAAAGGGATTGCAGATTATATGCAAGATCCTAAAACATACCAAAGCTTAGGTTCGTTTTTTCAACAAAAAAGAGATTTATTTTTAAGCCTAATTTCAAAGTCTCGCTTTAAATATACTCCCTCGCAAGGTACGTATTTTCAAGTATTGGACTATTCTAACATTACAAATGAACATGATGTAGATTTCGCAAAGCGCTTAACCAAGACATTTAAGGTTGCATCTATTCCGCTATCTGTTTTTAATGAAAAAGGTAAAGACGATAAGGTATTGCGGTTTTGTTTTGCCAAAACAGAAGACACTTTAATAAAAGCTGCTGAAATTTTATGCAGAATTTGAGTTACTTTTTACATATTTCTGTGTCTCAAAAGCAAAACATAATATAAAAACAAGATGAAATATTACATTATAGTTTTGTTCTTAACCTTTTCACTAATATCGTTTGCTCAAAAAGTTGAAAAGGACGGAAAAACTTATCAGGTTAAAAACGAAAAAATCTTTTTAAATGGTGAAGATGTTACCGAAACTCTCAATGCAGAAAAACGGACTGTACTTTTAAAAGAAGCTGCTATGATTTCTGAGAAAATGAAAGTAGAAGAAAAAGCTAAAAATAAAAAAATAAAAGAAGCCAAAAAACTCGAAAAAGATCGCAAAAAAGCTGAAAAAGCAACAAAAAAAGCCAAAAAAGAGCGGAAAAAGGCTGAAAAAGCCCTAAAAAAAGAAAAAAAGCTAAAAGACAATTATAAGAATGCACAAGCTAAATTGGCTAAAGCACAAAAAAAATATAAAAAGCTAAAAAAGAAAGGTAAACTATCCCCAGTAGCTGAAGAAAATTGGCTTGAAAAAATTGAAAAACTAACTGATAAAGTAGATAAAGCAAAACGAAAAATGTAGATATTGATACTTCAGTTTTCTAATCGAATTCGTATTTTTAAGCTATGAAAAACGAATTGATTGTAGCTATAATTCAAACCGATTTAGTTTGGGAAAACCCTAAAGCAAATCGAGACAACATAGAACATAAGGTCAGCACTATCAAAGATGTTGACCTTATTGTTTTACCCGAAATGTTTAGCTCTGGTTTTACTATGAATGCAAGTTTAGTATCTGAAACTATGAATGACGAAACCATTAGCTGGTTAAAACGACTAGCTAAAGAAAAAAATGCCGCTTTTGTTGGAAGTTTAGTCATTTTAGAAAACCACAACTATTATAACCGCCTTGTTTTTGTTGAACCTTCAGGGAAAATCACACAATACAATAAAAGGCATACGTTTACTCTAGCTGGTGAACATAATGTCTATACAGCAGGTAATGAAAAAGTAATTCTTAATTATAAAGGTTGGTCTATTTGCCCTTTGATATGTTACGATTTACGCTTTCCTGTTTGGGCAAGAAACACTGAGGACTATGATGTGTTGCTTTACGTAGCTAACTGGCCAAAAGTAAGAATTGATGCTTGGGATACGCTTTTAAAAGCACGTGCTATTGAAAATATGAGTTATTGTATTGGTGTTAACCGAGTAGGATTAGATGGTAACAATTATGAATACTCTGGTCATTCTGCAGCTTATAATACATTAGGGCATCGTATAGATACTATTCCAAAAAATAAAGAATCTATTGAAATCGTTACTCTAGAGAAAGTACATATTAATAAATACAGGGGAAAATTAGGTTTTTTAAAAGATAGAGATCGTTTTATTCTAAAAGCGTAAAATCAATAACAAAGTCGAAACTTGCTCTAACTTCGTCAACCTTATCTTTTGGAGCATAACTCACACGCTCAGGCTGTATACCTAACAAATAGTTTCCTGTATCATACTTACCATTACCATTGCTATCAAAAATAACACGCAAGTTATAGCGTTTGGGCTCTAAATCAGTAAAATCAACGACAGGAGTATCTTTTGCATAACGCTCATAAAGCACCTTACCATTATTATCAACTAATTGAACAATAAGAGGTAATGTTGCATTTCTTAGATTCACTCTAATGTTACCGTATTCCGATTTCATTTTAGTTAGAGCTGCCAGTTTTAAGGTGTCTTTGTTGATGCCTCCATAAAAGTCCATAAAGGTCCCTGGCAACATCTCGATATAATATTTTTGCCCTTCATCCTTTTTAATTGGTAGCTTATATCTATTGAAAATAGTGTCGTATTCAACTTCAAAATCAATTGTAACAGAATCTTTATCAATAATATTTATTTTTGATCTATCAACTTTAGCAAGTGGAATATTACCTTCTATGGTAAAATCTTTATCAAAAGCTAAATTTCTGGAAGAAACAACACTCATTACCAGCGAATCTTTATCTAACTTTCTAAAACGGTGTTTAAACGTATCTACATACTTTTTGTTAGACACTATAAAAAATGTAGTATCGATTTCAAATTTAGGTTTGTACCAATAGTATAGTGTATCCGTTTCAGGGTCTTTAATAATTCTGGTTTGGTAATCTTCAGGTGTATCACCAAGCACTTTTATACGCATGGACTCGTAATCTCCTTCATAAGGAAAAATTATCTTACTTGCTCCATCTTGTTTCGGCTTAATTGCTTTAAAATTAACCTCTTCATTAAACAAGGTTAATGGATAAACAGAATCGGTAGGCACAGTAATAAACCCTTTTTTAAACCCAATTTTATCATCTTTCTGGTCAAACTTATAATTACCATTTTTGTCCTTTAGAGCTATTAGTTTATAAGTTCCTGCTTTAATGTTATCTATGCTAAAGGTCGTTACACTATCTAAGGTGTTGGTAATATATCTTGGCTTTTCTTTATAAACTATTGAATCTGTATAAGTAGAATCTACTTCGTATAACATTACGGATACAAATGTATCTGGTTCATCTAGCAAGGCATCTTCAACATAACCTCGTACGGAGAGTGAATCAATAGTATCTCCAGTAGAAAACACGTAACGATAATATGGATAAGGGTTGTCTTCATTATTGTCTACAATACTTTCTCCAAAATTGAAGGCATAAGTTGTATTGGCCTGCAACGTATCTTTTATCTTTATAGAAATGTATCTACTAGCTCCACTCATTGGCATAATAAGCGGATCTGTATCCATAGGAGGAGAAATAATGAGCTGTTTTCTTAGGTCTTTAATTTTTACATACTCATCAAAATAAATACGGATTTCATCTCCTTTAAAATTGGTTGAAAAATTCTTAGGGATTTCATCTTCTATTACTGGTGGCTCTACATCTTTTTCTCCACCAGAAGGTGTACCACGATTGGCACAACTTACCATAATAGTAGCAAAGAAGGCTATACTTAAAATTCGTATAAAATATGAACGCATTTGCTCAAAATAATTTAGCACAAAGAAACAATTTTAAATCTTAGAAACGAAAAAATCAATCAGCAATTGCCATAGTAACAAGACTTAACTTAATATTATCAATTTTTAACAATTCTGTGGCACAAGCTTCAACTGTAGCTCCTGTGGTAATGATATCATCTACCAATAAAATATGTTTACCACATAAAGATTTGTTTTCAGAAATAGCAAACACAGCTCCATCATCATTCCACCGCGATAATCTTCCTTCAAAAACTTTCGTTTTAGTGGGTTTCGTTTTAATTAGAATAGTATCGTTATACTCTGCGTTAAGTATCTTAGCTATTTCTCTTCCGAATTTATCAACTTGATTATAGCCACGTTTTCGCAACTTAGTACTATACAGAGGTACTGGCACAACAACATCAATAGCGTCATAAGCTGCTATAGTACTTAATTCTGTACCTAGCCATTTGCCAAAAAACTCACTAATCTGCTGATGGCCTCTATATTTTAAATTATGAAGCAATTGTTGGACAATACCTTTTTTAGAAAAGTGTAAAAGTGCTGTAGCGTTTTGTAGCTTAACGCGTCCGTAAACTATTTTTTTAACCGCTTCAGAATTATCGAAATGAAAATTGGTAACTGGTAATTGATGTCTGCATTTTATACAAACCACTAATTCATTATCTGCCAAAACATTATTGCAGGCTTCGCAAATTTTAGGAAAGAATAAGTTCAACAAATTTTTTATCACTTAATCGAATAAAATAAAATTGACGTTCAATATACTCTAATTTCGCCTCAACTAAGAAATTAATAATGATAGTTAACCCTCAATTATTTAACTACAGATTAATTATAGGTTCTTTATTGGTCGTTTTAACTGTTTTAGGAATATATAGTTTTACCAACTATAAATCCATTAAATCCTACGAAGAATTTCTAAAACAAGAAAAGTTTTTGATAGAAAAAGAACTATCGGAAATGTTATCGAGTTATGACGATTTAAGCCAAGACTATGATTTAATGGCTTCGCAACTCAAAGAAGCAAAATTAGAGACTAAAATTGCTTTAGATTCTTTGAGATTATTAAAAAGTGACTTATCAATTATTACTAAGTTTAAAAATCAACTTTCAGTTTTAAAAACTAAAAGCAAAGTACTATTGGGTACTATTGACTCGCTTAATTCTGCAAATATAAAATTGCAGAAAGAAAAGCGTTATGCGCTTAATACTATTGAAAAGAAAACATTAACCATTAATGAATTAGAGGAAGCTAACGATTCTTTAAACAAGACCATAGATGAAGCTGCACTTATAAAAGCCAATAGTATTGAAGCTCAAGCCTATAAGTTAAAGTCTGGTAAAAAACGGTTTACAGCCAGAGCCAGACGCGCTAATGCTATTGATGTTTGCATAAGACTATCAGAAAACCCTCTTACCACTAAAGGAAATAAAGATATTTATATACAAATTGTAAGTCCTCAAGGCAATGTAGTTGCTGATAAAGGTGAAGTTGTTTTTGGTCATACCTCTTTAATTTACAGTAAAAAAGAAGTTTTTAATTTTGATAATAAAAACTTAGAAATCTGTACAGCAATTATAGCAGACCAAGACGATCAGCCATTTGCTAAAGGTTACTATTTTGTCAATGTTTTCCATAAAGACAGAAAGCTTGGCGGAACCAGTGTACAATTAAAATAAACGAAAACACATAATTTTTATAAAACCGCTCTGTTAATTTGAGTGGTTTTTTATTTTTGCAGCATGGCAAACGACGACAAATTCAAAAAAGTAATCTCTCACGCTAAGGAGTATGGTTACGTATTTCAGAGCAGCGAAATCTACGACGGTTTAAGCGCAGTATATGATTATGCACAAAATGGTGCAGAATTAAAGAAAAACATTAGAGACTATTGGTGGAAAGCCATGGTACAAATGCACGACAATATTGTAGGTATTGATGCCGCCATATTTATGCATCCTACCACCTGGAAAGCATCGGGTCATGTCGACGCCTTTAACGACCCTTTAATTGATAATAAGGATTCTAAAAAGCGTTATAGAGCAGATGTTTTGGTTGAAGACCATAGAGAAAAAATTCTACAGAAAATACATAAAGATATTGCCAAAGCAAAAAAACGTTTTGGTGATGCTTTTAATGAAAACGAGTTTAGATCTACAAATGGTAATGTGCTTCGTCGCCAAAAGCAAATAGATGAAATCACTGTTGAATTAACCAGAGTACAAGAAGAAAATGATCTGGAAGGCTTTAGACAGCTTATCATAGATTTAGGCATAGTATGCCCTGTATCTGGAAGCAAAAACTGGACAGACGTTAAGCAATTTAATTTAATGTTTGGCACACAGCTAGGTGCATCAGCAGATAGCTCTACTACAGTATACTTACGACCAGAAACAGCTCAAGGTATTTTTGTTAATTTCTTAAACGTACAAAAAACTGGGCGTATGAAAATTCCGTTTGGAATTGCGCAAACAGGTAAAGCTTTTAGAAATGAAATTGTTGCCAGGCAGTTTATCTTTAGAATGCGTGAGTTTGAACAAATGGAAATGCAATTCTTTATTAAACCAGGGACACAAAAAAAATGGTTTGACTATTGGAAAGAAACCCGCTTAAAGTGGCACAAATCGCTTGGTTTAGGTGAAGACAATTACCGTTTTCATGATCACGAAAAATTAGCACATTACGCAGATGCTGCAACAGATATAGAGTTTAACTTCCCATTTGGATTTAAAGAATTAGAAGGGATACACTCGCGTACAGATTTTGATTTAAAACAGCACGAAGAATACTCTGGTAAAAAACTTCAGTACTTTGATCATGAGGATAATGAAAGTTATACACCATATGTCTTAGAAACCTCAATTGGTTTAGACCGTATGTTCCTGGCTGTGTTCTCAAATGCATTGACCGAAGAAGTTTTAGATGATAACTCTACCCGAACTGTTTTAAAACTTCCTGCGGTTTTAGCACCAACAAAAGCTGCTATACTACCTTTGGTAAGAAAGGATGAAGCTTTAACAAAAATGGCCAAAGACATTGTTGATGATTTAAAGTGGGAATTTAATGTGGTCTATGACGAAAAAGATGCGGTAGGGCGACGTTACAGAAGACAAGATGCTAACGGTACACCTTTTTGTATTACTATTGATGGAGAAAGTATTGAGGACAATACGGTAACCATTCGCCATAGAGATACCATGGAACAAAAACGTGTTAAAATTGAAGAACTACGTAACATCATTAAAAAAGAAGTGGATGTTAAAGAGTGGTTGATGCGTATGAAATAGTTAGGCTTTACAGTAACACAAATAAGTGCGATTTTAGTGATGCTTTACTCTCTATTAAATAGGTCATACCCAGAAACACCTAAATAATTAATTGATAATGTCGCTTCACCAACGCCTATATCATAACAATATTCATCATTATTTTGATCAATCAATTTTAAGTAATAAAATTGATTTTCGTTTGTTTGGACTTGATAACCACATTGAGGTGAAGTATAAGATATACTATAAGTAAAAGTATCTTCTACATTATTGTTTTCATCCATCCAATAGCAAAACCCGTCTGAAGTGAATTGCCATTTATTACTTGGCTCATTTTCATGTACCCAAGTTCCAACTATCAAATCCTCAGGCGATTCTTGAGGTACTGACATAGACTGTGCCTTACAGCTGTATAAAAAAGTTGTTATTAATATTGTATAAATTTGATATTTCATTTGTAGCTAAGTCACTATTTTATAAACATAAAGTTTTCTTTTCATTGTTTATTAAAATAAAAGTTTTTCACACCAAGTCCTATAGAACTCAACGAAAGTGTATTACCGTCTACTCCTAAGATTTCGTAACAATAAGCATCATTATCTTCGTAGTTAATTAATCTTAAATAAAAATCTTCTAAACCTCCTGTTTTCACTTCTTGTTTACATTGCGGTGATGTAATGGATATGGAGTAAGAAAATGTATTGGTTAGATCACCAGAATAATACCAATGACATTTATGATCTACAGTAAATTCAATACTCCAATTAGAATCTTCTTCATTAATCCATACACCTATTATGTCTGTGCTTAAATTCGTTAAATTTTCTTCTATGGTTTGTGCTTTACAACTAAAAGTAATTGAGGTTATTACAATCAATACTATTTGTCCTATTTTTTTTACTGTTTTCATATTCTTTTAATTTTAGTTACCTACATTTAATCGAATCTTTTGCTTTTGCAAATTTTGTTTTTCTGTCTGCTAAACCATTACTACCACCGTTTACTTTTTCAGTTACTTTTTTCACAGTTGTAATTGAATCAACAGTAATTTTATCAAGTACACTTTTTTTATAGTACCATAATGCGCTTAATATTGCTATTGTATCATTGTTCTTGAGAAGATCTGGGTTAGCTACAAAATCTTTGTCAGGATCATATTTGTTATTATACCAAGTTTTAAAATTAGTGTAATTTGTTTTACCTGTTAACTGAAAAATCCCCCTTCCTCTATATTTATAACCGTCTCCACTTGCTTCATTACCATTCCCCATCCTACAACAATATACATAATTTGCTACTTTTGAAGAATTCTGAAGATATGTGCTATCTGCATCTCTTTTAGTACCTAAAGTGTCTGCTTCATTTTGTTTGAAATATCTCCTATAAACAGATTTCAAACGACCGGCTGTTGTATAGTATAAACTTTCTTCTACACCAAATCCGTTATTGAATCCATTGACTTCATGGCCAGCTTGAGCAAGAAAATGCCATAATTTCTCATTACTGTCTATACCAAAATCACTTCCTTTATTATTAATAACTGATGCTAATGTTAAAGCATCTGTATCTGATATGTTTGGAAATACCTTTTTTAGGTCTTCTTTTGATGTATCACAATCATCATCTTCTATTAGGTCAACTGGTGATGTCAATGAAAGATTACCTGTATTGCCTGAGCCTGCATCACTACCTCCTCCTGCAGTACTACCACCAGCATTGGGGTCTCCTCCATCTGGTGGGTTATCTCCACCAGAGTCAAATACGCATTCATAAGTG
>NZ_CANMJY010000007.1 GCF_947498345.1 uncultured Winogradskyella sp.
AATACCTGGCAAGCCTGTATAGTGCGATACCTGCGTCTGGGAATGCCCTATCAGCGAAGCAACTTCAGGGGAAGGGGGAATAACATTAGGAGGCTCTTGTGCCCAAATGCCAATTGAAAATGTGAGCATAAAGATACCTAACAGGGTTTTGAAATGTGTTTTCATAGAAAAAGGTCTTAACGATTTATGTTTTATCGACCAACTCAAAAAAGTGTAGGAATTTTATGTGTTTACACTAATACCCCTTTAGCAATAAATTTTAACTGCTTAGTTCAGTTAGGTCGAAATTAGGTCATAAAGTTAGAGTGGCTTCTTGACTTTACACAGAGCATTTTGCTTTAAAATACTAAGCATTTTGCTTGGTGTAAAGTGATCTTTGGAGATTAAATTAAAGGGTAATTATGGTAAAAATTATACTACCTCGTCGCAGAAGATAAACCGTTGATTGTAAACTATCTGCGCGTTTTACGCAAGTGTAAATATCTTACCAGGTAAAGGCCTTACAACACTTTTTAATTCCATATTAAGAAGTAAACCTGCAAGTTTATACGATGGAATATTACATTCTAAAGCAATGACATCTAGTAGTGCTTTATTATTGCTTTTTAGGTAGTTATAAATTATTTTTTCATCGGGTTCTAATTCTACAAACAGTCGTTTTTGCACAACAGGTTTTCTATCATTTTCTAATTGCCAGTTTAATAAATAAGGCACATCCATAGGTTGAGATAATAAATGTGCTTTTTGAAACTTTATGAGATTATTACACCCCACACTTTGACTGTCCGTGGTTCTGCCTGGCACAGCAAAGACTTCTCTGTCGTAAGAATTAGCAATATCAGCTGTAACTAAGCTACCTCCTTTTTCTGCAGACTCTATAACTATAGTGGCTTCACTTAATCCTGCTATAATGCGGTTTCGTTTTAAAAAGTTGTTTCTGTCAAAAACATCCGTACTCCAAAAATCGGTATAAAACCCACCATGTCTTTCAACATCTGCTACATATTTTTTATGGGCCTTAGGGTAGATCTGGTTTAAACCATGTGCCAGACAACCAATAGTCTGTAAATTATGTTTTACTGCTGCCTTTTGCGCTGTAATATCTGTACCGTATGCAAATCCCGAAACGATTACTGGATTATATGGAGACAAGGTGTCTACCAATTTTTCGCAAAATGCAATACCATTAGTTGTGATTTTTCGAGCACCAACAATGCTAATTATAGGTTGTTGTTTTAAATTAATAGTTCCGGATTGAAACAGCACAATGGGCCCATCAATGCAATGCTTTAATTTTTCGGGATAGGTCTCTTCGGTAAAATAATGTGCCGTTATCCCCTGGTCTTTAATAAACCTCAATTCATCTTCTGCGGCTTCTAAATGGATGGTATCAAAAAGACCTTCAATAGTTATAGAACCAATACCAGCGATCTTTAAAAGGTTTGTCTTTTTCTCTTTTAAAACCGCCTCAGCAGAACCACAATGGTTAATTAATTTTTTAGCTGTAGTTGCCCCTATTTTAGGTACATGCTGTAAAGCTAAAGCAAAAATTAATTGGTGTTCGGTCATCTTAAAGCGTTGATTTCAAACGTACAAGAAACTAAATTTTTCTGATGTTAATAACTAAATGGCACTATATTTTTATCACTTTCAAAAATTTTTAACTTTGTTCTTATATGCAATTAGAGGCTTACATCAGTGATTTACTTTATCGTTACGAGTGTGTAACTATACCTGACTTTGGCGCGTTTTTAACGACTCGTGTTTCTGCTAAGGTTCACGATTCTACACATACGTTTTATCCTCCGAAAAAAGTATTGTCGTTTAACGAACAATTACAAAACAACGATGGCTTATTGGGTAATTATGTCGCCGAGATTGAAAAAATACCTTATGAGACTGCGGTCAGTAAAATTGCTAAACACGTAAGAGCTATTAAATCGTATTTAATTGAAGGAGAAACTATTCAATTTAAAAACATTGGTGAACTTGTTTTAAATGCAGATGGTAAAATTGTATTTAATCCTTCTAGCCACATTAATTACTTAACCGATGCTTTTGGTTTATCACATTTTACATCTTCTGATATTAAGCGCGAGGTATATAAAGAAACCATAGAAGCAATTGAAGAGGTTGCTCCTATTGCGCTTACTCCAGAAAAACGTTCGGGCAACGTCTGGTTAAAATATGCCGCAGCCGCAGTGATTGTTTTAGGTTTAGGTGGTTACGGAGCGGTTCAATACTATAACAATACTATAGAAAACCATAATCAATTAGCCCAAGAAGAAGCCAATGCAGAATTGGATGCCAGAGTACAAGAAGCCACATTTTTTATTAGTAATCCTTTACCTGCTGCTACATTATCGCTAGAAAAGCAAACGGGTAATTACCATATTGTTGCTGGTGCTTTTAGGATTGAAGCCAATTCTGATAAAAAAGTGAATCAACTTAGAGCTAAAGGTTATAAAGCGCGAAAGATTGGTAAAAACCGTTATGGTCTTCATGAAGTAGTGTATCAAAGTTTTGAAACCAGACTTGAAGCACATCGTGCACTTTATAAAATCCGTCGTGAGCACAATAAGGATGCCTGGTTGCTAATTAAAAAATTAGATTAATTTCCTTCCTGTAGAAACACCTCCACTGTACTTTAACACATAATAAAAGTTTACTTTTATATCTAAAATTGTAATACACCATCTAAAATCGGCTTATCTTTGCAGAAATTTTAAAGCGCTATGCAATCCAAAACCGCATTTCAGTCTAAAACTGTAGTCACAGACTTAGTTTTACCCAGTGAAACCAATCCTATTAATAACCTTTTTGGTGGTGAATTACTAGCACGTATGGATCGTGCTGCAAGTATTGCGGCAAGGCGCCATTCGCGTCGTATTGTTGTAACAGCTTCTGTAAACCATGTGGCATTTAATAGATCTGTACCGTTAGGAAGTGTAGTAACTATTGAGGCTAAGGTGTCGCGTGCATTTTCGTCTTCTATGGAAGTATATATGGATGTTTGGATTGAGGATAGAGAATCTGGCGAATGTATTAAAGCCAATGAAGCGATTTATACCTTTGTTGCCGTTGATGAAACAGGACGGCCTGTAAAGGTACCCGAGCTCATCCCAGAAACTGAATTAGAAAAAGAACGCTATGATGCAGCTTTGCGACGTAAGCAATTAAGTTTAGTTTTGGCAGGCAAAATGAAACCTTCAGATGCTACCGAACTTAAGGCTCTTTTTAAATAACAATTAAACCTTTTTAGGTTACTCTGGTCTTATCATTAAATCAAATTTATTAATGATGAGATATTTAGTATACACCTTAGTTCTTGTTTTTGCATTAAACTTTAGTTCTTGTGCAAGACGTGTCGTTGTAAAGCAACCTGCCTCAGTAACTGTAGTTAAAAAATTACCTAGACAATATAAAGTAGTTCGTGTAAAAGGAAAGCGTTATTACTTTTTTAATGGCAAACATTATCAAAAGACGCGAGGAGGTTATGTGGTTGTAAGGGTATAATTAGTACTTAGACAACCAGTACTGCGGGTTTAGTTTTTGGTTATTCTTGTAAATTCTAAACCCTAAAAGTGTTTCCCCATTGGTTCTATTTGTAAATACCTGGCCTATTACCTGCCCTGTTTTTATCTTATCTCCTTTTTTTACATAAATCTTTGAGAGGTTAGTATAAATAGTGAGGTAATTACCGTGCCTTAGCATAATTGCCGGATTACCTCTTTTTATTACCAATATTTCAGAAACCTCACCATTAAAAACTGCTTTAACTTCAGCATTGGATGTCGTTGCAATTTTAATTCCTGGATTGTTTACCTCAACAGAGCTATCTGTTAATGAACGTCCTTTACCATATTTGGCTTTAATAACTCCTCTAGACACTGGCCATCCTAATTTTCCTTTATTAGCTTCAAAATTTGAGGCCAGTTTTTTGGCTTCTGGTGTCAATACAAATTTTCCGGAAGATGTTTTCTTTCCTGCTTTTTTATTAGACGCAGCAATGGCTTCTCTAATCAGTCGGTTTATTTCTCTATCTAATCGGTCTGCTTCTTGTTTTTTCTTTTTTATCTGCGCTGTATACTTACTCATATCAGACTTAATAGATGCCATTAACACTTCGCGTTGTTTAAGTTCTTTCTCTAATTGGTGCTTAGCGGCTCTATTTTCTTCAATGAGTTGTTGCTTATCTTCTTTTTGTTTTGATAATTGAATATTTAACTCTTGTAATGCTTTAGTCTTAGCTTTAATAGACTCCCCTTGTTCTTTCTGATAATTGGCATATTGCCTTATATATTGAAGTCTCTTATAAGCTTGTTTAAAATTACTAGACGATAATAAAAACATTACTTTACTCTGCTCTGATTTGCTTTTATATGATTTTACAACCATCGCTGCATAATCGTCTTTAAGCTCTTGTAATTGTGCTCTTAGGCTTGTGATCTCTTTTTGATTGGAGTTAATCTCGCGAGTTAATAAATTAGCTTGCTCATTGGTAATTCTAATAAGATTTTGTCTAACGCTCACTTTATAGTTTATATCTTCAATAAGTGTAATCTCAGACTTCTCTTCTTTCTTTTTGGTGAAAAGTAAAGCATTAATCTGCTTCATTTCCTTTAAAATTTGCTGGCGTTTGGCTTCAAGTTTTTTTTGCTTATCACTTTGGGCAACTAAGCTTACTGAAGAGAGTAAAAACCCTAAAACCAGTATGGTATATAAATGCTTATTCATTATTTAAATCTATATGAGAGTTCTCTTCGTTCTTGTTTCACTCTGTTGAAAATGGCAATTGCTATTTTATAACTATTTCTTTATACCCTGAAGGAATCTTAAACGGAAAACGCACATCTTCATTAACTGCCAGAGATTTAAACTCCATTGTAATGGCAACTTCGTCAGCATCTTCAACCGCTATGATTCTAATATTTTTAGGCAAAACCTGCTTGTCTACCTCTTGGTACGATTTGTAATCTACCTGTAGAAAACGCTTCTTTAACTGTTGAAACAATTGCAAGCTATCCATCTTAAAATGTGAAGGGTTGATTAAGTAAAACAGTTCTAAAAGTGCATTTTGATCTTTTGGCTGCAAGGCATAAGAATTTTCATTTACCGAAACCAAGTGCAGAGCCCCCTTAAGGTCATAAATGGCCTGACCTAGAAGTATGCTTTGAACTTTATCAAAGTCTAAATCTACACCTACAAAATCACTTAAAAGCTCATAGTTACCATCAAAATACTCGTTGTCAAGTTTATTGTAAAAACGCACTTTTTCTGGTGTAATCATCATTCTCGCCATTCCGAATGAAGCACTTAGCCAAATTACTTTATCCTTCTCTATACGAAGATTAAAAGTATGTCCTTGTTCTTTTTGCCCTTGAACGATGTCAATTCTAACTTTTCCATTTAGTGTTTTAAAATCTGCATCATTTTTTTGATGTTGTTTTATCACTTGCTTTGCTGAAAGTTTGCTACTTGCCTCACCAGAGGCAATAACACTTTTAGCTGATTTGCAATTAATCAAAAAAAGCAATACAGCGAATGCAATAACTATTTTAGTGAGTTTATATGTTTGATTATTAGTCATTTATTGTTGGGCTTTAAGGGATTGTGCCTTTTTAGCAAACGTTTCAGATTTACTAATATTATTTAAAGCTTTATAGGCAAGACTTAATTCTGAATAAAAATCAGCTTCCATATTAGAATTATCAATTAAGAAATCTAATCCCATTTCTAGATTATCGATTGCCTTTTGGGTATTACCAAGTTTATTATTGGCAACGCCATTAACTAAATATAAAATAGGTTGTGCAGGATATAGCTCTAATGCCTCTTCACTATCTTTTGCCACTGCTATATGGTCTTCGAGATCTAACTGAAGTAACAATACATCTTTAATAAGTTTAAAGTCGTTTGGGTTTTGCTTTAAGGCTTCTTTAAAGTTTGATAACGCTTTTACCTTATCACCAGCCTTTAAATAATAACTGCCTAAATCGCTATGTGTTTGCGCATCTTTATTATTATCAACCAAGGCTGTAATGTCAACCAAATCAGCTTCGAATTCTGGGTTTTTAGATACAAAAGCTACAAAGTCCTTTAATACTTTTGCTTTAGCATCTGTATTAATCTCAGGGCTGGTCAACACAATTTTTACAGAGCTAATCGCTTCTTCAACCTTTCTGTCTTGAAGATAAAATTTATATAAAGCCAAGTGTACAAACTTAGATTCTGGTTTTATCTTTAAAAGATTTTGTGCGGCTTTATAGGCTTTCTTTTTGTTACCTGTTTGACTATATCTGTATATAAGTTTTAGATGATTTTCTTCGTTATTAGGGTTGTTGGCAATACGTTGCTCTAAGTTCTCTATGCGATCGTCTGCGTTACCAGTAATACTATAGATATCATTTCGCATGGCATCTCTAGCTTCGCTCACACCTAACTCCTGATCTAGTTCATCTAAAAGTTCTAAGGCCTGTTTGTAGCGCTTTTCCCTAACATACAGCGCTGCTAAATCTTCTTTGTAATCTGGATGATACTTAACCAGTTGTTTTATGGTTTTGATAGCATTATTAATATCATCTTGTTGGTAGTATACATCATATAATTCGTCTAAGAACCATTCGTTATCGGGTTGCATGTTAATGGCCTTCTTAAGGTTGTCTTCAGCAGCTCCAAAATTTTTGAGCTTATTGTAGTTTTTACCTAATTCGAAATAGATAACAGGTTTCTTACTATCTAGATTTAAACATTTATGAAGAGCTTCAACTGCACGATCGTAGTTTTCGATACCTTTCTGCTTTAAAGCTTCAAAGAAATACTCTTGAAATTCATCTTCAACATTCCCTAAATCATCGTCTGGTCTTTTGTTGAAATCAACTTGAGCCATTGCTAAGCTTGGTACTATAAAAAGCACCATAAAAATTCTTGCTATTTTCTTATAAAGTTTCATTTAGAGATTCTTCGCTATTACTCTGAATGCCATTAAAGTTTCAAAAGTTATTCCAAACTTGAGATAATGAGATTCCTTTTAAAAGGAATTCTATTCCAATACGGAATAATCGCCTATACTAATTTTAGTAAAGTTGCCATCATACTTTACATAATTACCAATCATAGCGTCATCTAAATTAGCGTTTTTGATATTGGTTTGGTTTTGAATTAAGCTATTTTTAACGCTTGAATCTTCAATAACACAATTTTTACCAATAGAAACGTTTGGTCCAACAGATGTATTGCGTAAAATCGTTCCTTCTCCAATAAAACAAGGCGCAATAATATTAGCGTTTTCTAATATTACAGAATCATGCACCAGTTGTTCTTCATTGTCAGAAGTTAAAAAACCTAACATTTTTGCATTGGTCTCTAGGGTTACATTCTTATTACCACAATCCATCCATTCATCCACTGTTCCTGTTTTAAATATTTTGCCGTCTGCCATCATACGCTTGATGCCATCATTAATTTGATATTCACCGCCATTCATTACATTTTCATCCAATACTTCTTGAAGTTTTCCTTTTAAAACGGCAACATCTTTAAAATAATAAACCCCTATAACTGCCTGGTCGCTTACAAACGATTCTGGTTTTTCAACTAACTCTACGATATTTTCGTTTTCATCTAATTTAACCACGCCATAAGCCTCAGGGTTATCGACGCGTTTTGTCCATATAACACTATCTGCTGTTGGATCTAAATCGAATTCAGCTCTTATCAATGTATCCGCATAAGCAATCACTGCTGGACCTGAAAGTGACGGCTCAGCACTCATAATAGCATGACCAGTACCTAAAGGCTGGTCTTGTCTGTAAATAGATGCTTTAGCTCCTAAATCTTGGGCTAATGCCGTTAAACTTTCTACGACATCATCTCCAAAAAATGCAGGATCACCTAGTACAAATGCTATTTCTTCAATAGGCTGCTTTAATACTTTAGCGATATCCTTTACTAAGCGATGTACTATTGGTTGGCCAGCAACAGGAATTAATGGTTTTGGTACTGTTAAACTATGTGGTCTAAGGCGAGATCCTCTGCCCGCCATTGGTACTATTATTTTCATACTATTGCCCGCTAAAGCGGGTATCTTTTTTAGGTTGTACTTTACTCTTGTTAAAACAGGAATTTCTTTATTCTTTTTTATTTTCTTTAAAGTTTAGATTTCAATTGTTGCTCAAATCTAACCAATTAGGGCTTGTTTTTTATATATTCAGCCAGTGTCTTATACAATTAATTATGAGATTTCTACTTTCGCAAGAATTATGAAGTACCTGTACTTCCGAAACCACCTTCACCTCTGTCTGTTTCGGATAGTTCTTGCACTTCCTCCCACTCTGCACGCTCGTGTTTGGCAATAACTAATTGCGCTATTCGCTCACCATTCTGAATTGTAAAATCTTCATTAGACAGGTTTACTAAAATAACACCTATTTCTCCTCTGTAATCTGCATCTATAGTTCCTGGTGCATTTAGTACTGTAATGCCTTTTTTAGCTGCTAAACCGCTTCTTGGTCTTACTTGAGCTTCATAACCAATTGGGAGTTCTATAAATAAACCTGTGCCAACAATAGTGCGCTCTAAGGGTTTAAGTATTCTTGCTTCGGTTAAACTAGCACGTAAATCCAAACCTGCTGAAGCTATGGTTTCGTAATGCGGTAAATTGTGTCTGGATTTATTAATTATTTTAATTTTCATAATTGTTTACTATGAAGATACTTCGACTGCGCTCAGCATGATAAATTTGTTTACTTCTTTAATAATCGTTTTAGTTGGTTCTTTTCCAACATTATAACTAATCCCAAAAATACAATTAACATTGCAATTCCTATAACATATTCTCCTCGATATCTATAGAAAGACAATGCCGATAAGCCTATAGAAATTACTAAGTATAATCCGATTTTTTTAAGATTGTAAGGTATTGGATAATATTGTCTTCCATAGTAATACGATAATAACATCATAGAACCATAGGCCACTAAAGTTGCCACTGCTGATGCTTTGTAACTATAAGTCTCAATAAATACAATGTTGATTATTAGCGTTACTATAGCACCGACAACTGAAATGTAAGCTCCAAATTTGGTTCTGTCTGTGATCTTATACCAAACCGAAAGGTTATGATATATCCCCAAAAAGAAATTGGCCAATAATATAATTGGTACAATCCACATGGCTTCCCAGTAGGCTTCGCTTCTAATTATAAATGGCTTTAAAACATCAGCAAATATAACCACAGCTAAAAGTATTATCGACCCAAAAGCTACAAAAAACTCCAGGATATTCGCATAATTTTTCTGTGGGTTCTTTGTCTTAGCATGGCTAAAAAAATAAGGTTCTATACCCAAGCGGTATGCTGTAGCAAAAAGCGTCATAAATAAGGCCAGCTTGTAACATGCTGAATACATTCCAATATCATTTTCGGCAACATCTGCCGGCAATAATTCCTTGAGTAAGATCCTATCAAAAGTTTCATTAATTGAGAAGGCAATTCCGGCAATTAAAACCGGAATAGCATAGCGCATCATTCGTTTCCAAAGTTTTTTATCGAACTTGTAGTTGAGCTTTATATAAAATGAGAGCATTACTACTAATGTAAATGCACTTGCAACCAAATTAGCAATAAAGATATAGCTGATTTCAAAGTTTGGCTTATAGATACTTTGAAATATGCCTCTGTTTTCAGCTAAGTCTTTTAGTGCTAATAAAAGGAATAGATTTAAACCAATATTAATAATAACATTAAGAATCTTGACAATTGCATACTGCATCGATTTCTCATTTGCTCTTAGCCAGGCAAAAGGAATGATTACCAATGCATCCAGTAGCAATATCCAAATCACCAAATTGATATACTTAACATCAATATCTATAAAGCTTGCGATTTGATTTTGAAACATTAAAGCCAAAACGAAGAAGCCAAAAGATGAAAGCATCAAAGAAATGGTAGAGGTACTTACCACTTTATCCTTATCTTCTTCTTTGTTGAAAAAGCGAAAAAATGCGGTCTCCATACCATAAGCCAAGACCACATTAAATAAAACAAAATATGAAAAGATAACGGATACTTTTCCGTACTCAGCTGGATTAGCAAGAACGGCCTCGCTTGTGTATAAAGGCACTAGTAAAAAGCTTAGCATTCTTGGTAACACTGTTGCTAAACCATATATAAATGTCTGCTTAAAAAGAGATTTAAATCCGCTCAATCTAAAAAATTATAGTGTCGCTCAAAAGTATTAAATATAAATGGGTCTTAGGGCATTCAAATAAAAAAAGCCTTGTTAACTAACAAGGCCTTTTTAATATTTACAACACGCTCTTAGTTGTCATCTTCTTCTTCATCTAATGATGCCATACCAGAAGACGTACTTTGTGCATAAACCGATGGTGGTCCATCTTCATAATAGGTTCCTGCAACTTCGTTTAATGCTATAATTTTATAATACTTTGTTTGTCCATTTTCAATATAGCTGATTACGCATTCGTTATCTTTAAGGTCAAATGGATAATCATTTGGTTTTTCTGCTTTTTGAAACGTATAATGACGTGATGGGTGCTTTAAAACAGACATGTACTCTTCCTCTTTCTTAGTCAATTTCCCTCTTAGGTTTCTAAAAAAAACTTCGTCGAAAGCAATATCTTGCTCAACATCAGAAATAGGGATGAAAATGTTTATTCCTGTACCGCCAACTTTAATTCCGGCATACCATTCTTGAAAAAAGACAGGTTTAACTTTAAATGGGGTTTGTTGCTCAAATGTAGTTGTTGCTACTTTTGGAGTAGCACATTGAAACGTAAATGAAATCGCAACAGCAAAAACAATGGCGCAAGTTGCCTTTTTAAGATTTTTCATTATTAAGTAGGTTAAATTTGGAGAAGCAAGATATAAAAATATTCTATTTTGCCGTTTATTTTTATATTTAATCGATAAATTGTAATAAAATGTAGGATTTTTGTATTATTCATTCAATTGATTTCGATTTTAAAATATTGTCCTATTTTTGAAAACTAACTAATTAGGGAGATAATGATTGGAACTACTAAAAGATTAATTACAGAAGAAAAGGTTAAAAATTCATCGTGCACACACTGCGGAGAAGAAAACTCTCTTATGGTTAAGGTGTTTTCTAAAATGTTTATGCTAAAAGTTTTGCCTTTTGCCATAGGTAAATCCACAGAACTATATTGTTCTAATTGTAAAAAAGCTTATGGACCAAACGACACTTTAGATCCTACTACCAAACGCAGAATAGACATTATTAAAGATGATGCTCAACATGCTTGGTTTTTATACATTGGATATGCCTTTTTTGCCTTAGTATTATTAGTGGCTATCTTTAAAGATTTATAACGAAAAAACCTCATTCAAATTAAGAATGAGGTTTTTTATACTCTAATATTAGAGTTATACTATTTTTTAATTATTCAATGCCTCAGCACCACCAACAATTTCTAAGATTTCGTTAGTGATTGCTGCTTGTCTGGCTTTATTGTATGTTAACTTAAGCTGATCTCTTAACTCCGTTGCGTTATCGGTGGCTTTATGCATTGCTGTCATACGTGCACCATGCTCTGAAGCAAAAGAATCTCTAATTCCTTTAAACAATTGTGTTTTTAAAGACTTAGGAATTAAAGTCTCAACTATTTCTTGTTTCGATGGCTCAAAAATATAATCTAGATTTGTATTAGCGTTATCTCCTTCTACCGGAACAATTGGTAAAAACTGCTCAGTCATTACGATTTGAGTTGCTGCATTTTTAAAGCTATTATATACTAACTCTACTTTATCGTAATCACCTTCAACAAATTTATCCATTATCATTTCAGCAATCTCAGCAACGTTTTCAAAGGTTAAAGCATCAAATACTTCACTTTTGTTAGCAATAACCATATCATGCTTAGAAAAAGCGTCATTAGCTTTTTTTCCAATCGCTAATACAGATACATTTTTACCAGCATAAGTATCACTTATTAAAGCATTAACTTTCTTAATAATGTTAGAGTTAAAAGCACCACACAATCCTCTGTTAGAAGTTATTGCAACTACTAAAACGTTTTTGACCTCTCTCTGTACAGAATACTTACTACCAGAATCCGCATCTAAAGTAGCGCTTAAACTCTGAAGCAATTCTGTTAACTTATTAGAGTAGGGACGCATAGCAGTAATGGCATCTTGAGCCTTCTTTAACTTAGCAGCAGATACCATTTTCATGGCACTAGTAATCTGCATCGTAGAAGATACTGATGATATTCTGTTACGTATTTCTTTTAAGTTTGCCATCCTTTATATTATAAAGACTCTTCGCAACCAGGCTCAGAGTGACATTAATTTAATTATTAAGCTCTATACTTTCCAGTAAGGTCTTTAGCTACATTTGTTAATGTATCAATTACCTCATCAGTTAGTTTACCCGACTTCAATATATCTAAAGTATCTCTGTGCTTTGCATTTAAGAATTCAACAAAATCTCTTTCGAATTCTTTTACTTTATCTACAGGTACATCTCTTAACAAGTTCTTAGAACCAGCATAGATAATTGCAATTTGATCTTCTACAGTAAACGGATCGTTTTGAGCTTGCTTTAAGATCTCAACGTTTCGTTTACCTTTTTCAATTACGTTTAATGTAGAGGCATCTAAATCTGAGCCAAACTTAGCAAAGGCTTCTAATTCACGGAATTGTGCCTGATCTAATTTTAATGTACCAGATACTTTCTTCATAGATTTAATCTGAGCATTACCACCAACACGAGATACAGAAATACCAACGTTAATTGCTGGACGAACACCAGAGTTAAATAAATCACCATCTAAGAAGATTTGACCATCTGTAATAGAAATTACGTTAGTTGGGATATATGCTGATACATCACCTGCTTGTGTTTCAATGATTGGTAAAGCAGTTAAAGAACCACCACCTTTTACCATTGGTTTTAAGCTTTCTGGTAAATCATTCATCTCTTTAGCAATGGTGTCATCATTAATGACTTTTGCCGAACGCTCTAATAAACGCGAGTGTAAGTAGAAAACATCACCAGGATACGCCTCACGTCCTGGAGGACGACGTAATAATAAAGATACCTCACGGTAAGCAACTGCCTGCTTAGATAAATCATCATAAATAATTAATGCCGGACGACCCGTATCTCTAAAATACTCACCTATTGAAGCTCCAGTCATTGGTGCATATACTTGCATTGCTGCAGGATCAGATGCGTTAGCTGCTACAATTGTAGTATAAGCTAAAGCTCCTCTTTCTTCTAAGGTTTTTGCAATGTTAGCAACCGTTGAAGCTTTTTGCCCAACCGCTACATATATACAATATACAGGCTCACCTGCATCGTAAAATTCTTTTTGATTTAAGATGGTATCAATACAAACAGTAGTTTTTCCTGTCTGACGGTCACCAATTACCAACTCACGCTGACCTCTACCTACAGGAATCATAGCATCAATTGCCTTAATACCTGTTTGTAATGGTTCAGTTACTGGTTCTCTATAGATAACACCTGGTGCTTTACGCTCTACTGGCATTTCATAAGTTTCACCTGTAATTGGACCCTTACCATCAATTGGATTACCTAAAGTATCAACAACACGGCCTACAATACCTTCACCTACTTTTACAGATGCGATACGCGATGTACGTTTTACTGTTGAGCCTTCTTTAACACCTGTAGAAGCACCTAATAATACGATACCTACATTGTCTTCTTCAAGGTTAAGTACAATTCCTTCTGCACCACCTTCGAATTCTACTAATTCCCCATATTGAGCATTAGCCAATCCGTAAGCACGTACAATACCATCACCTACAGTTAATACTGTTCCTACTTCGTCTAATGAAGCACCTGCTTCAAAACCTGAAAGTTGTTGTTTTAAGATTGCTGATATTTCAGCTGGTTTTACTTCTGCCATCTTTTATTTAGATATTAGATGTTAGATATTTTGACCTAAGTCTCAAATACTAACTGTTTTAATTTTGTATAAATAATTTACCTCTTGATTCGTCTGAACCATATTTAGTGACAAACTTTTTAAGCCTGTCTTTATCAATTTTACCATCTTTTATGACTTTACCTTTGTAGAGCATTTTGATGATTTTTTTTCTAGTTTCTTTCAATTCTACCTCCACATCAAAATCAACAAACCTAACTATATCATAGCTATCCATGTTCTGCTTATTGTTTGGTGTCGGGTCATGATACTTTATAAAGATTATTTCTTCATCATCTTGAATAGAATAAATTGACATATCACCTGATTCTCTTTCAACTTTCACATATTCAACACCATCCACATATGCTATACCTTTTTTTATCTTTACTTTTTGAGCTTGAAGATTAAATGTAAATAGAATTCCAAATATTATGGTTAAAACCTTTATTGTCTTCATATTAGTTTAATGTAAATTCTCTTTTTAATTTGTCGAGTTTATTTGCAATACTAGCATTATACTGAATATCACCAACTCTTAAAATGAAACCACCTAAAATGCTTTCATCTACAATATTTTCTACTTCTGCTTCCTTACCTGTAAGTTCTTTTACTTTAGCTAATACTTTAGTTTTTAAATCTGCTGTTAAAGGAACTGCTGTTGTAACTGTTGCGACTTGGCTTCCTCTTAACTGATCATATAACTCTGTATAACTAGCAGCTACATCATTTAAAAGCGCTAGTCTCTTATTAGAAATTAAAGTATCTACAAGATTACTTGTGTTTGAGTTTACTTTTGGAAATACAGAAGATAACACAGACTTCTTATCTGCAGATCTTACAACAGGACTCTGAAGCATTTGTCTAAGCTCATCGCTTTGCGTAATAGTTTCTGAAATAAGCTTCATATCACTATTAACTGCTTCTGCTGCTTTTTGATCTTGTGCTAAGCTTAAAACCGCTTTAGCATATCTTACTGCTGCTCTTGATCCTGACATTTATCCTTAGTTTAAAGTTGCTTCACCTAACATGTTTTCAACCAATTTCAATTGCTTGTCTTTGTTAGATAATTCTTCGCGCACTACTTTTTCTGCAATATCAACTGATAATCCTGCAACATGACTTTTTAACTCAGCCATTGCTGCTTTCTTTTCACTTTCAATTGCTGCTTGCGCTTTTTCAATAATCTTACTTGCCTTTTCTTGCGCTTCAGTTTCAGCTTTAGCAATAGTTTGCTCTCTTATTTCACGAGCATCTTTAAGCATTGCTTCACGCTCAGCACGCGCCTCTTGTAAAATACGCTCATTATCTGCCTGAAGATTTTCCATCTCCTTGCGCGCATTTTCAGCTGATGCTAACGCCTCTTTAATACCCTCTTCTCTATCGCTAACAGCACCTAAAATAGGTTTCCAGGCAAATTTTCTTAAGATAAAAAGTAATACTAAAAATGTAATTAACGTCCAAAAGACAAGTCCAAATTCCGGTGTAATTAAATCCATTCTGTTTTGTTTTAAGTAACTTAAATTTTAAAAATACAGAAGTAACCAACCGTTACTTCTGTATCTTAATGTCTTACCCTTGTAAGAAAGCAACAACAACACCAAATAGTGCTACCGCTTCTACGAAGGCTGCTAAGATTAATGCCGAAGATTGAATCTTTCCGTGCATTTCTGGTTGACGCGCCATAGCTTCCATAGCTGACCCACCAATCTTACCAATACCAACACCAGCTCCAATAGCTGCTAAACCAGCTCCAATAGCTGCAATTCCAGTAATAGTCATAATATAAAATTTAAATTAATTAATGATGCTCTTCTTCAGTTGCCATCCCAAAATAAAGGGCTGACAATATTGTAAATATATATGCTTGTATTGCTGTTACAATAACCTCAATAACTGTAATAAACAATGAGAATGCTACAGATACTGGTGCAATAGCAACAGTTTTAAATACAAATATTAATGACATTAATGCTAATATAATAACGTGGCCTGCTGTAATATTAGCAAACAAACGAATCATAAGAGAGATAGGTTTAACAAACATACCTATAATCTCAATTGGCATTAAAAATATTTTCATTGGCACAGGCACTCCTGGCATCCAAAAGATGTGTTTCCAATAGTTTTTGTTACCACTAAATGTTGTTATTATAAATGTAATAGCTGCTAAAGTAAAAGTAAACGCAATGTTACCACTTAGGTTAGCACCATTAAGGATTGGAATTAATCCAAATATATTATTAATCCATATAAAGAAGAATATGGTTAATAAATATGGCATATATCTTTTGTACTTATGCTCACCAATCATTGGTCTTGCAATCTCATCTCTAACAAATACTACCAAAGGCTCAACAAAACTTGCAATACCTGATGGTACATTGTCATCAGATTTTTTATAACGACGTGCTGCAGTTAAAAAGATTAAAAACAATACCGCTATAGACACCCACATCATAAATACGTTTCTTGTAATAGACAAGTCGAATTTAGGTCTGTGTGCATTTGTAGGATGTCCTTCTGCATCAAAAGCAACTTGGTTAGCGCCTTCGTCTAAAACGTATACTTTTTCGTGTACATTAACAAAACGCTGACCGTTTCTTTCAACGATTTCATGACCATGATAATCATGATGAAATGCTGAAGACGAAAACGTCGTTAAGCCTTTGTCTGTATAAACAATAACAGGCAATGGTATCGTCAGGTGAAATTCGTTTTCTTTACCTTGATTTAAGGTTGCGATATGCATTCCGTAGGCATCCTTAACGTGATGTAAAATCATCTCTTTAGGATCGAATTTTTCGTCGTCTCCTCCTTCTTTAGTTCCAGAGGCAAAACCAATATTAAAAACAGTTAAAAATAATGTCGATAATATTATGTTTTTAAAGGTGCTTATTCTCATTCTAATGGGCTTAAAAATACCTTGCTTTAAATTCGGTGCAAATGTACGAACATTAAATGAATTGACAAGCAATAATTTTCCTATAATTTTTAAGAGCTTTTAATCGGATAAAAGTGCTGATTTTAAAGGTGTTTCAAAATCTGTTTTAAGACTTTTGAAGAAATCGAGTTATTGTAAAAACCTCAAAGAATAAGTATAGGAAATAAGGAATGAAAAAATTGAACACATCGGGTTGCTTGTTTTCAAAATCTGAAAGTAATAATGGCAATAAAAATAATATAGCCAATATCATTTTTGCAAAAGTTAATATCATAAATAGATTGAAAATGTCTTTTTTGCCAGATGAAAACCTATAATTTATAATAGTATAAAACGCTAGAGTAACAATTAAATGAAAGGTGTAAACCTGCCAGACAGGAAAAAAGAATGTAATATCCTTTGCAAAATGATACAATAAATAACTATGTATGGCATATAACAAAATGCTTACACCAAGTAATTGCAATAAAAAAGTGATTTGTCTTTTTTTAAATTCTTCCATTGTAATTATTAATCATTTTTTGAAGCTGCAATAATACGTTTAATTACAAAAACAATCGAAGCAATTACAAAACCTAGTGTAAAAAAAAGTGTGTAGAGGTTGTTTTCGTTTGGAAAACGCTTGTCTAGCTTTATACCTATAAATGTACCAACACAAATGATTGCCATCATCTGTATCACAATGCCTGAAAAACGCGCGTATGTATTAAGCTTGTCTTTCTGGTCTTTGGTCGGTTTTAACTGGTTGTTCTGGTTGTTTTGGTCTAGTTGGCTCATTAGGTAGTGCTTTTACTGTACCTTTCATACTACATGTAGCATTAAATGTAGCTCCTGGCTCTACGGCTAGTTTACTTGTGTGCACCTCACCTTCAATATGTGCTGTGGCTTTTAAGGATAATGTACCTGAAAGGATAAGTTTTCCTGAAAACTTACCTTCAAAGTCAGCATTTTCTCCTTGTAAGGTACCTTTTATGAATCCAGATTTTCCAATAACTACTTTGCCAGAGGTCTTAACATTACCTTCTACCGTTCCATCAATTCTAAATGGCCCTTTACTGGCAATGTCACCAACAATCTTTGTGCCTTGCGCTATAATATTCTGTTGCGTACTTGTTTCCATAGTTGTTTGTTGTTTAGGTTTTTTACTGTCTGAGGAAAACATGATATGATTTGGTTTTAATTACTCTAATTTTAAATAAGCATTTAAATTTTTATGACGTTGAATAATAGCATAGTTTGGTGAGGAAATTGCAAAATATTCTTTTGTGATTTTTGGTTTTACTGGTCTTCCGCGTTTGTCCTTTTCGTCAGATTGTAATAATTGTGCAAAACCACTTGCTCCTTGAATACTTTTTAGACCGTGTACAACCACAAATATTGTATTTTCATCATATACATCTTTTGAAGTTGTTAGGTCAAAATATTTAATCTTTGCCTCAATTTCTTCATCCAGTACTTTAATAAAAGCATCTATATCTTCATCCGAACCTTTTTGAAATGTATAAATAACATTAAAGTTTTTTGGTTTATCGTCTGGTACAAATTCTTTCCTTGCAAGAACTGGTATAGCATTTTGTAATAAGTCTTGCGCTTTTTTTCCTTCTTCTGTATTAGGATATGTCAACGCTATGTAGTCAATTCCTTTTTTATACTCTTCAAACCCATAAAGTCTACCTTTAGCAGATGTTTTAAGGATTTCGAATTTAGGAACGAAGCCATCTCCTTCGAGACGTTTAATCTGTATTTCGGCTTCATTGATAACAGCCTGGTACTCTTGATTATCAAACTTTTTATATAAGTTGGTGTAAATAACCTCTGGACTATTTTCGTCTTTAGCCAATTCTGATTGCGGATTTAGCAAAATTTCGGCATATCGAGATTCTGGATAATTGGCTACTATATCCGCTTTCATAGCTTCTGCTTTTCTGTTTAAACCCAATTCTACATAAATTTTATACAGATTGTATTTTGAAGGTAATATTAAGCGATCTTCAGGATTGTTTTGTAATAAATCTTCAAATCTAGATTTAGAGAGTTCTAACTCTTTAAACTTCTCCTTGTAGATAATACCTAACTGATAGTAGGCAAAATTGCGTTCCTTGGCTATACTATCAATCTCTACTTGTTTTGTTGGCAACGACGCCAAATACGTTTCTGGATTAAAACGCTTGTCGTCGTCTTTTGAGGTAGATACTACAGCATTATTTTTAACAGTATTGGCGATACCTGTACGTTGATTTGATAGTCTCCAATTATCTTGTAATTTTCGATCCCCCCAAATTTTTAGGAATTCATTTTTACCATAAGCAACCGTTGTTGGGTTGTAGAAGTAAAAACTACTCTTGTTTCCCGCTACTGGACTTATGCTTCTGCTCTTGGAAGCAAATTCACCTGGATTATCTTTTTGATTAATTCCAGATCTTGGGTTTTTAGTTTGTATGCCATTGTTTGAAGTGGCTGCCTGAGATGATCGTTTCTCTAACTCTTCTGCTTTACGCTGTTCTTCCTCTAGAGCCTGCTGTTTTAGTTGCTCTGCATATGCTGTGTATATGGCTAGTTGTTCTTCCTTTGGAAGCGCTACCATTTTTAAAATACTATCGTTGGTTGCCGCAATACCTTCGTAATAGATGACATCATCTAAATTCTCGCGTTTCTTCTTAATTATTCTAAATGGTTTAGAGTTTTGTACCATTGCCGTCATGGTACTATCATAATATGCTCCTGCCGTTTTATAGATATTCTTATCAAAATACATGTTACCTAGTGTCTCATAATTAAGTGCTCTTAGGTATTTGTCCGAAGTGATTTTTCTCAGGGATTTATTGTAGTAGGCTTCTGCTAGGCTATCAGAGGTTTTATTGCGATGGTATTCTGCAATACGATAATAAATCTTATCAAGAAAAGGTCTGTTTTCACGATTTTCCTCTAACTCAGTAAGGTATTCTTGAAACTCAATATCGTCTCCATCCAGGACATCATGGTTATATGATTTCTCTAAGTGGGCGTTAATGTAAAAAGCTCTTGGAATTTGTCTGTGCATATCTATAATGGCATCGAACTCCATATTAGCACTATCCTTTTTCTTAAACTCATTGTAAAGCTGTCCTCTAATAAAATGATATCGGGCTTTTTCGCTTTTAACTTTAGTGTTTTCTGCTGCTATACCTAGCTCTACCAAAGCACTGTCTTTAGATTTTGTGTTGATGTAGGCTTGTGCCAGAGCTGCTGTGGCATCAGCTAAATCCTGACCTTCAATTTCCTCTTCTTCCAGTAAGCGTTTTAGCTTTTTAATAGCAACTTCGTCATTATTGAGTCGCATATTTGCTTTTTCGCGCCAAATTTTTACTTGGTTAATTTTATCGCTTGTTGGGTATTTATTAAGGATATTGTTAAATGCTGCAAGTGCCGGCACAAAGCGTTGATCGTAATAACGGGCCTTACCCAGAAGCAAGTACGCTTCATCAATTTGTGGGTTTTTTTCTTTCCCATTGATATTCATACCGTGCTTTTGAATCGCTTTAATAGCTTTTTCTTCTGCGCGTTCAAAATCGGCATTTTTAGATTGACCAGGTAGAAATATATCTTCACTCACCTTCATACGCTCCACAGGAAGTAGTTCCCAGAAATTCTCGGTGAATGCATCATTTACCGCAAGTTTCCCTCTATCTAAAGCTATATTTCCATTATAGAGAATATTATACTTAGTACCTAAGGCATGGAAGTTTCTATTAATAAATGTGTCTTTTTTGCGTGAACAGTTTTGGACGATAATCGTCATTAAAAAAAGACATAATATGTGCTTAATCTTAAATTTCAACGTTGGTTCTATTTGATTAATAGATAACTAAACTATTAGGTGTTTAGTGTGTTAAGTGGTAAAAATAAACATCTTTTTCAATTTTTGGTGTTATTTGTGAGTTTTTCGAGGTATAGCAATGCTTAACCAAATAAAAAAGCTCGGGATTACAAATGCAATCACGGGCTTAAAATAATTATGATTGGGTTTTTTATTCTTCTTCTTGAGAAGTGACCATATTACTAGCAAAATGTGCTTCTAATTCTTTTAAAGTCGCTGGATTGGTTTCTAAATCCTTAACAATATCCCCTTTTTCTAAAACAACGATACGCTCACAGACATCTGTAACATGCATTAAATCGTGACTAGACACCAATACAGTAACCCCTTGTTTCTCAGCCAGGTCCTTTAAAATTTGCTTTAAGCGTATTTGCGTTGTTGGGTCTAAATTGGCAAAAGGTTCATCTAAAATTATGACTTCAGGATTACCAATAAGTGCAGCAACAATACCTGCTTTTTTTTGATTTCCTTTACTTAAGTCTCTAAGATATTTTTTTTGTTTAAGGATTTCACCATGAAAAAAGCTTTCAAATTGCTTTAATAAAGCATCAATATCGGCTTTGTTTTGGCCGCGTAATTCACCAATAAAATAAAAGTATTCTTCAGGGGTTAAATAGCCAATCAAGAAAGTTTCATCTATAAAAGCCGAAGTAAATGGTTTCCAATCTTCACTCTCATGTACCAATACATTATTGTTTTTTATATGCCCTGTTGTTGGCTGAATTAAGTCTAATAAAAGACTGAAATAAGTGGTTTTTCCAGCACCATTATTGCCTACTAAACCAAAGCTTTGGCCTTTAGGAATATTAAGGTCATCGATTTTTAAAACCGTATTACCGCTATATGTTTTTGATAAATTTGATGTAATAATCATAATTCTAATTAGTTTGTTTGTATGCTACTAAAGTTTTATACTTCTCGGATTTATAAATCTTTTCAATAATAGTGAATACTTTGTTTTTAAATAAGAATCCTGCTAATCCAGATACAGCTACTAAAACAAAGCCTAAAACTTCACCCTGGATAAAGTGACCTGCAGTATAAATCAACATAGGTAATAGTAATTTGGGAATAGTTAGTAATAATGTTTTTAGGTTAAAAGACTTTTTATCACCAAATGCTTTTTTTGCTGAAGATAAATCTATAGGTGTTTTTATATAAGCTCCACCCCAAAGTACCATGTGCGAGTTTACGCCAACATTATATATAGCTCCTACAACAACAGCGGCATATGCTTGCCAGCCAAAATAGAGGTAAAACGACGCAATAATCGTAGAAAAAATTGTGGCAATAACCATAAGATACCATTTGGACTCTAGGTATTCTTTATATCTTATGTTCTGACTCATTAAGAGTGGATAATATGCGCTATCCCAACTTGGCACAAACTGACCAAAACTAAACAAGAAGCCGCCAGAAACAAAAATACCTGCGAAAATTCTCCAAAATGGGCCATCATATGCTTCAATACTTCCTGTAAAAAATAATAGACCATAAAAAATAAACAGAAAACTCATAAAGATGGTCATTTTTGAACGTTTGTTTCGTTTTATGAGCTTTATGTCGTTCTTTAAAAACGTTGAGACACTTCCAAAACGATCTAGCCATGTCATATTATCTGTCTCTGCAATCTCAACTTTTTTAGCCAATCCTGCATCTAAATAAAAGTTCTTTCTAAAATATTTAAATGCCATTGAGTACAATATATAAGCTAATATTATTGGGATTATTGACAGGTAAGGCTGGTTATAAAATGCAGAAAATATTGGTGCTGTAAATTGTGTAATATCAAAAATATCAAAGTACAGTAACGCACCTAAAGTTACAATAATACCAAGAATAGAATAAAACACCGTGTCTTTACTGTTTACAAATATATTTATGAAATTATTACAATAAAAAAGCGCAAGCATTGCTATATGCCATCCTGCTACATTTATAAATGAATGCCCTTCTTTAAGCAGTACAATTGAGAAAGGAATAAAAAAGAAAGCATGCCAAATATTGAAAAATGAAATCATTGTTTTATTGATTCCAAATTTCACAACTTGATTCTTTTTTAATGGTAAATAAAGTAGTGGTTTAATGTTTACAATAGGCATATTTTGTAAAAAATACCTAAAAACTAAATCACCTATGAAATAAAAAATAAGAAACTTATTAATAATTTTTAATGGTTCTGGGTCTATAAATTTTTCTATGCCATAATATGCAAAAACCCCTGCGCCCAAAGCATATAAGATCATAAAAAAAGCACCAATAATCATTAAAATCTTAAGTGCTAAGTTCACTTGGAATGAAGCAGATCGTGTAAATGCTTTCCATTCTAAATTCAGAAAATGCTTTATCATAGCTTTTGGTTAGTTTATGTGATGGGTTAGTATGGTTTTAGTTGAATTTGTTACATCTAATAAATAAAATTATATTCTGGATAGTGTTTCTCCATCTGATATCTAAGCTTTGGTGTAACTACATATACTGCTATGTAAATTAGCATTGCTATTAATACTGTACATATAGAAAATACAACAGACATGCTTACGGGCCATGTTTGCTCATTTTGATAAAAGACCTGAAAATAAATGGCAAAATTCATGACATGTACCAGACCACCTAGTTGAGAAATCGTGTTATCAAACAACCACTTTTTCCCTGTCTGTTTTTTTAGTCGCTTAGAACGCTTAAATTCCTTAATCCAAAAGTACCATGGGAATCCAAATAAAACGGTTAGTGTTGGTATAACTAACCAATTACTATGGTACTCCATAGAAAAGTATAACGTTTTGTAATACAACCAAATTAAAAATAGTGTTAATATGATCTTAGGTAGAATAAAGAAGTCTTTAAAGTTTTTCCAGATTAAACGCCAATATCTTTTATTTAATGCTTTGGTTTTTTCTTCAATAACATTACCAAAACCCATAACTCCAAATTTTTTAAATTCTGTTTTTAGTGCTTTTTCAAAAGGAATATTTGGGTTATCCCTCCATTGTGCTTCAATACCATTTGCTAAATGATCAACAAGCTCGGTTTGCACATCGTACCACTCTACATAATGCTTTTGGGTAAAGGAATAGAGTTGATTTATTTGTAGTTTGGTGAGCTTCATTTAAAAACCAGATATATCTATGACGTTAGTTTGTTTTGTAAATTTTTGTATTGTCTGGTGGTTTCCAAATAAATTTTAACACCCGAAAAAATCAATAACACATTAAAAATCGTTGTAAAAAATATTATGTTTTGTCTAACTACTTCCGAAACCTCAAACGCACCTCCTAGTTTTGGTAATTGATAAAACAGATTAGACATTAACATAGAAAAAATAATATAGAAATAGCCATATAACAGATAGCCAGATTTTTTAAATTTAATAGACATATAAGCATAATGAATTGTAAAATAAACAATTGGCAACCCAAATAACATAAGACTAATGATATTGAATACTTTACTTGAAAAATTTTGAAATATTAAATAATATGCAAATACAAAAAACACTACAGGTGTCAAGGTTTTAATGCTAGTAAAAAGACCTGTAAAATATGAAAAGTACTTTTTGCGAATCTTTTTATTGATTAGTCTTAACCTTCTTTTTTCATAAGCTTTTAAATCCCCACGCCAACCTAATTGATCTAAAATTTGCATAAAAAGCGTTTGAAAATCATAACTCCCGCTTTTACTTTCCATTTCGCAAGCAATATGATCCGTCATTTCTAATCTAATATCCCAATAGCCAATACCTTTGTCTTTAAGGTATTTATCTATGAACTGTATTTGTTCCTTATCTAATGTTATCATAAATCAAGTCAATTTTGGATTTACTAAAGCCTGCATGGTTTTGATATAATCAGCAAGCTCATTGAGTTTATTGACGGTTTCTTTAGTACCTATTTCCGTAAGCTTATAATATTTCCGCAATCGGTTATCAACTTTTGCAACCTCAACGTCTAAAAGCCCTTCTGCTTCTAACTTATGAAGCGCAGGATATAGTGCTCCTTCCGTAATATTAAGCTCCCCTTTGGTCAATGCCTTTACTTTTTGGGTAATCTCATAACCATACATTTTATCATTTTCATTAAGTAACTTTAAAATGATGGTATTTAAACTTCCTTTATATAATTTAGAGTTACTCATTGATTTTTTGACTTAGCTACACAAATTTATACATAATTTTCTTATGCATAATAATCTTATGTATATTTTAACATATGAAAATTTCATCATTTTTATGAAAATTTTAGGTCCAGAAGGTTAGGTAATCCTTGCTGGTCTTGCCTTAGATTCACTATTTTTGCCAAAATTTATTGCTATGTCGCATTTTCATACACTCAAAATAAAATCTATAGATAACGTAACTCATAAATCTGTTGCGATTACCTTTGATATTCTCGAAAACCTAAAAGAAACTTTTACCTTTAAAGCGGGTCAGTATATTACTCTAAAGACCACAATAAATGAAGAAGATATACGAAGAGATTATTCTATTTGTTCTTCTAAAAATAGTAACGAGCTTACTGTTGCTGTAAAAGCGGTTGAAGGCGGTACATTTTCTGTTTATGCAAATGAGACATTAAAAGCAGGTGATACTATTGAAGTTGCAGAACCTAATGGTCGTTTTGTGTTTGAAGCCAATGAAGCCAAAACCAGAACCATTGCTGCTTTTGCTGCTGGTAGTGGAATTACACCCATTTTAAGTATTGCTAAAACACTGCTCGAAGATGAGCCCTTTAGCAACTTTATATTAGTTTATGGTAATAAGTCTGTAGATGACACCATGTTTTTTAATGAGTTAATGGCATTAAAAAACACCTATGGTAATCGTATCCATGTGCATTTTATATACAGTCAAGCAAATGAAGAAGATGCATTATTTGGCCGTATTGAAAAAAGCACAGTCAACCTCATTATAAAAAACAAATACAAAGATGTAACTATTGAAACATTCTATCTCTGTGGACCAGAACAAATGATTCATACTGTTAAGGATGTTTTGGTTGAAAATAACGTAAAAGAGAAAGACATTTTATTCGAATTATTTACTGCTCCTGTTGAAACAGAAAACGTAGCGGATATTGATGTGCCTAATGGAAGTTCAAAAATCAAAGTGCTTGTTGATGAAGAAGAGTTTGAGTTTACAATGTCACAAGAGGACTCACTCTTAGAAGCCGCGTTAAAACAAGATATTGATGCACCATACTCTTGCCAAGGTGGAATTTGCAGTAGTTGTATCGCTAGATTAACTGAAGGTGAAGCTACAATGAGACAAAATAATATCCTTACAGATAATGAAGTTGCCGAAGGTTTGGTGTTGACCTGTCAAGCACATCCCATAACGGCTTCGGTTGTTGTAGATTATGATGATGTGTAAATAGAGAAACTAGGTGTCAAATTTCTTCTTTGTCAGATACCAAAGAATCTATCTTAGATAATATGCGTTCAACAGAAATGCTACCAGCTGCATTCTCATAACCTTCTGGAAATTTATTTCCGTAAACCGATGTTGGTATCAATGGATATTGTTTTCTATCTGCTACTAAAGTATAATCTTGGGGTTGATTGAAAGGCACAAAACCTGCATAAGGGTGAGTCACGCCCCAAATAGTAATAACTTTTATTCCGAGCATTGCGGCTAAATGCCCATTACCAGAATCCATAGATATCATTACATCTAGATTAGAAATCAAAGCCAATTCTTCTCCCAAATTCAGTTTTCCTGCGACAGAATGGACATGTTCATAGTCCGTTTCAAACTGGTTTAAGATTTTAACTTCTTCTTTTCCTCCGCCAAACAAAATAATATTATACTCTTTTGAAAGTTGCTTTATAACGTCTTTCATTTGAGTTAATGGATACATTTTGCTTTTATGGGCCGCGAAAGGTGCAATTCCTATGGTTTTGTTTTCAGAATTAGATATGAAGGCTTTCAATTTTGAAGTTAAGTCTGCTTTTTTAGGAAATGATGGATTGGATAATTTAATTGGGTAACCTAGTTTTTTAAACACATCAGCATATCGTTGGTGTGTGGTTTTTAGTTGTTCAAATATTTTCCCTGTGATTAAAGCTTTTTTTTCTGCTCTACCCTTATTAATCTGTACTACAGTCTTCTCTGTAAAAAAGAATTTTAAGATTTTACTTCGTAAGACATTGTGTAAGTCAGCTACAGAGTCAAAGTTCAGTGATTTAAGCTCCTTGGATAATTTATAGAGCCCTATTATGTTTTTGTGTTTTCCTTTTAAATCTGCAGCATAGACCTCAACATTGTTTAAGTCTTTAAAGAATGGCTTAAAAAATGCTCTGGTAACTATAGTGATTTTTAATTCGGGGTATTGTTCTGTCAGTGCTCTTAACACAGGAACTGTCATAGCCACGTCTCCCATAGCTGAAAATCTTATGACGAGTATGTGTTTTGGATTTGACATTTGTTTCAGTAAATGAGATCCTGAAAACAAGTTCAGGACGACAAATTACTTCTGTCCTCTTAAAACAGGGTTAAGCTCATCGTCATTATACATTTTCATTTGCTTATAGACTTTCATGTATTTGTCTCCATTAGCAATATCATTCAATAAATCGTCAATAGCCGTACTTAAATCTTTTCGCTGTTCTAACAGTATATCTAATTTCTTTTGACAAGCTGCTTTATGAGCTTCGGATGCATCATCTCTTACTGTTTCGAGATGCATGTGATATATTTTTAAGGCCAAAATTGATAATCTATCTATAGCCCAGGCTGGACTTTCAGAATTAATTTTTGCACCAGACTTAACCTCAACATCTTTGTAGTTATCTAGAAAATAACTATCTATATATTCAACAGTATCTGTTCGATCCTGATTTGAGGCATCAATCATACGTTTTAATTTCAGTGCGGCAACCGGGTCTATATTTGGATCTCTAATAATATCTTCGTAGGCCCATTGAACTGTATCTATCCAACATTTTCTGTACAACAAATGCGCGATAAGGTCTTCATCTTTATTATACGTGTTTGTAAAAGATTGGTCAACTGTATTTAAGACTTTGTAAGTTTTTATTACCTCTTGAAATATTGCATTTGCCTTATCTGAAAACATATTAAATCAATTTTAGAATATGCAAATATACTTTGAATTATTAACTTAGCCACTGAACTAACATTCTTAATATGCACATTCATAACCTCTCAGAAACACCTTCTATATTAAATACATTTATTGCTGAAATTAGAGATAAAACCATTCAAAAAGATAGTATGCGTTTTAGACGTAATATTGAGCGTATTGGTGAAATTCTAGGTTTTGAATTGAGTAAATCACTTCATTTTGAATCGCATAACGTTGAAACCCCCTTAGGTGTTTCTAAAACAGAATTACATAAAAATGATATTGTACTTTGCTCTATTTTAAGAGCTGGTGTGCCGCTTCATAGCGGTTTACTTAATTATTTTGATGCTGCTGAAAATGCCTTTATTTCAGCTTACAGACAGCACAAGCATAATCCTGAGAGTTTTGAAATTGTAGTTGAGTATTTAGCTTGCCCTAGCTTAGAAAATAAAACACTAATTCTTGCAGATCCTATGTTGGCTACCGGGCAATCTATGGTTGCAACATTTGAGGCTTTAAAACCATTTGGCACTCCAAAGGAGGTGCATTTAGTTAGTGTAATTGGTGCACAAAAAGGTGTAGATTATGTTACAAGTGAATTTAGTGATAATACCCATCTTTGGATTGCTGATGTAGATGAGACTTTAAATGACAAAGGGTATATTATTCCTGGGCTGGGCGATGCTGGTGACTTGGCTTTTGGGAATAAGTTACAGCAATAAACTTATTATTGGTGTGATAATTAAGAGCGTTATAAACACTTCCTTAAACCAACGTTCAGAAACCACTTCGATATAATTTGCCATAATTATTGAAAACGGAGCAAATAAAAACAAAAACTCGCTTCCGTTTTTTACAGGCGCAATGATGCCTACTAAAACAGCAATGATAGAAGCCCATGCAATAAGAAAATACGAAGGTCTTAATTTTTTGTTTTTGTCTGGTAAGGTTCTAAAAAAGTATATCACTATCCAGATAAAAGAAGCAAATAAAACAGTAAATTTTAGAATAAGTGCTTTGCTATTGTATGGTGTGTAGTCTAAGCTGGCAAAGCGTTCAAGATTTGACGGTCTAATAAAAGTATTGTAAACAATAGTGTTATATACCAACAATAAAACAATCACTGTTGCTACTCCTACAAATGGAATAATGGTGTTTTTAACATCATTTTGCGAATGATAAATTAAAGCTACTATAACCAACGCAAAAAATAATATCGCCCAAAAATAAAATAGTGTTGCCAACATAATCCAAAAACCAGCATCAAACAGTTTTTTCTTAATGTGCAGGTTAGAGTGCAAGCTTATTAAGCGTCGTAAAGCAAAAAGGATAAATAAGTTTGCAAATAGAAAATTAGAATGCTTTAGTGCTTCGGGAAACATTCCAAACAACAAACCAAAAGTCATTATAGCATAACTATTTTTTTTAGCAAGGTTGTTTTTTGAGATGATAAAATCTAGAAGAAAGATTAAAAAAAGTACTACAATTAGCCTAATAAATGCTTTTGAGGTCTCATTAAATTCATTAAAAAGCACATCAACACTTGAAATTACAAAAATTAAAATAACAAAAACAACCACTATAATGAAGTTTATGGGTTTGGATTTACTAAAAATGCTTGTAATCATTAACTGTTTTTGTATTTTTGCAACTTAGATTAGCTGATGTAAGAATTAAAATAATTTAATTTGTATCAGCTATATTATTAAAAATAGATAAAATTCAAATCTCGCTTAGCGAGTAAAGTTATGAAAGATTTCTTTTACGCCATACAAGATTTATTTGTAGATGTTTTATTTGCTCCTTTTGATGCTTTAAGGGCTTTGGAATTAGAAAGCTGGTTTGGAGCCAATATAATGTCATGGATTTTTATGCTTATTGGATTAGTTGCTTTTGTGTATTGGATGATGCAATTAGCGAAATACAATGCTAACAATGAGGAGGACAAGAGTGTTACTTCACATTCTTACCTATAAATCAAATCCTATATCTTTACGATAATACATCTTATCAAAATGTAGATACTCTATACTTTGGTAAGACTTTTTTATGGCTTCACGGTACGTATTGCCATAAGAGGTTATAGCCATTACGCGGCCCCCAGAAGTTACTACTTTTCCATCTTGAGTTTTTGTGCCTGCATGGAATACAATTGAATCACTAACATTTTCTATACCCGATATTTCCTTTCCTTTTTCATAAGCTTCAGGGTAGCCCCCCGATACTAACATTATGGTTGTAGCCGCACGCTCATCTACATCTAAATTGATTTGAGATAGTGTTTGATTTCCCATTGATTCAAAAATTTCGACCAAATCCGTTTTTAATCTTGGTAAAACAACTTCCGTTTCCGGGTCCCCCATTCTTACATTATACTCAATCACTTTTGGATTATCACCGACTTTTATCAAACCAATAAAAATAAAGCCAACGTATGGTAAGTTGTCTTTTTTTAAGCCTTTTACCGTAGGTTTTACAATGCGGTTTTCTATTTTATCCAGAAAATCTTTTGTTGCAAAAGGAACTGGTGAAATTGCGCCCATTCCGCCTGTATTTAAACCCGTATCTCCCTCTCCAATTCTTTTGTAATCTTTTGCTGTTGGCAAAATTTTATAGTCTTCACCATCCGTTAAAACAAAACAACTTAATTCTATACCGTCTAAAAATTCTTCAATGACCACTTTGGTACTGGCTGTCCCAAATTTAGCATCGACCAGCATGCTTTTTAATTCTGTTTTGGCTTCATTTAAATCATTTAAGATTAAAACACCTTTTCCTGCTGCTAATCCATCTGCTTTTAAAACATATGGGGGATTAAGCGTTTCTAAAAACTTATACCCTTCTTCAACATTGTCCTTTGTAAAGCTTTCATAAGCTGCTGTCGGAATGTTATGGCGCATCATAAATTCTTTAGCAAACTCTTTACTCCCTTCTAATTCTGCCGCGGCTTTTTGAGGACCAATTACTGTTACATGCTTTATCGCTTCATCTTGCAAAAAGAAATTGTGAATACCTTGCACTAAGGGGTCCTCTGGGCCAACAACAACGAGATCAATATTGTTTTGAATGACTGTTTCCTTAATGGCTTCAAAATCTGTTACCGTTATATTTATATTGGTAGCTATAGCTTCGGTTCCAGAGTTTCCTGGCGCGACAAATAGCTGCTTACAATGGTTGCTTTCCGCAATTTTCCATGCAAATGTGTGTTCTCTTCCTCCAGAACCAAGTACTAAAATATTCATGCTTAAAATTTCTTTGGGCAAAAATAATTGGTTTTAAGATGAAAAAACAATTAATTTACGGAAACCTTTTTCGCCATAAACATCTTGCGACTATTTGACTTTTCTTTAAGAATTAATGGCTTTGATATAAACAGAGCAAAAGCTGCTTTGGTTAAGATTCAGGTTCAAGATGATTTAGCATTTAATGATTATGTAAATGACAAGAAAAAAGAAATTATCTCTTATCATTTGCAGTACAATTCATTTTACAAATCTTTTGGACAAACTATAGATATTAATGATTGGACTTCTGTGCCAGTAATGACCAAACGTCATTTACAACAGCCATTAGAACAAAGGTTGAGTGATAACTATAGTTATAAAAATGTATATATAAACAAAACCTCTGGTAGCTCGGGTGATCCTTTCATTTTCGCAAAAGACAAAAGGTGCCATGCATTAACCTGGGCTGTGATTATGAATCGTTTCTCTTGGTTTGGTATAGATTTTAATTCTTCTAAGCAAGCGCGTTTTTATGGTATTCCTCTAGATAAAAAAAGCTATTACAAAGAGCGATTGAAGGATTGGTTTAGTAATCGTTATCGCTTCTCTGTCTTTGATTTAAGCGATACTGCTTTTAAAAAAGTTTTAGCAAAATTTAAAGCATCACGTTTTGAATATATCAACGGTTATACAAGTCCGGTTGTACAGTTTGCCAAGTATTTACTGAGAAAAGATGTAATATTAAAAGATATATGCCCAAGCTTAAGGGTTTGTATTGTAACATCAGAAATGTTATTTGATAACGATAAAATATTATTGGAAACACAGTTTGGTGTACCTGTGGTTAATGAGTATGGAGCTTCAGAATTAGATCTAATTGCATTTCAAAATACAAATAATGAATGGCAGCTAAACAGCGAAACACTGTATATTGAGATTTTAGATAATAATGATAATGTATTACCTTATGGAAAAGAAGGTCGTATAGTAATAACATCATTATATAATAAAGCACATCCATTTATTAGATACGATATTGGTGATATTGGAGTTTTATCTGAAAAAAGTAGTGTAAGCAAACCTATTTTAAAAAAGCTTATTGGCAGAACTAATGATATTGCCATTTTACCAAGCGGTAAAAAAGCGGCTGGCCTTACATTTTATTATATTACTAAAAGTGTGATTGAAAACGATGGTAATGTTTCTGAATTTATAATAGAACAAACTACGCTAGATCATTTTGTAATAAAGTTTGTTAGTAGAGAAATGCTCTCATCGGATAAAAAAAAGTTGATTACAAAAGAAATGACACGCTATTTAGAACCTGGAATTTCTATTAGCTTTGAACGTGTTAATAGACTAAATCGTTCAAAGTCGGGGAAACTAAAACAATTTACCTCCTTTATTAATTAGCACAATGGAAAAACTAATGATTATTACGAGCTACTTTCCGCCTGAGATTGGTGCGGCATCTAACCGTATCTATCATTTAGCAAATGGGTTAAAGGATACGTATAAAGTATCTGTAGTTACACCGCTTCCCAATTACCCTACTGGTAAAATTTTTTTAGAATATAAAGGAAAAATCAAATCTAAGTCTATTGATAACGGTATAGAAATTAATAGAATCTGGCTCTATGCCAGTAAATCTAAAAATAAGTTTTTGCGCTTGTTTGCAATGCTATCTTACAGTATAAGTTTGGTGTGGTTTTTTATTTGGAATAAAATTCCGAATAAAGTTATTGTACAATCGCCACCTTTACTTGTTGCTTTTACCTGTATGTTTTTTTTAAGGTCTAAAAACAGACGGTTAGTTTTAAATGTAAGTGATTTATGGCCTAGTGCTGGCTTTGAATTAGGAGCTTTGAAAAAAAACTTTAGCTATAAGGTCTTAAAAAGAATAGAGCATTTTAATTACAAAAATGCCAATTTAGTATTAGGACAAAGTAATGAAATATTAACACATATTAAAACGGTTACAACGCAATCAGAATTGTTTCTTTATCGTAACTATCCAGATATAGTTATTAATAATTTAACAGAAAATGACCATAAAGGTGAGCGTCTAAAAATAGTCTATGCTGGTCTTTTGGGTGTAGCTCAAGGCATTTTAAAATTATGTCAGAACTTAAATTATGACTGTATTGAACTACATATTTATGGTTCTGGTGCAGAAGAAAACGAAATAGAGTCTTTTGTTAATGCCAATAAGGAGTTGCCTGTTTATTTCTATGGTAGAGTTAGCAGAAAAGAACTACATAATGAATTACTGAGATATGACATTGCTATAATTCCACTCTTAAATAGAATCTATGGATCTGTACCATCAAAAATTTTTGAGTATGCTAAGCTCGGGCTACCTATGCTATACTTTGGTGGCGGTGAAGGAGAAACAATTATACAAGATAATGGTTTAGGTTGGGTAGCAGAAGCAGGAAACTACAGCCACTTAAATACAGTAATTAAGTCAATTGATAAAGCTGAGTTGAATATTAATACTAAAAAGGAAATACAATCAAAGGCTTATAAAAGCTTTGATTATTTAGCCCAAATAAATACGCTTAAGAAGAGTCTCTAATAAGCTTTATCCTCACCTCTTATAGCATTAACAAAGGTTTGGGCTATTATTTTTATATCTAAGAGTAATGACCAGTTTTCTATATAGAAGATATCATATTTAACACGTCCAATGATATCCTTGTCAGACTCTACTTCACCTCTAAAACCACTTACTTGTGCTAAGCCTGTTATTCCTGGTTTAACAAAATGCCTTACCATAAATTTATCTATTTTCTTAGCATACATGTTTGTGTGGCTAACCATGTGAGGTCTTGGGCCAACAACAGACATATCCCCAAATAGTACATTAAAGAATTGAGGTAGTTCATCTATGCTGGTCTTTCTTATAAATCTACCTACCTTAGTAACACGCTGGTCATCTCTTGTGGCTTGATATAAATTAGCGTCCTTATTAGGTGTCATTGAACGAAACTTATAACAATCAAATTCTCTATAGTTAAAGCCATTTCTAGACTGTTTGAAAAATACCGGACCTTTAGATTCTAATTTAATAAATATAGCAATTAGTGGTGTAAGCCAAGATAAAATAAAAACAATAACAATACTAGAGAACAAAATATCAAATCCGCGCTTTATAACCATATTTGCAGAATCCTCAAGAGGTATAGTTCTTAGTGTAAGTACAGGTATGTAATCATAGTATTCGTATCGAAGTCTTTTTGAATAGATTTCTTTACTGTCTGGTATAAATTTTAAAATCTTAAGGTTATTGTCAGCGAAGTCAACAATATCTGCGATTTGCGAATTGGTGAGTTCAGAAATTGAGCAGTAGATTTCATCAATTCTTTCGCTAAGGATATAATTGAAACACTCGTCTAACCTTTCTTCCTTGTTTTTAAAATTGAATGTTCTTTTATGTAAATAGCCATAATGAGGGCTATCATTAAAGAAATTTTCAAGCGCGCCAGTTTTTTTGTTTAATCCTAGTATTACTGTTTTTCTATAATTTCTACCAAAAGAAACCCTATACTTTCTGAGCAAATAATAAACAGCTAACTTAAAAACAGTAATTAAAGAAAAACATAAAATGGTATACTTAACAATAGGTCTTGGGTATATTTTAAGCTCATGGTAAAGTCCAGAAAAGGCAAAAACAAAAAGTAAAAATAAAATTGATTGTTTTAATATCAGTGAAAGAATATCTACTTGTCGGGTGTAACGATATACATTGTAAAATTTTGTATAAGTAGAAAGTAAAACCCACCCTAAAGAAATGAAGACATAAAAGACTAGTGTTCCGTCGCTGTTTATAATATGCATTTCGCTCTTTAAAAGAAATAAGTATGCTACACCATTAATAATACTTAAATCAATTAAATAAGAAATGGGTCTTAAATAGCCCGAATATCCACGCTGACTTAGTCTACTCATTTAATCTTAATCTACTTAATGCAATCATCTTCTTGTAGAGTATAAAAACTTATATTCTAAAACTATTTAAAAAATCTGCTAAACATTAGTTTATAAAAAACAAAAATAGAAAAACCTTTCAAGATTAAGTTAGTAAATATTTTAGTTGTTATATTTAAATTTAAATATTTAACCTAACTTTGCATTTAATCAGGTATCTAGCAATATTTTAATGAAAGCATACAAGATAATTGAATTTTTCTTGTCAAAAATTAAGAAAGAGAAGCACACTCTATCTTACCCTTTTTCTTTACGGGAATTTTTATCAATAATGATATCTAAAGGGTTCTCTGCAATCAGAGGTACATTGTTTATTAAACCTTTTTTAAAATCCAGCAAGGGAATTATTTTTGCCGAGCCTGGTGCTAAAATTCAATTTGGACACAAGGTAAAAGTAGGAAGCGGTTTTAACTTAATGAAAAGCTCATTGATTAATGCCTTAAGTTATGAGGGTGTAGAAATTGGTGATAATTTCACTTTAGGAAAATATGCTATAATTGAATGCACTGGGGTATTAAGAAATGTTGGCAATTCCCTTAAAATAGGAAATAACGTTGGTATAAATCATTATTGTTTTATAGGTGTTAGAGGAGACATAGAGATTGGTGATAATGTTATTTTTGGACCAAGAGTAAATGTGTTTTCAGAAAACCATAATTATGCCGATATTGCAATACCAATTAAAAACCAAGGTGTTACCAAAGGAAAAACCGTTATAGGGAGCGATGTATGGATAGGGGCAAATGTATCGATTATGTCTGGTGTTAAAGTAGGAGATGGTTGTATTATTGCCGCAGGTGCTGTTGTTACAAAAGACATCCCTGCTTATTCAGTTATTGGTGGAGTCCCTGCTAAAGTTTTAAAAAATAGAAAAGAAGAATTATGAGTAAAGTAAAAATGCCTACTGACGTTTCTATTATCACAACATATCGTTGTAATATGGAATGCAAAATGTGTGATATTTGGAGAAACCCTACAAATAAAAAATACGAGTTAACCGCAGAGGATTTAGAAAAGTTACCAAACTTTAAATTTACTAATATTACTGGAGGTGAACCTTTTATGCGTAGAGATATTGAGGACATCATAGAGGTAATGTATAAGAAAAGTGATCGTGTGGTAATTTCTACTGCAGGTTGGCATACCAATAAAATTCTTAAAATGGCTGAACGCTTTCCTAATATTGGTGTGCGTGTAAGTTTAGAGGGAATGGAGGAAATCAATAATGATTTAAGAGGAAGAGATACCGGGTTTCAAAGAGGTCTAAAAACTTTAATGGGATTAAAAGAAATGGGAATTAAGGATATTGGATTTGGAATGACTGTATCTAATAAAAACTCTCATGATCTTATCAATTTATATGAATTAAGTAAGCAGATTGATATGGAGTTTGCCACTGCCACATTCCATAATTCATTTTACTTTCATAAAGATGACAATGAAGTTACCAATAAAGACGAGGTGATAAGTAACTTTGAGCAGCTAATAGATATGTTACTTAAAGATAATAATCCTAAAAGTTGGTACAGAGCTTATTTTAATTTAGGGCTTATCAATTATATAAAAGGTAATAAAAGAATGTTACCATGCGAGGCAGGTACTGTGAATTTTTTCATAGAACCTTACGGTGATGTGTATCCTTGTAATGGTTTAGAGAAAAAATATTGGAAAGAATCTATGGGTAATATCCGTGATTACGACTCTTTTGAGGACCTCTGGTATAGCGAACAAGCAGATAAGGTTAGAGGCTTAGTAAGAACATGCCCTAAAAACTGTTGGATGGTTGGTACCGCTGCGCCAGTAATGAAAAAATACATAAAGCATCCAACCAAATGGGTGGTTAAAAATAAAATTAAAAGTATTATTGGTAAACCTGTTTGTAAAGAGCATTTCCCTCATGCTGACGTTGGCCAAGATCCTTTACAAGGAGATTTAAGAGAAGTAGATGTTAATACCCTCTAATTTTTAATTAAAAAGGGGTCTGCTAAAAACCCTATTTTGCATGTTTACTAAATGAAAATTATTGTCCTTGGTACCAGAGGTATTCCCAATATTTTAGGCGGTGTAGAAACCCATAGTGAACAGCTCTACCCAAGAATAGTCACCGAAGGTCATAATGTTACTGTAATTACCAGAACTCCGTATGTTGTGGATAAAACGGTAAACGTATATAAAGGTGTGTCTTTAAAGCACATTTATGCGCCTAAGCTAAAATCTTTAGAAGCTATAGTGCATACCTTTTTAGGTGTCCTATACGCGGCTTGTAAAAGACCCGATGTGCTTCATATACATGCTGTGGGTCCAATGCTTTTAACCCCTTTAGCAAGGTTATTTGGATTAAAAGTGGTGGTTACCAATCATGGCCCAGATTATGATCGTCAAAAATGGGGAAAGGCTGCTAAGACATTGCTTAAAACCGGAGAGCGTTTTGGGACAAAAACAGCAAATAAGGTTATCGTTATTTCTAATGTTATAAATAATATACTCAAAAAGAAATATCATAGGAATGATGCGCTCTTAATCTACAACGGAGTTAATATTCCTGAGCGAGCAACTCAAAGTGATTATATACAATCTAAGGGTTTAGAGCGGGATAAATACCTCATCGCAGTAGGGCGATTTGTTAAAGAGAAAGGCTTCTCGGATTTAATTGAGGCCTACAAAGCTATAAATACTCCTTATAAATTAGTTTTGGTTGGTGATGCCGACCATGAAACTTCATACAGTAAACATTTAAAAAAACAAGCTATTGAAGCTGGTATTGTTTTAACCGGATTTATAAAAGGCGAAGCATTACATCAGGTTTTTTCGCATGCGCGCTTATTTATTATGCCATCTTACCATGAAGGTTTACCTATTGCCTTGTTAGAGGCCATGAGCTATAATCTCGATGTATTGGTAAGTAATATTCCTGCAAATTTAGAAGTCGCTTTAGAAGACAAACACTATTTTGAAGTTGGAAATATTAAAGCCCTTAGCAAGTCTATTTTAAACGCTTTAGAATCTTCAGGAGCATTGATTGACAATTCTAGGTTAATGCACGATACCTATAATTGGGACATCATAGCAAAAAAAACTATTGAAGTTTATAAATCACTCAAGTCTTAAATTTCTAACAAATCTAATTGACCAAGAATTAATATTACCCTATATATTAAATCTTCTAAATCATCTTCTAAATCTTCATTGCCTTCCTTGTCTTGGTTACGTTTAAGTCTTGCCAATAACTCTAATACAACATCCTCAAATGACTTAACAGCTACTTTGTCATCCATATTTAATGCTTCATAGTTTTTCTCTAAAGCCTCAACATCTTTGGTAAGTATTTTTATAATATCGTTCATTTTCTTTATTCTTTTTTAGTTTCTTTATCTTGAATGGTTTTTTGCTCATATATCTTTTTAAGATTAAGCTCTAAGAATAATTTACTAATTTGTTGCTCTATTTCTGATTTGTAACCATGCGTATAACAATCAGAAACCACATATATCATTTTATCCTTGTTTTTTATATTAGTAAATGCTTCTAAAATTGCTTCATAAGGTGTAATTGGATCATTTTCACAGCTCCCAATAAAAACTGGGATATCTATGAATTTAGCGAAATTTTTAACATCATAATAAGATAATTGCTTCAATTGTTCTTCTTTTGAAATACCCCTTTCATTTTCTGAAGTGTTTAGTATCCACCTCATGGGCCATCTGTTTTCTTTATTGTATTTGTTTATACCTGCAAAAAAGGGAATTCTTACAATAGCAACATCAATTTCTGAGTTTAAAGCACTTGCTACAAGGGCCAACATACCACCTTGACTCCCGCCTGTTGCAACTATTACTCCGTTTGATTTTGAATGGGAGGAAATAAAATTGACTGAACGATAAACATCCATAAAAACACCTCTATACACATAGTTTTCTTTATTGCCTATTCCATTTAAAATAAACCTGTCATTGGAAATCTCGTCTCTACTCAAGCCTTGACCTCTATTATCTACTTTAACACATATGAGACTGTCTTGTCTCATAAAATAGTCCTTTGTAACCTCATCAAATGTATAGTCTTGTTTTCCAAAAGGTGAAAATTTAATTCTCGTTTCGTATTTACCTTTATTAATTGGCTCAGAAACATATATGTGAAAATCTATATTATTCCATGAATTTATTCGATACAAAGAGAGTAACTTTCCATTGTGTTGTTCCTCATTGAGCTTTCTTATATTCTTAGGAATCTTATTAAGTTCAACAATTGTTGAATCCCAAAAAGATTTAAATTCTTCATCAAAATTAGTTTGGCTATTTAATGTGCTAACACATATAATAAAAAATAAAAGAATGGTATTAGTAAATTTTTTCATCTCTTATAGATCGATTTAAGATTCTCTTTTATAAATATTTGCTCCATTTTATTTGCCAATATAGATTTAGATGAGCACCCATGACCCGAACAAGGAGTAATATAAAGGTTTTTATTATTGCTCTTTATAGTATTAAATAATTTAATAGCGCCTTCTTTTGGGGTAACTGTGTCTGTTTCTTGTGTCCTTAAAAAAAATGGTGCTTCTATTTTATCTGCGAAATTAAGTACATCAAAATAGGATAGCGTTTCGTGCAAATCCTCTAACTCCCAGCCTCTTTCTTTGGTTTCATGAATCCATATTTTCATTGGCCACTTCGTTTTATCATAACTGAGTATATCTGTAAAAAAAGGAAAGCTGGCAATGCACATTGTAGTATTTGGATTTAATGCAGATGCAGCTATAGCTAATGCGCCCCCTTGACCTTCCCCTAAGACAATAATATTACCATCGCCATGAGGTAGTGTATTAGCGAAATCTACTGCTTTAACAGCATCTAAAAATGCACCTCTATAGATGTACTCATCTTTATGCTCTATGCCTTTAGTCAAGTAATCCTTAAACTTTATTTGATCTGTACTTAGACCTTGCCCCCTAATATCTACCGTTATATTAATGCGCTTTTTTTGGTTTAAAAACCATTTGCTAGGAATATTCTTTTTGCTTTTGTTTCCACGACCAAAACCTGAAAATTTTATAAGCACAGGGTACTGACCCGGTTCTATTGGCTCTGCAACCCATGCATATATCGTTGCGTTTTTATAAGAGTCAATTGACCTTAAAGTAACTCTTTTGTCGTTAATAATAGAATCTTTTATAATTGTTGAGGTAACTTCTCCATTAAGCTCTTCGAGAGAAGATTGCCAAAAATCATCAAAATTCTCTGGTTTTTGTTTAGGGTTATAACAAGAGAAAATGCTTACTAAGAACAAACATAACATCAATATTGAAAATTTTGTTTTCATCTATTTTCTTTTAAAGTTATAACTAACTATTAATGGTATTACTACACTATACAATTGTACTCCATATTGCCTATTAAAAACACACTCAACTAATGAAAATAAAAATAAAACTACAAAAGCTGATAACGCAAAAGTGCTTTGGTTTTTAAGTTTTAACACATAATACAATATCGCAAACAAAATTATTAATACACCTAATAATCCATTGGTTACATAAAATTCTACCAACTGACTATGCGGATTATACCCATAAACACCTTTTTTTTGGTTAGTATAATTATGTCCAAAATATACATCCTTTTTTTCTTTATAATAATCCCCTATACCTATTCCAAAAAAATAACTATCTGTTTTTTCGACAGCCTCTAAAGAATTAGTCCATAATTTTAGCCTCGGAGATCTATTATAGTTAAAGCTATTGGTGAATTTATTTAAAATATCTTTATTGATTAACACAAATGAAGACGCTATAGCACTTATTATTAAAACGGAATGCCAAAACTTTTTAGAGGGTAATTTAGAGTAGCAATAAAAACATGCAACTATAAAGTATAGCATATAAACTATACGAGAAGTTGTAAAAGAAATAGCTATACTCAAGGTTATTATTACAAAAAATTTGATATAGTTATTCTTAATAATATTAAACTCTAATAAGCTCAATATTGCCAACAAAATATATACACCAAAATACGGATGGTGTATTGCAGTAATAAAATAAGTGAAATCTGTCTGAAACAGAATATCTTCATTAAAGTATTTTATGGCATTATAAAATGTGATTAGTGATGCAAAAATAGCACTAACTAATAGTATACTAAATGCTTTTTTTAAAGTTTTCCGCTCAAATTTTATGCTCAATAAAATAAATGCCACCAGTATTATTGGCAGCCTTAGATTTAGATAACCGATTCCTGAATCTAAAGAATTTGAATTTAGGGTAGATATTATAGTTAGTATAAAAGGACTGATTATAGCAAGATATAATTTAACATTAAAACTCTTAAAATTAATTTGCTTAAATATAAAACCTAATAAAAAAGTCGTGCAAGCAATACCCAAACAAATATTAGATATAGCTACTGAAAAGAATGTAATACTAAGATAAAGAAACAAAAAAATTAGAGTTGTTTCATTATGGTTAATTTCTCTAAGTTTACTTTTTACAATCATTAACTTGTTGTCAGCTTATTATATACACTCATAATTTTATTCATGTGCACTTGTCTGGATAGATTGTCCTTAAAGTATTCATCAATGTTTTTTTTAAGGTGTTTTGTTGGCTTTTTGTCTATTTTAAGTAAATGTTTAAGTGCTGATTCCATATCGCTAAAATCTAGCAAATAACCTGTTTCTCCATTTTGAATCAAGTCCATAAAACCACTATGATTAGAGCCAATAACAGGAACACCTAGCGCAAAAGACTCTATTACTGTCATGGGGCAATTTTCAAAACCTTTTGAGGGTTGAATAACGTATTTTGCTTTTTTTACAATATTAAAAAGGTCTCTGCCATACTTTGGTCCCAAATATCTAATATTGTCATTGTCTTTGGTTTTATTGATAACACTCTCTTCAAGAGAACCTTTACCAATTATTAATAACTTAAGATTTGTTTTAACAAAATGATCTAAAAAATCTATGATGCCCTTTTCTTCAGAGATTCTTCCATAGTATAAATAAAATTCTTCTTTTTCAATATCTAGATCTAAATCTGTTTTTACTTCTGTAAAATTAGGAATTACAATTATTTTTTTGTCAATTCTTTCCCTTACCAAGTTCGCTAAAAATTCACTTGGTGAGATATAAACATCTACATATTTATCATAAAATCCTCTTTTATGATAAAAAGCACTCTCAAATGCGCCAACTGCACTTTTAAATAAAGAACCATCAAAACATTTATCTTTTATACAATTTACAAATGAGCCCTTAACGCATTTGGTGCAGGTCTGATCTCTTTGAAAATTATACAATCTGTGATACGGACATACCATTTGACTATCATGTATGGTTTGCACAACTTTTATTCCTCTTTTTTTTATTTCTGGAAGAATACTTGGTGTTAACTGAAAATTATAGTTGTGAATGTGTACTATATCTGGTTGGTATTTATCTAAAACTTTTGCTAATTTTTGTCTATTATCCTTTGAGTAAATGGTGTTAATAACAGAGGTCGCTTTGTTAAGTATACTTAGGTTTTTGTAATCTACATTTTTTGCTTCAAGACCTAAAAAATCATTAACTATGTTTTCAGAATCTTCCATACCCCAAAATTTAACCTCTACATTAAGTTCTTTAAGAGCTTTTGAAAGTTGAAACATATAGGTCTCTGCTCCACCTACAATTTTAAGATATTTGTTTATCTGTAGTATTTTCATTCTTATTCATTGTGGTGTTAATTATCAAGGCAAAATAAATAAACATTACTACTGCCCTTTGCTGTGTGAAGATGGCGTCTGTTGTACTATCAATTAATAATAGCATTAATCCTAACACTATACTTATGAAACGGAAGTATTTTGTTCTATTTGTTGTAAATTTTATATGTCCCATAAATAATGAAAAGTAATTATAGATTACTAATAACATGCCCATTAGCCCAAAATATCCAAACTGACCCAATACCATTGGCCAATATTGGTCTGAAACAAATTTCCAATGCGTTCTTTTTATACCATAAACGTTACTTATTCCGTAAAGGTCATAAACCCATGAATAGTATAAGCCCGAATAATACGAGGCATAAGTACCGAACCCTGTTCCGATAGGAAAATAGTCATTCCCAATTATAAAGCTATAATATAAAATAACAGCTCTAGACCACGCTGTATTATCTAATTTCGTAAAAGTAAAATACATCGCTAACCAATCCCAAAAGAACCACGCTAATATCAGTCCAAGGCTTACGGTAAATGCTAAAAAATAAAATTTTGATATTTTGAACAGTTTTTTTCCATAAAAGATTATCAAAATTGTCACTACAACAAACCCTAAGTATTTTACCCTTAAGGATAGCATTCCTGCTAGAAGAACGAAAAGAAGAAAGCCCTTTTTTTTGTTAAAATGACTAGGTAAAAGCACTAAAAAAATAAAAGAAAAAGTAAAAGCGTATCTAGATGTATGCTGAAAAAACAACTCAATTGATCTCAAGCCAAACCTATATTCTCTTGGGTATATTTTAAAAATAAAGTCTGCTATAATAAATAAAAGTAATAGTAAAAAAATACGCTCTGAGTACTTTGAAAGACTCAATAAAACATTTTCTGAGTTGTAAACGTTAGATAAAAGCCTCACCGCAAAATATGCTACAAACGCTTTAAAAAAAACAATACTATCTGCAAAGATTGCAACAGAAGGAGTTAAGTTGTTATTAAAATAAGAGGTGAAATTGGAAACCAGACCAATAAACAGTACTGAAGTAAGAAAGAAAACAATATAGTATTCTTTTCGGTATAATTTCACCTTCTTTTTTAAAAAAATAAAATATATGATTATGAAAAAAGATATTAATGCAATAAGCTCATCAAAAAAACCTAGGTACTTAACAAAAACATCATATAAAAAAACCAGCAACAATACACTAAGCAACAAGTTTTTTTCAATGATTTTAGATAAACTAACCTTTAATTTCATCAATGTTGTTTAGTGTTTATAATTTTTAATATATGCTTTTTTCTTCTGGTAACTGACCTACTTTTGTTTTGGTAGATTCCCCTTTGTATAGTGCCCTTCTATATGCAAGGCGTACTTTAATTAGCTGTAATGTTCTTTTTGGTAGCCCTAATAACAAATCCCAAAACATCTCAAACCAATTTTTAAGTTTAATTTTCTCAGACACATCATAGCCATACTTTTTTAAATATCTGCCTGAAATAATTTGATATATTCTCTTCTCCTTGCTTGTTAAAAGTCTTTCCCATTTTTTAATATTAGAATTGTCAATGGCCTTAAAAATTAAATCTGAATGGTGTTTGCCAATATATTTATTACTTGTTTGGTGGAATCTCAACATTTTATCTTCAAAACCTACATTAATAAATTTACAAATAGATTCTAATGTTTGTTTAGGGTTATTTAATAAGTCTTCATAACGTATGAGAAGTAAATTTTCTTTAGGTATATTTTGCATTGATTTTTCCACCAAATAGGTTTTTAGCCCCCAATCTAAAGCCATAACAGATGGGTTAGACATACTCTGATCCATTTTTCTCCAGCTATTGAAAACATCTCTTCCGTCTCTTACAATGTGAATAAACTTAGCTTTTGGAAACATTTGAAATATTAATTCCATTTTGCTAAAAAACAAACTTTTATCTCCCCAAATAGATTTACTCTCGTGAGAAGCATAAGAAGAGTACATAATTTCCATAACCTCTTTTATGGTTACTTGACTTTTATTCTCAATTTCTTGTAATAAAGGTTCTCTGTCAAAATTCCATAATTTAAATTGCTCGTTCTTTCTCAGGTAATTAACCATCTTTTCAAGCTTTTCTCCACAAATAGGGTCTTTTATCCACTTTTTTTTTAGTAGTGGTTTTAAAAAGCTTGCTTCCTCTGGTACGGCTATTTCAGAATGTGAGTTTAATAGCAATCTTAATAGTGTTGTTCCTGAGCGCTGAACGCCAACAATAAAAAAGGGAGAAGTCTTCATGGTCCTACAATTTATTTTTTTTCCATTGTTTTAAATTAACACCCAATAGCCTTTCTAATAATTCAATATCTTCTATAAACCTAACTCTTAATAGTTCTCGTTCTTCTACAAAATCATCTAAATCGTTTTGTACTTCCTCAACAGTATTCCATTCTTTAAAAGCCAGCTTTATTTGAGTTCTCTTAGAAAGAGGTATAAAATAGTTAACAAAATTGTCAACAATAAATTTTCTGATTTTTCCTTTTCCAAAAACAATACTTTGTAATGTCTGATATCTAGATTTACCTGTTTTGTTATGTATAGTAAAATCAGGTGTAAAATTAGGTTCTACATTAAGAAATTTATACGCTTCTTTTATTACTTTATTTGGACTGTTTTTAATATCGTCATAAAAAACAACTAAAACTTGGGATTCATCAAATTTATTATAAATGTATGACAGTTGTTTTCCATATAATCCATGAGAGTAATATGTAAGGTTAGATATGGTGGCCAGGTCTCCTTTAAGCCTTTCATCTTCTTTAATAAGAGCCTCGCTAAATTTTAGGGGCTCTAAGTTTAATTTTCTAAAAAACTTATATGCAGATACTGCTCTGTCGACAGGGTTTCTTATTGACAATATCAATTTAGCTTTAGGGTTAAAATTAAAAATTCTATCAATTGCTTTTTCAAAAAACATATACTGAACTGAACCTTGCATTATAATTTTTTGATCTGAGTAACCTTCATTAAGATATGTCTTATACAAGGATTCTATACCTTTTTCGTAATATTCTTGTTTTATGAAAAAGGGATGGTCTTTTAATGATCCTGGCCCACATATATCTGGATGTTGGGCTATCCAATTATACAGTGATGTAGTTGCGGATTTTTGAGACCCTACAATAAATGTGTTTGGTTTAATCATTACTTAATGATTTTAAAATAACTAATGATTTTCAGCTTTCTTTTAAGGTAAATCGCCCCAGTTATATTCCAAAACGAAATACTAAATACCGTCGCTAGCGCAGCGCCCATAGTACCATATCGAGGTGTTAAAATAAAGTTTAAAACTATGTTTAGCATCAAAGCAATTAAAACAATATTTTGATACACTTTTTGTCGTCCTGTCATTTGTAAAATAATTCCAACAGATCCCGAGAGAGAATTAATAAATTGACCTATGCACAAAACTAATAAAACTGTATCGCCAGATAAAAATTCGTTGCCAAATACCCCCAAAATAAATTTACGAAAATAAACTATCACAATTATTATTATTAGAGTAATGAAAAAATTAAGTTTTGTTGAGAATTGTATCATTTTTTGATAGCCGTTAACATCTCCTTTCTGATAACTTTTGGCGATTTTGGGTGCTAAGATTGAGTTTAATGCATGTAATGAAAAACTTGTTAGGGCAGCTATTTTTAATGCAATTGTATATACTCCTATCTCTTTATCCGATTCATAGATGCCAAGAATAAAAGTATCAGCCCAACCTAAGAATACTAATATTGTTCCAGAAATCATCATTGGATAGGATTCTTTAATAAAATCTAAAACTTTGCCTCCATAAGTTGATTTATGTGTGTTAAGAGATTTTTTTACTTTTACCACTGCAATGATAGCCAGAGTAAAAACACCTATAAAATGTGATATAATGGGTGTTGTTTTATCTTCTAAAAAGATAATCAATATACTAAATACAAGTAACGACAAAATAAATCGCCCTGGGTTTTCTAAAAAGGCATACCAGATGTTCTTTTTTTGCCCCCTAAATAAGCCACCGCAGATTAAAATGATAGACCAAAAAGGTATAGATATAACAACCCAGAAAAGGTAAGGTTCTAGCTGTGGTTTATTAAATATTCTATAAATGAACAAGTCTCTAAACAAATAAAGACAGAGAGCTAAAAAAGTGGATAAAGAGAAAGATAATAGCAATAATTTATAGAAAAGGCTTTTATCAAAACTTGTTTTTTTTAGTGTATAATACCTAACAATATTGATGTCAATTCCTAATCTTCCTAGTATACTAATACATAGTAAAAATGTAAAGCTCAATGCAACAAGACCATTTACCGAAGCACCATAATTTTTAGCAATCAAATACATGAACAGATAACCAGCAAATAGACCTCCTATCCTAAATAATAAAAAATAAAATCCTTTAGTAAGGATTTCTTCTAGATCTTTATCACTAAAAATGTTTTTTATTTTGTTTATCACTAAAAAGTAAGTTAAATTACTAATTGAGTTGTTAATTAGTTTATTGTTTTAAAAACTTTATTGCTGAGGGTTTTAAAGCTATCTGTGGGTTGGAAATTTCACCTTTAGTTTTAACAACTATAATAAAATCTGTATTAACAAATTCAGCGAACTTGTTCAATCTTAAATATTTATTGAAATTTTCGTTGTCTATAATAAGTTTATTTTTTCCATAATTTATTTCTATACTATTAAAGGTGACTTCCTTTAATTTTTTACCAAGGTTAATTATTATATTATTTGAAAAATTATTTGGCCCAAAATTCGCAGTCATACTTTCAAAATTCGAAGTTATAGGTATAGTTTCTCTAACAACAATGTTTTTTTTCTGAAACTCATCAACCTCTATATTGTTTGTCATTATTTTGAAAACATCTTCAACATCTGTTTTAAAAAAAATTTTTATTATGAGCTCTTTTGACTCACTTGCATTTGTTGTTGCTTTAGAGTCTTTTCCTTTCTGGCACGAAAAAAGGAGAATAATTGCTGTAAATAAAATAAAATTTCTCACGACACTATAGCTGTTTTATACAATCATCCCAGCGGCCACTGTTTCATTGGTGGTGTCGTCAATTAAGATTATACTACCCGTAGTTCTATTTTCTCTATAATCGTCAACCATTAGTGGTTTTGTTGTTCTAATCTTAACCTTAGAAATGTCGTTCATTTTTAATTCCTTATCCTCACTATTTCTTTCTAAAGTATTAATATCAAATTTATATACAATTTCTTTTATCATTGCTTTTTGCTCATTTGATGTGTGTCTGATACTGTATTTAGCTCTTGGTTTGGCAGCATTATTATGTAGCCAACATAACATAACTTCTATATCTTGAGAGGCCTCAGGTTTATTATTAGATTTTACAATCATATCACCTCTACTGATATCTATATCGTCCTCTAGAGTAATAGAAACAGACATAGGTGCATATGCTTCTTTAAGTGATTTATCTAAAGTGTCTATCGTCTTAATCTTTGAGGTAAAGCCAGATGGCAATACCGTTACCTCATCCCCTAATCTAAAAATACCGCTCGCCATTCTACCTGCATAACCACGGTAATCTCTATGGTTTTCACTTTGCGGTCTCAATACGGTTTGTACCGGAAACCTTGCGTCAACTTTATTGATGTCACTACTTATATGCATGGTTTCTAAAGTATGTAATAAAGGTGCCCCTTGGTACCAGTCCATATTTGTGGATCTATTAACAACATTATCACCATTTAAAGCACTGATTGGTATAAAACGAATGTCATTTACTAATAGCTTTGAAGAAAATTCTTCAAATTGATTTATAACATCATTATAGGTCTCTTCAGAGTAATCAACCAAATCCATCTTATTAATACATACGATAACATGAGGTATTTGTAGTAATGAGGCAATAAAGGAATGTCTTTTTGTTTGCTCAATAACACCATGCCTGGCATCAACCAAAATAATAGCGGCATTAGCCGTAGATGCTCCTGTTACCATATTTCTTGTATACTGTATATGACCTGGTGTATCAGCTATTATAAACTTTCGTTTAGGTGTTGTAAAATACCTATATGCTACATCTATAGTTATGCCTTGCTCCCTCTCGTCCCTAAGACCATCCGTAAACAGTGCTAAATCTACTCCTTCATGACCTTTCTTTTTGCTTGTATTTTCTATGGCTTGAAGCTGGTCTTCGAATATAGATTTTGAATCATAAAGTAAACGTCCTATTAAGGTACTCTTTCCATCATCTACACTTCCTGCTGTCGTAAAACGTAATAATTGATTGTTGTCTAGCATCTTATTTTTCTTTTAAAAATATCCTTGGCGTTTTCTGTCTTCCATTGCAGACTCTGAACGTTTATCATCACTTCTGTTTCCGCGTTCTGTCTGTCTCATACCAGATACTTCATCTGCAATTTTTTCTAAAGTATCAGCGTCTGATTCAATACCTCCTGTAATTGTAATATCTCCTAAAGTTCTAAAGCGAATCTTCTTAGTTACTATTTCCTCGTGGTCTTCTAAGACTAAAAACTCGGAATTAGGTATCCAACTATCTTGTCTCCAAACGACTTCACGTTCGTGAGCAAAGTATAAAGATGGTATTGCTATGTTTTCTCTTTTTATATAATTCCATACATCCATTTCCGTCCAATTACTAATAGGAAAAGCTCTAAAATGTTCTCCTTCAAAATGTTTTCCATTAAAGATATTCCAAAGTTCTGGTCTCTGGTTTTTTGGATCCCATTGCCCAAAATCATCTCTATGAGAAAAAAACCGTTCTTTTGCCCTTGCTTTTTCTTCGTCTCGTCTCCCTCCTCCTATTGCGCAATCAATTTTATTAGATTCAATGGCGTCTAGAAGTGTTGTGATTTGAAGTGCGTTTCTAGTGGCATTTTTGCCTTTTTCTTCAGCAACCCTGCCTTCATCTATAGATTCCTGTACAGAACCTACAATAAGCTCTACACCTAATTCTTTAATTATATTGTCTCTAAACTGAATGGTTTCCGGAAAATTATGACCAGTATCAACATGCATTAAAGGAAAAGGAATCTTTGCTGGGTGAAATGCTTTTTTCGCCAAATGAGTAACCAAAATAGAGTCTTTCCCTCCTGAAAATAGTATTACCGGATTGTCAAATTGTGCCCAAACTTCTCGCAAGACATAAATAGCCTCGCTCTCTAATTCGTCTAAATAATTTAAAAAATATCTACTCATTTTTGAGTTCTAATTTTGGTGTTATATAATCTACAATTCTTTGTACAGAATCTTCAATTGATTCGTTTTCGGTTTTAATCTCAATATCTGGTGTTTCTGGTGCTTCATAAGGAGCTGAAATACCTGTCATGTTTTTTATTTCTCCTGCTCTGGCTTTTTTGTATAAACCCTTTACGTCTCTACGCTCACATTCTTCAACACTTGTATTGATATAAATTTCGACAAAGTTAACATCTTTAACGATAGTTCTAATATTCTCTCTGTCTTTTTTGTATGGTGATACAAATGCAGCTAAAACCACTAAACCAGCATCTATCATAAGATTGGAAACCTCTGCAATGCGTCTTATGTTTTCTTTCCTGTCTTCTGGGGAAAATGAAAGATCATTATTTATTCCTTTTCTGATGTTGTCTCCGTCTAGAGTGTAGGTTTTTATGCCTTTTTTAAATAAACTTCGTTCAACAAGATTAGCGATTGTTGATTTACCTGAGCCTGAAAGCCCTGTGAACCATATTAAAAATGAGTTGTGCTCGTTAGAAGTGGCTCTATCTGCCTTTGAGACATGATAATTGTGGGGAATAATATGTTTGGACATTTTACTTTTTTTTACCGAAAAAAAATTGCCTAATCTTACCTAAAGGCAGTTTTAGCCAAAGTCTTTCGTGTAGGTAATATAACACGAATTTCGTAAATAATTCTGTAATAGCAATATATAATGCTATTTCATTAAACGCTTCTAAAATAGCACCAGATATTACAAATGTCATTGTTGTTGCAATAATGCGCCATGATATTGTTTTTTGAAGCGTTTGTTTTTTTGTGACTTCCTTGTTTATAAGTAGCCTTTGCCAAAGTCTTTCATGTATATAATAGATTAAAAACTTAAGGAAGAATTCTATTGAACCTATTTTAATAGCATCTTCTATGCTGCAATGACCACTTAAACAAGTGATTAATAACACAACAAAAATTGTGTCTGAAGTTGCAACAATACGCCACGACATACCTTTTATAAGGCTTCTAAGATGGGATTCTGTTTTGTATATAGCCATAGTAGTTTAGCGTTTAGAAACTATGAACCATGGGTTGAGTAAGTTTTCCTTATTGTATAAAAGTGGTTCTTTTGTGTCTTCTGCTATAACATCTATACCGACAGCATTACAAATGGCATGTCCCGCAGCAGTATCCCATTCCATTGTAGGAGCAAATCTAGGATAGACATCAGCATTCCCTTCTGCGACTAAACAAAATTTTAAAGAACTCCCTTTTGAAACAATGCTTACTGCTTTTCCTGTTTTTTTAAGGCTTTCAACAAAATCTAAAGTTTCCTGGCTCATGTGAGATCGACTACCCACAACCTCAACAGTACCAGATTGTTTTTTGGGTTTAAGAGACTTAGAAGCGTTGATCACATCTTCCATTTTTGCGTTGTGAAATGGTAGCTCTGCTGAAAAAGCCTGTTTCTTTATTACATCAGCAAAATATAAGCGTTTTATTGCTGGCACATAGATTACGCCAAGTTGTGGTACTCCGTTTTTGACTAGAGCGATATTAACTGTAAACTCACCATTGCGTTTAATGAATTCTTTTGTTCCATCTACTGGATCAACTATCCAGCAGGTGTTCCAGTTTTTTCGTCTTGAAAAATCAATCTGCTTATTTTCTTCGCTAATTATTGGTATTGGTGTTTCTTTTAAAAACGAATTGATAATTTCATTAGCCTTTCTATCAGCTTTCGTTAATGGCGATTTATCATCTTTTAGTTCTACACTAAAAGGAGTTTCATAAACATCCATTATAGCTTCACCTGCTTTTAGTGATGCTTCTACAGCGATTACTAAATTTTTATCTATTTCTACACCTGTCATAAGTTTGTTTTGTTCTGGTTTTTATAATATTATGTCTTTGCTTACAATTTATATTATTACAGATTGGCAAATGTAAGCCTTTTAAAATTCTGTATTTTAAAAAATTAAATTATTGAGTAGTTGTCATTTTTTATTATTTCAACAATAGTTTTAACGCTATGTTGCCATTTATTTAATTCTTTATAAACCCTTTCTGTATTATTAACATCTAGCACACTATATTTAGGCCTATTTGCTAATGTTACAAAGTTATTCGTTGAAGAAATAATGTTTGTTTTTTCTGCACAATAATGTTGTACAATTTCTTTAGCAAAGCCATACCAAGATGTATTTCCTCTGGCAGAAAAATTATAAACCCCATATGAAATTGAATTGTTTATTATAAATTTTATAAACTCGGAAAGGTCTAAACAACTTGTTGGTGTGCCTTGTTGTTTGGTTGTTATACTTATTGGCTTATTGTCTACTACGCTGTTAATAATGGTTTTTAGGAAATTTTTGCCGTAAATGGAATATAGCCAAGACGTACGGATAATATAATATTGTTTTAGTGTTTCTTTGATGTAAAACTCTCCTTTTAATTTAGACTTTCCATATTGATTTATTGGGTTGGGTTTATCACTGGTTTTATAAGGGTTCTTTTTTTTTCCATCGAAAACGTAATCAGTTGAAATATGAATTAATTTCACATCGTAGAGAGCACAAACTTCTGCTATGTTTTTTACGCCTTTGGCATTAATTAAAAAAGCTTCATCCTCTTTCTTTTCTGCGCCTTCAACATTTGTATAGGCAGCACAATTAACGCAAAAATCGAAATTTTGTTCATTAAATACTCGTTCCAGTATGCTTTTGTCGGTTATATCAACATCCTTTTTTGAACAAAACACATATTCATTAGGTTCTTTCTTTATTATAGACTTTAATGTTTTTCCTAATTGACCATTTGAGCCAAAGACTACAATTCGTTTCATAATTGAGTGTTTTTAAGCTTTGGCAATTTTAAGTCTTTGCTTGAAATTATAAGTTGGTCTATAGGAAAATTCCAATTGATATTTAAATCTGGGTCGTCAAAAATTATTCCTGCTTCTGCTTCCTTTTTGTAGAAATTATCACACTTATAACTAAAAATGGTTTCATCCTCTAATGCTAAGTATCCATGAGCAAAGCCTCTTGGTATATAGAATTGAAGTTTGTTTTCTTCAGAAATCTTAACCATTTCGTATTCTCCAAAGGTTGATGAATTACGCCTTAAGTCAACAGCCACATCTAAAACACTGCCTTTTATAACACGTACTAATTTTGCCTGGGCAAATTCGCCTCTTTGATAATGAAGCCCCCTAAGCACTCCTTTTGACGATTTCGCTTCATTATCCTGAACAAAATTAGCATCTAAGCCTGTGATATTTCTAAAGGTTTCTCTATTGAAACTCTCGATAAAATACCCTCTTTTGTCTTCAAAGATTTTAGGCTTTAATAAATAACAGCCTTTTAATTTTGTTTTTTTTACAATCATATATTTACTCAGAAAGCAAGCCTTGTAAATGCTTACCGTAACCACTCTTAATTAAGGGTTTTATAGCTTGTTTAAACTGTGTTTTATTTATGTAGCCCATTTTATATGCAGCCTCTTCAATTGCTCCTATTTTTAGACCTTGACGTTCTTCTATAACCTGAACAAATTGTGAGGCTTGCATTAAAGATTTAAATGTGCCTGTATCTAGCCATGCTGTACCTTTATCTAGCACGCTAACTTTTAGTTTGTTTTGATCTAGATATGTTTTGTTTATGTCTGTAATTTCTAATTCACCTCTTTTGCTGGGTTTAATGCTTTTGGCTATTTCCACTACTGTGTTATCATAAAAATAAATCCCCGGAACAGCGTAATTAGATTTTGGGATCTTAGGTTTTTCTTCAATAGAAACTACTGTTCCATTTTTATCAAACTCAACGACTCCATAACGCTCTGGGTCGTGTACATGATAAGCATAAATAACTCCTCCATTAGGATCGTTGTTTTGCTGTAACAAATCAGCTAACCCTGTTCCATAAAATATATTATCTCCTAGTATTAGAGCGACTTTATCTTTATCAATAAAGTCTTCCCCTATAATGAAAGCTTCAGCTAAACCGTTTGGTGCTTCTTGAACTGCATATTGAAAATCGCACCCATATCGTTTACCGTCACCAAGCAATTTTTTAAACAATGGTAAATCTTCTGGAGTGGAAATTATAAGGATTTCTCTTATCCCAGACCACATAAGTGTCGATATAGGGTAATAAATCATCGGCTTATCATAAATGGGCATCAGCTGTTTGCTAACTGCTAATGTGAGTGGGTGTAATCTTGTGCCAGAACCTCCTGCTAAAACAATACCTTTCATTCCTGTTCGTATTTATTTAAATACCATTTAATAGTTTTTACAATTCCTGTTTCAAAATTCTCTTCGGCTTTCCACCTAAGCTCATTCTCTATTTTAGATGCGTCAATGGCATATCTAAAGTCATGACCTGGCCTATCTTTAACAAATGTTATTTGCTGAGAATAGGATTTGTCTTTCGGTCTAAGCACATCTAGAATGTTACAAATTTTATTAGCAATATATAAATTATCTCTTTCGTTTTTTCCACCTATATTATATGTTTCCCCTTGTTTTCCTTTCTGAAATACTAAATCTAAGCCCTTACAGTGATCTTCTACATATAACCAGTCTCTAATGTTTTTTCCGTCTCCATAAATAGGAATGCTTTCCCCGGTAATGGCTTTTCTAATAACTGTAGGGATTAGTTTTTCATCGTGTTGGTGAGGACCATAATTATTGCTGCAATTTGTAGTGACAATATTCATTCCGTATGTGTGAAAATAACTTCTTACTATAAAGTCTGAAGCTGCTTTTGATGCGCTATATGGGCTATTAGGTGCATAAGGTGTTTTCTCTGTAAATAAACCCGTTTTTCCCAACGTGCCATAAACCTCATCCGTAGAAATATGGTGAAACCGATTTTGCTCGCAACCTTTTTTACATACAAACGGATTTTCCATCCAATGGTTTTTGGCAACATTAAGTAAATTAAATGTGCCATAGACATTGGTGTTTATAAAAGCATCTGGTGCTTTAATTGAATTGTCAACATGAGATTCAGCAGCAAAATGGATAACTGCAGAAAAATTATACTCCTGAAAAAGTGAATGAACTAAATCTGAATTACAGATATCCCCTTTTACAAAAGTGTGGTTTGTATTACCTTCTAAGCTCTTTAAATTAGAAAGCTCACCCGCGTAGGTAAGCTTATCTAAATTAACAATTTTAATGTTATTATGTTTTTCTAAAAAGTATGATATGAAATTTGAGCCTATAAACCCAGCTCCGCCAGTAACCAATATGTTTTGGCTTTTATTCATATTCTTTAATAAACTTAAACACCTTAAACAAGGCATACGCCAAAATCATAATCAGCAAAGATATAGCGGGAAACAATAAGGAATGTTTGTTAAACAGATCCGTTTCTTTAGAACCAACCTCTTCAAAGCCAGAGAGTATATCGAAAAAATCACCTTGCTCTATTTCTTCTTCTTCTATAGCTCTTAATGCTTTTCTAATCTTTAACTCTTCCTGAAATAATTCATATTCTTTAGTTGTAGTCTTTTCTATGGTTATTGGTATTAGACCACCTACTCCTATTGAGGCCTCTCCTTTTTCTGATTCGTTCTTCTTAATATCAATATAGATTTCTTGTAGACTCTCAACTCTTTTTAGTTCTGCCAAATAGTTATCCTTTTTTACAAGGCGAGTAGAGTCCATTCTTCTTTTAACTTTTCTACTATATTCATTCTCAAAAGTTTTAATGAAACCGTTTTCAAGACTTGGAAAAATATCGTTCCTTGTGGCTTTAGCTTTAATAGAAAAGACATTACCTGCCAAAACGTCTCTATTCTCAATAAAATCCTCATAAGTTAAATCAACGGCTAATGTGCTGTCAATTGATTTAATATAAGCATCATATTGTTGCAACAAATCATTTGGGGTTTCTGGCCCTATTTCAATTTCAAAACCCAACATTTGCGAAGCAGAGGAATCACTATCAATATTAAAAATTTCTGCCAACTCTTGGTGGTTTTCAGATGCTATTAATGCGTTAAAGTAATCTATGTTGTTTGCTAGCTGATACTTAGAGTCGTAATAAGGTCGTACAAGCATATCAGATGTATAAACAGGCTTGCTGAGTTTTTCTGAGATATAACCAAGAAGTGCGGCTAACATTAAAACAATAGCTACCCATTTAAAATTATTAACAAATGGTTTTAATGCAAAAATTAAAGCTGAAAAAAGACCTTTTAAAACTTTACTTATAAAGTTGAAAAGCTTCTCAAACAATTTACCTATCGCATTAAACAATTGCCCTAAATCTACCTCTTCACTTTGTGGTTCTTGTGGTAACTTATCACTCATTTTCTATGAATTAAATATTTGTTCTAATATCTTTTTTGTTATTACGTATGTCGGCTTAACACCAGAGGTTCCTAACCCACCAGATGCTAATGTGCTTCCTGTTTCTAATGGGTTATCACTTGCATAATAAGCATATCTTACTTTTACATCTTCATTAATACTACCTCGTACTTTTGATGCAGCCTGAATTGCTTTTTGATAATGCGCACCTTCCATCTCTAATCCGATGACATTCCATGTGGAATTTTTAAAGAACTTTAAAATCTCCTTGTTTTGAAGAGATGTGCCTAAAACGGTTACCATAGTGCCCTCAAAAACATCAACTCCGCAATCTAACAAATCGTTTTTACTTAACTCGTTATTAAATGGATAATTATCGGCTGTGCCTTCAAAAATATGTGCTGAAGGAATCATAACGTCTCCTTTACCTCCTTCTAAAATGCCTGCTTTTCCCATTATTGAAATAGACCTCACGTCTAAATGCACCTTTTTTCCATCAGCTTTAATTGGTTTTAAAAACTCATCTAAGGTTTCATAAGCTTGTTCACCAAAAGCATAGTCCATAACAAAAACAACTGCTTTTTCCTCCTTAAGAGGTGTGTCATAATCAAAGTCTGTTTTAGAAAAATCTATCTTATCAGTGTCAAAAATCTGAACGTCTATGTTGGTCCCAGAAGTATCTTTTATATATAGCATTCCGTTTTGCAACGCTGATTTTTCTACTTTATTGCGTAGTGCTGCATTTTTTGAATTACTAAGTGTTTCATATACCTCAAAAATATCTTTTTTAGCTTCAGCGCCTTTTAATGTTCCTTTTGCGAAAATAGAATTCATCACACTATGCATATTGGCACTTATAATATGAATTGGGCGCTCTAATAATCCATTTTTATGCAAAACATTTTTTATGTTATCTGCCCATATTTCACCGTGAATATGATGGCCTAAACGTTCTCTTAAAACTGGGCTAAATGTTATTGTTCTTTTATTTCCGTTCACAACTTCTTCAATAGCCAACTTACCTAACCAATAAACGATATGGAGTAATCGTTCTGGTTGATCTTCAGTTGCAAACTTTGGATGAGCCTCAGTCAATTCATTAAAGGTTCTACCAAGAATATTAGCTGTATGAGTGATGGCAATTTCACGTTCCTTTTGAGTGAGTTTTTTGGTAGATGTTACTGCATCCTCCAACTTTTGCCAATCTCTTACTGTTGCGCCTTCTTCATTAATAATTATACGCTTACTTATTTTATGAGATTCTACAAATAGAAAAGTAAGGTGTGTTAAAATATCGTAAATTTCAGATCGTCCTCTGGTTATCTCAATATTCATTTGTTCATCATCAATACGATAACAATTACGTCTTCGCTTTGGCGGAATTATAGGTTTAAAATGTGAATTCGCATACCCTTCATCACTTGTAAGGTTAATAAAAGTGCACTCTTCAATACCTTGTGGTAAACGATCAATGACATAAAGCAAGCCTTCGATTTCTGCTTTTTCCTCAGCAATTGAGCCATAAATTTCGGGTCTTAGTAACAGTAGTGCCTCACGAAGCGTTTCGCCAGAAACTCCCATGGGTTTATAGAACCCACGGTTAAAGAGGTGACGCATTGTTATATACATGCGCTCAATAGCATTTGAGCTTTCTTGTGCTCGAGTTCTTTTATGTCTTCTCTTAGTTGTACTCATACGTTATTTTAACCTGCAAATATAGCGTTATTTCGTTAATTGTAGTTCGTACATGTTATCAGCTATTTTTCGGTCATTAGATAGTCTTGGTATTTTATTTTGTCCTCCTAATTTTCCGATAGATTTCATATAGTTTTTAAAACCGTCTTTTTTAATTTTTGTAATCTTCAATGGTGTTAAAACTTTTCCCTTGATTAGATCTAGATAATAACTGTTTTGCGATTGAAGCGATTGTTCTAATTTTTGAACGAATTCTATTTCATTTTTAGGTTCTTTTTCAAATTCAATAAACCACTCATGATATGGCAACCCCTCTTTAGGATTAATTTGTGGTGCTACCGTAAACTCATTTACAGCAATAGATGTGTTTTGAGTTGCTTCTTTTAAGGCTTGTTCTACTTCCTTTCCAATAACATGTTCCCCAAAAGCCGAAATGAAATGTTTAATTCGACCACTTACAATAACACGGTATGGATTTAGTGATGTAAACTCTACTGTATCACCAATGTTATAAGACCAGAGACCCGCGGTGGTCGAAATAATCATTACATAGTTTACACCAAGCTTTACATCTTTAATTGTAATGCGTTTTGGGCGTTCTTCAAAAAAATGGTCTGCTTCAACAAACTCATAAAAGATTCCTGAACTTAACTGAAGTAACATACCCTTTTCATCTTGTTTATCTTGAAACGCAAAGAACCCTTCACTAGCCGGATACAATTCAATACTATCTACTTTCCTTCCTATGAGGTTTTCAAATTTGGCACGATAGGGTTCGTAATTTACACCACCAAAAATGAACAAATTGAAATTGGCGAAAATATCACCCACTTTTTTATCCGTTTTCTCAATAAGTTTCTCAAAATACATCTGTACCCAAGAAGGAATACCAGAAATAATAGTCATATCTTTGTTGATTGTCTCATCTACAATGGCATCAACTTTGGTCTCCCAATCTTCAATACAATTGGTTTTAAGGCTTGGCATTCTGTTTTTTTGAAGATATTTTGGTACATAATGTGCTACAATGCCAGATAATCTACCAAGTTTAATTCCGTTTTTTTCTTCTAGAATTGGACTGCCTTGTAGAAAAATCATCTTTCCGTCAACAAATTTTGAATTTCCTGTTTCGTTAATGTACATTAAAATAGAATTTCTAGCCGCCTCAACATGTGTTGGCATACTTTCCTTGGTAATTGGAATATATTTTGAGCCAGAGGTAGTACCTGAGGTCTTCGCAAAATAAATGGGTTTTCCTTTCCAAAGGATGTCTTTTTCACCAGCTACAACACGTTCTACATAGGGTTTCAATTCTTCATAATCTCTTATTGGAACACGAGATATAAAATCTTCATAAGTTCTGATCTCATTAAAATTGTGATCTTTACCAAAAACCGTATACTTTGCTTCAGAAATTAAATTCTGAAACACCCTTTCTTGGGTTTCAATGGGTTTTGAAGCCCATTTTTTAATGCGCCTTGCAATGTATTTTGCAAATGGTTTGGATAGTGCTGCTTTAACCGATGGCATTACTGAAAATCAATAAAATTAGTGGGGTTTACAGGATAGCCTTTACTCCAAAGTTCAAAATGAAGGTGTGGTCCTGTGCTTAATTCGCCTGTACTACCAGACATTGCAATAACTTCACCTGCTTTTACTAAATCTCCTTGGGACTTAGTAATGGCAGAGTTATGTTTGTAAACCGAAATTAGTTCTTGATTATGTTCTATAATAACCACATAACCTGTTTCTACAGTCCATTCTGCAAATATAACCGTGCCATTTGCCGTAGCTTTAACAGGTGTGTTTATTGCAACGACAACATCAACAGCAAAATGCTTTTCTTCAATGTTGTAAGCTTCTGAAATGGTACCGTTTACTGGTGGAAATAATACAAAATTATTTGGTGTTGTTGACGCTTCAAATAAGTTATACTTATCCTCTTTTTCTACCTTTGCTCTTAATAAAGAATCTTCTTTGTTTGTGGTAACCCGAAGAATGTCTATATCGTTTTGGGCTGCTTTGATCAGAGAATCTCTATCAAAATCTACCGAGGCCACATCTCCTGTTAAAACCTTTCTTATTGAGGCATAGTAACGCTTATTAAGTTCTAATTCCTGAACAAGAGAATCTGTTTTGTAGTTTAAAATTGATGCTTCTTTTTTAAGTTTAGAAGAAGAATAGCCAGGAATATACTCACGCAGGGGTGTAAAAGCTATTAATAAAATAGTGAAAAACACTAAGAAAATAGCAGATAAGGATGTAAGCACAAAAACATTTAGACGCGTGAGTTTAATAGCAAAGCGCTCTTCAAAAGTATCTTCGTTAAGAATAACCAAACGATACTTATGCAATAGTTTTTTAGCAAATTTCTTTCCGTCTTTTTTCTTTTTTGCCATCAAAACAAAATTAATTAAAATAGTGAAATAGCACTACTGTAAAGTGCTAAAGTTAGATTTGTAACGTTATAATTAAACTATAATTACTAACTTTGTAGTCTAAATTTTTAATTATGACTTTAAGTATTGTCCCATTAGCAATTGGTGCCCCTCAGATAATTCTGATTGTGGTTGCCATTTTATTACTTTTTGGTGGTAAAAAAATCCCTGAATTAATGAGAGGGTTAGGAAGCGGCATCAAAGAATTTAAAGACGCAAGCAAAGAAGATTCGACAGATAATAAAGAAAAAGAATAGTGTACATTCTTCTTAAGATAAAGGAAAAGGCCGACAATAGATGTTGGCTTTTTCTATTTAATAGTTATAGATTTTATTATAGATTCTAATTCAAAAACATATTCTCTTTTGTCTAATGATGGCGCATAAACATAACCTCCAGCTATAAGATAACGATTATTGACCTTGTCTTCAATAGCGTAGGTGATAAATGGCCCAGCCATAGTATAACCTACCATCTCCCAAAGTCCTCTTACCTCATAAGCTGGTTTATTATCTATAATAGTATTAAACAAGCCCGGAGCATAAGCATCTTCTACCGCCATATATATACCATCTTCGCCAGGAATCTTTGTTTTTGTAATCTCATTTCGCATATTTACAATATCAATAATGGTGCTATCACCTTTTGAAATGGTTTCCATTGGCACTTGGTAAAACATTAACTCAATTGTTTTAGTATTACTTAAATTTTTTCTCACCCATAAAAATCCATCTTCTGCTTTAGATATTCTATAAGCCGAAGGCACCTTTACCGAAATACCTAAACGTTTTTCTATTTCACTAACATCAAGTAATGATTTGTTGATACGCCTCTGCTTTTCCTTTACCTCTTCCTTATTAAAGGCATCTAGAATTTTAGTTTTATTTTGGTTGAGTTGATTTATAATATCTTGGTTGGTTTTACCACGAACAATAACGATAGTTTGTGGTTTTGCAAAAGCCTCATTTGCTATTTTTATTGTAGGCTCTTCTGCGCCTTTTTCAATTTTGAGTATAATTCTGCTTCGTGTAGTAAAACCATCAAAAACCTGCGGTGGAATTTGTTTTAGGTTAAACATAGGTTCGTCTAAGGGTAGACCCGTTAAAGGTGCTGCAAAGAGAGTTCTGATGGATTCTCCTATACTACCTTCCCATAAAAGGTTATCAACGACAACGGATATATGATTGAGTTTTCCGTTAGATTCTGGTAAATAGGTTTGATTATCTTCTTTTTTACTATCTCCACACGCTACTAATAGCATACATAACATTATGGTGTATAAAGCTCTCATGAGTATAAGTTTTATTGGTGTTATTTATTCAGACACAACGAGTGTCATTCCTGTTTTGAGTTTGTTACCACTAATATCGTTCCAATCTTTAAGATTTTGAACAGAAACTCCAGAAAATTTTTGTGCAATACTCCAAAGAGAGTCACCTGATCTTACTTTGTAGATTTGTTTTCCTTTTGCACTTACGGGCTTTTTTGTGGTTTTCGATTTTGTGGAAGCTACTGGGTTTCTAGGGTATATGGTTAATCGTTGACCAATTCTTAAATTATTGCTTCTAAGTCCATTCCAGCGCTTTATTTGGCTGACTCTAACACCATATTTTCTGGCAATTTTACCTAGATAATCCCCACTTCTTACACGATATCTAACCCTAGTATCTGTATTAAAAAGCTGTGGTAAAGGCTTTTCGCGTTTATCAAACTCTGCTTTTGCAAATGCATAAATCTTCTCCTCATTAGATGTAAAAACACCTACAGCTTCTCTAGGTAAACGTAACACATAGGTCTTACCTTCAACTTTTGGAATAATATCTAGTTTGTAAGATGGGTTTAAAAATTGAAGCTCTTCTATATTAACTCCTGTAGTTTCAGCAACTTGATCTAAAGTAATCATTTGCTTTACATGAACCGTATCGGTTTGAATATGCTGAAAAGGCGGTCGTTCTGGCTTGAAGCCATGTTCTTTTGCATATTCAAAAATATACATAGTAGCTAAGAATGCTGGCACATAACCTGCCGTTTCTCTTGGTAAGTGTGGACGAATGTTCCAATAGTTTTGGTAACCTCCTGAACGTCTAATGGCTTTGTTTACATTTCCCGGTCCTGAATTATACGCTGCTAATGCTAAATCCCAATCACCAAATATTTTATACAATCGTGATAAGTATTGTGCTGCAGCTGTAGTTGATTCTATAGGGTCACTGCGCTCATCTACATAACTACTTACATCTAACTCATATTCTTTCCCTGTAGTAAACATAAACTGCCATAAGCCTGAAGCACCAACTCTAGACCTTGCTCTTGGCTTTAAGGCAGATTCTACAATAGACAAATACTTCATCTCTAATGGAATGTTGTAATTATCAAATTCTTGCTCAAACATTGGAAAGTAAAAGTGACTCAAGCCCATTAACCTCTCCATAGATTTTCTTCTGTGCTTAAGATATCTTTTTATTACACTCTCTAAGGATGGGTTATATTCTACATTAAAAGGTGTTCTGGCATTCAGGCGTTTCAGTCTTGCTTTGAGTGTGTCTGTAGTTAATTCTGGATAATCAACCGGCTCATAAGTGAGTTCGGTAACTGACTTGTATATGGTATCAAATAGTGAATTACTATACAATTCATCTAACCATTTTTGATCTAATTCTGCCGCTTCTGGTAAATCTTCCAGATTTTTAACACCCAAGGAATCTACTTCCGCAGGAATCATTTTTCCATCGACAACAAACTTACCATCAATAAGTGAGTCGTTGACTTTTTTTGTTTCAGAAATTGGTTTAGCAATAGTATCTGTCTTTGTTTGAGAAAACCCAAAACACATGGTTATATAAACCAATGTAGATATTACTGACTTAATTCTCATAAATAATAGATTTGATACTTCTTTAAACGCTATAGGGTCTAAAATAGTGTTTTTTAGATTATCAGTCTAAAATCGCAGCAATCCCGGGAAGTGTTTTTCCCTCTAGACTTTCTAACATAGCACCTCCACCAGTGCTTACATAGCTTACCTTATTTTCAAAACCGAATTGTTTAACCGCTGCAACGGAATCTCCTCCTCCAACAAGAGAAAATGCACCGTTTTTAGTCGAACTTGCAATGGAATCACCTAATGCTATGGTTCCTTTAGCAAAACTTTCCATTTCAAAAACACCAAGAGGTCCATTCCAAAGAATAGTTTTACATTCATTAACTACGACATCAAAATTTTCTAGTGATTTTGGACCCGCATCAAGTCCTTGCCATCCCTCAGGAATATGCTCTACATCTACAACTTGTGTATTAGCATCATTACTAAAAGCATCTGCAGCAATAACATCAACAGGTAAGTGAATTTTTACACCTTTTGCCTCAGCTTGTTTCATAATATCTAGTGCCAATTCCATTTTATCGTCTTCACATATAGAATCACCAATACTTCCACCCTGAGCTTTTATAAAAGTGAATGTCATTCCTCCTCCTATAATGAGATGGTCTACTTTGTCTAATATATTTTCGATAACTGTGATTTTTGAAGACACTTTTGCGCCACCTAGCACTGCTAAAACAGGTTTTTCACCATCTTCTAAAACCTTTTTTATGCTTTCAATCTCTTTTGCCAACAAATACCCAAAACATTTTGCTTCTGGGAAAAATTGTGCAACTATTGTTGTAGAGGCGTGTGCTCTGTGTGCCGTTCCGAAGGCATCATTAACATAAATATCTCCTAATCTAGAGAGTTGCTCAGCAAAATCTTTATCACCTTGTTTTTCTTGGTCGTGAAAACGTAAATTCTCCAATAGCAAAATCTCACCTGCCTGTAATGCTTTTGCTTTTGCTTCAGCTTCTTCACCAATACAATTGCTTACAAACGTTACTTCTACACCTAAAATATCTTCAATTTTTGGAATAATGTGCTTTAATGAAAACTCTTCCTGAACACCTTTTGGTCTTCCTAAATGTGACATTAAAACACAGCTTCCACCATCTTCTAATATTTTAATGATTGTAGGTTTTGCAGATACAATTCTTGTTGCATCAGTAACCTCAAAACTATCATTTAGTGGTACATTAAAATCTACACGGATTAATGCTTTTTTATTATTAAAATCGAAATCGTTTAGTGTCTTCATGTTATAAATTTTGGAAAACAAATATAAGTCCATAATGGTCATTAGACAAACAGAAACTTTAAGCCATTTTAAAATCAAACTCAAACATCAATCTCTATACGTAAAGTTTTATAACGGTAAAATATTGTATAGCTTTGCGATATGTTATTTTCAGACGTTTTAGGTCAGAATCATATCAAAAATCATCTCACAACAAGTGTTGATGCTGGAAGAATTGCACATGCCCAGTTATTTGTTGGCCCAGAAGGTTCTGGTACGTTGCCAATGGCTTTGGCTTATGCGCAATATATTCTTTGCGGAAATTCTAATGGTGAAAATACTGGTGGCAATGACTCCTGTAACTTAAAGTTTAAAAACTTTTCGCATCCCGACTTACATTTTGCCTTTCCGGTAACGACAAGTGATAAAGTAAAAAGTAAGCCTGTTTCTAATTTTTATTTAGAAGAATGGCGCCAACTTCTAGACCAGCAACCTTATGGTAATCTTTTTGATTGGTACAGGTTGCTTGGTGTTGATAATAAGCAAGGGCAAATAGGTGTAGATGAAGCTCATGAGATTGTAAAGTCACTAACGCTTAAGTCCTATGAAGGTGGTTATAAAGTAATGATTATATGGATGGTTGAGAAAATGAACACTGCTTCGGCAAACAAGCTTCTTAAACTTATTGAAGAGCCGCCAGAGAAAACCGTTTTTATACTTATAGCAGAAGATGAAGAGCAAATTATAAACACCATTAGATCGCGTTGCCAAATCCTTCATTTTCCTCCTTTAGCTGAAAATGTCATTGCAGAAGCGCTTGTGTCTAAATACCATATTGAGACTGCCGTAGCAATAAAAATTGCGCACCAAGCTAATGGTAATTTTAATAAAGCCTGTGATTTAATTTATCAGGACAGTGAAGACATTCAATTTGAAAAGTGGTTTATTTTGTGGGTGCGATCTGCATTTAAAGCAAAAGGCAATAAAAGTGCTATACACGATTTAATTTCATGGTCCGAAGAAATTGCCAAAACTGGTCGTGAAACACAAAAGAAGTTTTTGGCCTTTTGTTTAAATTATTTTAGGCAAGCCTTATTGCTTAATTATAAAGCTAATGACTTAGTATATGTAGAACCAAAATCAGAAAGTTTTAAATTAGAAAAGTTTGCTCCTTTTGTACACGATTCTAATATTATAGAAATTTCTAACGAATTACAAAACGCCATATATCACATAGAGCGCAACGGAAACTCTAAGATTATTCTTACTGATTTATCAATTAAATTAACACGTTTACTGCATAAAAAAAGCCAAGCATAAGCTCGGCTTTAATATTTTTAGTTTAGAAGTTTTAGTTCTATTCCTTAGTACTTTTGTCTTCTGCAGAAGCCTCATCTGTCTCTTTATTGTCTTTTTTACTATAGCTATCATTAATAGCCTTAATTACTATCTCAGTAATGTCTTTAGCTTCTTCACCATATAAAACGCTACCAGCCTGGTTTTTTCCAAATATAAATGTATAGCCGTTGCTTTTTCCATAATCTTCAACAAAGTCATTGACTTTTAAAATCACAGAATCCATTTCGGTATTAAAAGCCTGTTGCATTATCTGCTGCTCATACTGAATTTGCTGTTGCAAAATTTGTTGTTTTTGACCTAGTTCCTGGTATTTTTCTTGCTGTGCTTTTTTAGACATTTTAGCTGCAGCCAAATTAAAGGCTTGTGCTTCGATCTGAAAAGCCTGACCAATACTATCTGTTTTCTTTTTAAAGGCTTCGTCTTTAGCCTTAAATTCTTCTTCAAGATCAATTTTCATTTGATAATCATTAATTACCTTTCCATTATCAATGAATGCAACTTTTTCCTGCTTCTGACAAGATGAAAATGATGTTGCAATGATTAGACCTAAAATTATTCTTTTCATAATTCTATAATTCAAATTTAATTTTTGCAAATGTATAAAAGTTAGCTTGTGATTTTAGTAAATTCCCAACTATTCATTAAATCTATACAAACAATCACTACGTATAATTAAAACTTATTAAAAACAAATTGAAATAAAGCGATTTAAGCGCATTTTAATTTCTAGACTTATAATCTAGTATTTTACATTAATTAATTAAATAGGCGTCTTTTATTTAAGAATATTGCTGTTTTAAGATGTATATGTGAGACGAATATTCTTTTGAACGTTTTGCTTTTTGATTTGAAAGCATCCCGGTCCAAAATGCTTTAAAAGGATTCATGAATCCTGATTTATATTTTTCAGAAAGTAAACTCACGTAATAGGAATCAAAAATCATTGGTATAGTTTTCTTTAGTTCTATTCCCTCCTTTTTAAATATTTTTTCAATTGAAGTTTTAGAAAAATGCCATAAGTGTCTTGGCACATCATAAGCTGCCCAAAAGTTTTCGTAATACAAAGCGTCATAACTTTTATAATTAGGAACCGCAATTACTAAAGTTCCTTTTGGTTTTAAAAGGTGTTTAAATCGTTTTATATGTGTTTCTATATTAGGTAAATGCTCTAGTACATGCCATAGCGTAATCACATCAAAACTGTTAGCCTCTAACTTCTCTAGATGTTCTATTTCAAAAACGGAATGCTTGGTTTTAGAATTCGCAATGTGCCTTGCGTTTTCATTTGGTTCAATTCCTGTAATTTTCCAATTATCTTTTTGAGCTACATCTAAAAAATCACCTGTGCCACATCCGATATCTAAGAGCGTTTTATCATCAGAATTGAATGAGTTAATCAATTTCAACTTCCGTTTTAAAGATATATTTCTAACAACATGATAAACTCTCTCTAAAAGATTTCGCTTGGTGTCTGTATGCGAAATATAGTTTTCACTCATATAATATTCTGAAAGGTTTTCTGCTTTGGGTTGAGGAAAGGTCTCCAACATATCGAGTTCTTCATTATACAATAATTGAAATTCTTCACCCGAAACTGAGTGATCTTTCACCTTTAAATATGTTGCTTTGTTATTCATTTAAAAAAGGCTTTCGACTCCGCTCAGCCTGACAGAAGAGATTCTAGATTTAATGATTGTTTCACGTGGAACATTTATTTTATCGCCCCAAGTATACTAATAAAACAGAAACATCATTTGGTGACACACCGCTTATTCGAGAAGCCTGAGATATGGTTACTGGTTGAATTTTCGTTAGCTTTTGCCTCGCCTCCATACTCATAGATTTCAGCTTTGAGTAATCAAAATTTGAAGGGATTTTTACACTTTCTAAACGATTTAATTTGTCTGCATTATTCTTTTCTTTCTCGATATATCCAGCATATTTCACCTGAATTTCTGTTTGCTCTATAACCTCAACGTCTAAGTTATTATTAGAAATGTAACTCTCAACAGATGCTACTTTGCGCATATCATCTATTGTAATATTTGGTCTTGCATAAAGCTTAAACATCTTGTCTTGTTGTTTTACTTTAGCAGAGTTCTTGGATTCTAAGACTGGATTTATTTCATCTGGTTTTACGCTTGTGTCTCTAAAAAATTGAACAAAAGCATCAGATTTAGATTGCTTTTCTTCCATTCTTCTAAGCCGTTTTTCTGATGCCAATCCTAAATCGTATCCTTTAGGTGTTAATCTAAAATCCGCATTATCTTGCCTTAAAAGTGTTCGGTATTCTGCTCTAGATGTAAACATGCGATAAGGCTCTTCCGTGCCCTTAGTAATCAAGTCGTCTATTAAAACACCTATATAAGCCTCGTCCCGTTTCAACTTAAAAGCTTCTTTTTCCTGAACTTTAAGACTCGCATTTATACCAGCCATTAATCCTTGTGAAGCTGCTTCTTCATAACCAGTTGTTCCATTAATCTGTCCCGCAAAAAACAAACCATCTACCAACTTTGTTTCGAGCGTATGCTTTAATTGTGTTGGTGGGAAATAGTCATACTCTATAGCGTAACCTGGTCTAAAGAATTTTACATTCTCAAAACCTTTTACGGACTTTAAAGCCTTGTATTGAACATCTTCAGGTAAGGATGTGGAGAAACCATTTACATATACCTCAACAGTATTCCAACCCTCAGGTTCTACAAACAATTGATGCCTGTCTTTATCTGCAAAACGATTAATTTTATCTTCAATAGACGGACAATATCTTGGCCCTACACTTTTAATTCTACCATTAAACATTGGCGAACGATCAAAACCTTCTCGCAATAAATTATGAACTTCTGGGCTTGTGTAAGTCATATGACAAGACCGTTGTTCTTGCAGTGGTTTTGTAACGTCTAAATAAGAGAATTTTTCTGGGTTTTCATCACCTGGTTGTTCTATCATGACAGAATAGTCCAGAGACCTTCCATCAACCCTTGGTGGCGTACCTGTTTTCATTCTACCAGAATCAAAACCTATTTCAATTAGCTCCTCTGTAATTCCTGTAGCAGCTCTTTCGCCTGCTCTACCACCACCAAAATTTTTGTCACCGATATGAATAAGCCCGTTTAAAAAAGTTCCATTAGTTAGAACTACAGTTTTAGCTTTTACTTCAATTCCCAACGATGTTTTAACTCCGACAACCTTATCTTTTTCAATAAGTAACCCAGAAACCATTTCCTGATAAAAATCAAGGTTAGCAGTATTTTCTAAAAGCAATCTCCAATCTTCAGCAAAACGCATTCGATCAGACTGACATCTGGGACTCCACATTGCTGGTCCCTTAGATTTATTAAGCATCTTAAATTGGATGGCAGAAGTATCAGAAACGATTCCGCTATACCCTCCTAACGCATCAATCTCACGCACAATCTGACCTTTAGCAATTCCTCCCATAGCAGGATTACAAGACATCTGTGCAATGTTCTGAAGGTTCATTGTAATCAACAACGTCTTACTACCCATATTGGCAGCAGCAGCAGCAGCCTCACTACCTGCGTGACCTGCACCAACTACAATAACATCGTAAACATCATTAAACATAATTCTATTCTTGTTGTTCCACGTGGAACATTTTATGAATCTAAAAATTTATAGCGCGCAAAGATACACTGAAATAGTCATTTTCGCTAACGTTTACCTAAGTAGTAATCTTCCTTGCTTCGCATTAATTCGGTATCTTCATCAGATTTGTCCTTATATCCACAATAATGCAAAACACCATGAATGATAACTCTAGCCAATTCATCTTTGAACTTTACATTAAACTCAGATGCATTTTCTTCAACGCGTTCTACAGAGATGTAAATATCGCCATGTAGTTCTTTTCCTACCGAATAGTCGAAGCTAATTATGTCAGTTAAGGTGTCGTGATTTAGAAACTCAACATTGATCTTATGTAGATATTCATCAGAACAGAATATATAATTAATCTCACCCTGCTTACAATTTTCTTCGGTAATGGTGTTAGAAATCCATTTAGAAATTTGATCTGGTTGCTCTAGTTCAAAATTGGTCTCGTAATTAAAACTAATCATTCGTCTTTTTAAAATACTCTTGAATCTTTTTCTTAAAATGATTCTGCAAAGGTAATGCTTGACGATTTAATATTTCGGTGGTGTTGAAGTATTGTTTAGCCGTAGGGATTTGATTAGAATTTACCTTGTCAAACTCCTTTTTGTTAGTCTCAGATTCACGCTTAGTATCTTGACCCTGCATAAAGGTGGCGTTCTCAAGTTTCAACAACTGGTGTTGTAAGTCCATCATTTTTTGAAGCGTTTGATTAGTGAAACCGTAATTCAATAAATCAAGTTCGACTTCCTCCATTTGTTTAATGAGTTGTCCTGCAGACTCAATCTTTCCTTCTTTAGCCAAACGATCCTCTAAAGCTTGCCTTAATTGTTGTTGTTGTTGGTAAATTTTAAATAGCTCCGCGTTTTGTTCTTCATTTCCCCCTTCGCCATAACCATCATTTTTTTCGCCTTCTCCATCAGTTCCTTCACCTCCATTTTGACCATCCTTTCCGTTCTTTCCGTTCTTTCCTCCTTTTCCCTCACCTTTTTGATTTCCTTCTCCATTCTGGTTTCCATTGTTGCCATTTTGACCACCTTCTCCACCTTCTCCTTGTTGTTCGCCAGATTTTCCGTTTTCACCACCTTGCCCACTTTCACCTTCCTGACCTTTTTCGCCTTGTTCTCCCGGCTTATCACCATCTTTCCCTTCTTTACCATCCTTGCCTTGCTCCCCTGGTTTTTCTCCTTCGCCTTCTTTTCCTTCGTCACCCTCTTTTCCTTCCTCGCTTTTCTTAACGCCTTCTTCCATTTGCTTATTCAACTCTTCCTGACTCATAATGATATCTGGAAGTTGTTGTCCTCCACCACCACCTGATCCTGGCGAAGGGTTCATAGACATTTCCATATTATCTAATACATCGCTTAAGAAACTTGCTAATTCATTACTTGCTGTAATAGCATATTGCTGAGACGACACACCTTGGTATAGTCTGTTTTCTGTTAACTGACCCAAGGCCTTGTCAATATTGAAATAAACTTCAGTTATTTGCGAATTGACCTTCTCCGAGATCTTAGGCTGTCGCAGAGACAAGGCAAACAAACTATCATCGATATGTTCAAAGTGTTCTCTGAGATTGCTTTGCTCAATGATATACTTACCGTATTTATTATTATTAATGTCAATCGCATCAAATGTGTTCATCAACTCTTCTTGATCAAAAGAATAGAGTAACAAATTCTCCAAAATCTGTCTAAGTGTATCGATATCTTCTGCCATTTGATTGCCTCCACCTCCGCCTCCAGACATCATCTGCTTCATCTTTTCACTCATCTGCTTCATTTTCTTAGCAGCTTTCTTTTGTTTTTCCTGAGCCTTCTCTTGTTGTTCCTGAGCTTCTTGAGGTTTCTGTTTTTCTTCGCTTTGTTCTTTTTTTTCTAAAGCTTCTTTGGCTTCTTTTTGATCAAACTTTACACCATCTTCTAAAAACTCGTCAACAGGTACTTTCATTGGTTTCTGAAGTCGTCGATCTTCTTGTTTCAGGTCTTCAATGTCTTTTTGGAGTTTCTCAAATTCCTTGTTTAACTCCTCTTGCTTTTCTTTGGTATTCTCCTTTTCTTTGTTTGAAAGTTCTTCTTGCTTTTTAGAAAGCTCATCTAACTGATTGGCTATCTTCTCCGTTTTTTTCATTACATAGAAACGCTTTGTTAACTCTAAGAGTTGCTTCATACTACGTTTCTTGTTCTTGTTTTGCTTAGCTAACTCTTCAAGCTTTTGTGTAAACTCTTCTTTGTTGATCTTATCTTTTAATTCCTCGAGTTCTTCTAAAAGTTTTTCGTCCTTTTTAAGCTGTTCTTCGTTTTCTTTTAAGCGCTCTTTTAGATCTTCTTTAAACTGATCTTCCTTTTTCTCTTCTTGAAATTCTTCTAAATTATCCTGTAACTTCTTATTGAAGTTTTTCATCAACTGTTCTTGTTGTTTTTGACGTTTTAAAAAGTCCTCGAACTTCTTCTTATCATTAAAATTAAGCTGCTGTTTTTCCTTTTGGGTTTTAGAAAATTCTTCTAACTTCTTGTCTTGTTCCTGAAGCTTTTCAAAAGTCTTTCCAATATCTTTTATCGTTTCGTTTTGCTCTTGTAGTTGCTTCTGCTCTTCTTCTTCTTTGGTGCGCTTTCTGTAGCTGAACACACTACTTTTGGTGCGTTTGTAATTATGAATAACATCATTATCAAAGACTTCAAAATACAATTGATAGCTTACTCCTTCTTCGAGATTGAACTGATTCGGAAACGCACTTACAAATTCACTAAAGTTAGATTTTGAAACTGAAACAGGCTCAATAACCTTATTCGTTTCATCATCAACAGGGTAGTATACCAGATTCAACTTTGTTAGTCCAAAATCGTCACTTGCCTGACCATAGAAATACAGGCTTTGCAGATCAATGGAGTCCTTTTGAACTTTAATATCTAGCTCTGGACTTAAATCTTTAACCACACTGATGCTATAAGCTAAGTTTTCGTAGTCCTTAAGATTATCATTACTGGTAGAGATGCTATAATTATAATTTCTGTAAAGGCGTTTTGTAGCTTCAAAACCCCCGTCCTCATTTTGAGTGAACCTTAAGGTATCATGAGCATAAATATTTACTTCGCTTGTGGATTTAGTTAATGCCTTCCAGGTTACTTTTGTTCCTTCTGGAATTACAGCTGAACCTGTGCTTTTCAGCACCTCATCTTGTTTTCTGGTATAAGACGGATAGTCTAAGACCATTTCAAAATTCACTAGGTTTGGTGTATTAACCACTTCTATTTGATAGGTTTTAGAACTAACATCATTAGCCGTCAATGTAAATTCGATATTTTCTTTAGGCAAGTTAAATGTATATTGAAATTCCCCTGGCGCTAATTGCTGCAAATAGTAGGATTGTCCATTGAACTGAATTTGTGCATTATCAGGAATAACATCACCTGCCGTAGACACATTTAATTTAAAATCTTTGCCTTCTATAGCCTGAAGTGATTCGTTTAATACAAAAAACTGAAATGGTGCTGGTGGCTCGTAAGCCGTTTGATAATTCACCACACGCTCATAGCTATCGCTAAACCAATTTATTTTTCCTGTAACATAAGAAAACAGCAATATAATTATCGGAATTGCAGCATACTTTAAATACTTAGTGTTAGATTTAAAATTAATTGCTGATTTAAATGAAATTGGTTGCAGTTCTTGCGATTTCTGTTCAATACTTGCGATTAATAAATCGGATTGAGTTGGATTTTGATTTAATTGAAGTATATTAAGCAATTTGTCATTAACCTCTGGAAAATGATTTCCAATTAATTTTGAAGCTGTTTCGTAGTTGATACCTTTCCTTAAATTGAATAAATGCGCTAACGGAATTGCTATAAATTTGATAAATAAGCCTAGCTCAACAGTAATGAATGCCCAGAACAAAATAGTTCTGGCTGTTGGGTTTAGCCAAAGCATATATTCTACAAATAATGTCACCATGAAGTATAACAAGCCAATAGCGAAAAATAGTATTGCGCCCTTTAGCAATTCATTAGTGTAATATTTCTTAATGAATTCCTGTAACTTGTTTTTTATAGCTTCAAAATTGCTCATGTCTTATTCTAACTGACTAATCTACAATTTTATTTTAATTGTAGATTCCTTAAATTTGGTAAGATTCTGTTAATTTAGAGACTTTAACTGTTAAATGCAGTCTCAAAACATGAAAGATATTAAATATTTAGCGGCATTCTCAATTCCTGTAATGGCATTCTTTGGGTTATACCTTAAGGGCTATTGGGTTTGGGCTACGCCAATTTTTGCCTTTGTGTGTATTCCAATTCTTGAATTAATTTTTCCTGTTGATACAGAAAATCTTCAACCCGAAGAAGTCGATAATAAACTAAAGCGCAAAATATTTGATTGGTTACTATACCTTAATTTGCCTGTAGTTTTTGGATTGGTTCTTTATGCATTAGCTTTGGTTTCTAACCAAACCATAGAAACTTATGAATTTGTTGGGTTAATCTTTTCTATTGGTATTGTTCTTGGTGTTAATGGTATTAATGTGGGGCATGAATTGGGGCACAGACAAACCACCAATGAGCGTTTTATTGGTAAGCTCTTGCTTCTACCCTCATTCTACATGCATTTTTATATAGAACATAATTTTGGGCATCATTTGCATGCTGCCACGCCTGAAGATGCTGCAACAGCAAGGTATAATCAATCTGTATATTCTTTTTGGTTGACCTCAACGATACGACAATATTTTAGTGCTTGGCGTATTCAAAGACAATTGTTGAGTAACAACAACTTGTCATTTTTATCTTTTAAGAACGATATGTTCTGGTATATCGTTTTCCAAACAGTATACCTCATTGTAATTGCCATGCTATTAGGGACATCTGCATTGCTTTTTGCGTTTTTTGCAGGAATAGTTGGCTTTATTCTCCTTGAAACTGTAAATTATATAGAGCATTATGGTTTATTGCGCTTAAAAACCAAGTCTGGTCGTTATGAGCGTGTTAAGGAGGTGCACTCTTGGAATTCAAACCATGTGATTGGAAGAATCGTTTTGTATGAACTTACCAGACATAGTGATCACCACTATAAATCTTCAAAGAAATACCAAATTTTAGATTGCCATGATGAAAGTCCGCAAATGCCTTTTGGGTATCCTACTTCTATGGTACTTTCTATGATTCCGCCATTATGGTTTAAGATTATGAATAAGCGTGTGCCCAAGGAAATGATTACATCTTAAAGATTTATTTGCTTTGCTGTAAAATCTTATCGGACTATCTTTGCATTTTAATTTAGGATCCTGAAACAAGTTCAGGGTGACAGTGTGAATGATTTTTAACGCAAAGCGTTAAAAGGTTTATTTTAAATTATGTCTAAAAATGTGCGTGTGCGTTTTGCGCCAAGTCCAACAGGACCTTTACATATTGGTGGTGTGAGAACCGCCTTATTCAACTATTTATTTGCTAAAAACCATGGTGGTGATTTTGTGCTTCGTATTGAAGACACAGATCAAAACCGTTACGTTGAAGGCGCTGAAGACTATATCGTAGAAGCTCTGAATTGGTGCGGTATTCCTTTTGACGAAGGCCCAGGAAAAAACGAAAAGTTTGGACCCTATAGACAAAGTGAACGTAAGCACCTGTATAAACAATATGCGGATCAACTCATTAATGAAGGAAAAGCCTACTATGCTTTTGACACAGCAGAAGAATTAGACGCTCACAGAAAGCAGCATGAGGAAGAAAAAAAGACGTTTATTTACAATTGGCATAATCGTGAGAAAGGACGTTTAGTTAATTCCTTAGTGCTGCCCGAGGAAGAAACCAAAGCAAAAATTGATGCTGGAGAACATTACGTGGTACGCTTTAAATCTCCACAAGATCAGACATTACACCTCAAAGATATTATTCGCGGTGATATTTCTATAGACACTAATGTGCTAGACGATAAAATCTTATTTAAAAGTGATGGTATGCCCACCTATCACTTGGCAAATATTGTTGATGACCATTTAATGGAAATTACGCATGTAATTCGTGGTGAAGAATGGTTACCGTCTTTAGCTTTACATCAATTGCTTTACGATGCTTTTAGCTGGGAAGCACCTCAATTTGCACACTTACCTTTAATCTTAAAACCAACAGGGAAAGGTAAGTTGAGTAAGCGCGATGGAGATAAATTAGGTTTCCCTGTGTTTCCATTGGTTTGGACAGACCCAAAAACCAATGAAGTTTCTAGAGGATACAAAGAAGATGGTTATTTCTCTGAAGCTGTAGTTAACTTCTTAGCTTTTTTGGGTTGGAATCCTGGTACCGAGCAAGAAATATTTGACTTAGAGCAACTTATTAATGATTTTGACTTAGAGCGCGTTAATAAAGCTGGTGCTCGTTTTGATCCTGATAAAACCAAGTGGTTTAATCATCATTATATGCAACAACAATTAGATCTAGATTTGGCAAAACAATTCCAATCCATACGACCAGAATTAAAAGATATTGACCTCAATTACATGGCATTAGTCATTGGTTTGATTAAGGAACGCGCTACGTTTGTTGGTGATTTCTGGGACTTAAGTCATTTTTTCTTTACGGCGCCAAAATCTTATGATGAAAAATCCTCTAAAAAAGCTATAAAAGAAAGTACTCCCGATATCCTTAATAACGTTGCTGAGCTTGTAAGTTCTACAAATCCATTTACTACAGAAAGTCTTCAAGCTAATATTAAAGGCTGGATAACAACTAATAACATTGGTTTTGGAAAGGTAATGATGCCGTTACGTTTAGCCTTAGTCGGTGCTTTGCAAGGACCTGATGTATTTGATATTATGTATATGATTGGCGAGGATGAAACGATTAAGCGCATTGAAGCTTTAGTAAAAACTATTTAAAACGTCACTATAGCGGTAAAAGCAATTAAAGACTGGTTTCCCTTAAACTTATCATCGTTTGTGCCAACATTTAAATCTTGGTCGTTTAAGTTTCCTAATATATTAGTGAAACCATAAACGTATTGCGCTCTTAGTCTAAACGCACCAAAACCTGCAGATAAACCAACAGCTCCATTGACATTAAAATTAGATATTTCCGTAATATCTTCAGTAAAAAGATTATCGTAATTAGTAACCAAAAAGCCTTCTTTAGAGTCCTCTTTTAGTTCTAAATCACTATTGTATTGTAGCATTGGCCCAACATCTAAAGTCACATTGTTACCAATAAGTTTAGCGTGAAGTAAAAATGATATTTGAGCCGTAAACATCTTATATTCAATATACTCTTGTCTTGCTGTGGCGGGAGTTTCCCCAAGTATATCAACATTATTTTCAGAAAGCTGAATGTTATAGCTTACATTATACCATTTGTGCGGAATATCTACTGAAGCCGTTAAGCCACCTATATAACCCGTGTTACTTTTGGTTTTAAAGTTATCGGTGATAATATCAAACTGGGTAATTCCGCCTTGTATACCTATACCATTTTTTATAGCATAGCGTCTGTGCTGTGCTTGGCAAATTGTAACAAAAGCCATACAAATAGCTACTAATAAGAAGTGTTTTGTTTTTTTCATACGATTTTGGAGCTGAATAGGACAAACCTAAGTAAAATTATTTACATTTAATATTTCATATTCACTAACCTAAAAAACTTGTTATGGGTCAATTTATTTTTATTCCGATTATATTCTTTGGATTAATCGTTTTAATTTCAGCATTTTTTATTGTTAAACAGCAGACCGCTGCTATTATAGAACGCTTTGGTAAGTTTCAAAGTATTCGTCATTCTGGTTTACAACTAAAAATTCCTCTTGTAGATCGCATTGCAGGGAAATTAAGTCTTAAAATTCAACAGTTAGATGTTATTATAGAAACTAAAACATTGGATGATGTTTTTGTACGTTTAAAAGTATCAGTTCAGTATAAAGTCATCCGCGATAAGGTTTACGATGCCTTTTATAAACTCGATTATCCGCACGATCAAATCACCTCCTATGTATTTGATGTAGTACGTGCTGAAGTTCCAAAAATGAAATTGGACGATGTCTTTGTTCGTAAAGATGATATTGCTATTGCAGTAAAATCTGAACTTAATGATGCTATGATGGAATACGGTTACGATATTATTAAAACGCTTGTAACCGATATTGATCCTGATTCTCAGGTAAAAGCAGCCATGAATCGTATTAATGCCTCTGAGCGCGAAAAAATCGCGGCACAGTTTGAAGGTGATGCAGCGCGTATTCTTATTGTTGAAAAAGCTAAGGCTGAAGCAGAAAGTAAGCGTTTACAAGGTCAGGGTATTGCCGACCAAAGGCGAGAAATTGCTCGTGGACTTGAGGAGTCCGTTGAAGTATTAAATAAGGTTGGCATTAACTCACAGGAAGCCTCTGCATTAATTGTTGTAACACAGCACTATGATACTTTACAAGCTATTGGTGGAGAAACTAATAGTAACCTTATCTTATTGCCAAACTCACCACAAGCAGGTAGTAACATGCTGAATGATATGGTCGCTAGTTTTACAGCTAGTAATCAGATTGGTGAAGCTATGAAGAATGCGGCTAGTAACAGTAAAAAGAAAGGTGAAGAATAATTATAATAAAACCCAAAACACAATGTGTTTTGGGTTTTATTATAATCTAATACTATTAGAGCCCACAAAGAAGAGCTCCCATAACAGCTAAGGTTACAATCCAATAACCAGCATTAACAAAAATGTATTTAGCGCTTTTACGTTCAAATAAGGCGATAGTTCCAATAATAGGTAAAGCTCCCGCAACACCAAATATGGTACCATGTAAAGCACCATGTTTAAATGACCTAAAGTCATTTCCATAATCTGCCATAAAAGCCTCGAAAGATGCCTTTGCGTTCTCAGGATCTCCTCCTATCATACCAAAAGCCCCCCATTGATGATTTGTAAATTGCATTAACAAAAATGCTAATAAAGCAGAAAATACTAGTGATAGACCAAAGATAATAGCCATATTTCCACTTTTCATTTTTTCTTCGGTCATCCCAGACTCTCGAAGCCATAAATTTCCAAAACCAATTTTTGGGTTATACCAAATTGCACCTATAATTAAGGCTGCTACTGCTGCTATAGGTATAGCAATTGGGTTAATGGGTAATTCCATAATGTAATGATTTATAGTTAGTATGATTTAAAAGTACAAAAAAACCTCTAAGTAAATTATTTAGAGGTTTATCCACTATACTTTAAAAACTTAATACAGCTATTAAATCTTCTTCTTTTTAAGACTAGATTTAGTCTCTTTTTTAATTTTCTTTTTTGTTGTTTGACTTGCTACAGGAAAAGTCAGTCCCGTACTGGCAAATGTAGTACCAAAATTTACATTAGCATTGTATACCTGGCTGACAGCATCTATAACTTGATGCTCAGATAGTTCTTTTAAAGGGTGGATAAAAATAGACCATAAGATTCCGTCTGTGACGGCATATCTTACATCTAATGCGGTATGAAAGTTAGCGATCATAGCTGCTTTAATTAAATCGTCTGTAAGTGTATTAGAATCTGCTATTGGAGATATAATACGCATTCTGTTGTGGGTGCTGTCGGTAATAGATATCATTTGAATATCCTTAATATAAAATTGCCATGCGCCAGATCTTCCTTGAATCGAATCGCTTACTGACTCATAAATTTCACTAAGCTTTTCATTAGTCATATCTTGAGAGAAGCTAAATAATGATAGTAGTACAGCAAAAATAATGGTGAGTTTTTTCATGCTTTTTTGGTCGAAAAAACTTAGTGAGTTTACAAAGAAAGGTGCTTTTTTTGTTATTCGAGAATATTTTTAGATTTTTCCCATAGGTCTAGTCCTTTGTTTTTGACAGCTTCTTTTGTGTTTTGAATTGCTTCTTCATCACTGTACTCATTAAGCTTAGATACCAAATCTTCAATAATTGCAAAATTTTCCGTCACTTCCTCTGGGATTTCGATTCCATTTTCTTTTAGCACCTTTTCCCAATCTACTTCTTTTGCTTGAGCGAATATGTAACTGATAACTATTTTTCCTAAAAATCCTTTATCATAAATACCATTGAGTACCTTTCCTGATTCTCTCTTTTCTAAATATATAATAGCTTCATCAATAGATTTCTTTTCTCTACTCAAAAGTATTTTACTTGTTTTTAATTTTTTTAATGAATAAATCGCTTTTTCAGAATCTTCGTTTTTTAAGTAAAAGTACGTTGCAACAGCCTGTATAATTTCATTTTCTATTTGAGCCTCTTCCGCAATTTTTATAGTGGTTTCAAAATCTTTCAAGGCTTCTTTTTCTGAGGCTTCATCATCCATTTTTAATCTATCTAAACCTCTAAGTATGTAATTATGAATTAAAATTATAGTTCTTTCCTTACCTCCTAATGTGGGTTTTAAATGACTTGGTATATAATATAGACCTTTAAAATCTACATCTGGATTTGCGTTAATCCAATCTATATTTTCTGTAAGCTCATACTCTGATAGATAGTATAGGCCTTTAACAAATAGCATAATATTTCTAGCGGTAATAAGATTGATTTTATATGCTTCTTCTGGTAAGGCCTCTGGCTCTATTTTAGAAAGTTCGTAAAAGCAAATAGGTTGTGCTAAACTTTTTAATGCTAAGCTCAGACATGCAAAAACACCGTGTTCTAATGCCTTTATTTTTTGAGACTCTTCTTCTTTTGCTCTTAACTCTGGGTTAGTCGACTGAAAAAACGACGGAAGAACATCTTCATCGAAGTCTGTGGTGGCGTTTTTTGTTTTTGTGAAATTTCTATAAATATTGATATAGTCGATAACAGATAGTTCTTTTTTATTCCCATTATCATCTATTGATTTATCAAGAATTTCCATTAAGGCTGATGCGCCTTCATACATGTCATTCACCTCTGGATGAGATTCAATCACTCTTTGAGCTTCATTTTCTTCACAATAAGAAAATTTAAAGCTTACTTTAATGAATTTGTAAAGCAATGCCTTATTGGTGCTTACTTCTTTATTGAGGTTAATTTTATCTTTTTCAACTAACTGCTCCTTAGTTTCTTCATTTTCGAAAAAAGAACAACCATTCAATAAAAAAATAGCAGCCACAAATAGTATTATCTTTTTCATTCTAAAGCACTTTAGATTTATTAAAGAATACTTTTAGCCTCTTTAGCTAAAAGTTCATTTCTGTCCTCTAAAGCTTTATTGATAAATTCATCAATAGCTTCGTTAGGCTTTAGACCATTTTTAAGCTTTTCTTTCAACGTAATTATCACAGCGATGCGTGTGCCTGCTTTTTTTACAGCTGTGCCAAATAAAGGCTCTAATTCGTCGTATGAAACATCTTTTGCCAACTCTTGTATCTCCGCTTTAGCTTTGACTTGTTTTTCTTCTGGGTAGTTAGTATACTTCTTCCCTAATTGCATAATCACACTAATGGCCGAACGCTTTTGTTGTGGTTGCTTAGGTTTGTTTTGCTTGTCATTTTGAGGTTTTGGCTTTTGCTTAGCCCAACTATCACGCAAACCAACGGTTTTATTAAACACTATTTTTTCTGAAGTAGAATCTTCATCTATAACAAAATAACCTAAGCGTTGAAACTGAAACCGCTCACCTGCTTTAGCTTCTGATAAACTAGGTTCTAAATATCCTGTTTTTAAACTCAAGGAATTAGGGTTAAGAAATTCTATAAAATCCTTATCCTTATCGCTGTCTGGCGCTTCGTGCATAAACAAACGATCGTACTCTCTTACCTCAGCGGTTATAGCATGTTTGATAGATACCCAATGTAATGTCCCCTTCACCTTCTTGGATGTGTCTGTATCATAAGTACAGTGAATCTCTGTGATTTCACCATTTTTATCTTTTACAACATCGTTTGCTTTTATGATATAGGCATTTTTTAATCTAACTTCTCCTCCTGGTTTTAATCTAAAAAACTTATTGCCCGCCTCTTCTTTAAAGTCTTCTTTTTCAATAAAAATTTCTCTAGAAAAAGGCACTTTTCTGTAACCTGCTGATGCATCTTCCTGATTGTTCTCTGCTTCGAGCCATTCTTCCTTATCTTCAGGATAATTGGTAATGATAACTTTTACAGGATTTAAAACCGCCATAACACGGTTTGCTGTTTTATTTAAGTCTTCACGAATACAAAATTCCAGCAATGATACATCAATCACATTTTCACGCTTAGCAACACCTACTTTTTCTATAAACTGACGTATAGAATTTGGCGTATACCCTCGGCGACGTAATCCAGAAATTGTAGGCATACGAGGGTCGTCCCAACCAAAAACAACTCCTTCTTCAACTAAACGTAATAATTTGCGCTTGCTCATTATGGTATAACTGAGGTTTAAACGTGCAAATTCGCGTTGCTTTGGTGGTAATGGAAGACTGTCTTTATTGTATTCGTAGACGTGGTCTCTAAACCAATTATATAGCTTTCTATGGGGTTTAAACTCTAATGAACATAGTGAGTGCGATATTTGTTCTATATAATCACTTTCGCCATGCGTCCAATCGTACATAGGATAAATACACCATTTATCTCCTGTTCTATGGTGGTTAGCATACAGAATTCTGTACATTATTGGATCGCGCATTAACATGTTTGGATCCTCCATGTCAATTTTTGCGCGGAGTACATGCGTACCCGCTTTAAATTCGCCAGCTTTCATACGTTGAAATAAATCTAGATTTTCTTCAACGCTTCTATCTCTAAACGGACTATTGGTTCCTGATTGAGTTGGTGTGCCCTTTTGTTCTGCCATGGCTTCAGAAGATTGGCTATCGACATAAGCTCTACCGTCTTTAATCATTTGAATAGCCCAATTGTATAGCTTATCGAAATAATCTGAGGAGTATAATTCGTTTTCCCATTGATAACCCAACCAAGCAATATCACGTTTTATAGCATCCACATATTCTTGCTCTTCTTTTGCTGGGTTAGTGTCGTCAAACCTAAGGTTTACAGGAGCGTTATACTTTTCGCCCAAACCAAAACTAATCCCAATAGCTTTGGTGTGTCCAATATGTAAATAACCATTAGGCTCAGGAGGAAAGCGAAAACGAAGCTTATCTTTTGATAGCCCGTTAGCTAGGTCCTCTTCAATAATATGCTCAATAAAATTGAGTGGTTTGGTTTCTTCTGACATTGCAAAAAATTAAAGTGCTAAATTACATAAATTGTAACATTAATGTACTATACAATACCTATAGTGTAAACCTAAAAGCAATAGAAAATGAATTACAAATGTCCAAAATGCGATAATACTACTTATGAAATTAGTGAAATGAGAGCTACAGGAGGAACATTGTCTAAAATCTTTGATGTACAGAACAAAAAATTTACATCTGTTACTTGCAAAAATTGTTCATACACTGAGTTTTTTAAGGCAAAAACGAGTGCTATAAGTAATATTTTTGACTTGTTTACAAACTAATTTAAGCTTTGGTTAGCTTCATACTTAGAGTCTGGAATCAAGACTTTAATGTATTTTTGCTTTATGGGAATAATAAAAGTTGAAAACATTAGGGTTTATGCCCACCATGGTTGCTTAAAAGAAGAAACGGTTATTGGTAGTGATTACCGGGTTGATGTCGTGGTTAAAGCTAATTTAAAAAAGTCTTCAAATTCTGATGAGCTCAGAGATACTGTTGACTACGTGTTTTTAAATAAAGTCGTTAGGGAAGAGATGGCTGTGCCTTCAAAACTACTTGAAACTGTAGCGCAACGGATTTTAGATCGGTTTTTTAATGAGGATAAATTAATTTCTAAAGCTTGTGTTTCGGTGAGTAAAATTAATCCCCCTATTGGAGGAGATGCCGAGATGGTCACTATAAAATTATCCCAAAAACGAAAAAAGTAAGCCTATATAGGGTAAAACGTATATAATTTATATATTTGCCCTCGCAATAAGGTGTCGTGGCCGAGTGGCTAGGCAGTGGTCTGCAACACCATCTACAGCGGTTCGAATCCGCTCGACACCTCAAAAAGCAAAAGAGACATAACTAATAGTTATGTCTCTTTTTATTATATTAAACTTCGTTTAAGCCTAGTTTTATTCTAATTCTATTAAATCTAAAAAAGAAAATTTAATATATGTCATTTTCTAATGATTAGTTAAAGTCATATAAATAAATTATACTTTCATATTGTTGATACAAAGGATTATCAGTATTGTATAATAATATTCTATGGTCTTGAATAAAAATTCCACTATCGTAATAAGCAGGAACCTCTTTAATAATAGATTGGTCACTGCTTTTAAATAAATTACACCATCCTAGTGCTGTTTCTCCGTTAGATGAAACATCTTGAATATCTGTATTGCCATTTATGTTTTGAAACGTTCCAAGTATATTTAGTTCTAAATCTAATAAATAATGGTTCCAATATAATTTATTATTGTTTAATACTATTCTAGCTGATTGGTAATTTCCACTATTCCATTGATTTATCAACGAAAAATTATCGTTTGTTGTTCCTATTTTAGATAGTTCAGAGCCTGAAGAATTACTTGCTCCATGATAGAGTATGTTGTTTTCGTCTATTTCAAAATCGCCGTGTCTAAAACTTGAGTAAGCATCAGGAATATTGGTATTGTATGGAATACTTGTGTTGTTGTTTAAGTTGTAAATTCTAAACTCTGTAGATCCACTGGTTGGTGGAGTGATATGGTAATATAGTTTTCCATTATTACCAACCTCTATTTTATGGGCGCTTCTGGATAATGATATTGTAGATTCTAAAGTTTGAGTATTTAAATTAATCTTATGAATATTACTACTTCTAGAAGCTAGATATAGATAGTTACCTGACGGACCTATATCTAAATCGCTAAATCTAGTGTTTTGAAGTATTCTATTTTCTACAGATAATTCGTTTAAGTTTATAAAAATTAAACCGTATCCTGTTTCATTATCATCATAGATGCTTGATGTATTAACAATTCCATAAGCATAACTTCTATTAGGGTCAGCTATAACTTTTAGTATAGGGTAGTTAGTTTTAAAAAAATTCCCTGTGTATACTGAGTCAATATTACTCTCAAATCTATCAGGTGTTTGTATTGTTCTTTTTAAAATGACTTTATAAAAGTGTTTCTCTCCCAAAATAGCTGTAGTATCTAAAAAAGTTGTGTCTTGTATATTAGTCGTTGTATAAATGGGGTCATCTTGTAAAATACCGCTTTTAAACCTTGATCTATAGAGCTCAAAAGATTGAAAGCTTATATCTTGTACAGAACACCAAGTTAGTGTAGATGAGTTATTTGTTTTTTCTATAGGAAATAATTTTATTGCATTATAAATTTCGATAGAATCACTTATTGTAGAATCGACTTCATTGATTACATTTAATTTTATGTTGTGTATATTTTTACTAAGTGTGGAAATAGAAAATGAGGTCTCCCCTGTTTCATTAATGTTTTGTTCGTAGATTAAGCCATCTTTATCACTTACCCAATTAGCCCTTAATCCTGTTAAATCTGATGGAGTTTCTGTGCTAACTACACCCCTAAAAGTTAAATTGTTATTAGGAGTAGTATTTTCATAATTATTAGGGTCTATAATTTCAACTGTAACTCCATCTAATGATGTATTGTTTGGGCTGGCTGTAGAATCATTTTCTTCACAGGAAAGGGAAAAAATAAATAGAATTAATATTCTTAACTTATATCTCATAAAAGTTAATTAATGTGTTTTTATATTATCAATTAATAGGGTTCACCTTATCAATTTGCTCTTTGCTTTTTTCGTAAAGTTCGGGAAATAAGCCTTGCGTTAATAAAATCACACCAAAACCTAAGATTATTAACGCTACAATTTTTTTGGTTTTAAAAATTCGTCGTGGTGTTAATTTACTTTTTAAGCGTTTTGCTGCAGCAATTTTAAAAAGGTCAGAAATAAAATATGAAACAAGCATAGTTACTATAAAAATAGTGACTCCGTTTTTGGAAGTTGTAATCGAAGTCCCAATAACAATAAATCCTAACCAACCCAAAAGGACACCAATATTAATAAAGTTGAGTAAAAACCCCTTCATAAAGAGCTTCCCATAATCCTTTTTTGGAAGTTCAATTTTATGATGTTCTCTAACAATCGACCTAAAGGATTTTGACGTTTTTATAAAACTAATAATTCCATAAATAACGAGTAATACACCACCAAAAACTAGAAGTTTGGGGTCATCTTTAATTTTTTCCAGAAGTGTATCTGTGCTCATAAAAATGAGTAAAATAAAGACAATATCTGCTAAGATCACACCTAAATCGAAAACTAAAGCACTAGTAAACCCTTTGGTTGCGCTGGTTTCTAAAAGCACAAAAAATACCGGGCCAATAGTAAAGGCCAAAATAATACCAAAAGGAATGGCTGTTATGATGTCATCAAACATGTAAACTTGCGGTTTACACAAATGTAACAAAATCTAATAGGAAATTACATACGTTTTATTCTACCACCTAATACACGGTTTTCATCAATCTTCTTTGGTTTACCATAAATGTAAACATCTCCTCCTGCTTTTATTCTTATATCTACATATTCTGAAGCGTTTACATAAGCTTCACCTCCAGCATTGATACTCACATCTGTTTGTTCTGTTTTTAATTCCTTTCCATTAAATACACCGCCTGTATAAATAGAAATATCTTGATTTTTAGTGCTTCCTGTGATATTAATTATTCCACCAGTGACCGCTCTAAAGTTAGCATATGTTGTCTTTATCTCAGCTGTTATTTCTGCTCCTTCCTGAGTTTTAAAATCAATTTCGAACTGTTCAATTGGATCATTTAAAGTTACTTTTGCTCCTTCGTTTGCATCAATAACATCAACTGACGTATAATGAAGAATAACTACTGTATCGTTTCCATCATAGCTCTCTTCGAGCTTCATTCTTATCTTAAGTTTTCCGTTTTTGTTGACAACCTGAACATCTTTTCTATTTTTACCTGAAATAATGACTTTATCCTCATTAGATTTAATCATCTTTAGATTGATTAAGTCATAGACTTTTACAGTTTTAAATTCTCCTACTGTTTTTTCAATTGTTTCTTGCGCATTAGTTACAAATACGACTGATAAAGCTAGAATAAAAATTATTTTTTTCATGATGTTATTTTAAGATAATTACTTTTTTACTGAATAACCATTTTAATTGAATTTGTTCTCCAGATTGTTTCTTTATAACTTGTTTTTGAGGTGATAAAACCACTGTTATTGCTGCAGATATAGCTGAAAGTAAATAGGTGTTTATATCACTAAAAAATAATTGAAGAAAAAACCATACTACAAAATAGGTAACGAGAAAAATAAGGAAAACGTATACGTTTGCTTTTGTGCTTGTTCTCATGATTACACGGCCACTTTTACTGCTGTACCAGTTACTGAAACCATAGCATAATTACTTGTGGTTAATTCAATTTCAACTTTTATTCCAACAATTGCATTTGCATTAAGTTTTACTGCATTTTCCTGAAGTCTTTGAAATGCAATTTCTTTGACATTGTCAACGCCTTCTTGAATTTTCTTAATATACTTAGATAAGCTAAAACCCATCGTTAATGTATCTTCATTCATAGCAACTCCTGTAACAATACCTAAATAATCTACTATTTTAAAGCCTTCGATTGAGTTTGTTGTGGTTAATATCATAGAGTCTTTGTTTTTAAATACGCTTGCCATAAATCATTAGGGTTATTGATTGATAAGTCTACCTTACCACAAGACCCACAAATTTGTGCTTTTAAAGCACCTTTTTCAAATTTATTAAAAAGAACTCTATCTGTGGTTTTTATTTCTATAGATAAATCGTTTTTTGCATTTCCATGACCAAAATCAACAATTCGCATATCGTGCATTATTTTTGAAGAGCCGCATGCGTTACATACATCTGTTTTCATAATTTATAGACTTTATATGTGAGTCATAGTTATTGCTCTTTTGTTACATATGTTTTATTCTTCTGGCTTACCAACCATATAGAAATCTAAATGCTTCTTAACCAGATCTGTGTTTTTAACTTTTACAATAACCTCATCACCTAATTGATACATATTATGTGTGTTTCGACCAACCATAGCATAATGCGTTTGATCAAAATCATAAGTATCGTCTTTCATATCTCTAACACTCACCATACCTTCACATTTGTTAGAAATTATTTCAACATAAATTCCCCAATCCGTTACACCAGAAATGACTCCTAAAAATTCTTCATCTTGATGATCTTGCATAAATCGTATTTGCATATATTTTATAGAATCGCGTTCTGCTTTAGTAGCTAGATATTCCATATTGCTGCTATGCTTACATTTTTCTTCATAAACCTCTTCGTTAGCAGATTTACCTCCTTCTAAATAATGTTGTAATAAGCGATGTGCCATTACATCTGGATAACGACGAATTGGCGATGTAAAATGACTGTAATAGTCAAAAGCTAAGCCATAATGTCCAATATTTTGCGTTGTATATTCCGCCTTAGACATGGTACGAATTGCTAAAGTATCGACTAGGTTTTGCTCTTTCTTTCCTACTACATCTGTTAATAGTTTATTAAGAGACGAGGCTACACTATTTCTATCTTTAAAATTTAACTTATGTCCAAAACGACCAACAACAGTTTGTAGTTGTGCAAGTTTTGCTTCATCTGGTTCGTCATGTACACGATAAATAAATGTCTTTTTAGGATTTTGTTTTCCTATAAATTCAGAGACTTTACGGTTAGCTAATAACATAAATTCTTCAATCAGTTTATTAGCATCCTTACTGGTTTTAAAGAATACACCAACAGGATTTGCCTCTTCGTCTAAATTGAATTTAACCTCAACCTTATCAAAAGAAATTGCTCCTGTTCTCATACGTTGTGAGCGCATTTTTTTAGCCAATCTATCTAACACTAAAACTGCTTCTGCTATTTCTGGTTGGGTTTGGTATGCTTTCCCTGTTAGAGAAATTTCTTGAGGGATAGTTGTGTTTAATTGAGATACTTCGATTGCGCTCAGTGTAACATTTGGATTATTCTCAATGATAGTCTGCGCTTCTTCGTAAGCAAAACGTGCATCAGAATAGGTTACTGTTCTACCAAACCATTGTTTTTTAATCTCACATTTATCGTTCATTTGAAACACTGCTGAGAAGGTGTATTTCTCTTCGAGTGGTCGTAAAGAACAGGCGCCATTAGATAGTATTTCTGGTAGCATTGGTACAACGCGATCTACTAAATAAATCGATGTGGCACGCTCATAGGCTTCATCATCTAAAACAGTATCTGGTTGTAGATAGTGTGAAACATCTGCAATATGGATTCCGACTTCGTATAAGCCATTCTCTAAAACTTTAAAAGATAGAGCATCATCAAAATCTTTAGCGTCCTTAGGATCTATGGTAAAGGTTAAATCTTTACGCATATCACGTCGTTTAGCGATTTCTTCTTCTGTAATAGACGTATTTAGTTGGTTTGCATATGCTTCTACCTCATGAGGAAATTCGCTTGGTAAACCATATTCTGCTAAAATGGAATGTATTTCTGTACTATGTTCTCCTGGTTTTCCTAATACTTCTAAAACTTTTCCATAAGGAGAATCCGCTTTTTCTGGCCAGTCTGTAAGGGTAACTAAAACCTTATCACCATCTTCTGCTTTTTTTGTTTTATTAATCGGTACAAAAATGTCTTTATACATTTTTACACTATCTGCTATAACAAAAGCATAGTTCTTTTTATCATGAATTTGAATGGTACCAACATACTCGCTTTTTACGCGTTTAATAATGCTAGTTATTTCACCTTCTTGCTTACCACGATGTTTTCTTCTGTAGGCATAAAATTCTACTTCATCACCATCTAAAGCTTTATTAATGTTGTTTGATGCTATGAAAATATCTTCTTCAAAATCATCACATATCACATATCCATTTCCTTTAGAAGACATATCTAAAATACCAGTATGATATTCTGTATTTACAATGGCTTTAAACTTCCCACGATCTACTTCTTCAATTTCTTGTTTTGCTTTAAGTTGTTGTAGTTTTTTAATAATCTGGTTACGACTACTCGCATCGTTAACACCTAACTTAGCTGCTATTTGTTTATAGTTAAAGGATTTATTGCGTTCTTTTTTTAGTATACTTAAGATTGTATTTGTAAGGTTAGAAATCTTGTTCTTTCTCGATTTCCTTTTTTTCTTTCTTGTCATTTAATTTTGTAATCATATTCATTTCCTAAAAGTGTTAGGAATTCTTCATTTTAAACTTAATACAGGTGGAAGTGAAGATATTAAGTTTAGTGCAAAACTACACTAATAAAATTTAATAGTGTTTACTTAGTGTTAAATAAATAAAAAAGCACTATTTAATACAGTGCCTTAATTAAAAAATCTTCCTTAAAACTTTATTTTATAATCAACTTTTTAGAACCTTTTCCTTTACCTGTCTTTATAGCTAAGGTCTGACCATCTGCGCTGATATCTACTCTTGAACCGAAACGCTCTTGTGCTACATTACCAAATAATTCCTGACCTATTAATGTTTGACTATTTAAATTATATAAAGAAGAAATGATGACTAAAAAGATAAAAATTCGTTTCATTTTAAAAATTATTTAGAATTAGAGTTTATCATCTAATCGATAAAATTTTAAAATGTCACCAAAGTTTTAAAAATCACTTATCAACATATATATTTATATTATAATTTTTCTTTTAAAATTTAAAAAATAAAATGATGCTTATTATAGTATGTTAATAGTTAGTATAACTTTTTAGTATTTTATTTTGAGAAGTGACTTATCAGATTTACTTCATAAGTAATTAACACCTTTATAAATTTTAATTGACTCATTTTAAAGGGTATTTAAATTTCTATTCACAGTTGTTAATAACCCTTGTTAATAGAAAATACTCATATGTTTTTTATAAAATTCTGTTGATTTCCTTCACAGCTGTTATTAATAACTTCCTCGAAAAAAATAGCTAACTAATTAGGTTTTTAAAATCTTATTTTGGTTTGAAAAATTATTTAGATAAACCTAATTTTTCTTTTTAAGACTTGTCAACAGTTATTAACAAGTAATACATACAGCTATTAACTAGATTTTATTATTTGTAATTTTGTAAAAAGGTAAATTATTGAAATTTCCGTTGTGGCGGAAATAATTTAAAACTATAAATTGATGACAATTTCAATAGGTAACGATCACGCAGGTCCAGATTATAAACAAGCTATCGTTAAACATTTAGAAGCTAAAGGATATACGCTCACTAATTATGGAACAGATACTTTAGATAGTGTAGATTACCCAGATTTTGTACATCCTGTCGCTAAAGATGTTAATGATGGTAAAGTAGGTTGTGGCATCTTAATTTGTGGTAGCGCAAATGGTGTAGCGATGACTGCTAATAAATATCAAAAAGTTAGGGCAGGAGTGTGTTGGACGAGTGAAATCACTGAATTAACTCGCCTTCATAATAATGCAAATATTATTTGTATTCCTGCTCGTTTTACATCTATTCCTCAAGCTATTAAAATGGTAGACGTATTTTTAAATACTGAGTTTGAAGGCGGTCGTCATCAAAACCGCGTGGATAAAATTCCATTGTCGTGCTAAGTACTATAACATATAAGATATCAATTTTAATTGATATATAATGCGTCATTCGCACTCACATAACCACTCACATGCTCACGATCTTAATGGTCGTAATCTTTTTATTTCAATACTATTAAATATTGCTATTACGGTTGCGCAAATTGTAGGTGGTTTAATATCTGGTAGCTTAGCATTATTAAGTGATGCGCTTCATAATTTTAGCGATGTTGTATCTCTTGTTATTAGTTTAATTGCTAATAAGCTCGTAAAGAAAAAAGCGTCATTAAAACGCACTTTTGGTTATAAGCGTGCTGAAATTTTAGCAGCGTTTATTAATGCTGCTACATTAATTGTTGTAGCCATTCTACTCATTTTTGAAGCTGTAGAACGTTTTCAAAATCCAGAGGAAATAAAATCTAATTTAGTTATATGGTTGTCTGTTATTGCGATATTAGGCAATGGCTTTAGCGTATTGTTACTTAAAAAGAATGCAGATGATAATATGAATATGAAAAGTGCTTATCTGCATCTATTAACAGATATGATGGCAAGCATTGCTGTTTTGATAGGTGGCTTATTAATGAAATTCTATCAAGTCTGGTGGATTGATAGTGTATTAACATTTGCTATAGCTGTTTATTTAATTATAATGGGCTGGAATTTATTAAAAGATTCCTTTAAAGTATTAATGTTATTCACACCAAAATCTACTTCAGTAAATGCTATTGTTGAAGATATTCAAACTATAGATGTTATTAAAAATGTGCATCATGTTCATATTTGGCAGTTAAATGAAGATGAAATTCATCTTGAAGCACATATAGATTTCAATGAAGATATTACATTATCTGAATTTGATAAGATTCTTAATAAGATAGAAGAATTAGTGTATCATAAATATGAAATTAATCATATTAACATTCAACCAGAATTTGGTAAATGTGATGCAAAGGATGTCATTGTACAGGATTGATAATTCCAACAACCCATTGCAATTAAATTATTATGTTAGAAATTAAAACGAAAACATTTCAAGAGATAACTACTAAAGAACTTTATGATCTATTACAATTAAGAGCAGAAGTTTTTGTCGTAGAACAAGATTGTGTGTATCAAGATATAGATGGTAAAGATCAAAAGGCCTTACATGTTTTAGGATATAAAAATGGAAAATTAGTAGCTTATACACGTGTTTTTAAACCAGGCTACTATTTTGAAGAAGCTAGTATTGGTAGAGTAGTAGTAAAGCAATCTGAACGAGAACATAAATATGGTTATGACATTATGAAAGCTTCAGTTGAAGTACTAAAAGATTTTTATAACGCATCTAGAATTAGAATCTCTGCTCAAACCTATTTAAAACGCTTTTATAATAATTTAGAGTTTTTCGAAGTAGGAGAGGAGTACCTTGAAGATGGTATACCTCATATAAATATGCTTAAATCTTAGTTAGAAGATTTTGGTTTAACAATTCTGGTTACTAAAATCTCTACACGTCTATCGAGTTCTGGTTCGCCACCAAGAGGAAATTTTCTCTTCTGTCCCACAAACCTCATTCTGTATCGTTTTACTCCTTTATCTACAAGATAATCATACACGGTTTTAGCTCTCGCTAATGATAGATTTCGTTTTTTAGTTTTACGATCTATAGCATCTCGTGTACCATGAGTACAACAAACATGTCCCTCAATAGTAAAATAAATATCAGTCCGCTCTACAAGAATATCAGCGATATTATCTAAAACAGCTTTAGATTGTTTAGTGAGGTAACTGTAACCAGTTCTAAATAAAATATTTTCTAATTTTATTTTATCACCTTCTTTAAGATCTCCACTTAAAAGTTCTTCGGTAGTTTCTTTTTTAGGTTGTTCTACTTTTACTCGCGGAGGATCGTAAGGCTGTACAATAATTTCTACTTTACGATTTAATCCACGAATTTTATAAAGGTCGATATCATTTACAACATTAAGTAAAATCTCACCTTTTCCATCTACATTAGTAATAACAGATTCGTCAAACTCATTATTAGAAAAGACTTCTTTTATAGCATCTGCACGTTGTTGTGATAAAACCATATTATACGAATCACTACCTCTATCGTCACAAAAACCATAAATAGAAATTTTTCTAATATCCATGTTTTCTATTTCAGATAAGAATAGTAAAAGACGGCTTTCTTCAGTCTCCGGAATCTCATATTGATCTGTAAGAAAGTACACTTGATGCTTTATCTCCTTTTGAGCAAAAGCAAGTTGAAAACTAAGGGTTATAAAAAGAAGTAGGGCCTTCATTTATGTTGAATTTTTTATAATTATAAAAATTCTATAATTATAAATATAGATAATTTTATGCTCTATCTCAAAATACTAGCATATTGTTTAGGATTATTAAGGATTTCTAAAGCCTTTTTAATCTCTGTATTATTAGCTGTATAATAATCATATAAACCCTCACTATAAAAATAGCGTTTTATAATTTCGTCGGTTAACAATGACTTTAACTGTGCCTTATTTGCATTAATAGCATTAGACTTGTAGGTTTGTAAAGCATTAGTTAAGTCATTTATTTCTGATTTAATTACATCATTAAGTTCCTCTTCTTTTGCAATTGCAATTGCATTATCTAAGGCTTTTTCAGTCTTAGTTTCAAAATTAAAACCTGTAGTTTTTAAATAAGATCTAAACTCATTAAGATCAGAATCTGATAATTTAAAACTATTTAGGTCTTCAACTTTATTATTATAATAATACTGAGTTGTAAAGTTGAAAATTAAATTTTCATTCAATATAGCTTTGGTTATAGGTGTTTGTTTAGATAATTCTATTTCTACATCTGGTTGTACACCACCACCATCAAAAACATAACGACCATTACGGGTTTTAAATGCATTATAATTTTCTTTTTTAACACGTGTTGCTTTACCATTTTTATCCCTGTTCCAATAATCTAACGCTTGTATACAACGCCCAGATGGCGTGTAATATCTCGAAATAGTTATCTTCATTTGTGTTCCATAGGTTAACGATTTTGGTCTCTGAACCAAACCTTTACCAAAACTACGTGCACCAATTACAACAGCTCTATCCATATCTTGTAAAGCACCAGAAACAATTTCACTGGCAGAAGCACTACTACCATCAATTAATACCACTAAAGGAATTTCAGTATCTATAGCATCACGTTTGGTATAATAGGTTTTATTGTATTTTTTAACTTTAGATTTTGTGGTTACTACTAACTGGTTTTTAGGCACAAAAATATTAGTCACATTTACCGCTTCGTTTAATAAACCTCCAGGGTTACCTCTTAAATCTAAAACAAGTTGTTTGGCCCCCTGATTTTTTAAAGCGCGTAGTGCACCTAGAGTTTCAGCAGCAGCTTTTTCATTAAATTTTCTTAAAACAATATAACCTGTTTTTTCATCAATCATTGAATAATGAGGAACCGCTTTAATTTCAAGCGATTCTCTAATGATTTTCACAGTATTAGTTTTTCCCTGACGTTTATAAGTGACATTAACCTCAGTGCCAGCTGCGCCCTGAAGGAGATTAGCAGCATCCTCCTTAAAGTCTGAAACAGTGACATTATCTACCTTTATAATTTCGTCACCAGCTTTAAGACCAGCCTTGTCAGCAGCATAGTTTTTATAAGGTTCTATAATGACTAATTTATCTTTTAAAGTTAAGACTTTAGCACCAATACCCGTATAATCACCAGCATTGTTAATTCTTGCAGATTCAACATCTTGTTCGTTATAAAATTGCGTGTAGGGATCTAAATCATCCAACATGCTTTTTATAGCAGTGTCCATTAAATCGCCAGGATTAGTATCATCAACATAGTTCATGTTGAGTTCTTTAAACAATGTAGTAAAGATTTCTATTTGTTTAGCGATTTCAAAAAAATCATTCTTAAATGCTGTTGCGCTAAAAAATACAACAATAGCTATTGTTGGAATGATAATTTTTTTATGTAATATTTTTTTCATGAGCCAGAAGTTTTATCGACAAATTTCTCAAACAACGCTTTTATACTATCGTTTAATTTCTCAAAAGTTGTTCCATCCTTGCTAAGGTATAAAATCATAAACGCATAAGATGTTGAACTATTGTTAAAATATAGAGGTTTATTAAGCCTATATACTTCTCTTAAGAGACGTTTAATTCTATTTCTAGCTACTGCTGTTTTATGGAGTTTTTTACTGACCGAAACACCAGTTTTTAGAACACTACCATCGTTAAAATCAGTTTTTAGATAAATTAAGCGTAACGGATAGACCGTTATAGACTTACCTTCATTAAATAACATATCAATGCGTTTCTTACTCTTGAGTTTATCTTTTTTATTGTATTTAAACGACATATATAGGTGTGTAACTGACATAAATTTAGAATAGTATTTTACATTACCAAAGCAACTCAAAAATTACCCATGATAAAAATCATGTTTTAAGCCTTTTATTTAGAGTAACTTACAAGAACTAATCAATTTTACAGCTTTAATTATGGGACATTTAGATGTAAAACAACTTAAAAACCCCAAAGATAAGGCATTATATATTCACCATCTTGTTAGAGACTTAGAAGCTTTGGATATAATGCTTAAAAATGATTTAATTGAAAAAGAACCTATTAGAATTGGAGCAGAGCAAGAGTTCTGCATTACTACGAATCAATTTTTTCCTAATAATAATAATCTCGATATTTTAGAGGCTATTAATGATGAACATTTCACCACAGAGATTGGAAAATACAATCTTGAAATTAACTCAGATCCCATAATTCTAAGTGGAAATTGCTTTTCTTCATTACAAAATCAACTTAGCACATTACTTAAAAAAGCCAAGGAAATTGCTAATACAAAAGACTCAAAAATTTTGCTAACAGGGATTTTACCCACCTTAAGACTCAAGCATATTTCAGAAAACTATATGACAGATGTGTCTAGATATCATGTATTAAATAATGCTTTAAAAAATTCCAGAAGAGAATGTTTTAATATCAACATAAAAGGAGTTAATGAGTTAAATCTAATTCATGATAGTGTGATGCTAGAAGCTTGTAATACGAGTTTTCAAACACATCTGCAGATTCACCCAGATGAATTTGTAGAAAAATATAATTGGGCTCAAGCCATTTCCGGACCCGTATTAAGCAGTTGTGCCAATTCTCCAATTTTGTTTGGTAGAGAGCTTTGGGCAGAAACCCGAATTGCTTTATTTACACAAAGTATAGATACTAGAGCAAACTCTTTTATTTATAACGAAAAACAATCGAGAGTAAGCTTTGGAACCGATTGGGAGAGTGGGTCAGTGAGTGATATTTTTAGGGATCATATATCAATATTTAGAAGCTTGCTTACTTCAGATGAACATGATGATAGTTTAGAGCAGTTAGAACGAGGTGAAATTCCCAAATTAAGAGCATTACAACTACATAATGGTACGGTTTATAAATGGAACCGTGTATGCTATGGTGTTGGAGGTGGAAAGCCTCATTTAAGAATAGAATGTCGATACATACCTTCTGGCCCAACTCTTTTAGATGAAATAGCAAATATGGTGTTTTGGGTAGGTTTAATGCTGGGACAATCAGAGAAGTACAAGGACATCCATAAAAAAATGGATTTTAAAGACATTAAAAGTAATTTCTTTAAAGCAGCAAGAAATGGTATGGAAACTCAGTTTAAATGGAATGGTAAGTTAATCTCTGCAAAGGATTTAATAATGGATGAATTTTTACCTATGGCTTATGACGGTCTAAGGAGTGTTCAAATAGCAGAAGATGATATTAACAGATACCTTACAATCATTAAACACCGCACTATATCTCACAATGGGGCGCAATGGATGGTAGAAAACTTTAGAAACCTTCAGAAAACCAAAACCAATTTTGAAGCGCTTCAGAATATTACAGCTTTTATGTATAAACATCAACTTGAAGAAAAAACGGTGGATCAATGGGGAATTTTCAACCCCGATGAAAACCTAAAAATAGACATCAGTCGTATTGTAAAGCACAATATGAATACTAAAATGCTTCTTGTAGATCAAAATGATAGTTTAGAGCTGGTAAGTAATATTATGAAATGGAAAAAAATTCACCACTTACCAGTAATAAATAAGAAAAAGCAATTAACAGGGTTATTAACCTGGACAGATTTGATAAAGCTTGGAAATAAAGACCTACACCTACGTGTTAAAGATGTAATGACAAGAAACTTAATTACAATTTCGCAAGAATCACCTTTAGATAAGGCTAAAAGGTTAATGAAAAAACACAATATCAATTGTCTGCCCGTAGTTAGAAATAAAGAATTATTAGGTATTATAACCTCTAATGATTTATAAAATGACGTATACTGACCTTAAGGTAAATAAAACACACACAGAAGCATCAAATCGAGTTTTTCATCATATTATTGGTAAAAACCCTGGAGCTACAATAGTCTTTTTTGCTGGCGTACATGGTAATGAGTATGCGGGTGTTAGGGCTTTAGACAATGTATTAAAAACCATTACACCAAAAGATATTTGTGGCGAAATATATGGGGTTTATGGAAACATTAAAGCTTTAGAAAAAAACAAACGTTTTTTAAAGTCCGACCTCAACAGAATGTGGACGTCCAAACAATTAAATAATTTAAAGATTAATACTTTTTTAAACGAAGAAGAACAGGAACAACAAGAGTTATTTAGTTTTTTAAAAAAGCTTTTAGCCATAATTAAGAATCCTGTATACTTTATAGACCTACACACCACCTCTAGTAAAACACTTCCGTTTATTACTATTAACGACGCTTTAATTAACAGAAAGTTTTCAGGCTGTTTTCCCGTTCCAATTGTCTTAGGTATAGAAGAGTATTTAGATGGGCCACTTTTAAGTTATCTCAACACTTTAGGTTATGTGTCTCTTGGTTTTGAGGCTGGGCAACATACAGACCCTGTTGCAATTTCTAATTGTGAAGCTTTTATTCTTTTAGCATTAAAACAAGCAGGAAACGCAAAGCATATTAATGCAGATAGGGCCGAAAATGTACTAAAAAGATCATGTGACGATATCACCTCAATTTTTGAAGTTATATACAAACATCACATTAAACCTAAAGAGAATTTTGAAATGTTAAAAGGTTTTGAGAGTTTTCAAGATATTAAGAAAGGAACGTTGTTGGCCATATCTAATGATATTGAAATTTATTCAAAATTCAATGCCAAACTTTTTATGCCACTCTATCAGAAATCAGGCAATGATGGGTTTTTTATTATTAGACGAATACCTGAATTTTTCCTAAAGCTTTCAGAAATTTTAAGACAAATAAAAGCCGATAGCCTATTAACCGTTCTTCCCGGAATCACTTGGCGCAATAAACAAAAAGGTATTTTAAAAGCGAATTTATCTGTAACACGATTTATGGCTAAATCTATATTTCACTTATTTGGCTATAGAAATAAACAACTAGATAAAACACATGTGCTTCTATACAATAGGGAGCGTGTTTCTAAAAAGGAAATGTATAAAAATGAGTCTTGGCTTAAGGACTAATTTAAAAGCTTTCGTTGTAATGCACCTTCTAAATCCACAATTTTACTTTCTAATTCATGTAAACGATCGTATATATCTACAGGCTCGGGCATTTGCTCGGAGGCATACATAGTAACATGCCATACCTCAACTACTTCCTCCGCATTAATTGTATAAGTAGGATAATTACCATCTTTATTATCGCTTTTTAAAATTAGCTTATTATGCTCGGCAATTCTATTAATAACACGCTTTAGAACAATGCCATCATTTTTACTCACTACGATATAAATTCTACCATCTTTAATATCCCTTAGGTCTTCAACATATTTACCAAAGACCAAATCACTATCAAAAAATGTCCTTACCATAGAGTTGCCTTTTACCTCAAAACAACGATATGTACCATTTGTAAGGTGAGGCATATTAAATGACGGTAAAGTTTCTATATATTCAGGATCACCATAACCATCTAAATAACCTGCTCGGGCTTTTATTGGTACATAAATTACATTTTCATCGCCAGTTTGATTAACAGCAATTACCTGCGGTATTCCTGAATATGTTTGAGTATTACTAACATTAGATTTTAGCATCTCCTTACTCTTGCCAAACAAAAAATCGGGATTTATACTAAACGTATCTATAATAGCGGTAAGAACGTCATAACCAGGTTTGGTCTTCTTTCTGGTGCCGTCTGGTTGCGGACGCCCATTAACAATACTGTCTATGGTGGTTCCGGTAACACCAATGCGTTTAGAAAACGAAAAATTATTAAGGTGAAAATGATTAATAATTGCTGATATTTTTTCGTCGACACCCTCCATGACTAATAGTTTTTAAAATTAAACTTTTTACAAAAAACACTTTAAAATTAAACATTTGTGATGTTTTAAAAGCAAAATCCCTAGAATTTAAAATCATTTTTTGTAAAAAGATAATTTAACAATAACATATTCCAAAACAGGAGCTCAATAATTAGTATAAACTTTAGAACAATTAAAATGAGTCAAAACATTAAAAACAACCTATTTAGGTTTGTGACATTGCGAAGTCTACAATTAATAGAAAAAAAAGCAGGCATTGTTAGGTGCAGGGGACGATTTTGCCAATTCACACTCTCCTTTCAAAAACAAAACATATGTAAAAAAGTTAACGAAGATCTTTACAACTTCTCATCGTGGTTAATGCGAAATAAAAACGCACTATCACATGTTGCAATCTCAGAAAACATTAATGACGCTAAAGAACTGACTTCGCAAGACGAACTTGTTGTTTGGGACAACTTAATCTACCAAACAATTGCAAGAAGTTCTGTGTTTGTGAGAGAGGCTTTAATACAACTATTAGTAGCTAATAAATTTTCGGAGAGTTTAACAGGAGACGTAACATTTACTGAAGACCAAGAAAAGCAATTTATAAGATTTGTGATTTAAGATTATTTACAAACAGCTTTAATAAATTATTAACTCATCATAAAACTCTTTCAATAATTCCGCATCTTTTGCCGTACTATCTTTTACCATGCCATTTGGTGATTTTTGCATTTTTAACTCTCCCTCATAATAAATACCAACGTAACGCTCATAATTTTCTTCTTTTAAAATATCATCTAAACAGCGATCAATTTTCGAATATACAATGGCTTTTTCTGTATCGTTTAGTTCTTTATAATTCCACACCTCCAATAGTATTAAGATCTTATCGTCTTCGATTCTGTAAAAATAGCCCACGTCTTCCTTGCCGAGTTTAATAGTGTCTGGATCTAGACATTTAAATAAAGCGTAACTAATGGGTTCAAACTCTTCAGTTGGATAAAGTTCTGATTTAAGAATGTCCTTTTTTAGAACCCTAAACCACGCGGGTTTTGGGGCTTCTATGACGTAATCTTCAATATCGTCATTGCTCTTGTAATCACTATTAACTTCTTCATATGGGTAATCATCATCAAAGCCCTCATCGTAATCATCATCAAAGCCAGAAACAATTTTAGCATAAATCACAGCACATACGATAAATAGGATAAAAGCGAGTATAACAAAACACCCAAGATTAAGCCATTGCGCTTTTTTAGGAGGATTTTCGGCAAATGAGTTTTGAATCACTAACTGGTTTTCTGAAGACAAATCTTGTAAGTGATACGTCTTTTTGCAGTGTGAGCATTCAACAACAATAGCTTTACCAGTAGAAAATACAGGAATCCAAAATATATGAAAATAGTTACCGTATATACTAGCTACAAAAGAATTTTCGCTTTGACAATGTTGGCAAGACGTACTTGCATTAATCTTTCGGGATTCTATACGTGCAGACCGTAGTCCAAAAAATATAAGCATAGATTTACTCTACAGTTAGTGTATTATTTTTACGTTTAACATCAGCCATCATTTGCGAAGGGTCAATCTCAACAGATTTTACAGTTTTATTAGCCTCAAAGACATATGTTGGCATAGCCCAAGCCCAATCATTAACTATGGTTGCTGAGGTTGGTTTTTCACCACGCATCATTTGTAATGGAATATAAAACGCTTCTTTTGAACCATCGGTATAGGTAACAGATACATCAATAGGCATTGGCATTAAACCAATACGTTCTAAAGTAATTGATTTGTCTTCAATAGATTTTACCCCATAATCGATTGTGTTTGTGGTTTGCCCGAAATCTATTAAATACCAGTCTAGTTCAAGGTCAGTAACTCGCTCAGCTGTTCTCACGATATCCATAGGTTTAGGGTGTTTAAACGCAAAGTCTTCAAAGTACTTTTTAATGGTTTTCTTTAGGTTATCCTCTCCTATAACATAACCCAATTGCGCTAAGAAAACAGCACCTTTACTATATGCTGCAACTCCATACACTTGATTGTACTTATAACGATCTGCATGTGTTGTTAAAGGTTGCTCATAACCTGAGTTTGCCAAGGCAATATATCCTCTGTAAGAACCAACCAAAGGGTTATCGCTTTTGGCGTCCCTGAGTTCATTTTCGGCAAGTGTTGAAATATAACTTGTAAACCCTTCATCCATCCATTCGTGTTTAGCTTCGTTAGTGGCCAATAAAAACTGAAACCAGGTGTGGGCCATCTCGTGGGCAGTAACACCCAATAAGCTACCATAACTACGCTGACCTGTAATCAAAGTGCACATAGCATATTCCATACCGCCATCACCACCTTGAATTACAGAATATTGCTTATAAGGATATTGCCCAATATTTTTACTAAAATACTCCATTAACTTAGCGGTATCTGGCTGTAGTTTTTTCCAATTTTCAAGATATTTAGGCTCCAGGTCTTTTTTGTAATAAAAATGCAAGGTAGGTCCATTGGACATTTCTAAAGTATCATGAATAAAATCAGGATCTGCAACCCAAGTAAAGTCATGGACTTTTGGTGCTTCAAAATGCAGTGTTTTTTTTCTTCCGCCAGCTTTAGACTCTTCTTTTAAATACCCTGTCCCACCAACAACATAATCTTTATCAATAGTTAGCTTTACATTAAAGTCTCCCCAAACACCATGAAATTCGCGCCCTATATATGGGTCAGCATGCCAGCCTTCATCATCATATTCCGCTAATTTTGGGTACCACTGCGTCATAGACAAAGCCACCCCTTCTTTATTATTTCTACCAGAACGACGGATTTGCAAAGGCACTTGTGCGTCAAAATCCATGTTAAAAGTTACTTTTTCACCAGGTTGTATAGGCTTATCTAACTTTACCTCCAATACAGTACCTACAGTTTCATGCGAAATAGCTTTTCCGTTTTGCATTAAAGAATTTACCTTTATATAACCTATTTCGTTAGGCTTAAGTTTACTAATGCGCTCACCAATCTTAGGACTAGGGTCTGCTATGGTACGCGAGCGCACATCCATTTCACTGCCAGGTTGAAAAGCATTAAAATATAAATGGTAATAGACACGATTCAATACATCTGGGGAATTGTTGGTATAAACTAATTTTTGCTTTCCCTTATATTGAAATGTGTTAACGTCCATATCAATTTCCATGTCGTAATCTACATGTTGTTGCCAATTGCAACCTATTGTTTGTATTGAAGGGCTTTGAGCAAAAGCTTTTGTAGATCCAAAAGAACATAACATAACATAACAAGAAAGGCCTAAAAAGAATGTCTTCATATATAATATTTTTAATAATCTGTAATTTATTAACAAGCTTAAAGGTTGATTATATATATAGTCACAGCTTGTTATATGACTGTTGTTAGCTTATTTAATTTTTGAAGCTAAAATTAATGCATTGTATGCATTTGCTATTTTCCCAGAAGAGGATAGCTCAATAAACGGTTTTACGTTTGAAGCATCTCCGCCCACAACAACCTTAGTTGTTAGAGGCAATCCGGAATCTAAAATCACTTGTTTTACTTGAGCAGCGTTTAAATTAGGATACTGAGAACGAATTAAAGCAGCAATACCAGCTACACCAGGAGCGGCCATAGAGGTACCACCATTAAAATCGTATTCATTTTCTGGCATTGTTGAATAAATAGCAGAACCTGGGGCAAATATATCTACATTCTTTTTACCATAATTTGAGAAGCCTGAGACCATTTTAGAGCCGTACTTTTGAGTTAAAGAACCAACTCTTATATAAGTGTTTGAAACCTCAACAAAATCAACATTATCGTCTGGGAAGTTAGGCACTTTATCAACATTTTTACTATCGTTGCCAGCCGCATGAACAAAAACCACATCGTTGTCTGAAGCATACTTAATTGCATCTCTTACCCATTCTGAATGAGGTGAGAAAGACTTTCCAAAGCTTCCATTTATAACTTTTGCACCATTATCTACGGCATAACGTATAGCTAAAGCAACATCTTTATCGTACTCATCTCCGTTGGGAACAGTTCTTAAAGACATAATTTCTACATTATTTGCTACTCCATTAGCACCTTTTCCGTTGTTGCGTTCTGCAGCAATAATACCAGCGACATGAGTGCCATGTGCTTCAGATTTTTTTACAGGCTTTACATTGCCATTACCATAACCGGTATCAGAAAGGTCGTTAACGTCATCTCCAGTTTTACGCCCCGAAAAGCTTTTGTTTAAATTATAATTTAAGCGCTCATTGATTGACTCTTGAGCATCTTTAATCTCCTCGTTGGCTTTGGCCATTGTTAAACCGTTAGCATTTATATTTTGCGCAATTTGTTTAGCTTGTGACAGCGTTTGATCTTCTGTTTTAATAGCGTTAACCTCTTCAATTGTATAATCATCTTTTCCAAAATGTTTTTTTAAGGTGTCGTCAGCATTCTTTACTGCTTGTGCAATTTGATCGTACTGTGTTTTGCGACTTGTCCATGTTTGATAGTCCTCTTCGTATTTAGTTTCAGCAGCAGTATAATCTGGATTAGATTTGTCCCCGCTGGCTAATATTCTAACGTATTCCAGCTGTTCATCATATGCATCTCCCAAAAAGTTCCAACCATGGACATCATCAACATAGCCATTATTATCGTCATCTTTTCCATTATTAGGAGTCTCTTTTTTATTCGTCCAGATCACATCATCTAAATCTTCGTGATCTATATCAATACCAGAATCAATAACTGCAACGATAACTTTTACGCCTTTTTTCTTTTTTATAAGCTCATCATAAGCTCTATCTACAGCCATACCAGGAATGGTATCCTTTTCTAAATCTAAGTGCCCCCAATTTTTCTTTTCGGCCTCTGTTAGTTCAGCAACCTTTAAGGGAGATGTATCGATATTTTCTATAGGAGTGGATAGAATATCAGCCGCAGAACCGCAACCTAGTAGTAATGTTGCAAAAAAACCTATATAACCCAATAGTTTGTAATTCATTGTCATAGTTAGTGTTATTAGTTATTAATTAAATATGTCGTTACAAGTAAAAACTTTATTAAGCCTCACTCCTTTTTCTGTACGTTTAACGGTGATGATTTCGTTATGTGCATCGTGCTCTAAAAATAGATAAAAATTGTGGTCTGCCGCCTTATTAAGAAATAATTCTTTTTCATCTAAGGTTAACAAGGGCCTTGTGTCGTAACCCATAACAAACGGCAATGGCAAATGACCAGCAGTTGGCAATAAATCTGCCATAAAGCAAAGGGTTTTTCCTTTATAGTTAATTATAGGAATCATTTGCTTATCCGTATGGCCGTTTGCAAAGAAAATGTCGAACCCCAATTTAGAATCTTTAAGAATCTTATCATCTGGAAGTACAGTAAACTTTAATTGTCCACTCGCTTCCATAGGTAAAATGTTCTCTTTGAGAAAAGATGCTTTTTCACGCCTGTTAGGTTGTGTTGCCCATTGCCAATGGTCTGCATTGCTCCAAAAATATGCGTTTTTAAAAGCAGGTTCATAACCTGTTTTTTCTTTGTTCCACTGAATGCTGCCACCACAATGGTCAAAATGTAGGTGGGTCATAAAAACGTCTGTAATATCATCTCTATGAAAACCATATTTAGCCAGTGACTTATCTATAGTGTCATCACCCCAAAGGAAGTAATACCCATAAAACTTCTCACTCTGTTTATTTCCCATCCCAGTATCAATTAAAACCAAACGATTACCATCTTCAATTAACAAACAGCGTGCCGCAATATCAATCATATTATTGCTGTCTGCCGGATTGGTTCTTGTCCAAAGAGATTTAGGCACAACACCAAACATAGCACCTCCATCGAGTTTAAAATTGCCGGCATTAATAGGATATAATTGCATAGTTGCGCAATTTACCAAATTAGCGTGTAATACTTAAAGCTCTTTTGATTTTATTAGGATTTTTTGGGTTGTAAAAAAAAAGCTATTTTCGAAGGGATTAAAAAACTTAAGTATGGTAGAATTAGCTGGTATTATAATTCTTGGAATCTTAGCGCAATGGGTTGCTTGGAAATTTAAAATCCCCGCAATTTTACCATTAATCCTTATAGGTTTGTTAGTCGGCCCTATAGCTGCAGAGTTTATTAACGAAGATGGCACCAAATGGATTGAACCTATCTGGAATGACGAGCATAAAAGAGGTCTCTTTCCGGGAGAAGGGTTATTTTATTTTGTGTCTCTAGCTATTAGTATTATACTTTTTGAAGGAGGGCTTACACTTAAGCGTAGTGAAATAAGAAACGTTGGACCAGTGATTACTAAATTAATAACGGTTGGCGCGGCGGTTACTTTTTTTGGCGCAGCCGTCTTGGCACATTATTTATTTGGTTTAAGCTGGGACTTGTGTTTTTTGTTTTCTGGATTAATTATTGTCACTGGGCCAACCGTTATTACTCCGATATTAAGAAATATACCATTGAAGCGCGATGTTTCAACAGTATTAAAGTGGGAAGGCATTCTCATAGATCCAATAGGAGCTTTGGTAGCGGTATTAGTCTTTGAATTTATTTTTGTTGGTGGTGAAGTGGGGTTTACCAAGACTGCTTTAATAGAATTTGGGAAGATTGTTCTTTTTGGAACCACTTTTGGTTTCACCTTTGCACACGCTTTAGTTTTTGCGATTAACAAAAAGTTTATTCCACACTATTTGCTCAACGTAGTTTCACTATCTGTGGTATTATTGGTATTTATCGAGTCCGAAATTTTTGCCCATGAGTCTGGTCTGCTTGCTGTAGTAGTTATGGGAATGGTAATAGGCAATAGCAAGCTTGATAGCATTAAAGAATTGCTCTATTTTAAAGAATCACTAAGCGTACTACTAATATCTATACTTTTCATATTACTATCCGCTAATATTAATTATGATGACCTTATGCTTCTATACCGATGGGAGACATTAGCCTTATTTTTAGTAGTAGTTCTTATTATAAGACCTTTAGCGGTATTTGTTAGCGCACAGGGATCAAAACTCAAAATGAACGAAAAAATGTTTATCAGTTGGGTCGGTCCTCGAGGTATCGTGGCAGCAGGTATAGCTTCACTTTTTGGAAGTAAACTTAGAGCAGAGGATGTTGTGGGTGCTGAATATATTACGCCATTGGTATTTATGATTGTTTTAGGCACAGTACTTTTAAACGCTACTACGGCACGTTTATTTGCAAGGGTCTCGGGAGTATTCCTAATAAAGTCTGAGGGTATATTAATTATTGGAGCTTCAAAGGTGTCTCGTCTTGTTGCTCAATATTTAATCGATAACGGAAGACACGTCGTTTTGGTAGATAGCAACCAGAATAATGTAAGTGAAGCTGAGCAAATGGGTATTGAGGCGCATACAGAAAATATATATTCAGACACCTTAAAGGATAATGTAGAGTTTAGTGATATTGGTTATTTATTGGCATTAACGGGTAATGCGGACATTAACCGCTATGCCGTTGAAAAATTTGGTGCACAGTTTGGCGAGAATGGCTCGTTTAGATTAGCGTCTAAAGCTGAATTGGAGAATGGCTCTATTTCTCCAGAAGATGGTGTTTTTACCCTATCTGATGATTTTAATAACCTCATACAGGTTTCTGAAAACTATCCTGAAATTAGAGAAATTCCAGTAAAGGATCTGGAATCCTACAACACTATTTTAGAAAACATAAAATCCGACAAAGATCGAATCCCCTTGTTTCTTAAAACAAGCAGGGATGTGATACATATTATTCCTTCGCTTGATGACGATGTAGAAAAAGAGATTGATGCTAAGAGTAAATTGGTATATCTCGGAAAACAACTTACAATATAAAAGCCCAATAGTCCGAAGACCACTGAGCTTTATCTGTTTAAATATTTAGTCAATAGGTCCTAGTCGATATTCAATTAGTATTTAACGATTTTTTTAATGGCTTGTTTCCCTTCTGTGTCTGTAATTTCCAGTAGGTAAATACCGTTATTTAGATGCTGAATAGTCAATTCTTTGTTATTTGTTTCAAGTATTTTTCTGCCATTTAAATCAAAAAGCGTGATTTTTGAAAGCGCATCACCTTGAATAAAGACAGATCCACGGGTTGGATTCGGATAGACAGAAATCGTATTTAGTTCAAATTCATCACTGGAAAGCGTTTCGTTAGTCACTGTCAGAACAAGCTCATTGTTATTTCTACATACAACACTGAATTCATAATCAAATCCACCGAAAGAAGCAGAAATCATAGCAGGAAAATTACAACTATTAATAGTTCCTGTGGTTGTTGCGATGATAAATTCGTCATTAACATCAGCATCAAAATTTAATGCAACCTGAAGGTTACCGTTAAAATCTGCATTGCCCGTTATTGCCAAGAGATCATATTGTGTTCCTTGGGCTAATCCATCGAGCTCAATGTCCAATACAGAATTTGCCGTAGATTCAAAATCGCCAACAACAGTTAATGTGCCAGGTGATGCTCCGGGCGAAAAAGCTCCATCATTTGTGTAGTTGGCGATAAGCGGGAGTTCCACTCTACCCACCCCTTTTATTTCGCCATTTATAAGATTAAAAAATGGAAAGGTATTGTTTCCAATATCCAATATTCCTGATTGTACATCTATAGTTCCAGAATTGTTTAATTGTATTAATATGCGAGCAACTCCGGTTGAGGTTGTGCGGCTTATTACTCCTGAGTTATTTAAAATATTCGAGGTACCAGTAGAGCGGGTGATATTTCCTTCATTAAATTGCATATCGATTAATCCAGAAGCCTGATTATTTACAATACCTTGATTGATAAACAAATCACCGCCACCAGCAATATTAATAGTTCCCGCATTGTTAAACGTAGTATCACCTTGAATAACTTTTGTTCCAATAGTGGTAAAATTAATTGTGCTTTGATTTGTCAATACACCACCTCCGTCTAAACGTCCTCCTGTCCAATTAAAAACACCTGTCCCCGAAAAATTAAGAGTAGTTGAAACAGGAACACTAACAGTTCCAGAGGTATTGCCCCAATTTAAAGTACCATCAATAGCTCCAGATAATACACCAGATAGCGACATAGAACTATTCCAATTTAAAACAGCTCCCGAGGATACATTATACATACCATTTATTAAACTTTTATCACTCGTGATGAACGTTAGCGTACCGTTTTCAACTTGGATTGTGCCATCGTTATTGTTTAATGGACAAGTGATTTGAGCTTCTCCGGAAGACGTTGAACGTTGTATTAAACCTGAGTTGTTTAATATACCCACACCAGCCGATTGGATGATATTTCCGCCATCAGTTTGCATATCGATAACACCAGAAGCTTCGTTATTTAAAACACTATCGCTCTGAATAAATAAATCTCCCGTATCTGCAATATTTAGGATTCCTAAATTATTTAAGGTTGTATTATCTTGTATAGCCTTACTAGGAGTTCCGATTAAATTGATAGTGCTTTCATTGGTTAAAATTCCGCCGCCATTTAAATTACCGCCAGTCCAATTGAAACTTCCTCCTCCAGTAAAATTAAAAGTGGCCGATACAGGAACATCGATTGTACTGTTCCAATTTAAATCGCCCTCAATGGTTCCCATTAAAAAACCCGAGACAATTATTGTGCTATCCCAATCTAAAACGGTACCTGAAGAAACAATGTACGAACCGCCCGTGAAGGTTTTATCACCAAAACCTGTAATTCCTAATGTGCCACTATCCACTTGTATAATACCGCCATTATTGTTGAATTCTACGGTCTGTATTTGGGCTTCCCCCGAAGTTGTACTTCTACGAATTATGCCCTCGTTATTTAGAATGGAAAGACCAGCAAGATTATCAATATTTCCATCGTCTGCAGCCATATCAATCGTTCCATCAAACTCATTATTTAGGACAGTGATGTCTTGAAGGAACAAATCTCCAGAACCTAAAAAATTAATTGTTCCATTGTTATTTACAATAGATGAACTTATAAAGGATTTATCTCCGCTTGACGTTAGGTTCATTGTGCCTTGATTGACTAAAAGTGAACACGATATTGAACCGCTTGCCCAATTAGTTGTTGTTCCTGTCTCAAAAAAAGAAGGTTGTGCACTAAAAAAGCTGCCACCATCTATATTAAGAATGGCAGAACCCTTAAGTTCTAGAGACTGACATGATGCAACTCCCATTATTGTCACTGTAAAGCCGGCAGGAATTTCAACATTATCCATCGAAGTTGGAATAATATTAGAACTCCAATTTTCAGGAGTATTCCAGTTTATGTCGCTTCCACCTCCTGTCCAGATTATTTGAGAAGAGCAGATTAGGGAGAAAAATAAAAAGATGAGAAAGGGTAATTTTGTTTTCATAACTATAGAATTGAAGTTGAATAACCTTTTGATAAGCCCTTGCTCAGTTTTCCAAGCAAGGACTATCCACATATTATGGCTAAGAGTAGCTAACCATAAATTAATGCTCACAAATGTCTAATAGATTTGCCTTACAAAAGGATAAAAAAGAGTTCTTGATTTCATAATATGCGGATTTTGACTTGGAATAAAATTATTGCAGAATCCAATAGCTAATCTTAAAATGTGATGAATGGTAAAAAAAATAAAGTGGATGGTAGACCTTGTTATTTAAGGCTGCCTTTAAAACGTCTAGATAAAGGGGTTTCAACATCTGGTTTTATAAAAACTGAAGCACTATTGGCAGAAATAATGTAGTTTTTGTTGACAATATAGGAGCGATGTGTCCTTATAAAATTTGGTGGTAATTGCTCTTCTAAAAGTTTCAGTTTGTTGCGGTCAATTAAAGTTTTATCCAAGGTATAAAACTCCAAATAGTTACCTGCTGCTTTTATGTATTTTAAATCTTTTAAATATACTTTGGTTTTGCTGTTTAATACGATAAATTTTTCTTCGACTTTTTTGGCAATGACGTCTTTTTCTTGCTCCACTTGAGAAATTCGTTTGCGATAAGTTTTTAGTCTTCTAAATAGCCAAATAAGACCTAAAAATGATAGGACATATAATAAATAAGCTATTTTGGTTCGCCAAAAAGGCGGAATAATGGTTATTTTAAGGCTATCCCCTTCGGTATTCCAAATTCTATCGTTATTGGCTGCATTTACCTTGAAATTATAAGTGCCAACGGGAAGCTTAACATACCTAGCCGTATTAGGCTTATCGGTGGTAACCCAATTAGGATCGTGCCCTTCCATAATATATTTATAATTGTTCTGAAGTGGGTTTGTATAACTGAGGCCAACAAAGTCTAGTTCAATGGTATTGTGTCTCCATGGTAAGGTAATATTGCCTTGAAACTTAGAAATAGAAAATGTAGAGTCCGAAGTGGCTACTCTTAAGTCTTTAATGTGAACCTCTGGAATATTTGGATTGTCTTTTTTTACTAGTTCTGGATTAAATGACGTAATACCATTAACACCTCCAAACCACAAGTTCCCTATAGAATCTTTGACTACTGATTTTCTGTTAAATTCTATATTCTTTAGCCCATCGACTGTAGTATAGTATTTTGTTTTTTGATTATTAGGGTTGTAACTTTTTATGCCATTGTCCAAACCCAACCAAAGCATGCCAGAGTCATCTTCAGCAATGCTAAAAACTACGTGAGTATCTTCTAAAACGGGTTCAATTAATAAATCTTCTGAACTTAGTCTATAAAGTCCGTCATTAGTTCCTATCCATAGTTTGTTTTTAGCAACGTATAAATCCCAAATTGATGAACCGAAAACTTGCTTGTTGTCTTTTAAGTAAACTTCAGAAATTTCACTTGATTGTAAATGAAATTTAAAAAGCCCTTGATGTTCTGTTGCTATAAAAATGTAGTCATCTAATGCAATTATTTTTTGAATGCCTGGATATTCGATTCGGTCATCTAATGCAAAAGAATCTAACAATTCTCCATTTCTTTTCCTAAATTTATGAATAGCTCTGTGCGTTGTTGCCCAAAGAAAATCTTGCTTACTATTAAGCATGGAAAAAGAAATGTTTTCGTCTTTCTCAGTTAGTGGAATTTCTAATTTTTGAAAATCTAAAGTTTTAGGGTCAAGACATATTATACCGTCATTGGTTGACATCCAAAGGGGATAATTGTTTTCAGGAACCGTTTCTAAATCCCAAATAAATAAGCCCTCCTTAGGAAATGTTTTAGGCAAAGCTAACTCTTTGTATTGTATTGCCTTGTGAGATTTAAAGTAGAGTCCGTTAGCTAATGTATTGGCATAAACTCCATTCTCATCTTTGTGTAACGCCATAATAATATCATCCGACTCCTCAACTAAATCATTATGATTAAAGACTTTTCTGTAGGGGTCATAGTGATAAACTCCTCCAAGCGTTCCGACCCAAACACCTTCATTAGGGTCTTTGTATATACTTCTTACCTGGCTACTTAAAGCAGATTTTCCTAATGATATCTTTGACAGTTTTTTGGTAGTATAATTATATTCAAATAGCCCATTATTTGTACCTATCCAAGAAACTTGAGCATTTAATTCAACGAAGTGTTTTGGGTTGGCATTGTCAGGTAATGTAGGCAAATATCTAATAGGTAAAGACTGGGTTTTAATTTGAAAATCGGCTGGCGCCCACAAAGATTTTGAATGCGCTCCATAGTGTACTGTATTGATTGGGATGGCTGAAGCTTTTTTAGTTAAAATTTTGGAATCAATGTTATATTTGTAAATGTCTCCATCCGCATTACTAATCCATATGTTTTCATTAGCCAGAGCAATATCAACCATAAAGCTATTAAAGGTCTTGACGCTTCCTACAGTTAGGGATTCAGGGTCAAACTGACCGATAAAATCGCCCATTGTTATCCATATTTTTTTTGATTTATCAAGTTGCATTGACATCACTTGATTATTTTGCAATCCAAAATCTTTAAGAATTATTGGCTTTTCAAAACTTTGTGTGTCTTTGTTGAATCGATTTAAGCCATTTTTTGTTCCGACCCAAAGCTGTCCTTGAAAATCTTCTGTTAGACATCTTACGACATTAGAAGCAATGGAGGTACTATCTTTTTCTGAGTGAAAAAAAGTTGTGATGGAATAACCATCGTAACGATTTAGACCATTGTTTGTAGCAAACCAAATATAACCATCCTTATCCTGATGGGTGTCGAAAACCACATTGTTAGAGAGCCCTTCTGCTGTGGTAATAGATTTAAAAAAATATGTATTTTCAAGGTTTTGTGCAAATGCAAGAAAATGAATGAAAAGAGAAATTACTATAATAAAACTTTTGAAATTTATGTTTGAGCAATTTTTCATCATAGAAAATTACAAAAAAGCTCGGTTGTTAACAACCGAGTCTTATCCACCAAATATGATTAGATAATTTGTCTAACCAAAAAGTCTTAATTAGTGTTTGATTATTTTCCTTATAGCTACCTTATTGCTATTTTCAGCTCTAACAAAATAAACCCCGTTTTCTAGACTTTCAATTGAAAAATAGGTTTTTGTGGTTTCTAAAACTTTGCGTCCATTTATGTCATAAACTAACACTCTATCTATTGTTGTGTTGGTTATAGTTATAAAATCTTTAGTTGGGTTTGGGAATACATATACACCATCTAAATTATAATCATGAGTTGATAGACTAGATAAATTTTCATACGCTCCAATATCTATCGTCCTTACAAAACGTGTATTGCCGTCTAAATCTAATAGTGTTGTATTAAAACTATCATTACCAGCATCAATAAGTGGGCTACCCATTTGCAAACGAAAATCACCACTAGCTTCATTTACAAATAACGGATTAAAACCTCCAATTGTAGCGTCTATATTATTGGTATTTGTAATATCATTTAAAAAATGCCCTTTTATTAAACTATAATTAGCGGTTAAAGAACCCGTTTCATGCTCACTAGCGGTCACAATAAAACCATAATCTGTACTTTTAAAATTGTTCCACAAAATACTGTTTTGCAAAATAGTGGTGCCTGAAACCCCTCCTCCCAAAGCATTAAAACCTGTGTTAGAAACAATATTTCTAGCCACTATACTATTTGTTAAGGTAATTCCTGCAGAATTTTCATCTCTATAAATTCCTCCTCCATAAGAACCAGACGACGATGAAATAGTAGTAGTAGAGTTATAAGCCACTAGGCTATTGGTTAGCGTAACAATTCCATTACTAGTATAAATGCCTCCTCCGAAAGAAGAAGATAAAGAAGAATTGTTAGAATTAGAATTATTAACCACTTGGCTATTGATAAGTGTGATACTTCCACTATTAGTACAAATGCCTCCTCCGTAGGAAGGTAATCTAGAAGAGTTAAAATTATCAGTCACCTGGCTATTAGTTAGTGTAATATTTCCACTATCGGTATAAATGCCCCCTCCATAAGAAGAGAAAGAAGAAGAAGAAGAAGAATTATGAGCCACCTGACAATTGGTTAGTATGATATTTCCACTATTAGTATAAATGCCTCCTCCAAAAGAAGATATGGTTAAAGAAGAAAAAGTAGATGTAATTGTATTGTTCTGCACCTTAACAAAATTTAGAGTAATATTCCCTGTGGTGTTAATGCCCGCTCCCTCAATAGGAGGTGAAAAATTTTCACTGAAAAGTGCACTTATTTTGCCATTTTGTATGGTTAAACCTTCTAAAAATAAGATACCTGTGCTGTGAGCGGCTTTTATCACTCTATGAGCTTGGTTTCCGTCAATAATAGTTGTATTATTTTCTATATCTTGAGCACCGCCACCAGTTGGATATCCACCTCTTATATTTATAGGCTTATTAATGAGAATTTCTGCCCCTTCTTGATAGATTCCTTGTGCAATTAATATTTGGCCATTTTCAGCCACCGCATTCACCGCATCTTGTATAGAGGTATAGGCATTTGCCCAATCGCAACCGGTATTATTTCCTGTTGTATTTTTGTCTACATATAATACTGCAGGAGGATCATAAGTTATGGTTTGTGTATTACTTGCAATTATGCCTATACCACCTGTGGTTCCCGCTGTCCAAACTGCACCATTGATTGTTCCGTCATTTGTATTTGTTGAGTTGTCTGTTAGTAGTATACCTGTGTTTTCAAAAAACGGATAATAGGCAACTAAGTTGGTTTCATCACCTACAAATAAATTGTTTTTTGCTTGGTATATTTCTTCTTGTGTGGTCAAAGCTTTGTCCCAAATACGTAGTGATGCTATTTTACCTTCAAAAGGCTCAATTATTCCTAAAGGCGGTTGTTTAAAAGCTCCAACAATAGCATTAGTTGCTTTGCTTGCTGATGGGTTTATAAGTGTACCGTTAGCTTCTAAACTATCAATCTCTACACCATCTACATACATTCGCATCATACCAGTCGCATCATCATAAAAGGCTAAAATGTGTGACCACTTGTTGATATAATCTACTGGAGTGATATCTACATCTAACTCAATATAACCACTCACTGCTGTTTCAACTCCTAAAGTAAGGTGTGTTCCATTGTCTTGAAAGCTTAATAACATTCGTCCTTCAGCACCAGTTGCATCCGCATTATTTTCTTTCCTATAAATAACATAATGAGTATTGGTTGTAATATCTGTTGGGTACACCCAAGCCTCTATAGTAACTCCAGAAGAAAAAGTTAAGGATGCGTCGTGTGGAATTTCTACATAATCATCAACTCCATCAAACTCTAAGGCATAACTGGGATTTGCTGCAAACGTATGATAGCTTGCAGTCTCAATAATATTTCCTGTTTGAAAATTAAGCGCACTTCCTGTTCCTGTTTGTGGGTTTCCTATAACAGCTTTTGTATCATCATTTCTTAAGAAATAATTATAATCCATTTCAGAGTTCTGTAAGGTAAGTGTATTGTCTTGTGGGCACGTTATGGTTGTTGCACCCGTTAAAATTTGGGTTGTTTGCGAAAATAAACTTGTTTTAAGACTAAAACACAAAATAAAAAATAGCAATTTTTTCATATGATTATTGTTTTTACAAATGGACAAGGCTTTGTATTGCTTTTTTAATACATAAATTGGTTAGTAACTGAGTATTCAAATGAGAATTTTTTTATAATGAAGTATAATTACATACCTACGTAAAACATAAAAATAGCTAAAGTGAGTAACGCATTTATTGTTGATTTGCGGATTGGTTTATATGATTCCGTAAACGGACGATTAACTTTGTGGTCGGTAAGACTGTTTTAACTTCAAATAAGAAATCTACAATCAACTAACAGTCCACTTTCTTACCGAATTAGGTTTTTGATCAAATTTTGTAAATGCTTTGTTCTAATCATTTAAAATTTTTTAAAGATTAGAGAATAAATATTTTACTCTTCTGGTATAGAGTAGTTTAACCATAAATCAGACATGTTTTTAAGAAAGGAGAAGGAATATAAAAGCAAAAAAACATTTTAAAGAAGCTGTTTTAATTAGAGTAAACCTAAAGGACTTTAAAAGATTAGCATTAAGACCTTCTTTAAGTGACCTAAATTACACTATGAAGATAATGAAGAACCACCAGTTATATTGTGAGAGAGATTTTTTGATTTACAACTATCATAGCGGTTTAAGCCATTATCAGTGGTAAGCTATGTAACCCCTTCCTCAGTAGTTATTAATTTAAAGAGACAATCTTTCTGAATAATTTGAGAAGATGAATAGAGCGATAAAATAATAAAATAGAACAACTAGAAATATAATAAACTGTACCTACCAAGACTTTTTCATATAATTAAAGCACAAAAAAACCGAAATTAAAAACTTCGGTTTTTAATTAATCGTTCAATTTCAATACAGCCATGAAAGCTTGTTGAGGTATCTCTACATTACCCACTTGGCGCATGCGCTTCTTTCCTTTTTTCTGCTTTTCTAAAAGTTTACGCTTACGCGAAATGTCTCCACCATAACATTTAGCAGTAACATCTTTACGAAGTGCTTTAACCGTTTCTCTAGAAATAATTTTTGCACCAATAGCAGCTTGTATTGGGATATCAAATTGTTGCCTTGGGATTAATTCTTTTAACTTCTCACACATTTTTTTACCAATGTTCTGAGCATTATCAGCATGAATTAAAGCCGAAAGCGCATCTACAGGCTGTGCATTTAATAAGACATCTAATCTTACTAATTTAGAGACCTTCATACCAATAGGTGAATAATCAAAAGAAGCATAACCCTTAGACACTGTCTTTAAACGGTCATAAAAATCGAAAACAATTTCTGCTAATGGCATTTCAAAAATCAACTCAACTCTTTCCGTGGTTAAATAGGTTTGATTAACTATCATACCACGTTTCTCAATACACAAACTCATGACGTTACCCACAAAATCAGATTTGGTGATTATGGTTGCTTTTATATAAGGTTCTTCTACACGATTAACCGTTGTTGGTTCTGGTAAATCACTTGGGTTATTTACTACAAAAGCTTCATCTGGATTTTTATTAGTATAAGCATGATAAGACACGTTAGGTACGGTTGTAATTACGGTCATATCAAACTCACGCTCTAAACGCTCTTGTATAATTTCCATGTGCAACATGCCTAAGAATCCACAACGGAAACCAAAACCTAAAGCCGCAGAGCTTTCTGGTTGAAATACTAAAGAGGCATCATTGAGCTGAAGTTTCTCCATTGAAGCACGTAGCTCTTCGTAATCTTCAGTGTCTACAGGATATATACCAGCAAAAACCATTGGTTTTACATCTTCAAAGCCTTCAACAATATTGGTTGTTGGATTGGAAAAATCGGTAATAGTGTCACCAACCTTTACTTCTTTTGCAGTTTTTATCCCTGTTATTAAATACCCAACATCACCAGCTTTTACACTTTGTTTGGGTACTTGGTTTAGCTTTAATGTCCCAACTTCATCAGCAAAATATTCTTTATCTGTGGCAACAAACTTTATTTTTTGTCCTTTTTTAATTTCACCATTAAAAACTCTAAAATAGGTCTCAATGCCTCTAAATGTGTTATAAACCGAATCAAATATCAATGCTTGTAGTGGCTCATCTACACTTCCTTTTGGTGCTGGAATACGTTCTATAATAGCTTTTAAAATATTATCGACACCAAAACCTGTTTTACCACTGGCATGAATCACTTCTTCAGGATCACATCCTAAAAGATCAACGATATCGTCTGTCACCTCCTCAGGATTGGCGCTTGGTAAATCTACTTTATTAAGAATAGGGATAATCTCTAAATCATTTTCTAAAGCCAAATACAGGTTAGAAATAGTTTGTGCCTGAATACTTTGAGCAGCGTCTACGATTAGTAAAGCACCTTCGCATGCGGCAATAGAACGCGAAACCTCATAAGAGAAGTCAACATGACCAGGAGTGTCAATTAAATTAAGGATATATTGTTGACCATCAAGAATATACTCCATCTGAATAGCATGAGATTTTATGGTAATACCGCGTTCACGCTCCAAATCCATATTATCCAATAGTTGGTCTTGTTTTTCGCGAGCAGTAACAGAGCCCGTATAATCTAATAAGCGATCAGCAAGTGTACTTTTTCCGTGATCTATATGTGCAATGATGCAAAAATTGCGAATATTCTTCATCTATATTATTCTACAGCAATATTAAGACTGCAAATATAACTGATTTCTTATGCTTTATAACACCTAAAAACACATTTAAAACTCGATGAACTGCGGAAAAACCATAATATAAAGTAAAAAACAATCTTTATATTGCGATACAAACCTAACTAATGTTTGCTCACCTACGATTTTGCATAAGCACAATAACTTTAGTGCTGTCTTTCAATGCTTTTGCACAAGACTTTTCTATTTCTGGTAAAGTAGTTGATGTGAATGGAAGCCCTATAGAATTTGCCAACGTAATCCTTTCTTTAGAAGCCCAAGAAGAATTTTTTAAAGGAACATCTACCGATGATAAAGGAAACTTTATAATTGAAAATTTAACCGAAGCCACGTATTTTGTTAGAATAAGTTTTATTGGTCATAATGAGTTTAACCAAAAGATTGTTTTAAATGGTAATTTAGATTTAAAAACAATTCAACTCAAAGAATTACCTGAAAGTTTAGACGAAATTACCATTGTGGCTCAAAAGCCAACAATTACCCGAAAACCAGACCGATTAATTTTTAATATTGAAAACACAGCACTTACTGAAGGCTCTACGCTTAGTGTTTTAAAAACCACACCAGGTGTTATTGTTTCAGATGGAGGAATAAATATTAAAAGTGCGCCAGCCACGGTTTATATTAATAATCGTAGAGTACAATTAACATCAGCTGAGTTAATGCAGCTTTTAGAAAGCGCACCAGCTAATAGCATAAAATCAGTTGAGGTAATTACCAACCCACCAGCAAGTTATGATGCAGATAGCGGCTCAGTAATCAACATTATAATGAGTAAAAACTTGGTGACAGGATATAGAGGTAATGTTTATACAAATTATACTCAAGGTGTATTTCCGAGGTATAACATAGGGACAAGTCATTATTTCAAAAACAACAAGGTTAACATAAACATAAATTACAACTATACTAATCAAAAAATTAATAGAGATGAAGATGATACTGTGAACTTTTTAAATGTGTCTAATGAAATAGATCAAATATGGAGGTCCGATGTTAATAGAAATACACGATCCGAAATACACAATCTTAACCTTAATTTTGATTATTATATTGACGACAGAAATACATTAAGCTTTACAAGTACAGCATTGTACACGCCGTATTTTAAATACCAAATTAAAAACAATACAGGTATATTCGACCCCAACCAAGCTCCAGTATCAAGTTTTACTGCAGACAACTTATCCAGAGATAATAAATATAATATAGGCACAGATTTAATTTTTAGACATGATTTTGATAATGAAGCAAGCTTAACATTTAATGGGCATTATACCATTTATGACTATGAGCGCGATCAAGACGTTTTTCAAGACGAACAAGATGATGCAAATGACTCAGAATTTAATACACTCGCCAATCAAGATACTCAGATTTTTACAAGCAAATTAGACTACAGTCTTCCTATTGATGAAAGCTCCACTTTTGACACAGGTGTAAAATTCTCTAATGTAAATACAGAAAGTGGTATTGCTCGATTAGATGTTGTTAACGGACAAGAAATACCAAACGCAGAAAACACAGATACATTTCAATACGACGAAAATGTATTTGCTGCTTATGCCAATTATAGTAAGTCATGGGATAAATGGGACTTAAATTTTGGTTTGAGAGTTGAACAAACCAATATAAAAGGTAGATCTTTAACATTAACCGAAACTAATAAGCAAGACTATTTCAATTGGTTTCCAAATGCGAGTTTAACCTATAAACTATCAGAAGACGTTAGTTTAACAGGAAGCTATAAGCGTAGTATTACAAGACCGTTTTACACAGATTTAAACCCATTTACATTTTTTATTAATGAAAACACCATTGTATTAGGTAATCCAAGTTTGCAGCCCACATATATAGATAGTTATAGGTTGGCGACGAACTTTTTAGAGCATTTTACCGTAGCTGCTTATTACTCGAAATATGATGGGAACATTATAGAGTTACCGCGCCAAAACAATACCACAAATGTAATTGCTTTTACACCAACCAACCTTAAGGATAAAGTTGACTATGGTTTTGATTTTGAGTTTTATTATTCTGCAACCAGCACATGGGATTTGTATTTTGCTACGTCATTTTATAATATCTCAGAGGAAGCAGATTTTGACGAAAATATAGTAGAATTAAACCAATGGTCTAATTACAGCATTTTTCAAAATAGCTTTTCGTTTTTAGAAGACAAGAGTTTAAATGCAAATCTAACACTTACCTGGGTTGGTAAAAATGTGCAACAACTTCAGACTGTTGAAGACAGATTATTTTCAGAGTTCAGCATAACCAAGTCTATTTTAAATAAAAAGGGAATACTATCATTATCTGTTGAAGATATTTTCAATTTTCAAGACTCAGAATCTTCACTTGGCTATTTAAACCAATCAAGCTCTCGTTTTATAGATTCAGATAATAGGTTCATAAAACTAGGTTTCCGATACAAATTTGGAAATACAAAGCTAAATACAAACGAGCGTGCCACAACTGCTGAAGAACGCGATCGATTAAAGGATTTGCAGTAAGGGTAACCTAGTCTTGCCACTCAGCAATGAACAAATTAGTATCTCTACCGCCTCCATTATTACGATTAGAAGAAAAGGCTAAAGACTTACCATCATTAGAAAACACAGGGAATGCATCAAAAGTTTCGCCGTGAGTTACTCTGGTTAAATTTTTCCCATCAATATCGATTAGGTATAGATTAAAGGGGAAACCACGTTCAGCTTCAAAATTAGAAGAGAATAAAATCTTTTCGCCAGAAGGATGAAAAAATGGACTCCAATTAGCGTTGCCTAAATCCGTGAGCTGCCTTAAATCCGAACCATCTGCATTGCAAATGTAAAGTTCCATTTCAGTTGGCTCAACTAACCCTTCTGCCAGTAAATCTTTATAGTCTTTAATCTCTTGTTCTGTTTTTGGGCGAGATGAACGGAAGATTAATTTCGTTCCATCTGGAGAAAAGAATGCGCCTCCGTCATAACCCAATTCATTAGTAATTTGTTTTACATCACTGCCATCAATATTCATGGTGTATAGTTCTAAATCGCCACTTCGTGTTGAGGTAAATACAATTTTGTCGCCTTTTGGTGATACCGTTGGCTCAGCATCATAACCAATTTCACTAGTGAGTTGCTTTACAATATTACCTTCTAAATCTGCAACAAAAATATCATAGCTGTCGTAGATAGGCCAAATGTATTTTCCGTTTTTACGTAACGGTGTTTCTGGGCATACATCTTGTTTTAAGTGTGTAGAAGCATAGATAATGTGTTTGTTGTCTGGCAAAAAATAAGCACAGGTTGTTCGTCCTTTTCCAGTACTAATCATTGGCGGAGCAATGCTATCTGTAAAAGTTTCATTTGCATTCATCAAAAACATTTGATCGCAACCAACATTCCATTTTGCATTATTAGATTGAAACACTAATTGTTTATCATCAAAGCTCCAATAAGCTTCAGCATTATCACCCCCAAAAGTGACTTGCCTTAAAGACTTGAAGTTTTTCTCTTCAGGAAAGATTAATGGATTTTTTGCTTTGGTTGAATCGGCTTCAATTTTAGACGTTGTTTTCGTAGGTTTTGAGTTTTCGTTTTTGCAAGATGAGATTGCTATAAACAGAATGAGAAGTGCGACTATTTTCTTCATGTTAAAAAAGGTTTGTAATAAGTGGGTTTTAATGCCTAATTTTGAGCAAAAATAAGACTTACTCATGAAAAAATTTGCGTTTTTATTGCTTTTAGTAACAGCTCTATCTTGCAAGAACGAACCAAAGATTGCTCAGAATAAGATAAAAGAGGATGTTGCTTATCTGGCTGACGACCAATTAGAAGGTCGTCAAACAGGAACAGAAGGTGAGTTAATGGCTTCAAAATATATTTCTGAACGTTTTAAATCTATTGGTCTAAGCCCAAAAGGAACAGAAGATTATCTTCAGCCATTTTCATTTAAACCAAAAACAGACCCACATAAAGAAGTGGAGTTCACAACCAATGCTGATAGTACTATAACTGGCAGAAATGTCATAGGCTTTATAGATAATAATGCTAAAACAACTATTGTAATTGGAGCACACTATGATCATTTAGGCTATGGAGGAGAGGGGTCATTATACAGAGAGAAAGATAAGGCTGTGCATAATGGCGCTGATGATAATGCTAGTGGTGTTGCCGTAATGCTTCATTTGGCGAGTCGTTTAAAAATTAAAAACGATACCTCTAAATTAAAAGATCAAAACAACTATTTGTTTATGGCATTTTCTGGAGAGGAAATGGGTTTATTAGGTTCTAATTACTTTTCTAAAAACCCGACTATTGATGTAACCACTATTAACTACATGATTAATATGGATATGATTGGTCGTATGAAGGCAGATAGTACTTTAGCGGTTTATGGCACAGGAACCTCACCAATATTTAAGCAAACCTTAAAATCTAATAACGACAGCTTTAAATTAGTTGAAAACGACAGCGGAGTGGGGCCAAGTGACCATACGTCATTTTATCTAATTGATTTGCCAGTACTACACTTTTTTACAGGTCAGCACGAAGATTATCATAAACCAGGGGATGATATTGAAAAGTTAAATTACGCAGGAATGAATTTAATTTCGGATTACATTTTCAACATTATTTCCGATTTAGATGATAATGGCAAATTAACCTTTAGAAAAACGAAAAACGAAAGTGAAGAAACACCACGATTTAAGGTAGGTCTTGGTGTTGTTCCAGATTATTTATTTGACGGAAAGGGGATGCGCATTGACGGGACAAGAGAAGAAACACCTGCTTTTAATGCAGGTTTAATGAAAGGCGATATTGTAGTTAGGTTAGGTGACAGCACAGTTACAGATATGATGAGTTATATGAGAGCATTATCTGTTTTTGATAAGGGTGATGAAGCAGACATAACTGTAAAACGCGGTGAAGAAATTATTGAAACGAAAGTGAAATTTTAGTACTTTATCTAGCATTTGTTTTCAAACCTGTTTTTAATTGTATTTTAAGCAACTGAACTATATAATAAATGAATTTCAGACATTAGTAGATGGCTAACAAAAACTTCATATCTAAAATTCATTTAGTTATTTCGGTATTGGTCGTAGCACCTGTAGCATTTATTTACGGATTTAACCCAAGCTCTAAGTTTGATATTCACCCAGAAACCATAGACGAAATCAATCAATTTAAGGCCATAATGGGTTTGTATTTAGGATTTGCTTTAATTTGGGTTTTAGGTGTTTTTAAGAAGAAATATTTAAAAGTAGCCCTCGTTACCAATACTGTTTTTATGTTGAGTCTAGGAGTGGGAAGAATTACTAGTTGGTTTATAGATGGCACGCCAACTTTTGAATATAGATTTGGTGTTTTTGCAGAATTATTTTTAGGGTTTTATGGACTTTGGGTGCTAATAACTCAATATCAAGGCACCACAAATTCCTAAACTTATAATAACATAAACGGTTGCAATTACAAACAAAACCTTTGCGGCCTTTCTATGCTTTTTAAGTATAGCGAACCCAATAATGGCTAATAGAATTGCTGGCCCAAACATTACGGCTAAGATTATAATAAGTAAACCATCTAAATTTCCAACCTCTAAAAGTGTCATATAATTTCGTTTCTAAGTTTTTCTAATCTCGATTTTTTTTCATCTCTGTAAAACAGGTTCATGGTTTCAAAAGGTATAATTTTATTATCCTTATCTATAATGTGTACACACGATTTTTTAATGGCGCGTACATCAAAATTATAAGCATCAATAAATTGCATGATAATTACCCTGAACAAATTATCATAACCTAAATCTGGCGCATCGATATTTGGCAAACAACACATAATAGATTTGAGGTTTTCCTCGGCAACTTCAACAGAATTTCCAGTGCTGAAAAGTTCAATCATTTTGGCGTGTAGCTGTTCATCTTGCTCGTATATAATCGTGTTCTTACTATTGTCTAATAAATCATTAGGATTAATAAATCGTGTTAATGGAAAGACCTCGTCATCTAATTTTAAGGCATAACCCATCACTAAAGCATCAGGATTACAAGGTACAGGCAACAAATCATCTGAGTTGAAAACAGTAGTCTGTTCCATGATTTTTCTTCGAACTTCAGTTAAAGTCATTCGATCTGTTTCAGGATTAAAGTTATCTAATCGTCCCGCTACTTGAGTTGGTTGAAGCGTAACACCTCTAACACACTTTTGTTTTAGCGCATAGTCGATAATTTTTCCTATTTCGTTATCGTTTAACCCTTTTTGAAGCGTAACTACTAAAGTAGTAGATAGATTTAGTTTGTTTAGATTTTCAATAGCTTTTTGGCGAGTTGTATTCAAATCTGCACGTCGTAATTCTTGCAAAACTGAATTTTCAAACGAATCAAATTGCAAATAAATTTCAAAATCTGGTGTGTAAGATTTCAAGCGTTTAGCAAACTCAAAATCATTGGCAATTTTAAGACCATTGGTATTTAACATTAAATGCCTGATAGGTAAAGATTTTGCATAATCTAAAATCTCCCAAAATTGAGGATGAATAGTTGGTTCGCCACCAGAGATTTGAACCACATCAGGTTCTTTCTCATTTTTAACAATAGTGTCTAGCATTACTTTAACCTCTTCCAGAGTACGATGTCTTCCATAAGTTGGCGATGAACCTGCGTAGCACGTTGGACAAGTTAAATTGCATCGGTCTGTAACCTCTACGACTGTCAAGCAACTGTGTTGCTCATGGTCTGGACAAAGACCACAATCGTATGGACAACCGTAATGCGTTTTGGTATTAAATGTATGTGGCGTTTCACTAGGTTTGTTGTAGTTCCTAATATTCTTATAATACTCAATATCATCTGCAATTAACACCTTAGAATTACCATGTTCATTACAGCGCTTTAGCATATAAACATTTTCATCTTCAAATACAATTTTAGCGTCAACACGTTTTAAGCACTCAGGACAAAGACTTAAAGTAAAATCGTAGTAAGTATATTTTCTAACCGGCATTTATTGTTTTTTGAAGTATAAATTTTGAATAATACAACCAACAAATTACACATAATAATTGTATAGTGCTTAAACCTAATATATAAAACACGTTAGGTTTTAAATATTCAATGAAAAACCGAAACACAAAATATAGTAGCATAAATAGCTTGAAGAGTTCACCGTTTTTTAATGTTAATTTATTTTGAATACTTTTTAGCCCTAAAAATAGCATAAACAGAAATATCAATTCGTAAAGCGAGGTTGGATGTCTAAGTAACCCATCGCCTAAATCCATTCCTAAGAATGTAGTCGTAACCTTTCCATAGGTAAATTCTTTAACACCCGAAAGAAAACAGCCAACACGACCAATAAAAATTCCAAGTATTATTGGAAACACAAACAAATCGCCTGAAGATTGTTTTTCACCAATGATTTTTTTAGCTAATTCTACACCGAGTAACCCGCCAAATAAACCACCCATTATAGTTTTAGTATTTAATAGCTGAATTAAATTTTGTTGAGAAAACACTACTATCGGATTTTCTAAAAGCCCAACTAACCGCGAGCCAATCAAAGCACCCAAAGCTGCTCCAAGAATAATGGATAAACGATTGCCAGAGCTTATAATATCGGTGCTTTTTCGCCTTAGAACGACATAGTATCTAAAGGCAATGAAAAATGCCATGTATTCTAAAACCAAATGAATGTTTATGGTGTAACCAAAAATTATAGGTTCAAACGGAATATTCAAAAAACGAGATTTATAGGTTTAGTGATTAAGACCAGTTTTTTAAAATAAAGCTGTAACAATTTCATCAATTCCTGAAGCATATGCTTTAATAAGATCTTGTTTTTTTGCTATAGCTGTTTGCTCATCATGGCTGTTAGTTCCAAAAAAAGGCTCAGTAATAATGCAAGGAGCAGCTGTATATTTTAACAAGTGTCCTCCGCGTTCAGTGACTTTAACTTTTTTAGTGAAGCGATTTCTTAAACCCAACGCTTCTAAAACATGTCTTTGCATTATTAAAGCCATCTTATACCCTTTTTTTGAGCTGTGATAATACAACATCTCCGTACCATTTGCACGAGAATTACCAGAGGCATTAAAATGTAAACTGACAATAAATTTTGGTTGCAATGCATTTATTTTTGCAGGTAAACGTGTGTAACCATTACTTGTATCGTCCCTAAAAACAATTTTCACATTAGCTTTTTTAACCTTTTGCTTAACGGCTTCAGCAATTTCGGAGTTAAAATCGAACTCAAAAACATTGTTCAAAAGCATGCGAGCGCCTTTTTGACTTTGCCTATGGCCAACAACTAAAGCACATAAAGGTTTAGCGGTTGTATTAGGATCTGTTAATGGTTTAGGACCTATAACAATGTCTCTGGATTTTGTCAACTGTTCAATCAAAACATCCCAGGAGGTATTACCACTTTTTAGCATCTGAACTAAAATTTCAGAAATCCAACTAGGTGATATTTCAATCAGTTCACATTCAAAAAGCGTGTTGTTTTGAAAAAAACCACTGACAATAGCAATATGGCCTTCGTTTTCTCGTGCACCAACAAAAGGAAAATCGGAAGGATCATTAGGAGATTGTAGTTTTACTGAGGTTAATTTAATGATACCATGATTGGTTTCAAAATCGGAAGTATTCTTAAAAACACCTATAAAATAACTTTTCATTACATGGATTTTTGGTATTCTAAGGTACTAAAAACTACAAGATTATGTGAGAAAAGGATTAAATAAAATCTTTGTACATTTTTATTTCTGCCATATACTGTTGGTATAAAACAAACCATGCTTTTTAGGCTTTTAGTAAAAAGCACTAATTTTGTTTTAAAATTTGAGACTTGGTTAAAATCGGAGACATAGAATTAGGCGACTTTCCATTGCTTTTAGCACCAATGGAAGATGTTAGTGATCCACCATTTCGCACATTGTGTAAAGAACAAGGAGCAGATGTGGTCTACACAGAGTTTGTATCTAGCGAAGGTTTAATTCGTAATGCTGCTAAAAGTGTTATGAAACTAGATATCTATGAGAAGGAACGACCAGTCGGTATTCAGATTTTCGGTGCCAATATGGATAGCATGTTACAAACTATTGATATTGTAGAAAAATCTAACCCAGATATTATTGATATCAATTTTGGATGTCCTGTTAAAAAAGTAGTATCAAAAGGTGCTGGAGCGGGAATTCTTAAAGATATCTGTTTAATGGAAAAGTTAACAGCAGAAATGGTAAAGCGCACCAATTTACCTGTAACTGTTAAAACTCGTTTAGGTTGGGACCACGACTCAATTAAGATTGTTGAGGTAGCAGAACGTTTACAAGATGTTGGAATAAAATCTATTGCTATTCACGGACGTACACGAGCCCAAATGTATAAAGGCAATGCGGATTGGAAACCCATTGCCGAAGTGAAGAACAACCCCCGAATGCACATTCCGGTATTTGGAAACGGTGATGTCAATACACCAGAACGTGCAATCGAAATGAGAGACAACTACGGCCTCGATGGCGCAATGATAGGTAGAGCATCTATTGGAAACCCATGGTTTTTTAAGCAAATAAAGCATTATTTTAAAACAGGAGAGCATCTAGCGCCTATTTCAATGCCAGAGCGTGTTGAAGCTGCCAGGCGTCATTTACAAATGTCGATTGATTGGAAGGGCGAGAAACTTGGGGTTTTTGAAACGAGAAGGCACTATACTAATTACTTTAAAGGTATCCCAAACTTTAAAGAATATCGAATGAAAATGGTGACGAGCGATGATTCTAAAGATGTTTTTGCTGCTTTTGATGAGGTGCTTGAGAAGTTTGGTGACTACCAGTTTGCTTAGTTTTTTGCAAAATCACTAAGAATTAAATAGTTCTTCACTTTTTTAAAATAGTTAATGCTATTTAAGATTTAATCAACCTTTTTGTAATGCGTTGCGAGGCAACTTGAGATGCTATAATACCCAAGGCAAAAATTGTTGCTAAAACAACAAGCACATTTAAGACATTTAATCTTACAGGGTATGGTAGCTCGGGAGTTAACATTATTAAATTAAAAGTTTGTTGTAAAAACACAATCAATAGCCCAAGGGTAACACCAATAATTCCACTTACCATAGTCATTAAACTTCCTTGCCAAAAGAAGATTGATTTTATTTCTTTGGGTTGAACACCTAAGTTGAACAAAGTGTTCAAAGATTTTTTTTTGTCTAATATCATCATAATAATTGCACCAATAACATTAAAGAGCGCAATGATAATCACTAAGGTGAAAATGAGATAAATTGCCAGGTTTTCGGTATTTAGCATTTTAAATAAGGCGTCATTAAGCTGTTCTCTGTTTTTAATGATAAATCTATCTTTATAGGTTTTTTTAAGTTGTGTTCTAACTTCACTTTCATCAGCTCTGGAATCCAACTTTAATTCTAAAGAACTAATTTGATGGTCTTTGTAGTTTAATAATTCTTTTGCCAGGTTTATACCTGAGAAGATATATTCGTCATTAAGCTCTTCATTAATGTCAAAAAGCCCAACATTACTTACGTATACTGAATTATAAATACTTTTTAATGAGCTCGATTGTCCTTTCCCAGGTTTTGGAACATAAATTGCTAAAGGTTTTCGGTAATTAAGAATGCCAAAGGAGAGGTTGTTAGAAATTCCCCAACCAGAAACCACATCATTACTATGGGGCGATAACCAATTGCCTTTCGTTACCATAGAGTCGATGTTAGTAACATTTAAGAAATTAGAGTCCACACCTTTTAGAGTGGCGAGTAAATTTTTATTTTCAGATTTTATGATGATGCGCTCTTCTATAATTTCAGAATAATAAGCTATTCCGTCAATTGAAGTTAATTTTAACTTATCGTCTTCAGAGAACAGAAACGATTTACCCTCTGTTGAAATTAATTTTAAATCGGGATCTACAAAAGAAGAAAATTGAAGGCTATAATCTTTCAGTCCAGCAAAAACAGAAAGCACAATAAACAAAGCTGCTGATGCAATAATAACTCCACCAGAAGCAATGCTTGTCATTATATTTATAGCATTATTGCTGCTTTTAGAAAACAGATATCGTTTTGCTATATAAAAGGGGAAGTTCAATCTAGGATTTTTTTCTATCGTCCAATAAATCAGGATTTTCTATAGGATTATCTCCTTCTTTAAGAGAACGCTCAATACCATCAATATATTCTAAAGAATCGTCAATAAAAAACTCTAGCTGCGGCATTCGCCTTAATTGATGACGTGTACGCTGAGCTAGCTCATGCCTAATTAAGGGTTTGTTAGATTGTATGCCTTCTAGTAATGGTTGCGCTTCTTTATTTGGAAAAATGCTTAAGTAAACTTTAGCCATAGATAAATCTACAGTAACACTAACTTTAGAGACTGAAATAATTACACCCTTAAGCCCACCGTCAGAAGCAGCACGCTGCAAAACATCTACCAGATCTTGTTGTAAAATGCCTGCTATTTTTTTCTGTCTATTACTTTCCATGATGCAAAAGTAGAGGATATTTGAAGATTATCTTATTTTTGATAGTAGAATTTATTATACATATTGTCGTTTTTAAGAAAACTAAAACAAAGATTCCCGCTTTCTCGGGAAATATAGATGAGAAAAATAGAACATATAGGTATAGCCGTAAAAGATATTGAAGGCTCTAACACTCTTTTTAAGTCGTTATTCGGAAAAGCACATTATAAAATAGAAGATGTAGAAAGTGAAGGTGTAAAAACGTCTTTTTTTAAGTGTGGGCCTAATAAAATAGAATTGCTTCAAGCCACAAAAGCAGATAGTCCTATAGCGAAATTTATTGAGAAGAAAGGTGAGGGTATTCATCACATAGCTTTTGCTGTAGATGATATTGAAAAGGAAATAAAGCGTTTAACAAAAGAAGGCTTTAAAATGATACACGAAAAACCCAAAAAGGGAGCAGATAACAAGCTTATTGCATTTTTACACCCTAAATCCACAAATGGAGTTTTAGTAGAGTTGTGCCAAGAAATAATGGACTAAAACGATTTGTTTTTCTTGTAGAGTTTTAAAATATATAGTAATATTGCACTCGCTTTAGAAATAAAGTAGATTGACATTAGTCAATTGGTCCTATAGCTCAGTTGGTTAGAGCACCTGACTCATAATCAGGTGGTCCATGGTTCGAGTCCATGTGGGACCACTCTATAGAAACTGTTTCATTAATATGAGGCAGTTTTTTGTTTTTTAACATATCTGTTGCAATTACTAAGGTGCTATGTATTCTAAATTAATATTATATTTGCGGTATAAGTTTGCTCAAAAATGTGAGTTTCTTCCCTAATTTTCCCACATTTTATGCGTTTCGTCGATAATATTTGCCGTTCAAAGACGTTTTTTAGTTATATTTATTTTGTTAGCTCAGTTTTTTTTTTACTTTTACACACCCTTAGTTGATAATATGAAGGATAGAAAAATGTTTGCCTCAATCTTATTTTTTTTCTTGGGCTTAATAGCTATGGCTCAGGGAGGTGCACCTCCTCCGCCTATGCCTCCTCCGCCTCCAGGGCTTCCAATTGACAATGGAATACTAGTATTATTTGTTGTTGCTTTAAGTTTTGGAATTTACAAAGCGTATAAACTTTCGAGAAAAACAGTTTAGTATCTTAAATCGTTTAAACGTTTTACATATTTCCCAATCACATCAAATTCTAGATTAACTTTATCACCGATAGATAGATTTTTAAATGTAGTGTGCTCATATGTATAGGGAATAATGGCTACAGAAAATTGGTTTAATTTTGAATTTACAACCGTTAAACTAACACCATTTATAGTAATAGACCCTTTCTCTATGGTAATGTTATTAAGATGTTTATCATATTCAAAAGTAAAAAACCAACTGCCATTGTCTTCAATAACAGATATGCATTTAGCAGTTTGATCGACATGTCCTTGTACAATATGGCCATCTAAGTGGTCTCCTAATTTCATGGCGCGTTCAATGTTAACAAGATCACCTTTAGAAAGTAAGCCTAAATTAGTTTTGTCTAGTGTTTCTTGTATAGCAGTAACCGTGTAACAATCATCATTAATTCTTACTACAGTTAAGCAAACTCCGTTATGCGCTACACTCTGGTCAATTTTTAATTCTGAAGTTATAGAAGTTTTAACATCAATATGAAGATTCCCTCCATCTTTTTCGAGTTTTTCGATTGTTCCTAAATCTTCAATGATACCTGTAAACATTATATCTGCTTTATTTAATTAAATTTGCATTTGCAAAGTTAAGCACACAACTTAACCCAATTATCAATTTTAATAAAAAAATAGGATAATCACTTATTATGAAGAAGGAAGAAAAAGTTATTGTTGGTATTTCTGTTGGCGACCTTAATGGTATTGGGCCAGAAATTATAATCAAAACTTATGAAGACACAAGGGTATTAGAGTTAAATACACCTGTTATTTTTGCTTCAGGTAAAACCATGCAGTTTTTCAAGAACCATTTTAAGAGCAAGATTAACTTTTTTAATATTGATTCTCCAGACAAGTTGGCTCATGGAAAAGTAAATGTGGTTAACGTATGGAAGGAGCCTGTTAAGATTGAGTTTGGTAAAGAAGACCCAAAAATTGGACAATACGCAATTAAATCTCTTGAAGCTGCCACTAATGCACTTAAAGACGGAAAAATAGATGTCTTGGTTACAGCGCCAATCAATAAACACAACATTCAATCGGATAAATTTAATTTCCCCGGCCACACGGATTATTTGGCTAAAGCACTTAATGGAAAAAGTTTAATGTTTATGGTGTCCGAAAACTTACGAGTAGGTTTGTTAACTGATCATGTGCCATTAAAGGATGCGGCAAATCATATTACAGAAGAATTAATTCAAGAAAAAATCGCTACAGTAATTACCGCTTTAAAACAAGACTTTGGAATAAGCAAACCTAAAATTGCTGTTTTAGCCATAAACCCTCATGCAGGGGATAATGGTGTAATAGGGAATGAAGATGACAAGGTTTTAAAACCAACACTAGAGAAAATAAAATCCGACGGACATTTGGTTTATGGCCCATATTCTGCTGATAGTTTTTTTGGATCAAGCACTTATACAAAATTTGATGCTATAATTGCGTCATACCACGATCAGGGTTTAATACCTTTTAAAACAATAGCATTTGGACAAGGTGTAAATTACACAGCTGGTTTGCACAAGGTAAGAACATCACCAGATCATGGCACAGCTTATGAAATTGCAGGCAAAGGAGAAGCAGACGAAGGTTCTTTTAAACAAGCAATTTATACTGCGATTAAGATTTACAGAAAGCGATTAGATTTTAATCATTACAGTAAAAACCCCTTAAAAAAAGCATCAAAGTAGATATCAACAAAATTTGTTAATATCTAAGCTTTAAATAACTAAAAATTTATATATTTGCAGGCTCAAAATGAGTGTGGTAATGAAGGCATTAAAAGAATATACAATCCCATTTGTTGGATTAAAAGAAGGAGAACACGATTTTGAATTTAGCGTAAACAACACGTTCTTTAATAATTTTGAATACGAAGAGTTTAATAAAACTGATGTAAAAGTCAATTTAAAACTCATTAAGAAAGCGACGTTATTAGAATTATATTTTTCAACATTAGGTCATGTAAATGTAAATTGTGACCTTACTAATGAGCCTTATAATCAACAAATTGAAGACGAATTTAAATTGGTTGTTAAATTTGGAGCAGAATATAATGACGATAATGAGGATATATTAATTATACCTCATGGCGAATACGAAATAAATGTAGCGCAATATATTTATGAGCTTATTGTATTGGCAGTGCCAGCAAAGCGAGTACACCCAGGTATTGAGGATGGAACGTTGCAGTCAGATATACTTTCAAAATTGGAAGAATTAAGTCCAAATGAGGACAAAAAAACAAAATCATCAGAGGATATTGATCCTCGTTGGAATAATTTAAAAAAACTATTAACGGATAAATAACATTTAAAATGGCACATCCAAAACGTAAAATATCAAAAACAAGAAGAGATAAAAGAAGAACACATTACAAAGCTTCTGTACCTCAAATAGCAACTTGCCCAACTACTGGTGAGCCACACTTATATCATAGAGCACATTGGCACGAAGGTAAACTGTATTATAGAGGCCAAGTGTTAATTGACAACTCTACTGAAGAAGAAAATTTAGCATAGGTATTATGCAAGCATATAATAAAACGCTCACTTGTGGGCGTTTTTTTTGTTATTATTTTCTCAATAAGGCAAAAACTGCTTAATTTGCATTATTATTTGCCTAAAAACGCCGAAAATTGATTAAAAGCGCTTGATTTTTATCACTTTTCAATACTTTTAATAAATATAAAAGCTAATAATGAGTAAAATCACAGCGGCAATAACAGCTGTAGGAGGCTATCTTCCAGATTTTGTGCTAACAAACAAAATCTTAGAAACTATGGTGGATACCAATGATGAATGGATAACCACCCGAACAGGAATTAAAGAACGTAGGATTCTTAAAGAAGAAGGAAAAGGTACTTCATTTTTGGCCATAAAAGCAGCACAAGATTTAATTAAAAAAACAGGATTAGACCCAAAAGAAATAGATTTAGTCATAGTATCTACCGCAACACCAGATATGAAAGCTGCTTCAACATCAGCATATACTGCAACTCAAATAGGTGCGGTTAATGCATTTTCTTATGATCTAGAGGCTGCTTGTTCTAGCTTTCTTTTTGGTATGTCAACAGCAGCAGCTTATATTGAATCTGGACGCTACAAAAAAATACTTTTAATAGGTGCGGATAAAAACTCATCATTTATTGATTATAAAGATAGAGCCACCTGTATTATTTTTGGAGATGGAGCAGGAGCTGTTTTGTTTGAGCCTAATGAGGAAGGCTTAGGATTGCAAGATGAGTTATTAAGGAGCAACGGAGCTGGTAGAGAGTTTTTGCAAGCACCATATGGCGGATCTTCTTATCCAATAAATGAAAACACCTTTAAAGAAGGTAAGCATTATGTTTTTCAAGACGGTAAAACGGTTTTTAAAAACGCGGTTTTTAATATGGCAGATGTTGCTGAGCGCATTTTAAAACGAAATAACTTAACCAATAATGATATCTCTTGGCTAGCAGCACATCAAGCCAATAAACGAATTATTGATGCTACAGCCAATAGAATTAACCTTGAAGAAGAGAAGGTAATGATGAATATTCAGAAATACGGAAACACAACATCTGCAACCTTACCTTTATTACTACATGATTACGAATCTCAACTTAAAAAAGGAGATAACATTATATTTGCTGCCTTTGGTGGTGGATTTACATGGGGCTCAATTTATTTTAAATGGGCATATAATCCAAATTAAAACTAACTAACAAAAAATATCTAAATACTATGGATTTAAAAGAAATTCAGAACTTAATAAAATTTGTTGCCAAGTCTGGCGCAAGTGAAGTTAAGTTAGAAATGGACGATGTTAAAATTACAATTAGAACGGGTTCTGATAGCGACACTACCATTGTACAGCAAGTGCCTATGCAAGCCGCACCTATGGTGCAACAACAAGCACCAGTGCCAGCAACACCCGCAGCTCCAGCTGAGCCAGCGGCCGCAACAGCAAATGATGATTCAAAATACGTTACTATAAAATCACCAATTATAGGAACATTTTATCGTAAGCCATCACCTGACAAACCAGTTTTTGTTGAGGTAGGTACTGATGTAAAAGAAGGCGATGTGCTTTGTGTTATTGAAGCAATGAAATTATTCAATGAGATTGAGTCAGAAGTTTCAGGAAAGATTGTAAAAGTCTTAGTTGATGATTCCTCTCCAGTAGAATTTGACCAACCTTTATTTTTGGTTGATCCATCATAACAATTGAAAATTCCAATACACAAATCCCAATTATTTGGAATTTGGTGCTTGGAAATTGAATTTTTAAAACAAAAGTTATGTTCAAAAAAATACTAATTGCCAATAGAGGTGAGATAGCACTACGTGTTATAAGAACTTGTAAAGAAATGGGGATTAAAACCGTAGCTGTATATTCTACAGCAGATGCAGACAGCTTGCATGTAAAGTTTGCAGATGAAGCGGTTTGTATTGGCCCAGCCCCAAGTAGCGAATCTTATTTAAAAATATCAAATATAATTGCTGCTGCAGAAATTACTAATGCTGATGGCATACATCCAGGTTATGGCTTTTTGTCTGAAAATGCAAAGTTCTCTAAAATATGCGAAGAGCATGGGATAAAATTCATTGGAGCATCAGAAGAAATGATTGCAAAAATGGGAGATAAGGCTACAGCCAAAGCAACAATGAAAGCTGCAGGAGTCCCATGTGTTCCTGGGAGTGACGGAATAATAGCGGATTTTGAAGAGTGTAAAAAAATTGCTAAAGAAACAGGTTACCCGGTAATGCTTAAAGCGACTGCAGGTGGTGGCGGAAAAGGAATGCGTGCCGTTTGGAAGCCCGAAGATTTAAAAGATGCTTGGGATTCTGCAAGACAAGAATCTAAAGCTGCTTTTGGAAATGACGATATGTACATGGAAAAGCTAATTGAAGAGCCAAGACATATTGAAATTCAAATTGTTGGAGACTCACGCGGTAAGGCGTGCCATCTGTCTGAGAGAGATTGTTCTGTGCAACGTCGCCATCAAAAGCTAACCGAAGAAGTGCCTTCTCCATTTATGACAGATAAGTTAAGGAATAAAATGGGTAAGGCGGCAGTTAAAGCTGCTGAATACATTAAATATGAAGGAGCTGGAACGGTTGAGTTTTTAGTAGATAAGCACAGAAATTTCTACTTTATGGAGATGAATACGCGTATACAAGTAGAACACCCTATAACAGAACAGGTTATTGATTTCGATCTTATAAGAGAGCAAATATTAGTTGCTGCAGGTGTACCAATTTCAGGTAAAAATTATACACCAAATCTACACTCTATAGAATGTAGAATAAACGCTGAAGATCCTTTTAATGATTTTAGACCTTCCCCAGGAAAAATCACTACACTTCATGCCCCTGGTGGTCATGGTGTGCGTTTAGACACTCATGTATATGCCGGCTATAGTATTCCGCCAAATTACGATTCAATGATCGCAAAGTTAATTACCACTGCTCAAACTAGGGAGGAGGCAATTAACAAAATGAAGCGTGCTTTAGATGAATTTGTCATTGAAGGTATAAAAACTACTATACCATTTCATAGACAATTGATGGATCACCCAGATTATTTAGCGGGTAATTATACAACTAAATTTATGGAAGATTTTCAGATAAAAGAAGAAACCGAAAATTAAAAAAGAGCGACTTAAAAGTCGCTCTTTTGATTTTTTAGATATTTATCTTGATTTGTCGTAATGAATCTCGATTCATTACGACAAATCATATTATTTTAAAAACTCTGAGTCATATCATTTTTGTAAAGTCTTAAGATAATCCTACCTTTGGGAATTAACTAAAATTAAAAACTATGAAAAACCATTACCCAAGGCTATTTTTTAGTTTGTTATTGTCCATTTTTTTCTTTTCGGTAAACGCACAAGTAAAAGATAATATTTGGTCAATTACAAATAACAATAACCTAAAAAAAGATAACATAACGTTCTATAAAGAGAACCCAAAGCACTCTACACTTATAAGCATTGACATTGATAAACTAAACCAAAAATTAGTTAATGTTCCTCAGCGTCATTTATCAAATAAGAACCAAGGAGTTGTATTGCAATTCCCTAATCAATTAGGAAAGCCAGAATCTTATTTAGTACAAGAAGCATCTGTAATGGAAGTAGAACTTCAGGTTCAGTTCCCAGAAATAAGATCATTTGTCGGTAAAGGCATTGATAATCCATCAGCTATATTAAGATTTAGCATATCACCACAAAAAGGGTTCAGCGGTATGGTGCTGTCGGATGGTAAAACGGTTTTTATAGAGCCTTATACAGCAGACTTAAAAACATATATTTCATTTATAAATTCAAATGAAGATGGTCCTAGGCAAGAATTTATTTGTGAAACAGAATACCAACCATCGAGTTATAACCTAACAGATGAGGAATACACAGCTCTAAGAAATGCTGATGATGGCACACTTAGAACGTATCGTTTAGCTCTAGCTTGCACCGGTGAGTATGCACAATTCCACGGAGGAACGACCGCAGGAGCACTAGCCGCTATGAATGTAACAATGAATAGAGTAAATGGTGTTTTTGAAAGAGATTTGGGATTAACTATGGTCATTGTTGCAAATAACCAGAACATCATCTTTTTAAATGCTGCTTCAGATCCATACACAAACAATAATGGTGGAGCAATGCTTGGTCAAAATCAAACAACACTCGACAACCCAGCTAATATAGGTTCAGCAAATTACGATATAGGTCATGTATTTAGTACTGGTGGCGGAGGAATAGCACAATTACAATCTCCATGCCGAGCAGGATTTAAAGCCAGAGGAGTAACAGGTTCTTTTATACCTCAAGGGGATGCTTTTGATATTGATTTTGTTGCTCACGAAATGGGACATCAATATGGTGGTAACCATACTCAAAATAATAATTGTCAAAGATCTCCTATAAGATCAATAGAACCAGGAAGTGGTTCTACAATTATGGGCTATGCCGGGATATGTGCACCAAACGTACAGAACAATAGTGATGATTACTTTAATGGTGAAAATATTAAAGAAATGTGGAATAATATTTCTTTTGGGTTTAGTAGTAGTTGTTTTGCAGCTACAGCCACAAATAATGTTGCACCAAATGCTGATGCTGGTGCTAACTTCAGTATTCCCAGATCAACAGCATTTGTATTAAAAGGTACCGCGACAGATGCAGACACTCCAGCTGGATTAACTTATTGCTGGGAGCAAACAGATACCACACCAGCTGCGATGCCACCACAATCAACTAATACAGGAGGACCAACATTTAGATCTTTAGACCCATCAACATCACCAGACCGATACATGCCACCACTAAATATAGTCATGGCTGGATCTTTAGCTACAACATGGGAGGTAGTTCCTTCGGTTGGTAGAACAATGAATTTCTCATTGACCGTTAGAGATAATGAAGCAAACGGTGGGGCTACAGATTCTGATGGTATGGTAGTTAACGTTCAGGATGTTACACCTTTCACGGTTAACACACCACCATCTTGGGGCGCAAATACAAATCAACAAGTATCTTGGGTTGTGGGACAAACGGATGTAGCTCCAATTAATTGCCAGACTGTAAACATTTTGTTTACGACAAATAACGGAGGTTCTTTTACAACTTTAGCCTCGGGAGTTCCTAACACAGGTACAGCAAACATAACCGTTCCAGGAGTTGGTAATACAAATAATGCTAAAGTGTTAGTAGAGGCAGCTGATAATATATTTTATGCAGTTTCTAATGCATTTTCTATTTCAAATTCTCAAGATTTTAGCATTAGTTCTACCACAGGAGATGTGACAGTTTGTAATCAAGATACTGCTACGATTGAGTTTGACTATGTAACATCTAATGGTTTTTCTGAAACGACAACATTTAGTGTATCTGGTGTTCCAGGAGGTGTTGGGTCTTCAATAAATCCGACGACTTTAAATTCTGATGGTACTGTAACATTAAATTTAACTGGCTTAGGCTCACTCGCGAGTAATACCTATCCTCTAACCTTAACTGGTAGTTCAGCATCTATTACAAGGCAGGCTTCAGTTGATTTAATTATTACGGATGGTGTTTGTCCATCAGAGGGAAGCTTACAGTATCAAACAAGAACAACAGGCGTGATTTTTAATACTATAAATAATTTGAATCCAGGTGCCAAAATAACACCATATTCAGATTTTACGGGAATTTCTACTACAGTTGAAGCAGGAATGAACTACGACTTAACTGTCAGAGCAAACTCTGATGGTAATTTTCAAATTATTACTAGAGTATGGGTAGATTGGAATCAAAACTGCTCGTTTGACGATCTAGGTGAAGAATACGATTTAGGTACTAGTGCAGGTATTGCAGACGAACCTACTGATGGCTCACCACTTACAGTTATGGTACCTAACGATGCAGCAGAAGGCGCCACTATAATGAGGGTAAGTACAAAATATACGGATCCAAATGCAAATCAATTCCCTACATCATGTGAGTCAGGATTTGATGGAGAGGTAGAGGATTATACACTAAACGTTATCAACAACCTTAGTGTAGATGACAATGAGTTAGATAACTTAAGCATTTATCCAAACCCTAATAATGGTAGCTTCAATATTGGCTTCAACCCTAAATCTGGAGAAGATATTAGAGTCCAGGTATACGATATTAGAGGAAGAGCGATTTACACTAAAACATTTAACGCTGTTAGTAGATTTGATGAAATCGTGAGACTAAATAACGCACAATCTGGTGTGTACTTGTTAAACATTTTTGATGGTTCGCAAAAAGTGACCAAGAAAATCATAGTAGATTAAAATTTAATTTATATTTTAAAAGCTCCTAAATATTTAGGAGCTTTTTTTATTATATGAACTTATCGTATTGGGAAATAAAGACGTGGTTATCTAATGTTGACTTTACTATAATAGGAAGTGGAATTGTAGGACTTAATTGTGCTTTGCAATTAAAAGAACGATTTCCAAAATCTAAAATCCTGATTCTTGAAAAAGGAATGTTGCCTCAGGGAGCAAGCACAAAAAATGCGGGCTTTGCATGTTTTGGAAGCCTTAGCGAAATTATAGAAGATCTTAAATACCATTCTGAAGAAGAAACCATAAAGCTTGTTAAAAAACGAATAGATGGGTTAAGCTTGCTCAGGGGGATGTTAGGAGATAAGGCTATAGATTACCAAGCTCTAGGTGGTTATGAGCTGTTTTTAAAATCTGACACTGAACTTTATAATACTTGTTTAAATAATCAGGAAAGCGTTAACAAATTACTTTATCCAGTATTTAATGCAAAGGTGTTTTCCTTTGAGGAGAACAAGTTTAAATTTCAAACCATTAAACCAAAGATTGGCTTTAACCAGTTTGAAGGTCAGATAGATACTGGGAAAATGATGGGGACTCTGTTATTAAAAGCTCAAAAAACAGGAATAAAAATATTAAATAACTGCACATTTGAAGCATTTTCTGAAGGTTCTGATATAGTAAAAATAAAGACCAATAGTTTTGAGTTTTCGTCTTCAAAGTTATTAATCGCTACAAACGGATTTGCCTCTAAACTCATTAAACAACAAATAAAACCTGCAAGAGCACAAGTACTTATTACAAAGCCAATTGAGAATTTAAGTATTAAAGGCACTTTTCATTTAGACAAAGGCTATTATTATTTCAGAGATGTTGACAATCGAATTCTATTAGGAGGTGGTAGAAACTTAGATTTCGAAACCGAAGAAACATCAGAGTTTGGCGAAACTGAAATCATTCAAAATAAGTTAGAGGAACTATTAAGAACAACCATTTTACCTAATACAGAGCTTAAAATTGACCGCCGTTGGTCAGGCATAATGGGTGTGGGTCAACAAAAAAAGGCAATAATAAAGCAACTTAACGAAAATGTATATTGTGGAGTGCGTTTAGGAGGAATGGGAGTTGCCATTGGTAGTTTAGTCGGAAAAGAATTGGCAGATTTGATAGAATGAAGATGACATTAAAACAACAATTGTATAGTAAGTGCAAAGCGTTTATTGATCACCGCTTATTAACAATTAAAAATAATATTAGGGATATAGAACAAGGCCTACTATCTGAAACCAAAAGTAGCGCTGGGGATAAGCACGAAACGGGAAGAGCAATGCTTCAACTAGAACGAGAAAAGACAGGTCAACAACTGGCAAATATCCAAAATCAATTCGGATTACTAAGTAGAATAAACCCAGAAACAACAACAAACACTGTCGCTTTAGGCTCATTAGTATTCACCACTCAATTTAATTATTTTATAGCGATTAGTGCGGGAAAAATCGAAGTAGGTGAGCAATCCTTTTTTGCTATTTCAGCCGCTACTCCAATAGGCAAATTATTACTGTCTAAAACCAAAGGCGATAGCTTTAAATTTAGGCAACAAGATATTATGATTTTAAAGATTATGTAGAAAAACGTTAAATCACTTTTAAGTGTTTAGGCTGTACAGTAATTTAACAAAGTAATTTTTTTGTGATGCAACGTTTTTTAATTTTCTTCTTATGTATATTTTGTTTTAGCAATCTCCATGCTCAAGATTCTAACATAGGTTTTACCATTAAAAACCTTGGAATTAATGTAGATGGTCACTTTAATACATTTACGATAATTGCAAATTTTGATGCAAATGGCAGGCTTAATACTATTACTAGTACTATTGAGGTCTCTTCAATAGAAACAGGGATTGATAGTAGAGACGAACATATTTTAGGGGAGGACTATTTCCATATGGAAAAATATGCTACAATTACTTTAAAAAGTACAGAGGTAAAAACATTAAAAGCTAACAGTTACCAACTAAAGGCTAATCTAACTATAAAGGGAAAGACCAAGCAGATAAAGATTCCAGTCAAGGTTCAAAAAATAAATGACACTTATAAAATCACTTCGTATTTTGAAATTAACCGTAAGGATTTCGATGTTGGTGGTGGTAGCTTTGTAATGAGTAAAACAGTGAAAATTAATGTCCTTCATTATCAAAATTTATAAATGCCAAAACAACACTTAGATGTTATAATTATTGGGGGTGGATTAGCTGGGCTAATTAGTGCTATTCATCTATCAAAACATAATGCCGAAGTTTTACTTATCGAAAAAAATAATTATCCAAAACATAAAGTTTGTGGTGAATACGTCTCAAACGAAGTTTTACCCTATTTAAATTTTCTAGGCTTCAATCCGTTTGAATATGAGGCAAAACATATTTCAGAATTTGAATTAACCACACATAACAACAAACATATTAAAGCAAAATTACCCTTGGGGGGTTTTGGTATAAGTCGTTATGAGATGGATTTTCAACTGTATAAAAAGGCCTTGAAAAATGGGATTGAGTTATTTCAAGATACGGTTGTAGATGTTAACTTCAAAGATGATAGTTTTCAAGTTATAACCAAATCAAATCAAATATTACAATCAAAAATAGTCATAGGTGCTTTTGGTAAGCGCTCAAATCTCGACATCCAATTTCAGCGAAAGTTCATTAAAAAAAAATCACCTTACTTAGGCGTAAAAATTCATATGTCAGGAGATTTTCCTGAAAACAAAGTAGCACTTCACAATTTTAAAGGCGGTTATTGTGGTGTATCAAAAGTAGAGAATGACCATATCAATCTATGTTATATTACTAATTACGAAGCCTTTAAAAAATTCAAGGATATTGATGCATTCCAAGAAGAAGTGCTATTTAAAAATTCAACATTAAAGCAGATATACAATAATTCAATTCCAGAGCTTGAAAAACCACTAACCATAAGTCAAATTTCTTTTGAAACAAAAAAACCAGTTGAAAATCACATATTGATGTGTGGTGATTCAGCAGGTATGATTCATCCATTATGCGGCAATGGAATGGCAATGGCAATTAGGAGCGCACAATTAGCATCAAACCTTATTATTGACTATCTTCAAGAAAAAATTACTACAAGAAAACAATTAGAAGCATTATATGTTAAGCAATGGAAAAGGAATTTTAGTTTACGTTTAAAAGCAGGACATACTATTGCTTATTTATTTCGACAAGATTGGTTGGCACCAAAACTACTTGAAGTTTTAAGGCGGCTACCTTTTTTGGTTCCGCTAATTATAAAAATGACACACGGCAAACCTATGAAGGTGAGTCGATAAAAGAAAAATATTGTTTATAGATACAACACATAGAAGTAATGAAACTGAACTCATGGATGATTTTACCATGAAAGGTGAATTGCTGCGTGACACTTTAGATAAGTTAGGTAAAATTAATAAGTGGCTAGGTGGAAATCACATAACTATAGATGGCATAAAAAAATTATTAGCCAATATACCTAAAGATAAAACTTATACTATTGTCGATTTAGGTTGCGGACATGGAGACATCCTTAGATTGGTAGCAGACTTTGGAAGAAAAAACAACTACAAGTTTAAACTTATAGGTATTGATGCCAATCAAGACGCGATAGATTATGCAAAAGAATTATCAACTGAACACGAAGAATTGGTATTTAGGAAGATGGATATATTTTCTAATGACTTTAATGAGTTAGATTATGATATTGCGCTTTCTACATTGTTTTTACATCATTTCAATCAAGAGGAAATATACACACTTTTAAAAACGATGTCAGTAAGGGCTAAACTTGGGGTAGTCATAAATGATTTACATCGTCATACAATAGCTTATGGTTTATTTAAATTATTAGGGTTGACTATTTCTAATCATATGATAGTTAAAGATGGACTAACATCAATATTAAGAGCTTTTAAAAGAAAAGAACTAGAACAGCTATCAAAAAAATTAAACCTCAAATCACAAATTCGTTGGAAATGGGCATTCCGTTACCAATGGTTAATTAAGACCTAGATGGCAGTAAGAATTATATCAGTTGCAAAGCAACTTCCAAAATACACCAGAGAAACCAAAGATATTTTACCATATGTAGAACTTTGGCTTCAAGGTCAGGAAGAACGTTTTAAACGCAAAGTTTTGAAGATTTTTGAAAATGCAGCAGTAGATAAACGTTATTCTATAATGGATGCCGAAGAGGTGTTTTTAAAAACATCTTTTGAAGAAAAAAATGACATCTATATTAAAGAAAGCATAAAGCTTGCTGAACAAAGCCTTGCAAAAGCGCTTGAAAAAGCCCATTTAAAATCTACGGATATTGATTTTATAATTACAGTAAGCTGTACAGGTATTATGATTCCATCTCTTGATGCATATTTGATTAATAGCCTAAAGATGAAGCAAGATGTTGTGCGCCTTCCCGTGACTGAAATGGGTTGCGCGGCTGGTGTTTCAGGGATGATCTATGCTAAAAATTTCTTGAAAGCAAACCCTAACAAACGCGCTGCTGTGATTGCTGTAGAATCGCCTACAGCTACATTTCAGCTTGATGATTACTCGATGGTAAATATTGTAAGCGCTGCTATTTTTGGGGATGGTTGTGCGAGTGTTATTTTATCTTCTTATGAAGATGAGCTTGGTCCTGAAATTAAAGATGAAGCCATGTATCATTTTTATGATGCCAGTCACATGATGGGATTTAAATTAGTGAACTCTGGACTTCAGATGGTACTAGACCAATCTGTACCAGAAACTATAGCCGAGCATTTCCCTAAAATCATTTATCCATTTTTAAAAAAAAATAATTTAACGATTCAAGACATTGACCATTTGGTGTTTCATCCCGGAGGTAAAAAAATTGTACAAACTGTGGAAGAATTGTTTGGGGATTTAGGGAAAAACATAAATGACACCAAAGAAGTATTACGTTTGTATGGTAACATGAGTAGTGCTACCGTTTTATATGTATTAGAGCGGTTTATAGATCGAAATCTGCCGAAAGGCGATAAAGGTATTATGCTAAGTTTTGGCCCAGGTTTTTCGGCACAACGTATTTTATTAGAATGGTAAGCATGAAAGAATTTCAAAATAAAAATTATTGGGCTTTAATCCTCGGCGGAAGCAGTGGACTTGGCTTGGCAACAGCCAAAAAACTTGCTAAACACGGCATGAATATATGTGTGGTGTATCGCAACTCTAGAGCACAAGAAGATACCATTCAGAAAGAATTTGAAATCATAAAACAAGAAGGTGTTCAGTTTAAAGCATTCAATACGGATGCTTTTAAATCTGAAAAACGAGAAGAAGTCATTGAAGCATTAAAGATTGAATTTGGAATATCAGAAAAAATCAGAACATTAGTGCATAGTATCGCCAAAGGAAATTTAAAACCAATGGTATCTGAAGAAAAATCAACATTAAAACATGATGACTTTGCCTTAACCATAAATGCCATGGGAATTAGTCTATACGACTGGACAAAAGCCTTATTTGAAGCAAAACTCTTTTCAAAGGATAGTAGAATTATAAGCTATACAAGTGAAGGCAATTCTAAAGCCTGGCAAAGTTATGCCGCAGTATCCGCAGCAAAAGTCACATTAGAAGCTATAACCAGAAGTATTGCTTTAGAGTTTGCACCTTATGGAATTAAGGCCAATTGCATTCAAGCAGGTGTAACAGACACATCGTCTTTACGAATGATTCCTGGAAGCGAACAAATAATAGAAAACACCTTAAAACGAAACCCAAATAAACGCTTAACCTTGCCAGAAGATGTAGCAAACGCCGTTTATTTATTAAGTAAAGATGAAGCCGCTTGGATAACAGGAACTATAATCCCTGTGGATGGAGGGGAACATTTAAGTTAGTATGAAAGCATCAGAAATCATAGCGCTTTTACCTTATCAAAAACCATTTTTGTTTGTTGATGGTATCGATGATTTATCTGAAAATAGAATTACAGGGCATTACACCTTTAGAGAGGGCGAAGTATTCTATGATGGACATTTTAAGAACAACCCAATAACACCTGGTGTAATTTTAACGGAGTGTATGGCGCAAATAGGGTTAGTGTGCTTGGGCATTTATTTGTTGAGAGATGAATTGAATACCACTCAAAAACCTCAGATTGCATTGACGTCTCATCAGATGGATTTTTATTTACCTGTGTTGCCAAAAGAAAGAGTAACAGTAATTTCAGAAAGAGAAGTGTTTCGTTTTAATAAATTAAGATGTAAGGTAAAAATGCTTAATGAAAAGGAAGAGTTAGTTGCGAGAGGTATAATTTCAGGAATGTTGAAAGCATGAAAAAACGTGTCGTCATAACAGGTATAGGAGTAGTTGCACCAAATGGTGTTGGAGTATCTGAGTTTACTCAGGCATTAAAACAAGGCAAGTCAGGCATTACATTTCATCAAGAACTTAAAGACCTTAATTTTTCTTGTCAAATAGGAGGTATTCCAAATATTTCAGATGATTTAAAATCAAAGTATTTTACTGATTTGCAATTACGAGGCTTTAACAGCTCAGGGATTTTATACGGTTGTATTGCTGGAATAGACGCCTGGAAAGATGCAGGTTTTAATATGAATCCAGATAGTGACTTAGATTATGACACAGGTTTAATATTTGGCACAGGAACCTCAGGTGTAGAGAAGTTTCGGGAAGCGATTTATAAGTTAGATGACGGTAACGTAAGACGACTTGGAAGTACAGTTGTTTTACAAACCATGACTAGTGGTGTTAGTGCTTATTTAAGTGGTATGCTGGGTTTAGGCAACCAAGTGACTACGAATTCCTCGGCATGTAGCACAGGAACAGAAGCGTTACTTATGGGCTTTGAGCGAATCCAAAACGGAAAAGCCAAACGCATGTTAGTTGGTAGTTGTAGTGACCATGGGCCATATGTTTGGGGTGGTTTTGATGCGATGCGTGTTATGACTTATAAGCACAACGAAGATCCAGAGAAAGGATCGCGACCAATGAGCGCAAGTGCTTCAGGATTTGTGCCAGGAAGTGGAGCAGGAGCTTTGGTTTTAGAAGATTTAGAAAGTGCATTAGAACGTGGTGCAACCATATATGCTGAGGTGTTAGGTGGAGAAGTTAATTCTGGAGGCCAACGACTAGGCGGTACGTTAACAGCACCAAATGCTAAGGCTGTTCAACGTTGTATAAAAAGGGCGTTAATAAATTCTGAAATAGATGCTAATGCTATTCAGGTTATAAATGGGCATCTCACAGCAACGTCAAAGGATACTCTCGAAATAGAAAATTGGACAAAAGCTTTAGAGAGAAAAGGAAAAACATTTCCGTATATCAACTCAACAAAATCTATGACAGGTCATTGTCTGGCTGCTGCTGGAGCTATTGAATGTGTAGCAAGTATCATTCAACTTAAAGAGCAATTTGTAGCACCTAATCTAAATTGTGAAGATTTACATCCAGAAATAAAGCCTTTGGTTACTTCAGAGAAAATTCCAACACAAAAAATGGAGCTTAACTTTGATATTATAGCTAAAGCTAGTTTTGGATTTGGTGATGTAAATGCATGTGTTTTATTTAAGCGATTTATAGCGTAACTTTACAAATAAAAAATTGGTGTTGTGCATAGAATAGTCGATGCATCTCATCTCAACGAATTTAACTAAAAGAGATTTCTGTTTTTTTACAGTAATAGAGCTATGAATAACAATGAACTAATTACCAAATTAAAAACCATTATCTCACCTTACGTTCAAGACGAACAAGCTTTTAATAACCTCTCTGAAGACACAGATTTTGTAAAGGATTTAAAAATCAATTCAGCGAACCTTGTAGATATCATTTTAGACATCGAGGACGAGTTTGATATTCGTTTAGAAAATGAGGACATGGAAAAAATGCTCGATGTAAAAGCCGCTATCAATATCATCAACACCAAATTAAGTGTGTAATGGTAGGCAATGATATTGTTGATATTGCCAAAGCAAAACAGACGACTAACTGGCAAAGACTACACTTTTTAGATAAGCTTTTTACAACCCAGGAAAAACAATACATTCAAGATGAAGATTCTGAAGATCGATTTTTGATGGTTTGGAGACTATGGAGTATGAAAGAAGCCGCTTATAAATTATATACGCAACTTTATCCGAGTCGTTTTTATAAACCTATGGCTTTTGAATGTGATATCGAAAATTTAAAAGTGAGGTATAATGATTTTGAGTGTTGTGTTAAAACAAGACTAACACAAAACTATATACTATCTGAAGCAAGATTATCTAATTATGAAATGACATCAAAAGTCAAAGTGTTTAATCATGACAATCAAGAGCAACAAAGCGAATCATTAAAATATCAGATTCTAAACTCAATTTCAGATATACATAAAATTCAAAAAAACCGTTTAAAATTCAGTAAGAATGAATTTGGAATTCCGACAGTTGATTTTAACTCTAAACAAATACATGTAAGCTTAACCCATCACGGTGATTATGGTGCTTTTGCTATTTCAAACTAATGAAGAAATTAAAAAATAGTATATCATTTATTATAAGATTTAGAGTAATAATAATTGCTGTTTTGGTGGTTTTAATGGGTATTTCTGGTTATCAAACCACTCAAAAATTGCGTGTAGACAACTCGCTTTCCATTTGGTTTTTAGAGGATGACCCGAGCTATAAAGCGTATATCGATTTTCAGAAGAATTTTGGTTCGGACGAGATTTTCATTGCTATGTTGCCCGTAGATAATGCCATTGGTGAAGCAGAATTTAAAACTTTAGATAAATTACACACCAGTATTGAAGCACTTCCTTATGTAAAGACGAGCTTTAGTTTAGCGAAAGCTAAATATCCGATTTACGCAAACAATAAAATTAATTTCGATGATTTATACAATTCTAAACGAAGCGAAAAAGGCCTAAAAAATCTGTTCTCAAAGTTGCCAAATATTACATCGCAATTGGTAACAAAAGACTATAAGAATCAGTTCTTCTATATTCAGATGAATCCGACGCCAACTATTGAAGAAAAGCGACAAGACATTGCTGGCGAAATCCGCTCAATTATTGAAAAAGAGTATTCTAATTACTACCTCACAGGGCCACCTGTTTTAAATGAAGCCTACAGTAAAGGCATTTATAAGGAAAGTCTCGTCTTTGGTGTCTTAACGGTTTTGGTTATTACGATAATGCTACTATTCTTGTTACCAAGTAAGCGTTATCTTATAGTTTCTTTATTATCGGTAGCGGTACCAGTATCGTTATTATTTGGTTTGATAACGTCCCTTGGTTATGCATTGAATATGATTTCTATGCTAATTCCTACTATTCTTATGGTATATAGTGTTAGTGACGCCGTACACATTATCAATATTTATCATAAAGAAGGACTCAAAAACGCATCTTTATCTAAAGTAGACCTTTTAGCCTTAGCAATCAGAAAGAGTTTTACGCCATGTTTTTATACTACGCTTACAACTTTTGTAGGTTATTTTGCATTGTACCTATCGCCTTTGCCAGCGTTTAAAAATATGGGTGTATTTACCTGTATAGGTTTAGTATTAAGCTTTTTCTTGGTTTATGTGATTACAATTATTGGTTTTAGTTTTATGAATCTCGATTTTCAGAAGGCTAAGCCACTTCTAAGTATTAAAAAAATCAGTCAAACAAGCGCTATAAATTGGTTAAATGGCTTTACTTCTAAATATCAAACTTCCATTATCGTTTGTTTTACGGCTGTATTGCTTTTTGGATTGTATTCAGTTTTTCAAGTGAAGATAGATACCAATTCCAGAGATCTATTGGCAGAAGGTGTAGCAAAGCAAGATTTGAGAACCGTTGAGGTTGAACTTGGCGGAAGTAATAGATTACAGCTCAATATATCTGCAACTAATGGCGATAATATACTTAATAAAGATGCCATAAAAAGTTTGGAAAACTTTCAGGAAAAGCTTGAAAACAATGTGTTTATTTCTAATCCTGTCTCAGTTATTAACTTGAAATCATTTTTAGAAAAACGAACACCTGTTTTGTTTCAATCTAGTGTTTCTAAAGAAAAGATTAAAGAAACTTTAGCTTCTGTAGATAATGATAGTAATAGCTTTTTTAAATTATTTTCTGAAGACTTGAAAACAGCAGGTTTTACATTGACACTTGGCGAAATGAAGACTTCGCAACTAGAACAAGTTTTAGAAGACATAAAGCAAGCTTTTGAAGCTTCATTTAATACTAATGATTATAGCCTTAAGGTTAATGGTTTTGCAGTAGTTTTTGCACAGTTGAATAACTTTATACTAGAAACTCAGTTTAAATCGTTTTTTGCTGCCTTTTTTGTGGCGTTTTTGTGTTTGTTGATTTTTATTAAAAGCCTTAGAACAACGCTTTTAGTCTTGATTCCTAATATTTTGCCTTTAGCCTTACTGGCAATATTTATGAGTCTGTTGGATATCCCTCTAGATGTTTCAACAGCCATGATCACACCAATAATGCTAGGTATTGCTATGGATGACACCATACATTTAGTGTACAAATACAGACGAAGCAAAACTATTTCTGGCTCACCAGAAGACCGAATGAATAATGCTTTGCTTTATACAGGTAGTGCATTGTTTTCTACCACAATTGCCTTGGTTGGTGGATTTTTAATTATTGCCTCAAGCGCAACACCTTCGGTAAGAGATTTTGGATTACTCTGTGCTGTAACGGTTGCTATTGCACTAATTACCGATATCTTTTATTTGCCAACTTTATTAAAGAAGTTTGATAGGTAGCTCATAGCTATTTAACTATTTTAAAGTTAATTTTTAAACCAAGACTTAAGATCTTGTGGTGTTCAATAAAAAAAGACTCTGAATTATATTTTACCTCTATCAACCAAGAATTTCCATTAAAATAGCATTGTGCTACGACAGCTTTTAAAGCTGAACGCTCTACGATTTTTAGTTGATGAGCATATACAATGCCATAAGGTTCAATGACATTGAATTCATTAAAAAATGAAGCGATTAATGGTAGTCTAGGATTCTTATATAGGTTTAGAGGAGTGTCTTTAGCAATGATTTTTTTATCATGAAGAACTAGCATTTCATCCGCAAAGCCAAGCACATCATTTTTGTCGTGAGTTGCGACGATACATGTAATATTATTTGTTTTGAGGTATTTAAAGACACTTCTACGAAGTGATTGCTTTTTAAAATTATCGATATGGCTAAAGGGCTCATCCAACAGTAAAATTTCGGGTTTTTTAGCTAAAGCTCTTGCTAAAGCAACACGTTGTTTTTGTCCTCCACTTAGATTTTTAACTTTGGTTTTTGCATAAGCTTCGAGTTCCACAACTTTTACCAATTCATTGATACGCTCTTTACGTTCTTTGAGGTAAAAACGCGATAAAAATTTACCAATGTTTTCTTCAACGGTTGTAAAAGGCATCAAATCAAATTCCTGGGTTACATATTTCATAAAATCATAACCAATAACCAAATTGAATTTTGGTCCAAGGATTTTAGTGTCTTTCCAAAAAATTTCCCCTTCTTCTAAATCGAATTCGCCATAAATTAGCTTTAACAATGTGCTTTTTCCAGAGCCACTTTCTCCAATGATTCCTAGGTTTTCACCAAGATTAACCTTAAAATTAATGGCGTCCAGGACTTTTATTTTAGAGTAGCCAAAAGAGACTTGTTTTAAGTGAAGCATAATTAAATTTTCAGCACAAAAATACCATAAAAAAACCGCTTGATCTCTCAAGCGGTTTCTATATGAATAATAAAATTTATCGTTTAATAAACTTTCGCTTCATGCTTTTTCCATTAGACTCTAACCTTAAGAAATAAATTCCGCTTTGTAAACTAGATACTTTTAAAGTATTTGAGGTCAACTTTTGGTTAAGCACTTTTCTACCATTAATATCAAAAACCGTGGCAATTTTGTCAGTAATATCTGCAGCTGTTTCGATAGTTAATATATCGTCAACAGGATTAGGATAAATGACCATATCTGTTAAGGTTTCGTCCTCTACTGTTAATACAGAACCTTCAACAATATTATGAGTTGTATTAATAGCAGGTGCTGTTACTTGGTCAACAATACCAGATGGCCAATAAATTGTAATACTAGTAATAGCAGTGTCAGAGCCTAGACCAAAATGCGTATTTAAACTACTCATAAATTCAAACCCTTCACCACTTCTTACGTCTCTTATCTGGGTTCCAGAAGGGGTTACCAGCTCAACACGTGCACCTATACCATTAATATTACTTACAGTACCAACAGTATTGATTTTTACCCAATTATTTGAGTTAGTGTTATTAAAGTAGATTTGACCATTTCTAAACACATCTAAAAAGCCATCGTTATTTGCGTCTCCAATAGCACCGCTTGGTGGCATATTGGTTGAATAATTAGTAAAAGTAAGATCTCCGTTTCCAAATAATATGTCTCCATTAGAAAGAATATCAACATTACCATCGTTATCAAAATCAGCAGGAGCATTTTCTATACCTAACTGCGCAGCAAGGACACCTGCACCCGCAGTTACATCTGTAAAGGTACCATCTCCATTATTTCTCATTAGTTTAGAATCACCATTAGATGTATTACTGGCACCAATGTAACCATCCATATCACCATCATTATCAAAATCTGCCCAAGCAGAAGACCAGGTCTGTACATTATCTCCAAGATTAGATGAGTTATTGTGACCCTTACCTGGGTAATTAGTGTTATACCATCCATTACTATCAGCGACATTAACAAAAACACCATTACCATCATTTCTCCATAATTCGTTTGTGCTTATAGTTGTTGAGCCACCACGACATTTAGCAATAAACATGTCCATATCTCTATCATTGTCAAAATCAATCCAGACAGTACCATAATTACCACCACCGGGTGTAAGTCCTAAACCATTATCTAAAACGCCAGTATTTTCACCTTGATAAAATGTTAAATTACCACTGCCATCATTAATAAAGACAACATTAGGATCTACATCATGACAAACAAAAGCATCAAGATGACCGTCGTTATTAATGTCTACAAAATTTGAACGTTGAGAGAACACATAATTTGGATAAGATACTTCTGTATATCCAGTACCAGTAGCATTCGCTTGCATAAACGTCACACCAGATCCGCCACCATATAATAAGTCGTTGAATCCATTTTTATCAAAATCACCAACAGCTAAACTCCAGTTAGGTGTGTTATCAGCATTTGTTGTTCCAATATTTGTAGCAGTAAAACCACCAGACGTTTGGTAATGCACATTAATATTATTGCTACCCACAGACACTACATCATCTAAGAAATCACCATTTAAATCTACCAAAGCAATATCATAAGTCTCAGTTGTAGGGATAGGGTTTGCGGTAAAAGTGACTGGGAAATTAGAGAGATCTTCTCCAGTAGTAAAACTAGAAGAACCCCAATTACTAAAACCATCTACACCACAATTAGCTCTAACATAGATATCATAATTTGTTAGAGGGTTTAATCCGCTAGCACTGGCTGAAGGAGAAGTGGTTGAGGTACCAGAACCGGCTGGGGGACCACTTCCTGCTGGTTGTACTACGTACTCCCAAGCACTTTCGCCACTATTAGCTGTCCAAGAAATACTTGCTGAACTAGAGGTAATAGCTGCTGCTGTTATGTTAGATGGTGCCACACAAAAAGACCCACAGGTTTCAATACGAAAATAATCAATAGACATATCTCCTTCATAACTTATACCAGTACCTGTATGACTCAATTCAATATAAATTACTTGGCCTAAATAAGCATCTAGATTAACACCAATAGGAATCCAAGCATCTGCTCCGCTAGTCTGGTATTCTCCTGAAAGTGTATAAAGTGTTGTAAATGGTCCGCTAGCTGAGCTTCCTACATTTATATTTAGGGTTCCCATAGCCTCTCCATATGCATGCATGTAAAAGGATAATTCGGCACCATCTGTGGCTGCAGTTAAATCAATAGCTGGACTAACAGCAGAAGCTGTTGCCGAGGAATTTCCTGAAGCTTCATAATTCATAAAACCAGAACCATTATAAGCACTATCTGGACCAGTCCCTGGTGATGTAGAACCATTAGGGATTTCCCAGGTTCCATTTCCACCATTCAAATCACCTGTCCAGCCACCTACAGAGTCAAATTCTTCAGTAATAATATACGTAGAAGATCCAGAAGCACAAGTAACGCCAGTAGGGGATTGTGGTGGACAGTTATTTTGAGTTAAAGAGGTACTATTTAAACTGCAATTAATATCTTGATCATTTTGCGTGTTTATAACCACATTTGTTCCATTAACATAAGGTCCAAACTGAACACTTCCAACGGCATTTATATTTTGATTTGCGCTAGACTGATTATCAGAAATTGTCAAAGAGGTAGCTGATCCTAAGTCACTTACATTTACATCTACAAGAAATCCACCACTATTAGAACAATCATCTACTAAAGTATAAGATACTGTAGGATTTGCACATGTGCTACATGCAACATCAAAATCCCATGGTATATAACTATTTTCAGAACAATTCTGAGTAAAATCAGAATTTATGGAAACAGTGATCGTATCACCAGAAGACTGAAAACTTAAACCTGCTAAATCACCTCCGTTACCATATCCATTATAGAGTTCGGAACCATCGGAGTCTAGAACGATTAATTCGTCATAAGTATTTTCAACCTGACCAGAATTAAATACAAGATTAAGAAAAGCCCCGTTAGAACTTACAAATGAAAAACTTGTTGTATCATTATCAACATAACAGTACGTTGTATTTACTGGACCAGCTGTACAATCAACAGTAGTTTGGGCATGGCCATAAAAGCAACATATTAAAAATAAGATTAAAAGCGTAATTTTTTTCATAATAGTATATTTATTATTATTCACATTCATTTGATAATTGGTCTATCCATTGCTCAATAAGTTCTACTCCTCTATCATGCCTTAAGGTGCGTCCTAAAAGCGGCATTCTAAAAGAAGGTTCTATAGAATTGAGTCTAAAGTGTAAAACAGAGTTGGGAGCATTTCCAGGTTGGACAATATCTCCAAGACCTTCTCCTAAATCTGTATCTGGTGGTACACAAACACCTATGTTACTGGAGTCTTCTGTATCTCTATAACTTAATCGTAATGGTCTGTAGGCACAATGTGTTTCTTCCGAATGACAATGCGCACAGTTTATATCTAGATAAGCCCTTACTCTTAAGTCTATAGGTTCGGATACATTATTATAATCAGGTACACGAGATACAGATGCTGGAAGGGAGTTTTCTAAATAGCCTTGACTTATTAATTTATCTAATTGATTTACAATACCTTCGTTGTAATTATATTCTCGATTTAAATTTCTTGGTTTTGGACCTATAGGTTGAGGTATTTCCATTACTTTATGACAGGTATGACATTCTGGACCAGCAGGTATTCTATATTGTACTGCATTAGTATTACTACCATCTTGCCACTGGAGATCAACAAAACTTCCGCTCATATCCAAACTTGCTTCTGTTTGTTCTGTATCCCACACATAATTAGCAAAAATCCACCCGTCACTTTTTCTAATCATTAAACGAGTTTCTAATATTCTGGTGTCATTATTTGGAAGTACGTTTTCGTAATAAAAATTTTTAATTAATACAGTGCCAATAGGAAAATCTAAAGAAACATCATCACTGATATATGTCGCCTTAGTATTGTTTGGCATCCAAACAAAACGCTTTTTAATTGCATAATCCGAAAACAGTGTAGAATTTAATGTGTAGGGTAATACACCAAAATTTGGGCTTAAATTTTTAAGATCCCCTTCAAAGAAATTATACTCGGATAAGTTTTGGTAAGGGACATTATCTAAGTTTAAACTTATTACTGAGGACGATGTAATAGTAACGGATACGTTTTCGGTTTTACAATTACCAGAATTGTCACATATGGTATATTGAAAAGAGTCTTCTCCAGTTATATTAGGGTTAGCGATATAGATAACTGTATCATCGCTTGGGTTGTTGGGCGTATCATTAAAATCATTAATGGAAACAACTCCTTTAGTAGGAGTGTTAAGGCTTAATTGACCAGAGCTAGGTATATATTCATCATTTTGAAAGATGAAAATCTCCACCTCGGTATTTTGAGCTAATGTGGCTGAATCTGCTGAGGTTTCTATAGTTAAAGGTGTTGTAGCATCATCAGTACCACAAGAAAATTGCAGTAAGGTTAAACATAAAAAAAAGTGTATAGCGTATTTTTTTTTCATACAACTATTTATAAGACAACTAAAGAGAAAAAACCCCTACCTTTATTGAAAAAATAAAGGTAAAACTAATGTTTTTTTATTAAATCGGCAATACTCAAAAAAAACCGACAAACGTTTACTTAAATACATTGTATTTTAAAAGAAAGAAACGATGTAATATTTTAAATCTAATATATTTATTAAAACCAAAATAAAGATAGATAAAATACATAGGTGTAAAAAAGGCCAAAAATTTACTTTTCTTATTTATAGCGGGTTTTAATTTTACTAAATATCTAAAGTACTTTTCAGGTGTCATTAAAAACCTAATCATACTTTTTACAGGGTTTTTAACTTTAGGAGGTTCATAGGATAAACCAACTTTATTATGTCCAACATTTTGATAAAACCCACTACTTAGTGTGTCTATAAACTTTAATTTTTTTGCACTCTGAAATAGACCAACTCTTAGCGCTATTTTAGAAATAACATTTTGCATCATCTCTTCCGAGAAGCATATAGGCTCTAATTGTTTTAAAAGTAATCTATGCAAACCAAACATTTCTTCTTGATGTCTTTTTATATGATTATCGTATAACCATTTTTCTTCGGGTTTATGATATTCTATGGTGTAATCCTTGGCTTCTAAACTATAATCCACAGCACTTCCGTGGTCTGCACCAGAGAACTGTTCATACAATTGTTGATTAGCCATTAAGATGTAGTCATAGTAGTCAAAATAAGGCATTAAAGAAGAAATTAGACCATACCGCTTAGTTTGTGGTTGAATATTATAAATATTCCCAAGTCCTAAATAATAGCCAGTTACAGGAATCTTTTGATCAAAAAATTCAAAAATAGCCTCTTGCATTGTGCCTCCCCAACCAATATCGACAACATTAATTCCATTTTTCTCTATTTGAGTATCAAAAGAATTGACATAAGCCTTAAACGCATTATGACTAGACTCCCTATGTGAATTATAATAATCAAGGAAGCTTTTATTCTTTTTTATACTTTCAAAAACAGAAGATTTAAAGAATCCTTTGATTATAGATTTACCATCTATATTTAGCTGAGAAATGATTTGTTGTCTTAATTCTTCGGGACAGTTAACAGCTATTAAAAAATTATCGGGAGAGATATTACTGTACTTAAGTTGAAGAAACGTGAATGGCTCAACTTCAATATCTTTTAGTGACATTTGAAGAGCAGCATGCCTTGACATTTTTAAATAATGGGTCTTTATTTTTCGGGTTTCATCTATTAGAGCATACTCTTGATAAGAATCAAATAGTCTTTTAAGGTATTGTCCTTCTCGTGCTAAAAAGAATAGATCTTTTATATTTTTTCTTCTGGTCGTATCATACAAACGCTCAATAAACGTATGATAAAAAATGATGTATTCAGTGTAAGGAATAGAAGAACGTTTTTGACATGTGTTATAGACATCTTTAACAGTACGTTTTAGATTCTTTTTATCGTTTCCGAAGTTATTTCGTTTGTTCCTTTTAAGATATTTTTTATGAGGAAGTTGATAAGCATTAAGACCACATTTTGTAGCATTGAGATAATCGCTTCGATGATTATCGCCAATCATCATTACATCTTGTGCATTTATCGCTAATTCTTTTAGAATTGACGTATAAATATCTCCTGTATGCTTACTTTTCTCTAAGGCTGCTGAACTATATATATTTTCAAATAGATCTATAACGCCGTGATGTTTCAGCAGTTTTTCAAAAAGAGACTTAGAACCATAAAAGTCTGAAACTAAATAGACCTTACCACCATTAGATTTAAAATATTTTATAGTATCTAAAACATCTTGGTTTAAATATTGTACACTAGCTTCGGCTCTTACATCAGCATCTTCAAAGAGATTTAAAAAATCATCTTTTTCTTCAATAGTAATAATATCAGCATTGATGAGACGCTTACATATTTCGTGTTGTAATATATCGTAAGGAATTTCAAAGTCTTCTTTCTCTAGTTGTTCAACGAGATACTTTGATGATTCTTGCCTTATAAAGTATAAGGTATCAATTGTAACTGATAAACCTAATTCTCGTATCATTAGTTTAGCCCAAATTCTTTGAGTTTGATTTGGGTGTACATGCCTATGAGCTATGGTATCATAATAATCTGTAAAAAGAAATTTTATATTCTTTTCCTTAAGCTGTTTATGTAATTGGTTAAGTGACAAAAAAATGATTTGGTTAATAGCTATATAAGGGTTTACCCTTTAATTTTTTCTTTGGTTTTACTTGGCAATATATCAAACCCCATATTATATAACGTAAAGCCATAAATGTCTGCATACTGCTCAATAGTTTTGCTCACTGGAGTTCCTGCTCCATGGCCAGCATCTGTTTCTATTCTAATTACTACAGGGTTATCTCCTGTTTGTTTGCTTTGCAGTTCTGCAGCAAACTTAAAACTATGTGCAGGAACGACTCTATCATCGTGATCTCCAGTTGTTACCATAGTTGCTGGATATTCTACACCTTCTTTTACATTATGTACAGGAGAGTAGCCCTTTAAATATTCAAACATTTCTTTATTATCTTCTGCTGTACCATAATCGTATGCCCAACCTGCACCAGCAGTAAAAGTGTGATAACGTAACATATCTAAAACACCAACAGCTGGTAATGCTACTTTTATTAAATCTGGGCGTTGTGTCATTGTAGCTCCGACGAGCAAACCACCATTAGAACCACCTCTAATAGCTAAATAATCTGATGAGGTGTATTTATTGTCAATTAAAAATTCACCAGCTGCGATAAAGTCATCAAACACATTTTGTTTTTGCATTTTTGTGCCTGCATCGTGCCAAGCTTTACCATATTCTCCACCACCACGTAGATTCGCTACCGCATACACACCACCTTGTTCCATCCAAACGGCATTAGCAATGCTAAAGCTGGGTGTTAGAGGAATATTAAAACCTCCATAGCCATATAGAATTGTTGGGTTTTTACCATTAAGTTCTATGCCTTTTTTATGTGTTATAATCATTGGTACTTCTGTACCATCTTTAGATTTGTAGAATACCTGCTTACTTTCGTAATCTTCTGGATTAAAATCTATACTAGGTTTACGATATAGCTCGGATGTACCATTTTCAATATCATATTTATATATACTACCTGGTGTAACATAATTTGTAAACGAATAGTATAATTCTTTCTCTTCCTTTTTTGAACCAAAACCTCCTGCACTTCCTACACCTGGTAATTTTACTTCTCTTACTAATTTACCATTATAATCATATTGTAATACTTTTGAAACAGCATCTACCATATAATTGGCAAAGAAATACCCTCCGCCAGTTGATGGACTGAGTACGTTTTTGGTTTCAGGAATAAAATCTTTCCAGTTTTCTGGTGCCGGGTTTGATGCGTCTACCGTTACAACTCTTCGGTTTGGTGCATTTAGATTGGTTACAATATAAAGTTTAGACCCTACATTTTCTATGATATTTGAGTCTGAATCTGTATGCCCTAAAATTTCCACCAGAGGGGAGTTAGGGATTGTTAAATCTCTGATGTATAATTTATTGCCCGAGGTTGATACTCTAGGTGTAATAATTAAATATCTATCATCTTCCGTTACACCTCCATAGATGTAGCGGTGCTTTTCTTTTGCTGTACCACCATAGATTAATTCATCTTTTGCTTGTTTGGTTCCTAACTTATGATAGTAAACTTTATGCTGATCGGTTTTTGCAGATAACTCACTCCCTTTTGGCTTATCATAGCTTGAATAATAGAATCCTTCGTTTTTATACCAAGACATGCCGCTAAACTTTATATCTACAAGTGTATCTTCAATAATCTCTTTGGTTTCAGCATTCATAATTAGGATCTTTCTCCAGTCGCTTCCTCCTTCTGAAATAGAATATGCCAAAGTTTTACCATCTTTAGAAAAACTTAAACCTCCTAATGAAATAGTACCATCTTCCTTAAATGTATTTGGATCTAAAAACACCTCAGCAGTTTTTGGGTCGGTACCAGTTTTATATCTGTATATAACATATTGATTTTGCAGTCCATCATTTTTATAGAAATAGGTATAATCTCCTTCTTTAAATGGGGACCCAATTTTCTCGTAATTCCAAAGTTTGGTAAGGCGTTCTTTTAATTCTTCTCGATATGGGATATTATCAAGATAACCGAAAGTTACTTCGTTTTGAGCTTTTACCCAATTTTCAGTTTCTGTACTTCTATCGTCCTCTAACCAACGGTAAGGGTCAGCAACTTCTTCTCCAAAATATGTATCGACAGTATCAACTTTTTGGGTTTCAGGATAATTTAAGCTAATTGGCTTCACTTTTTCAGTTTCATTTTTACAAGAAACAAAAATACTCAGCAGAATAGTAAATAGAAGTAATTTTTTCATAATTGGGTTATTTTGAAATAAAACATGATTAAATTCAAAGATAAGTATTTAACGACATGGATTAAATCAAAAATTTCTTAAAACTTACAGTAAATAGGGACAGCAATATATAAACAAACCCAACTAAAAAATTAATTAATTAGTTGAAATACAAAAAATTACTGTTGTTGGGAAGGGTGTTTAATATATTAAACTAAGCTGTTTTTAACTAAATATTCAGCAATCTGAACTGTATTTGTAGCGGCCCCTTTTCTAAGGTTATCGCTTACAATCCAAAGATTTAGTGTATTGGTTTGAGAACCATCTCGTCGTATTCTGCCTACAAAAACATCATCTTTACCATTAGCATACATTGGCATTGGGTAGACGTTTACATCTAAATTGTCTTGTACGGTAACACCTTCAGTTTGGTTTAAGAGTTGTTTTATTTCGGTAAGATTAAAATCGTTTTCAAACTCAACGTTAACAGCTTCACTGTGCCCTCCAGCTGTAGGAATCCTTACTGCTGTTGCAGTAACCGCAATGGTTCTGTCATCAAGAATTTTTTGAGTTTCTCTTACCAATTTCATTTCTTCTTTGGTGTAACCATTTTCTTCAAACACATCGCAATGTGGAATAGCATTTTTATGAATAGGATAATGATAAGCCATATCTCCTTTTTTACCTGCTATTTCGTTTTCTAATTGCTCAACAGCTTTTACTCCAGTACCAGAAACGGATTGGTATGTTGACACGACAATGCGTTTAATCTTGTATTTTTTATGAAGCGGAGCCAAAGCCATTACCATTTGTATAGTAGAACAATTTGGGTTAGCAATAATTTTATCATTTTTGGTTAATTGGTTGGCGTTAATTTCTGGGACGACCAATTTTTTAGACAAATCCATTCTCCAAGCCGATGAGTTATCGATAACTGTAGTGCCCACTTCAGCAAACTTTGGGGCCCATTCTAATGAAGTACTTCCACCAGCTGAAAATAAAGCAATATCAGGACGTTCATTAATTGCAGAGGTTATACTAACAACTTCAATATCATTACCTTTAAAGTTAATTTTTTTACCAACAGAACGTTCTGAAGCCACTAATAATAATTTATCAATCGGAAAATTACGCTCTTCGAGTACTTTTAGCATTACATTTCCTACTAAACCTGTTGCTCCTACAATTGCTATTTTCATTATAGATGTTTTTAATCTTCAACAAAAATAAATATTAAATTCATTGAACAATTTAATTATATCTTAAAAAAGAACCGCTTCAAATTTTTGAAGCGGTTTAATTAATAGAGTTGAGTGTAGCGGTGACGCTATATGTTTATTTTTTCAGAGCATCTCTAATTTCTTGCAATAACTCTACTTCAGATGGTCCTGCAGGTTCTTCTGGTGCAGGCTCTTCTTTTGCTTTCATTTTGTTAACACCTTTTACCACCAAGAACATTACAAATGCAACAATAATAAAGTCAATAACATTAGTTAAAAAAGTTCCGTATTCTAAATATACTTCTCCTACCATTTCTCCTGCGTCGTTAAGTGCTCCATCCTTTAATTTATATCGTAATGCTTTAAAGTCTGAATCGAAAATTAAACCAATTAATGGAGAAACAATTCCTCCTGTAAATGCTGTTACAACTTCTTTAAAAGCTGCACCCATAACAAAACCTACAGCAATGTCGACAAGATTGCCTTTCATTGCAAATTCTTTAAATTCTTTTAGCATAATTAGTTAGCGTTTGGTTAATAAGTTACTAAAATAGCTAAAAAACTTAAGATGTTAAAGTTCAGAAATTAAATAGAATTTAAAAACACACGTTTAACGCGCTGTGAAATAGCGGTTAGAATTTCGTACGAAATAGTATGGACAGATTCTGCTAATACAGAAGCTTTATGTTTAGTATCAAAAATTATAACCTCATCACCTTCTTTACATTCTATGTCTGTAATATTTACCATAATCATATCCATACAGACATTTCCTATTATTGGAGCTACTTTACCATTAATAATAACAAACCCCTTTTCATTACCGTAGACTCGTGTAATTCCGTCTGCATGACCAATAGGAATCGTTGCAGTTGTTTCAAACCCTTTAGCTTTATAGGCTCTATTGTAGCCAACCGATTCGCCTTTTTCAATCTTGTGGATTTGAGATATTACAGATTTTAGGCTTGCAACAGGTTTTAGGTTTTTATCTTCCTTAGCGGAATTGCCAAAGCCGTAAAGTCCAATACCATAGCGAACCATATCTAAATGTGCATTAGGATAATTTAGAACACCTGAGGTATTACATATATGTAACCATGGTCGATGACCTATTTTAGCTCTAAATATTTCAGCTATTTTTTTAAAATTCTCTATTTGGTGATTTGTAAAATCAATCTCATTTATATCTTCACTTGCTGCTAAATGAGAAAATAAAGATTTAGCTAAAACTGAGGTTGTGGGTTTTAGTTTTGACACTACATAATTAACATCACTTTCCCAAAAACCCAAACGGTTTAAGCCAGTATTGAATTTTATATGAATAGGATATTTAGATTGTTTTTCTTCTTCAGCAACATTTATAAATTCATTTAAAACCTTAGCATTGTATAGACTAGGTTCTAAGCATCGCTCAATAATGGTTTTAAAATTTGTAGGTTGTGGGTGTAATACTAAAATTGGGGTTGTAATGCCTGCATCACGTAAAGCTACACCTTCTTTGGTATAAGCCACAGCAAAATAATCAACATTGAGTTTTTGGAGGTGTTTTGCAATTTCTACAGAATCACTGCCGTAAGCAAAAGCTTTTACCACAGCTAAAAACCGGGTTTGTGGTTGCAGCTTTGATTTTAAATAATTGAAATTATGGGTAAGTGCACCTAAATCAATTTCAAGGACGGTTTCATTAGCTTTAGGCATCAGATTTTTTTTCTTTAGTATCAGTATCGATTTCTTCAGCATCCTTAACTTTCATTTGCCTTACCTTGTCACGCAACATGCTTTTATAATATGCAGCTCTACTTAAAGGCTCGTATTCATCAACTTCACCCAACAAAACCAAATCATTACTTTTTGCTTTTCGATAACTGTATTGAGCTAAGTTCCCGGTTTTTGTACATATAGCATGTACCTTGGTTACATACTCAGCTGTAGCCATAAGATAAGGCATTGGCCCAAACGGATTTCCTTTAAAATCCATATCTAAACCAGCGACGATAACACGAATACCTTTGTTGGCTAAATCATTACAAACACGTACAATCTCATCATCAAAAAATTGAGCTTCATCAATACCAACCACATCACAACCATCTGCTAAAATGGGAATATTTGCTGCGGCTGGTACAGGAGTAGAGCGGATTTCGTTGTCATCATGAGAGACTACCATTTCGTCATCGTAACGTACATCTACAGCAGGTTTAAAGATCTCAACCTTCTGTCTTGCAAATTTGGCGCGTTTTAATCTACGAATCAGCTCTTCGGTTTTACCAGAGAACATCGATCCGCAAATTACCTCAATCCATCCAAATTGTTCTTTATGATTTACCGTATTTTCGAGAAACATTTCGTAATTTTAGCACTAAATAGCTGCCTTTTTTCGTTTGTATAAAGGTCACGCAAATTTATTAAAAATCAAAAGTAAAATTCATGAAAAAGAAATTAGAATCAGAATTAGTTAGTATAGCACATAGGATTCTAAAATTAAAAGGTAGAGAAGATGTGGATAAAATGCACGAAGAGGTCGCTAAGCTTTACGAAAAGCTAACGGTTTTAAAGTTTGCACAAGAAAATTTTGAAGACGATATGCCAACAATTGGCAATGACTCTTCGTTTTTTGATATGTTAGATACAGCCTTTAATAATAAAATCAGTGATAATATTGAAGTTGATAATAAAACCTATGTAAATTTAGATGAGGTTGAAGATGATGGTATTATGGAGCCTGTTATGGAGAAGATTAAAGATATGGTAGCACAAATGCCACAAGAAACGCAGCAGGTTGATGTTATTGTAGAAGAAGCAGTTGCTAATGAAGTACCAAAAACGATAGAGTTTGAAACTATTTCTTCTGATTTTGCAGATATACCAGAATTTGAACCTATTGAAGATGCCAAAAAACGCAAAGCAGAACAAGGCAAAAAATCGTTGAATGATAAGTTGAAAGGCAAAAGTCTTCAAATTGGTTTAAATGATAAATTAGCTTTTATTAAGCATTTGTTTGAAGGTAAGAATGAAGATTACGAACGCGTTGTTTCCCAGATAAACACAACGAATTCTTTTTCTGAAGCTCAAAAACTCATTACTGAGATGGTAAAACCCGATTATAATAATTGGGAAGGCAAAGAGGAGTACGAAGAACGTTTTATTGAAATTGTAGAAGGTAAATTTAGTTAAGCTAATGCGCACCAAACAAATTTTGTATTGGTTATCTACAGCTGTTTTATGCGGAATTTTTTTGTACTCTGCATTTCTTTATTTTACAAAAACAGAAGCTATAAAAGGCTTTTTCGAAAGCTTTAACTATCCAACATACATCGTAATCCCCTTGGCAATTTTAAAAGTATTAGGTGTAGTGATAGTATTATGGCGACCAAGCAAATGGTTAACAGAATGGGTTTACGCCGGGTTTTTCTTTGATTTAATTTTAGCAACAGCAGCACATCATTACGCTGGCCATGGTATTGTTGGTTTTTCGCTCTATGCATTAATAGCTATTTTGCCATCATATATTTTAGGTAAATATTTAAGAGATTAGTAATTGAGATATACATAACCAATAAAGGGTTTTTCAAAACTATTAATTTGCAGAATATAAAAATAAGTGCCCACTGGCAGTAAGTTAGAACCCTTTAGAAATCCCATATTTGCTCTTCCGCCCCAGGTGTTTATGTAATTGTTTGCCTCATATATTTGTGTTCCATAGCGATTGTATATTTTAATGGTGTTATCGGGATAATCTTCTATACATGGAATAAATAACACATCATTTTCGCCGTCATCATTTGGTGAAACCCCTTCAGGAATGGTTAAGCAGTTTGAAACTTCAACAAATGCTTCGTCTTCATTATTTGATGAATCTCTGTCAATTTCATTAATACTATTTAGTAATGCTAGATTTAATAAATCGTTAGACGATACAACTCGGGCCACCAAATTAAGTGTTGCAAACTCACCTGGAAATAAACTTGTTATATTCCATGTAAATGTGTTGTCATCGAAAACACCTATGCTTGTCGAATAAGAAATGTATTCATAACCCATAGGGAGTAGATCTATAACTTCAATTTCTGTACCTGCAGATGTTCCTATATTGGTAGCAGTGATGGTAAATGTTACCTCATCGCCAATTATAACTTCTGATGGCTCAACGGTTTTAGTGATTTCAATATCAACATTAGAGGTGTCAACAATAACATTAAGTGTAGCGCTGGTCTGTGATGTATCAATATTATTGGTATTGGTAAAGTTTTCAAAATTATTTAAATATGTAGCGGCAGTATTAGAAGTTACCATTACAGAGAACGTACAACTTTCGATTCCATCAGGAAAAACAAGATCAGTAATACCTATGAAATTATCTCCAGAACTACCAGTAAATGTTGCTGTACAACCATTAGAGTTTACCCAGGTAGGTATACTTGATAAAGTAACACCAGCTGGTAAGTTATCGGTAAATGAAATATTACTTTGTGTAAGGTTAGTTGCTATATTAAAAACCGTAAATACTAACTCGCTTTCACCCCCTTCATAAATGATGTTGGGGGAGAATATTTTTTCAAGTGTTGGCGAAACCACCTGCACGCTATTTATAGAGATGTTTGTTTCTGGTGTTAATTCTTCATTACTTGTAGGACTTGGAATGGCTTCAGCAATATTATTAAACGCCCCGCCAAAACTCGGTGCTGCAACAGGAATATTGATACTTATGGTTGAACCAGCTTCCATTGATGGAATAGTGCCCCAAATTAAATTCCCTGTATTATTAAAAGTGATAATGCATGAAGCATTACCAGAAACTATTGTGCAAGTCGGAGTGCCATTAATATTGAAAACAGGATTTAGAGAGTTTTCAAAAAGTATATCAACAGCATCAGAACTTGTGGCACTATTACTAATATCTATTATCCAATTAAATGTTTGATTGGTATCAACTTGAGTAAATTCTGGATAAGTCTGTACTACCAAATCTATACAGGGAGCAAAATAAGTTATTACCTCATCTTTATTGTCTCCTGTATTACTCTCAGGGACATCATTAACATGGCTTACTCTAACAATGTTTTCTCCAATAATAGGATTGGTTGAGCATTGTGGCTGCCAGTCTATTGTAACATTAAATGTAACCGAACTGTTAGCTGGTAATAACCAATTGTCTTCAGGTAAGATTTCCCAAAAGGTGTCAAAACTTCCATCTTCAGTAATCCCGTCAAAAACCACACCAATATAAGCGTTATTAATACTAAAACAAGTAGCAGTGCCTGTGGTTGCGACACAATCAATAGCGGTTAACATGGCATTTAATGGTGTTGCACCAGAAGTAGGAACTGGCATATGGTCTTGAACCTGAATAAATTGATCAGTGTCTCCTGCATTAGTAACGGTAATCTCATAGGTAACTTCCCCCCATTCTGCGGTATTTTGTTGTGAGCTACCAATGGGTAATTGAGGGCTTATTTGTGCTTTGGTCACCTGAAGGTCGTATACATTATTAGTATCACAGGGTTCTTCAAGCGGGAGCTCTAAATAATTGTAGAAAAAGTTGTTATTAAGATCAATGTCTACCAATTGACCAGCAGTAAGAACAACTTCACTCTTAATAGACGCCTCAACCATACCTGGAAATGGATTACAAGGAGGTTCTATAAACTCAACAATTGTTTCAATGATAATCGTGGTATTTGGTTGTAAGGTAAATTCATTAGTTACCCATAATTGGCCATTATCCATTAGCGTAAAATCGTCACACGATACAGGACCAGTAGTTGCAATACAGTTCACAGAAATAATATTCCAACCTACATTTGCTGATAAATTTTGCATAAAGAAAAGTATTGGAGCTTCAGAAGGTCCGTTGTTACAAACCGTTGTTTCAAATGTAACTTGCTGTTCGTATTGAATTGTTACCGAAATATCCGGGTCAACTTGCACAGATTCAATACAAACATCAGTTTGAGGACATAAATCTGCGTTAAGTAAGTTGGTGGTAACACTGTTAGAGTTATTCGAAGATGCATTAGCATGATCAAGATCTATTAGTATAATACTATCAACATCAATGGGCATTGGGTTTGGCGAACATGAAAAGTTAGTGTAACGATAGACCATTTCAAAAGTGACACTACCACCAGAAGTAAATTCCATAGAATCATTAAACTCAAAGAGCGATGGTGCCACGGGGAGATTAGGTGATAATATCACGGAAGAATTCCCATTTAAATTTGTTAAGTCGGGACACAAAGTGCCGTTAGTACTTGCTATACATTCTAATGAGACAAATTCTGCAAAAGGCTGACCATTATCTATAGGAGATGTGAGAATAAGCCGTCCTTCAATAGAATTAACAGGAAAATCTATAGCACTGTTATTTGTAATTGTAAATTGGTAGGTAACTTCATCTCCCCATGAATTAATTGCATTACCTTCAGCAGGCTGAGTTTGTATGTGAGTTACTAAAAAATCAATGACAATATCTAACACATCAATAGAGATAATGGATTGATTGTTACTGGTATTTGTATCAGTAGTTCCTGGAGGAGCGCTTATTGTGCCATTTGCAGCAATTCCGCCTAAGTTAGTTGGTGCAGTTACCAAAACCAATAACTCTACACTAGAGTTGTTAGGCATATTGGCAATAGAAGCTGTTAAGATATTGTCAGTTACATTTATATTTATAACATCTGTAGCTCCGTTTACATTGTTTTGCGAGTTAAAAGAAAGTATAGTTAAATCATCATCAAAATCTATAGTCAATGACGGATTGTTAACCGAATTTCCAGAATTAGAAATTGTGATGAGGTACTGAAAATCTTCATAGATATCTATTTGAGAAATTGCACTTCCGCTCAAATTTTGCGCTTCAATAGCAATAGACAAATCTGTGGTTTGGGCAGGTAAATTTGCACAGCATATGATTAATAACAGAAAATGACAGATTGATTTTAGCACGAATTGGTTTTATATAATAGATGTAGATTGACACACATGGTTGCGTTAAGATATAGAAAAGATTGTAAATTTGAACGATAATATATCTAAACATGAAGTTATTTCTGGTTCCAACACCAATAGGAAATTTAAAAGACATTACTTATAGAGCTATAGAAGTTTTAAAGGATGTGGATCTCATTTTAGCCGAAGACACCAGAACTTCGGGCAAGCTTCTAAAACATTTTGAAATCGCTACACCTATGCAAAGCCATCATATGCATAATGAGCATAAAACGGTCAACGGTTTAATAGAAAAATTAAAATCGGGAATGACTATCGCAGTAATTAGTGATGCAGGTACACCTGCTATTTCAGACCCAGGGTTTTTATTGGTTAGAGCTTGTGTTGAAAATCATATCGACGTAGAATGTTTGCCAGGAGCAACTGCTTTTGTACCAGCATTAGTTAATAGTGCTTTGCCAAACGATAAGTTTGTTTTTGAAGGGTTTTTACCTGTAAAGAAAGGCCGCCAAACACGACTCTTATTACTGGCCGAAGAAACCAGAACTATGATTTTTTATGAAAGTCCACACAAATTGATAAAAACTTTAGGGCATTTCTGCGACTATTTTGGTGAGGATAGATTGGTTTCGGTTTCGAGAGAGTTAACAAAACTCTATGAGGAAACTATCAGAGGTACAGCAAAAGAAGTGTTAAAACACTACACTAATAAACCACCAAAAGGGGAAATAGTTATTGTGGTTGCTGGTAAAAAATAAATGCACAACTAACACACTGAGTAAAGTCGAAGTGTTTTATTTAAGTTAAATGAAAGAGTTACTCCACAACATAAGTCAATGCACTATTTGCAAATCGCACCTTCCTTTAGGGCCAAGACCAGTGGCAACAGCTCATATCAATTCTAAAATTATAATTATAGGACAAGCACCAGGTACTAAAGTTCATGAGTCTGGTATTCCCTGGGATGACCAGAGTGGTAAAAAATTGAGACAATGGTTAAATGTTACGGATGAACAATTTTACAATACTGAGAATTTTGCCATAATACCTATGGGATTTTGTTATCCGGGAAAAGGAAAAACAGGAGATTTACCTCCACGACCAGAATGCGCACCACAATGGCATGAGGCATTATTAGGAAAGATGCCTAAAGTAGAATTGATTATTTTAATTGGTGCTTATGCACAGAAGTATTATTTAAAAGATAAAGCGAAACGAACACTTACCGAAACAGTAGGAGAGTACAAAAGTTATTTACCAAAATATTTTCCAATACCACATCCCTCACCAACCAATCGATTTTGGCGTGCTAAAAACCCTTGGTTTGAGGAATTGGTGGTGCCTCAACTTCAGAAGAAGATTCAATATATTATATAAAAAACCTCACCAAAAAAATGGCGAGGTTCAATCTAATCTATCTAAAAGCCTAAGAGTCTAGTGATTTAGTATTGACTCCCATCATGTTTCCCAACATTATAACCATGTTTTCCTAAATACTTATTACCACTCTCTACAGCACCTTCTTCAATATCGGTTCCCATAGAATCGTTCCAACGGTTAAGGTATCCAAACAATGAAATAACACCAAGCATCTCAACGATTTCTCCTTCATCCCAATGCTCGTATAAGCGTTTTTTAATATCTGTATTTACAGCATTTGGTACTAAAGACGCTGCTAAACTAAAATCTAAAGCGGCACGTTCTGCTTCAGAAAAAGCAGGATGCGTTCTGTATTCCCAAATATTATCCAGTTGTTCTTGCTCTGCACCATAACGTTCTGCAGCTCTAATCGCATGAGCTTGACAGTAACGACAACCTGTAGAGTTGCTACTTACCCAGGCAATCATACGCTTCAAGGCTGAGGTTACACGACCTTCATTAGCCATTACAGCTTTATTTAAGTTTATAAAAGCTTTACTTATAGCAGGTCTGCGCTGCATGGTTAAAACCGAATTTGGGCAAAACCCAAGGGTTTCGTTAAAGAATTCAGCCAATTCTTTGGTCTCTAAATCGTGCTCTGGGGATAACGGAGTTACTAATGCCATAGTTTTAAAAGTACTTAAAATTTGAAGTGTCTAAAGTACTTAAAGTACACTTGCGTTGCAAACTAAACTTTAGTGCATTTTAATCTTTTTAAACCATTAGAACTTGTTAACTTTAAGCACTTATAATTAATAAACTTTAAATATGGCGGATAAAATCATAACCCATTGGAAAGGTGGATTAACTTTTGAATCAGATAATCCAAGTGGAAAATCTGTAATAATGGATACAGATATTGAAGGACAAGAAGAACGTTATGGCTTATCACCAAAGGCTATGATGTTATCGTCATTAGCGGGTTGCACAGCGTTAGATGTAATTTCTACTTTAGATAAAATGAAAGAGGAAATAGATGATTTTAAGATTGAAGTTTCAGGAGAACTTACAGGCGAGCACCCCAAATATTACCATTCCGTTGAAGTAGAATACCACTTTTACGGTTCGGATTTAAACATGAAAAAGTGCCAACGCGCTGTCGATTTATCCGTAGAGAAATATTGTGGTGTTATGGAAATGTTTAGGCGTTTCGCAGATGTAAAAACAAATATTGTTTACCATATAGGTACGAAACGAAATATTTAATTCTATATGCGTTGGACGCTCAAGCCAAAACCCGAGACTTCAAAAATTGACACTTTAAATAAAGTGCTTCAAGTCGATGATACTGTTGCCACATTATTATTACAACGTGGTATAGATACTTATGAAGCGGCCAAAACTTTTTTTAGACCAAGTTTTAGTGACTTACACAATCCGTTCTTAATGAAAGATATGGATTTAGCAGTTTCTAGAATCGAAAAAGCTATTGCTGAGAATGAAAATATTTTGGTCTATGGCGATTATGATGTCGATGGTACCACTGCTGTGGCTTTACTGTCTTCATATTTAAAAACAAAACTTGATTCTATTGCGACTTATATTCCAGACCGTTATGATGAAGGTTATGGAATTTCATACAAGGGTATTGACTTTGCAGACGATAATGATTTCTCGTTAATCATTGCTTTAGACTGTGGCATAAAAGCCGTAGATAAAATAAACTACGCCAAAGAAAAAGGTATAGATTTTATCATCTGTGACCATCATAGACCAGGAGATGTTATCCCTGATGCAGTTGCAGTTTTAGATCCAAAGCGAGACGATTGTGAATATCCTTTTAAAGAATTATGTGGTTGTGGTGTAGGTTTTAAGTTAATTACGGCTTTAGCCTCCAAACAAGGACAAACCGTTGAAGATTTAGTAGAATACCTAGATTTGGTAGCTACTGCGATTGGGGCAGATATTGTTCCTATTATTGGAGAAAATAGAGCTTTGGCATATTTTGGATTACAAGTAATTAATACTAATCCAAGACCAGGAATGAAAGCTATTATTGCTGAGGTTAAAAAAGATGAGCTAACCATTACGGATGTTGTTTTTATCATAGCACCTCGCATAAATGCTGCAGGCCGTATGAAACATGGCAATCATGCAGTAACACTTTTAACCGAGACGGATTTTAATTTAGCTGCAGAATATGCGGTAGATATCGATCGGTTTAATACAGACCGAAGAGAAACCGATAAACGTATTACTGAAGAAGCTTTAATTCAAATAGAAGTTCATAATGAACAAGACTGTTTTACTACAGTTGTTTATAACGAAAGTTGGCATAAAGGGGTCATCGGTATCGTTGCCTCCCGATTAACAGAAACCTATTATAGACCAACACTGGTATTTACAAAAAGTGGATCTAAACTAGCGGCTTCGGCACGTTCTGTAAAAGGATTTGATGTTTATAATGCTCTGGAAGCATGTAGCGAATATATCGAACAATTTGGTGGGCATAAATACGCAGCAGGTTTGACCTTGTTGCCAGAAAATTATGAAGCGTTTAAAACTAAGTTTGAATCAGTTGTAAAAAGCACCATTGATCCAAAACTACTAACGCCAGAGCTGAAAATAGATCTAGAGCTTAATTTAACCAAGGTAGACCATCGATTGTTTCGAATTATCCAACAATTTGCACCATTTGGACCAGGTAATATGTCACCGACCTTTATGACACAAAATGTAAATGACACAGGTCATGGAAAATGTGTAGGTGAGGATAATAAGCACATTAGATTTACTGCGACTCAAAGTTTTAATGATAAAATTGCTTGTATTGGTTTTGGTTTGGGGGATAAAATAGATATCATTAAAAGTAGAAGACCATTTAGTATTGCATATGGTATAGATGAAAACCATTGGAATGGTAATGTAAGTTTGCAATTAAAACTAAAAGATATTAAAGAATAATTCCTTAAATAGTTCGTTGGTTAATCATGAAACAACTAACCATAGTTTATCTCTTTGTCTTCAGTAGTATTTTAGCGGCACAAAATTTAGTGTTAAACCCAAGTTTTGAAACCCAAAAAACAGATCGCTGTGTGTTTTATATAGGCGGATTTAATAATAGGGTTACTGAGTGGTCAATACCCAATATGGCATCAACAGATTTTTTTGATGCTTGCAGCGAAAGTGAGAATACCGGACTTAAAAATTATAATGGATATCAAAAACCAAAAACGGGCAATGCCTATGCTGGTATTTATGCTTATACAGATAAAAATTATAGAGAATATGTTCAAGGGAAATTGTTAACCCCCTTAACAAGAGGGAGAAGGTATAAGATGACTTTTTATCTAAGTTTAGCAGATAAGTCCTCTTATGCCTTAAAAGACATTCAGGTTTTAATGACTGAAGAACGCTTAAAACCTTGTTATAAATCTAATGGTTGTAAAAAGGTTATTCAGCCTTCAAAAGTGACTAAAAAGCAATTTAAAATGTATTCAAAGGCTGAAGATATTTACTTTTCCAGTAAAGAACAATGGATGAAATATTCTTTTGAATTTATAGCTCAAGGTTACGAAAACTATTTTTCAATAGGTAACTTTTATAAAAACCCCAGGACTCAAAAACAAAAGGTATTATCAACAAGTACATTATTCTTTTCATACTACTATATCGATGAGGTTTCTCTAAAATCTATGGAAGCAGAAGATGTAGAAGCGATAGAAGAAGTTATAACAGAACCAGAAATTAAAACGGATAGAGTTTACACGTTCAAAAACGTATTATTCAATTTTGACAAGGCTGAATTATTAGAAGATTCAATTGATGAATTGAATGAACTTTACCAGTATCTCAATGAACATCCATCTTTAAATATAGAAATATATGGCCACACGGATAGTGAAGGACTAGATAAACGAAATAAAGAATTGTCTGAAGAACGTGCTAAAGCTGTTGTAGATTATTTAATTTCGCGTGGTCTGGACCTAAAGAGAATTAAATTCTTTGGATATGGAAGTTCTAAACCCATCAAAAGCAATAACTCAGAAGCGGGAAGACAATTAAATAGACGTGTTGAGTTTAAACTTATAGAAAATTAATTTTTGGCAAAGAACGACCCATACGCAGCCTTAAGATTTAAAGAGTTCAATATCTTTTTATTATTGCGTTTTGCACTGGTTTTAGCTTGGTCAATGCAATTTGTTGTTATCGAATGGCAGGTCTATGCATTAACTAAAAACCCATTGTCACTTGCAATCATTGGTCTCTGCGAATTTTTACCTGCTTTTTTCTTGGCTCCCTTTGCGGGACATATTGTGGATAAAAAGGAAAAGCGAAACCTGTTTACGCTTTGTATTGCATTATTTTCTTTAATAAGCTTTGGTCTGTTTTGGCTGACTTCGGAATATATAGAAACCACCTGGAGCATAAAATCCATTTTATTAAGTATTTATGCATTGGTGTTTTTCGGTGGTGTTTTGAGAGCATTTTTTGGACCAACTATTTTTTCACTCATAGCCCTTCTTGTCCCTAAGAACGCTTATCCTAATGCCGCAACATGGAGTAGTAGTACTTGGAAAGGAGCCAATGTTTTTGGGGCTTTATGTGGCGGATTTTTAATTGCATGGATAGGTGTACATTCTACGCTTGGCATCATATTTATGCTGGTTATGTTGGCATTGATATTAGTTTTTAGAATAAGCAAAAAGCCTATTTTAAATAAAAACACAAACGAGTCGGTTAAAGAAAGTCTCAAAGCAGGTATGCATTTTGTATTTAACGACAAGGTTATTTTAGGAGCGTTAACCTTAGATATGATAGCTGTTTTGTTTGGTGGTGCTGTGGCTATTTTTGCTGTTTTTGCAAAGGATATTTTAGACGCAGGACCCAAAGGTTTTGGTATTTTAAATGCAGCATTATCTTCTGGTAGCATCATTACCATGTTAGCAACTACCTATATTCCTATTACTAAAAGTACAGGAAAGAAACTGCTTGTTTCAATCTTTGGTTTTGGGGTTTGCATGATTGTTTTTGGCGCTTCAAAACTAATGTGGCTTAGTGTTTTAGCCTTGTTTTTTGCAGGTGTTTTTGATGGTATTTCTATGGTGGTACGCCAAACAATTCTTCAACTCAAGACTCCAGATGAAATGCGCGGACGTGTAGGAGCTGTTAACTCTATGTTTGTAGGGTCTTCTAATGAGCTTGGCGCAGTTGAAAGTGGTATTGCAGCACGTATTTTTGGTGCACCTTTAGCAGTTATGCTAGGTGGTACAGTAACACTCATTATTGTAGCAATTATTGGCACAAAAAATCAACCGTTGCGCGAACTAGATTTACAACAAGATATCGATGATAGTTATGATGATGTGAAGACTTAATATTCTTTTAGCTCAAAGTCTTTGCCATCAAAAACACCATAAGTATAATACTGAATCCAATCGCCTAAATTGATATATTTAGAAGTCTCATCCAATTGAATCTCTAATGGTAAGTGGCGATGCCCAAAAATAAAGTAATCGCGATATTTTTCTTCAAGTTTACGCTTGCTGTAAACGACCAACCATTCATTGTCTTCACCTAAAAATTTAGCGTCATCATCGCCAGAAATCAATTTATTTTTTACAGAAAAGTATTGAGCAATTCGCATCCCAATATCTGGATGGCTCCATTTAAATAGCCATTTAAAGAATGAATTGGTGAATACTTTTTTCATGCGTTTATAACCTTTATCACCAGGGCCAAGACCATCACCATGACCAATAAAAAAACCTTTATGACCAAGCTTAAATTCTTGAGGTTTGTGATATACAGGGATACCGAGTTCTTCTTCAAAATAGCCATTCATCCACAAATCGTGGTTACCTACAAAATAGTGAATAGGAATTCCTGAGTCTGAAATCTCTGCTAGCTTTCCTAAGGTTCTGGTAAAACCTCTAGGTACAACAGTTTTATATTCAAACCAAAAATCAAATAAATCCCCTAGTAGAAAAATGGCTGCTGCATCATGTTTAATTTCATCTAACCAAGCCACAAATTTCTTTTCTCTGGGACGAGAAGCTTCCATGGTTGGCGCACCAAGATGATTGTCGGACGCAAAATAGATCTTTTTCCCGTTAGGAATTTCTATGTGATGACTATTATTCATTATCAGAAGCGTACCATTCTGCAAAGCTGGTCGCTGTTTCTTGAAGTTTTAGAGAATGAAGTTTAATATTGTCTGGCAAACGTTGCTTTATCTTACCTGCAAAGTCAATAACCATCATTTCACTTGTTGGTTGATAATCTACCAAAAGTACATTATGACCTCTGTTTTCAAGTTCTTTAGCTAATTCTACATGAGGAGTATTTTTATTAAAAACAGTAGCGTGATCAAAGACATTAACGATTTCTTCTTTTACTATTTTTTTGAGGTCACCAAAATCGATGACCATCCCAAATTTTACATTAGTATTATCTGAAATAGGTATACCAATAACAGTAACATCTAAGCGATAACTATGGCCATGTACATTTTTACATTTACCATCATAACCATAAAGCGCATGACCTGTTTCAAAAGAAAATTGCTTTGTAATACGAATATTGCTCATTAGCGTCTTTTATTTCGATTATAAAAATAGATGACAACAAGCACTATTCCTAAAATTAGAAATAAACCATTTCCACCTAAAAAATTGAGAATGTCCATTTTATTCGTTTTTTATTCTGTTTTTATTATACCTGTATATCGCATAAGCTATGGCAACTAAAACAATAAAAGGAAGTAAAGTACCAATAAAAACACCTATACCATAGCTGCTGTCTGGTGCTTCTTTTAGCTTTTCGTCAATGTTGACCTCTTGTAATAGGGTTATTAAAAGGTTCATTATGATTATTAATTTATACCCAATAGCGATTCACGGTTCAAATTTAAGTGTTTTGTGCTAGCGGTTTAAATGTTTTTCTGAATTTTATGATTAATGGTAATCCACGAGCTAAAATCCACAAGGTAAAGGCAAAGAAAATTCCGTATAATTTGTAACCGAGCTCATCTGTCCAAAAAATAACAGGAATAAAGACTAAAAGTGTAGAAAACAAAAGTACATTTCTAAGGTATTGCATTTTGCCCAAGCCTTTAAAAACACCATCAAATATAAATGCTAAAGCACATAAAGGTTGCATGGCGAGTATAATCCAAAACACATTATAAAAGGTATCTAAAACAGCCTGATCATCTGTAAAAATATTTCCGATAGGGTAATAGAATAGTGCTCCAATGAGACCAATGATAAAGCCTACAATAACACCATATTTAATGAGCTTGTTACTTAGATCAAAGAGGGTTTTATAAGCTTTTGCGCCAAATAGTTTTCCAGACAAAATATTACCAGCGCTCGCATAGCCGTCAATTAAAAAAGCACCTAAAAACCAAAGGTTGATAGCAATTGTATATGCTGCTATGTATGTTGTTCCGTATTTAGTGGCATAACTGGTGCCAAAATATAAAGCTATGTTTAAGGCAATAGTTCTAATAAATAAATTCAAGATCATTAAGACAAAACGTTTTATCTCTGGATTAAACGGAAATTTAACCAACAATGGAATATCTGTTTTTTTAAGGATATAATATGCAGAAAGCATGGCCATAATAATTTGAGCCAGTACACTGGCATAAGCAGCACCTTTAATGTGCATAGCAGGAATTACATTGTTTATACCATATACCAACACGATATCTAGAACGATATTAGCAACGGCTCCGGTTATAGCAATAAGCATGGGATAATAGGTGTTTTGTAACCCTCTAAATGTGCCAAATACAGCAATGGTAAACAATGTAAATGGAAAACCAAAAACACGAATTTGATAATAATCTACACTATAATTTAAAATTAAATCTGATGCATTATAAAGTTTAAAAATTTGTGCTGCAAAAGGATAAGTAACTAAGATGATCACTACACTTAAGGATGTGATTAAAAATATGGCTTGTGCAGGGAGGTTTTTAACTTCACTCAATTTATCAGCACCTAAATATTGCGATACTATAGAAGAAATTGCACTCCGTGTTTGCCCTAAAACCCAAATAAGCATAGATAAGAATGTCGTTACAATACCAACAGCAGCCAATGACTCTGTAGCATTGTAGTCCATATTACCTATAATAGCAGCATCGGTTAATGACAAAATAGGCTCAGACACACCAGAAATTAATGCTGGTATAGCGAGTTTGTTGATTTGTTTTAAGGTAATTGACGTACTCAAAGGACTAATTCGTAACAATGGAAAGGGGACTCACTTTGCTTAGGAAAATAAATATCACCCAATCGTTTATAGCTGCGAAGTTCGTAAAACTTTTGGTTTCTTTTGTTCTGCGAAAAGGTATCTAATCGAATAGAGCTATAGTTATTGTCTATAGCATATTGCTCTACAAAGTCCATAAGTTGTTGTGCATAGCCATTTCCTTGCAATTCTGGATCAATGGCTAAACGATGAATATAAATGTTGTTTTCGTTTTTTGTTAACCACTTAATGGGCACATATTCTTTATCCATAAATGTAGAAATGACAATGGTGCCTTTGACTGTTCCTTTAATTTCTAAAACATAGAGTTCGTTTCGTTTTATGTCATTTTCAAAAGCTGTTTTATTAGGATAATGTTCATTCCATTGGTAAATACCTTGGGCTATCATAGTTTTAGCACAGGCTTTTGTAAGTTTTATAATGGGTTCAATATCTGTAAGCCTACCTTTACGAATCATTTATAATGTGTATTTTTGCATCAAATTCATATTAAAAAATGAAAACAATATTAGTTCCTGTTGGGTCTTCAAAAAATGCAAAATTGCATCTCCAATACGCTGTTGATTTTGCTAAAGCATTTGGTGCTAAATTATATGTGGTTCAAATATATAATGTTTATACCAAAGCAGGAACCATGATTAAGGTTGACCATATCATTGAACGTGAATCTAAAGCGTTTTTAGAATCTCATGTTGCTTCTATAGACACAAAGGGTGTTGAGGTTATTACCAAAACATTTAAAGGAAAGTTGGTGGATACAATTGAGAAGGTTTGCGAATCTCTGGATGTTGATTTAATCATCTTAGAACCGCGCACAAATTCTATTAAAGAAGAAGTATATTTAGGCAAGACCTCTGGTAAGATTGTAAAACGCACACAAATCCCGGCTTTGATTGTTCCAGAAGGGTATTTTTATAAACCAATCGTTAAAATACTAATTGCGACCAAGTCTGCTATTATCAGAAAAAAAGGTGTTTTAAACCCATTGAGCGCCATTAAAAACCAGTTTAAAGCAGTAGTCAATATCCTTTTAGTAAAAACGGCTCACCATAAAGACGACGACTTTGTACTTAATGATGATTTAAAAGAAATGGTTACTAATACAACAATTGCAGAACGACCTACGACATTTCAGGCGGTATTAGAACATTATAAAAATCACAACCCGGATTTATTATGTGTGGTAAGACGAAAACGTGGGTTTTTCTCAAAACTTTGGGAAGATGATGTAATTTTAAAGCAAGATTTTCACAGTTCTAAAATTCCGGTTTTAGTGTTAAGTGGTTTAAAATAATGGGGCATTAGCTCAGCTGGCTAGAGCGCTACGCTGGCAGCGTAGAGGTCATCGGTTCGACTCCGATATGCTCCACTCTGAATAACAAGGCTTTACAGAGATGTAAGGCTTTTTTATTTTGATGGTGGTGTAGTGTAGTGGTGCGTTTTGAGTTAAAAATATACACGAACAACCGCATTAGTAGTTAAGCCAAGAGAAAATCGTGAGAACTTATTTACTCCATCAACTTCATTGACTCTATAATAATCGTTGATAGCATTTTGCCTATTAGATATATTCCATACGGATGCACCAATTTCTGACCGAAAGGTGTTACTTATTTTAAATTTGTAAATAGCAGAAGCATCAACTCTCATGTAGTCAATTAATCTTTGACTATTACCTTCATCGAAATTTACGTCGTCATCATCATTTATTTCATTGCCAACTAATGGAATAGTCGTTGGATTGCCAGTTCTATAGTTCAATCCAGCTGAAATATTCCAAGATTTATTACTAAACGTTGTACCTAAAGTAACAGAATGTGTGATGTCAAAGTTGCTTGGAAATTCAACATCTTCGAGTGCATCAAATATATAAGTATTATCCATATAAGAATAACTTAACCAGCTATTGAAATCACCAAACGTTTTTCGACATAGGAACTCAAATCCATAGACTTCATAGCTGCCTTTTTCCTTTGCGAATTCGTATTTAGTTGTGAAGCTTTGACTTTGGGTAGTTATACCATCAATAGTTTTGTAATAACCTTTAGCATTCAAAAGCCAACCGCTATTCTCATACAAAATTCCGACTGAAGCTTGCTTACTCTGTAAAACAGGAATACTATCTTTATCTGTTAGTTGCCATCGTCTTTTTTCAATTCCTAAAAAGTCATTTTGGAAATTGACGATTTGCGAAGTGCTTTGGTGTTTAAATTCCCCTTGTGCCTCTATTTCAAAATGTTCCCCTATTGATTTTCTAACACTTAATCTAGGTTCGATTATCAATTTTTCAAAGCGAGTTAAATAGTTTGCTCTTACACCACCTCTAACTGAAAAGTCATTATTAGGGTTTTTATACCAAGCTTGACCAAAGACTCCATGTTCTCTTAATATTTCTTCGTCACGCCTAACAAAACGAGGTAAGTCAATATCGTTTAGGTTAATGACTTCAGTTTCTGTGAATTGATAACCAAGATTAAAACGCCATCTATTTTCTTCATATAAGTTATTCAATCGAATACTTGTTTCGGAAACAATGTTCTCTTGTAATTGAAGTTGATTGTTCAAGACATCTGCATTAAGAGCATCGAGTTTATATTCATTATCATAAATGTTAATGGTTGAGGTCAACTTCTCATTCCATTGTCTTTTATAATGTAATCCAATTGCTAAAGTATTTTGAGAAATATTACTCCTCCTTGTTTGTGAAGACCCATTTACATCAGCAGTTTCATTGAAGCCCAAGTTGTTATTAATTAAAATAAAATTCAACCTTATATAGTCTTTATCCGTTGGTTGATATAACCATCTTAAAGAAGCATCATAAAAATCAAACTCTTGGTTTGAATTGATGACATTGGCGACATTATTATCAGCTTCAGTTTCTTGAATTACTCTATCGAAATACACATCATAAGTAGGTGTTCTAACAAAATCATCTACTGATTTTCTGGATGCAATTTGAAGTGATGACTTATTACCTATTGGTATGTTTGAAAATAACTCCGCATTTAAGAAGTTAAGTCCAAAAACACCATTAAATTTTGAATCAATTTGTTTGTCTGTTTGCATGTGGATTGTTCCTGAAACACCATCTGTCAATGCTACATCCGAACCATTATTAATTACATTAGCAGTTTGTGTCATAAGAGGGTTAAAACTTGATATGAGACCAAAGAAGTGACCTGTCTGATACATTTTTATATCATCCCAAAGCATTAAGTTCTGGTCGTTTGAGCCTCCTCGAATATTAATGTTTGAAACTGTTTCATCAACACTCAAAATACTTGGTAGTGCTTGAACAGTCTGCAAAACATCAGATTCAATAAGACCAGGCAACAAACTGAACTTTTTATAGTCAATGGATGTTGTCCAGTCTTGTCTTTTGTCAATTCCACGAACCAGATACGTTTCAATAAGTACAGGTGCTATGACCTCTTGTTGGGCAAGCATTGCTACTGTTGAACAGGCTTCTAAGTTGAAGTATTTTAATTGACGTTCTATAGTCTTGAATCCAATATGCCTAATGGTCAATATTTCATTTAAGGATTTGAGTTCAATTTCAAAATAACCGTTATCATCAGTCACAGCATAAGCAAACTTGCTCGTTACCGTAGCTGAAACGAGTGGACTTTGTAATTCAGAATCTCTAATATAACCGCATAATTGAATAGCTTTAGAAATAGTATATACCATATCACTAACCCTCTCAAAGATGAGGTTAGTTTGGTTTTCGAGATTCTTAATTTTAGCTGATAGTTTTAAATCCTTTGGCATAGGTTCTACAAGAATATCTTTTAGAAGACTGCTTTCATAATTAAAAGTGACTGAGTGAACCTGCGAAATTTCTTCAAGAACTTTAGAAATAGGTACTCCCTGTTCAGAATTTTGTCCTAATATTTGATATAGTGGAAAGACACTTAATAACAGAAATATGTAAAATCTAGTTCTCTCCATTCGTAATAATGACCTTATTTGTGTCGATTTTATAGGTCAAATTAAAGGGCTTAGAGATTGATTTTAGGGCGTTTTTAAGATTATCATGTTCAAAAGCACCTGTGAACTGAATATTTAAATCAGATGGATGCTGAACTTCTATATTGTATTGTTTTTCGAGTTCTATGATAACATCTTCAAAAGAAGCGTTTTCAAAAACACTCATGTTTTTTAACCAATAAGGCTCTGCAATAGCTATATTGGACTTAATACCTTTTCCTAAAGCCAAACTAAACTCTGTTCCAGCAGGTATTTTGACTTCATTATTATTGTATGCTACTTGTACTAAGCCTTCATAACAAGAGACTTTAAAAATACTATCTCTGGATAGAACATTAAACTCAGTACCAAGAACACTCACGATTCCAAATGGGGTATTAACATCAAATCGTTCACCTTTTTCTACATCAAAAAAAGCTTCTCCACTTAAATCTAATGACCTATTAGTGTCCCATTTAGAATTATTGTATTGTAGCTCGGATAATTCGTTAAGATTAACAGTTGAGTTGTCAGGCAAGGTAATGACTTCATTTTGGGCTAAAGTGGTCTGAAAAGAGCTTATTTGGTCTTTATTCAAAAATGTAAAGAGTGCAAAACCAACAATAAAAATTGCAGCTATACTAGATACAACTTTTACCCAATTGATAGAATTATTACTTTTGGAAACTAGTTTTTCATCCAATGCATCAAAAGATTCAACTTTGGCATGTGTGTTTCCATTGAACCTTTGAGCTTCTTCAATAATCTCCTTATAGAGGTTAGCATCTTCTAATGCATTGAAAGCCTTTGACTCTTCCTCTGTAAGGTCATTATTTAACCATTTTATTACTAATTGTTCTTTGTTCATAACGTGCTGTTATATTTTTAAAACAACTCAAAATATAATTGTCCCAAAATTATTTTCGATTTAGTTCTTCAAGCTCTGCTTTAAGTTTGTTCAAAGCACCATATATTCTATGTTCAGCCACCTTTTTAGTAATACCCAAAATTTCAGCTACTTCTTTATGAGTTTTACCATCTACTTTACTTAAGATGAATGCAACTCGTTCCTCTTCATTTAATTCTGATAATGCACGTTCAAACCGCTTTAAAAACTCTTTCTTCCGTAGAACAAATTCTGGGGATTCATTTGTGTAATCTTTTGGTTTTACTTGTTGATACTTCATTACTATCTTCTGATGTTTTACTTCATTAAGCATCATATTATTTGCTGTAGTATACAAATACGATTTAACAGCTTCTGGCTTTATTTTAGAACAGTTTTCCCAAAGTTTAATAAATGCTTCCTGTACCTTGTCAGAAGGGTTTAAAAGCTCTCCGTATTTGTAAAACAATATATTGCTCAATGACTGTGCATACTTTTCATAAAGCTTGGAAAAGCGAATTTTATCACATATATCTTTGTGCAATGATTTTGACAAGGAAAAATATTTTTTGATTTTAGAAATGAAAGATAAATAAAAAAAAATCTATTTTTTCTTGGGACAATTTTTTAGTCGGTTGTTTTAAGAATAAAGAGCCTAGATAAAGGCAAATCAAAAAACGAACTCGATTAATTAAAACATTTATTATGAAAACATTGAAACCAATCTTACTAATAGTTCTTGGTGTTTTATTTACTATGACATCCTGTAGAACTGAAGACGATTTAGCGGTTGATCCTCCTACTGAAGAAACAATCGAAGCAAATTCAACAATAGCTAATTTAATGAGTAGAACGGCATCTAATGATGGCTCTAGTGATAACATTATTGATAATGCTAGTTGTTTAAGTGTTCAACTTCCTGTTACGGTTACAGTTAATAGTATTGAACTTGAAATTAATGATGAAGATGGTTATGAAGACATAGAAGATATTATTGATTTGTTTGATGATGATGTCGATTCTGTTGTTATTTCGTATCCTATAACTGTAATCCTCGTAGACTTTTCAACTGTTGTAGTAAATTCAGACTCTGAATTAGCAGCTCTTACAACTAATTGTGTTGGTGAAAATGAAGATGATGACGATATAGAGTGTATTGATTTTCAATACCCTATTATAGCATCTATTTTTGATGAAAACAATGATTTAATTAACACTATCACTATTAATAATGATAATGATATGTATGATTTCATTGATGATTTAGATGAATTTGCAGCAGTAACAATTAACTTCCCACTTACCGTGATTTTTGCAGATGGCTCAACACAAACCATTAATTCTATACTAGAGCTAGAGAACGCTATTGAAATGGCAGATGACACTTGTGATGAAGATGATGATAATGATTTTGATGATGATGATTGTGATAATTGTACAACCAATGACCTCGAAACTGTTTTTGCTGATTGCTCTGAATGGATTGTTGATAAATTGGAGCGTAATGACAATGACTTTGAAGACAACTATGTAGGCTATGCATTTGAATTTAATAGTGATGGAACTATTATAGTTACTCAAGGTACTAATACTTTCAATGGTACTTGGGAAGCTTCAGGTACAGGTAATAATATTTCAGTAGTTATTAATGTTACAGGTTTATCTGACTTTAATGACACGTGGAACTTACATGAGATTGAACAAGATGATGATGAAACAAAAGTCGATTTAAGATTAGGCGATGACAGATTGCGTTTTGAAAGCGATTGTTCAGGTGATGGTAGTATTGACGATACCGTCTTAGTCAATGCCCTTACCAATGGAGATTGGTATATAACATACTTCTTTGATGATACAGATGAAACAGCAGATTTTGCTGATTATACTTTCAATTTTGCTTCTGATAATACCGCAACAGCGACAGATATGAATGGAACTATCAACGGCTCATGGTCAACGACATCAGGAGATGATACCTCGCTTGGGTTAAACCTAAACTTTGGAACTGGGATTCCATTAGATGAATTAGCTGATGATTGGGATGTCCTTGAAGTAACTAACGATATCATTAGATTAAAAGATGTTAGTGGCGGAGATGGTTCGGAAGACTTTTTAACTTTTGAGCGTGAGCCCTTCGATGGAGGCAATGGAAATGATGACTTGGAGGATATTCTAACTGATGGTTTGTGGATTGTAGCATCTTATACTGAAGATACAAATGATCAAACTTCAGATTATGCAGGTTATGAATTGGATTTTAACATGGATGGTACAGTATCAGCCTCAAATGGCTCTAACATTAACAATGGAACATGGTCAGTATTTAGTTCTGGTAATCAAATGACTTTAAATTTCGGAACAGACATGCCTTTTGAGGAATTTAATGATGATGATTGGGATGTAATTTCTGTAACTAACACAGAAGTCGTTATACAAGATGTTAGCGGTGGCGGTGGCGGAACTGATACTTTAACCCTTCAAAAACTATAACCTAAAAACATATTTAAATTAAAGAATTATGAAAAAAGTATTCAATCTAGGACTGTTATTAATGCTAAGTTTTTCGCTTATGTCATCTATGTGTTCAAGCGATGATGACGATGGAAACCCAAACAATAACAGCCAACAAATAGCAGAAATCGAAAGTACAGTACAGTCAGGAACTTGGAGAATCACAAACTTTAATGATTCAGGAGAAAATGAAACCTCTGATTTCAATGGTTATGACTTTACATTTAACTCTGATGGTTCACTTACAGCGACAAATGGGTCTAATACCCTAACAGGAACTTGGTCTGTAACAGATGATAGCAACAGTAGTGATGACAGTAGTAGTGATGACGACATCGATTTCAACATTTTCTTTCCTGTATCAGATGACAATGATTTTGAAGACTTAAATGATGATTGGGATGTAGTAACAACATTATCCACTAGAATTGAACTCATTGATATTAGTGGAGGAAATGGTGGAACAGATATGCTCACTTTCGAGAGAAACTAAAAAGGTAAATAAATAAGTTAGTAATTTTGCCCCTTTAGCTCCAAATTATTTGATTAATAGCAGATCAACCGTAAATTTTACGGTTGGTCTTTTAATTGTAGATTTTTAGATTTACTACTCAAATATTTTCATGGATAATCTTTCTTTATAATATTAATAATCTTGGATCACTAAATGAAGATTTAGAGACCGATTTGTATTCGGCTAACTTAAGACTCGCTTTAAACCCCAGAGTACAGTTCAATAGCTTTTATCAATTCAATACTTTTGATGAACAAAGACGCTGGAATTTAAGATTGAGTTGGGAATATATGCCGTTATCTTTCATCTATTTAGTCTTTAATGATATACAGACAGGCTTATTTGACCCAACAACACAAACCAGGCAGTTTATAAGTAAAATAACCTTTTTAAAACAGTTTTAAAAAAAATGATATAAACTTCCGTTATGAGGCTTAGTGATGTATTTTGCGCTAAAATGTATAAATTTGCTGAGGCTAATTGGGTAATATGATTTTACCCTTAGTTTTAAGAAATAAAGTAAGTAAGCTTTACTAAATCACATTAACATAGACGAGTTAAAGTTTTTTGCATACAACTTTTCTAAAAAAGTGTAAATCAATAGATATACACTTTTTATTTTAAATGCACGAGGTATGTGTAGACGATTAAAAAAATGGCTTGGTTTTGGTAGCACTATAAATCAAAGCGAAGAAGATAATATGAAAAAATTCTTAATTGTTGGCCTGGGTAACATAGGTGAAAAGTACGCTAACACCAGACATAATATTGGCTTTAAGGTTTTAGATTACCTGGCAAACAATGATGCTGTTTCTTTTGAAACCTTAAAACTTGGTGATGTAGCATATTTAAAAATAAAAGGGCGAACACTTGTTCTTATGAAGCCGAATACATATATGAATCTTAGTGGTAAAGCTGTAAAGTATTGGTTAGAAAAGGAAAAAGTCCCTATTGAGAATCTTTTGGTTATAACGGATGACCTTAATTTGCCCTTTGGCACATTACGATTAAAAACAAAAGGCAGTGATGGAGGACATAATGGCCTCAAAGACATTCAAGACAAGCTACAAACAACAAAATATAATCGCTTTAGATTTGGTATTAGTGATCGCTTTAGTAAAGGAAGACAGGTAGATTATGTTCTTGGAGAATGGAATGAGGATGAAAATTCTAAACTAGATGAACGCTTAAAAACTGCTACGGAATTAATAAAGTCTTTTGCTCTGGCAGGTATAAATAACACCATGAACCAATTTAATGGAAAATAAAAAGGGGTAACGCGTCTACCTATTTATTAAACCTATAAATTTGAATAAATATTTAAACTCATAGTGAAATCCCCAAAAACAATAACAATTGGCACCTTTGATGGTGTACATATTGGGCATCAAAAAATACTAGAACGTGTTGTAAAACTTGCAGAACAACTTGGTTCTACTCCTGCAGTTTTAACCTTGTTTCCACATCCAAGAATGGTGCTTCAAAAAGAGGATTCTATAAAGCTGCTCAATACTATTGAAGAACGTATTGAGCTCCTAAAAACTATTGGAGTAGAAGAAGTTATTGTTAAAGAGTTTACTAAGGAATTCTCAAATCTTACCGCTGAGGATTATGTTAAAACGATATTAGTTGATGAGATTAATACTAAGCAAATAGTGATAGGTTACGATCACCATTTTGGTAAAAACAGAAGCGCAAATATTATTGACTTAAAAGAAATCGCAAATAAATACGATTTTAAAGTTGAAGAAATCTCAGCACAAGATATAGAAAACATCACAGTGAGTTCTACCAAAATAAGAAATGCACTTAATGACGGAAAAGTTGCTTTAGCGAATTCGTTTTTAGGCTATAACTATTTTATTACGGGTAAAGTAATTAAAGGAAAAGGCTTAGGAAGGACCTTAGATTTTCCGACAGCTAATATTTATATTAAGGCATCTTATAAATTAATTCCCAAGGACGGTGTTTATGTTGTGAAGTCCCAAATTAAGGATATTGACATTTTTGGAATGATGAATATTGGCACAAATCCAACAGTGAATGGAAAAACAAGATCTATTGAAGTACATTTCTTTAACTTTGATGAAGATATATATGATTCTGAATTAAGAATTGAATTCTTAAAACGTCTTAGAAGTGAGCAAAAGTTTAAAAATCTCGAAGCCTTAAAATCTCAGCTTCGTAATGATAAGACCATTGCTCTGGGTTATATCAATAGCTTATAATGAATAAGTTTCTATTTAAACATATTGACAATTCGGGTCTAATAGTATTTAGAATCATTTTTGGACTACTCTGTGCTTTAGAGTCTTTTGGGGCCATATTAACAGGATGGATACGGCGCACTTTAATTGAACCTGAGTTTACATTCTCATTTATTGGCTTTGAGTGGTTACAACCCTTACCAGGCAATTGGATGTATGTTTATTATGCTGTAATGGGAATTTTTGGATTGCTCATTATGGTAGGCCATAAGTACCGCTTAAGCATGTTTATGTTTGCTACAATGTGGACAGCCACATATTTAATGCAAAAATCGTCTTATAACAACCATTATTATTTACTCTTTATCTTAAGTTATTTAATGGTGTTTTTGCCAGCAAACAGATATGCGTCTTTAGATGTAAAAATTAATCCTGATCTAAAACGTATTTCCATGCCAAGTTGGTGTAAATGGATTTTTGTTATTCAGTTATTTATACTTTACACCTATGCTTCAATTGCTAAATTATACCCAGATTGGTTAGATACTTCTGTAGTGGAATTATTAATGAAAAACAAAGCAGATTACCCTATAATTGGTGATGTATTACAACAAAAGTATATTCATTATTTTATAGCTTATGGGGGTATTTTATTTGATGGACTCATTATTCCGTTATTACTTTTTAAACCAACACGGAAGTATGCGTTTTTTGCCTCTATATTTTTTCATATATTCAATTCTATAGTTTTTCAAATAGGCATCTTTCCATATCTATCTTTAGCATTTAGTTTATTCTTTTTTGAACCTAAAGTAGTTCGAAATCTATTCTTAAAGAAAAAAGAATTTTATAATTCGACAGAAGTTATGGTGCCTAAATACAACACATTACTAATTGGCTTATTTTCTTTGTATTTTCTGATTCATATTGCGCTTCCTCTTAGGCATCACTTTTTTGAAGACAACGTCCTCTGGACCGAAGAAGGTCATCGTCTTTCCTGGAGAATGATGCTACGTGCTAAAAGTGGTAGTGTGAGTTATAGAGTTATTGATAAAGCTACTAATCAGCAGATACCAATAAAGTTAGGAGACTATCTAACAGATAAACAACGACGTGGGGCAAGTACAAAACCAGATGTGATTTGGCAATTTGCGCAGCATTTAAAGCAAGATTTTGCTAAACGAGGAAAGTCTGTCAAAGTTTATGTTACAGCCTTTGTAAAAGTCAATGGTAAAAAACCCTATAAACAGCTTATAGACCCTGAAGTTGATTTGGCCAATGAAGAATGGCACCACTTTAAGCACCACGATTGGATATTACCATCAGATAAAAATAAAACGGATACCAATTCTATTAATTTACGCTAATCAAAGATAACATACTAGAGATACTACCCATCGCAAAAGAATATTTTTTAGGCAAATAGAAAAAGTTTAAATGAGTTCATTACTTTTGTGGCTTGATTTTTCTACGTCTAAAGCGTAAATTCAAAATTTTAGATATGTTACAAGTTGCTTTTATTAGAGAACACAAGGAAGATGTTATTACACGCTTAGCAAAGCGAAACATTGATGCCGCTGAAATGATTAATAATGCTATTGCATTAGACGAGGAGCGAAGAGCGCTTCAAACAAAATTAGATAGTACAAAAGCAGAATCTAATACTTTATCCAAAGAGATAGGTAACTTATTTAAATCTGGTGAAGCTCAAAAAGCTAATCTTTTAAAAGAAAAGACAACACAACTAAAGGAAACTACTAAGACTTTAGAGCAAGAACTTAATGATAAAGCAGATGCTTTAACAGAGTTGTTGTATAAAATTCCTAATGTGCCTCATATATCAGTACCAGAAGGAAACTCTGATGAAGATAATGAAGAAATTTATAGCGAAGGGGACATCCCAAAATTATTTGATGGCGCACTACCACATTGGGAATTAGCTAAAAAATATGATATCATTGATTTTGAATTGGGGAATAAAATTACTGGTGCCGGGTTTCCAGTATATAAGGGCAAAGGGGCAAGGTTACAACGCGCTCTAATCGCTTATTTTTTGGATAAAAACACAGATGCAGGTTACACGGAGTATCAATTACCGCATTTGGTTAACGAGGCGTCTGGGTTTGGAACAGGGCAATTACCAGATAAAGAAGGGCAAATGTACCACGTCACTGCAGATAACTTGTATTTAATTCCTACAGCAGAAGTTCCTGGTACTAATCTTTTTAGAGATACACTATTAAACGAAAGTGATTTACCAATCGGTGTAACAGGCTATACTCCATGTTTTAGAAGGGAAGCAGGTAGTTACGGAGCACATGTAAGAGGGCTTAATAGACTTCATCAATTTGATAAAGTAGAAATTATACGAGTTGAGCATCCTGATAACTCTTACAAGGCTTTTGACGGAATGATAGAACACGTTAAGAGCATTCTAAAAGAGCTAAAACTTCCTTACAGAATTTTAAAACTCTGTGGTGGAGATGTAACGTTTGCCTCTGCGTTAACATACGACTTTGAGGTATTCTCAACGGCTCAAGACCGTTGGTTAGAAATTTCTTCGGTGTCAAATTTTGAAACCTTTCAGGCCAATCGATTAAAATTACGTTATAAAAACAGTAATGGTAAAAATGAGCTTTGCCATACACTTAACGGAAGTTCATTAGCTTTACCAAGAGTATTGGCCGGAATTTTAGAAAACTATCAAACCGAAGAAGGTATTAAAATTCCAGATGTTTTAGTGCCTTATACGGGTTTTGACATGATTTCTTAGCATCTTATCTTTTAGGAAATATGATTTAATTGTTAAAAAAAGATGTTTTTTATCGATTTTTTAGGTATTTCTTCGTTTATTTTCATTATTTTCGTGAAGTTAGTATCCCCAATCTAAGAACTAACCTAATTATGAAAAACCTAAAACGCATTGTATTACTCATTGCATTAGTTGTTATGGTAAGTAAAGTTTTGTTTTAACTATAATTAGAAATAGTAAAATAGTAAAACACCACGACAAAGTAATTGAATCATATTTATAATGAATAATGGTTAATAGCACATTTATTTTGCTGGTCTAAATGCCTAAACGAATAGTTTAGGCATTTTTTTATGAGTATGATTTAACTAAGCTTTTACAATATCTAGATTACGCTTTTGTTATATTTACACTTTACCTGATTTTATGAAAAGGATTCTTTCAATACTACTACTACTATTCGGTATCTATTATAGTTCTGCCCAAAACAGTGAGGTGCTTGCTGATAGTTATTATAAAAAAGGGGAATTTAAAAAAGCACTTGTTATATACGAGAACCTTAACAAAGAAAAGCCTTATAGTTACAAGTACATATACAAATTAGTGGACACACACCAACAGTTAGAACAGTTTGATGAGGCAGAAAATATATTGGTACAACGTTTAGCAAAGCGACGAAACCCAACACTAATAATTGAGCTAGGCTATAACTTTCAGCTTAAAGATAGCATAGATAGGGCTAATGTATTATATAAAGAAGCGATAGCCTATGTAGACGAAAACCCTAATTACATCTATAGTATAGCTAAAAAATTTGAAGACCATTCCTTATTAGATGAAGCTATTAGTGTGTATGATAAAGGAAAATTATTATCACCAGACAAAAATTACAGTATACAATTAGCACGCATTTATGGAGATCAGGGAGATATTGAAAAAATGTTCGAAAACTATATGGATTATATAGCCTATAGACCTAATTATCTCAACAATATTAAGCGCGCAGTTAGCGATTTTATATCCGAGAACAAGTCCAATGAAAATAATACATATTTAAGACGACTGCTTCTTAAGAGAATTCAGCAAGATCCAAGCCCATATTGGTACGAATTATTAAGCTGGTTGTATGTGCAAGAGAAGGCTTATAATAAATCGTTTATACAAGAAAAAGCACTTTACAAACGCAATCCTGAAAGTTTAGAGCGTATTATAGAACTTGCTATAACAGCACTTAATGATAATGATGATGGAACTTCTAAAAATATTTTCAACTACATTTTAGAAACCACTCAAGATGCAAGCACTGCCCTAACAGCACATCAATATATTTTAGAGATTGACACACAAAATGCCTCTTCTAAAAAAGAACTCACACGTATTGATGAGGTCTATAATACATTATTTGATGAATTTGGTAAGTCAGAATTAACATTACCATTACAATTAGCTTATGGCGAATTTCTAGCATTCCATCAAAAAGATACGGAAAGCGCAACTAAGTTCTTGAGAAAAAGTATGAAGCTAAATATCTCAGAATTTCAAGAAGCTAAAGTCAAGTTATTACTTGCGGATATCTTAGTCTTACAAGAGCGTTTTAATGAAGCTTTGATTTTCTATTCTCAAATTCAGTTGAGCCTAAAGAATAGTACCATTTCGCAAGAGGCACGTTTTAAAGTCGCAAAAACAAGTTACTACAAGGGTGATTTTGACTGGGCAGAATCACAGCTTAAGATTTTAAAATCTTCAACATCACAACTTATAGCCAATGACGCTTTGGATTTAAAACTTTTGATTTCTGATAATAAATTTGAAGACAGCCTGCAAACCGCACTAAAGTATTATGCCAAAGCCGATTTATTTGCTTTTCAGAATAAAACGGATGAAGCGATAACACTTTTAGATAAAATACTAGAAGAGCATCAAGGAGAAAGCATCACCGATCAGGCACTTTTTAAGCAAGCAAAGCTTTTCGAGAAGAAAATGCAATATGATAAAGCAGAAGCTAATTATCTTAAAATTATTTCAGACTGGAAAGAAGATATCTTAGCTGATGATGCGCATTACCATTTGGCTGAACTTTACAACACGCATTTGGCAAAACCAGAAGATGCCAAACAACTCTACGAAAAAATTATTTTTGAGTTTGAAGACAGTATCTACTTTATTGAAGCTCGAAAGAAGTTTAGAATGCTACGAGGTGATAGTATTAATTAGCTAGCTACAATTTAAAATCATTAAAACCAAGTTATGAAGGTAAAGTACTTCATCTATATTTTAATAATATGTTGGCTAATAAAAACAGTTCTTGCTGTATTCCAAGAGCAAGTTATAACTTATTTGATTGAGGAATTAAATTTTGAGCCTATAGAATTGGGTTTACTTGCTGGAATTCCTAACCTCTTATTTTATATCTCTCTGTTAGGACTTCTAATAAAGATAGCCCGCTATAAAAATAAATCAGACTTTTTAAACTCTTGAGCCGTTAGCAAAAAAAACATTTACAGAATAAAAATTAGAAGAAAATACGGTAGAATTTAAAATGCAGTAATATATATAGTCTAGCAAAATGAAATAAAAAAATTGAAATTGAATTAGTTATTTTTGTCCCTTATAAATAATTTCAAAGAATGATCATATACAACGTCACCATAAACATAGATGATTCTGTCCACAACGAATGGCTCGTTTGGATTAAAGAACATATTCCACAAGTCTTGGCTACTGGTAAATTCATTGATGCCAAACTCACTAAAGTTTTGGTTGAAGAAGATATGGGAGGCACCACCTACTCTGTACAATACAAAGCGCATTCAAGAGAAGCCTTAGACGCTTATTATGCTGAAGATGCAGAACGTCTTAGAGGTGATGGTCTAAAGAAATTTGCTGATAAAATGTTGGCGTTTAGAACAGAATTAGAAGTTATTGATGAGTATTCTGTTAGCTTTAAATAATATAGTGTAACTCTGAGCGCAGTCGAAGCGTCTTTTCATATCTTGCAAATAATTAAATATTCTTCTTCTCGTGTCAAACCAAAACCAAGTCAAAGCTAAAAAGCATCTAGGACAACATTTTCTTAGAGACGAAAATATCGCTCAAAAAATTGCTGATACGTTATCCTTAAAGGGCTACAACGATGTTTTAGAAATTGGTCCTGGTATGGGAGTTCTCACAAAGTATTTACTTAAAAAGGATACTACCACACATGTTATAGAAATTGATACAGAGTCTGTTGAATATTTAAAAAACAACTATCTTAACCTCTCTAGCAGAATTTACGAGAAGGATTTTTTAAAACACGATCTTACTCAAATTTTTAAGAACCTGCCTTTTGCTATCATTGGTAATTTCCCGTACAACATATCGTCTCAGATTGTTTTTAAAACCTTAGAAATGCGGCATCAAATTCCTGAGTTTTCAGGGATGTTTCAAAAGGAAGTTGCACAGCGTATTTGCTCTAAAGAAGGGTCTAAAGTCTATGGCATTCTATCGGTATTAACACAAGCATTTTACGATGCTGAGTATTTATTTACAGTTCCTCCTTCGGTTTTTAACCCACCACCAAAAGTAGATTCTGGTGTTTTACTGTTGAAACGAAAAGCCAATTATACCTTACCATGTGATGAAAAATTATTCTTTAAGGTAGTGAAAACAGGTTTCCAACAACGCAGAAAAACATTACGTAATAGTTTAAAAACTTTCAATCTTTCAGATAATTTAAAAGCAAATACTATCTTTGGGCAGCGACCAGAGCAATTAAGTGTATCACAATTTATTGAGCTAACGTCGCTGATAGAGAATGATAGCTAAATAGTATTACCTCTGCGCTCAATTTGACAGCTAGTAAGTTTAATGGAAGAACTTCAAGACAACATACAATTTCAGTTAACGGATGAACTTATCGAAAAGGTAGAGATTCTTGTCGAAGACCAAAACGACAAAGAACTTAAAGCTCTTTTAAATGAGTTTCACTACGCTGATATTGCCGAAATTCTTGATGAGCTAGACCTTGATGATGCCGTTTATGTTATTAAACTTTTAGATTCCGAAACTACATCAGATGTCCTTACAGAGCTCGATGAAGACAATCGAGAAAAAGTTCTGGAAAATTTATCAGCTAAAGAAATTGCAGAAGAGTTAGAAGAATTAGACACCGATGATGCAGCTGATATTATTGCGGAACTGCCTGAGGAGAGACAAGAGGCCGTCTTCTCTCAAATTGAAGATGAGGAACACAAAGCCGAAATTCAAGAATTACTTACTTACGACGATAATACTGCTGGGAGTCTTATGGCAAAAGAGCTCGTTAAGGTATATGAAACCTGGACTGTCGCTGGCTGTTTGCGCAGAATTAGAGGGCAAGCCAAAGAAGTAACCCGTGTACATTCCATATATGTTGTAGATAAAGAAGAAAAGTTAATCGGTCGCCTGTCCCTAAAAGACTTAATTGTCGCTAAAAGTGATCAGAAAATTGCTGATATCGCTAAAGACAATGTGGACTTTGTCCACGTCAATGATGATGATGAAGATGTTGCCAAAGTGATGGCAAAATACGATTTAGAAGCCATTCCTGTTGTAGATGACAAGCAAACTTTATTAGGTAGAATTACCATTGATGATATCGTTGATGTTTTAAAAGAAGAAGCCGATAAAGATTATCAATTAGCAGCTGGTATTACACAAGATGTCGAAGCAGATGATAGTATCATTGAACTCACAAGAGCACGTTTACCATGGTTATTTCTTGGACTCGTTGGCGGAGTCGGAGCATTTTTAATTATGGAAGGTTTTCAAGAGGCCTTTAGTAAATACGCCGTATTATTCTTTTTTACACCTTTAATTGCCGCAATGGCTGGTAATGTTGGTGTGCAATCTAGTGCCATTATTGTTCAAGGTTTAGCTAATGATGATGTAAAAGGAAGTATTAATAGTAGACTAATTAAGGAAATGCTATTAGCCGCACTTAACGGTACTATCTTAGCACTTTTTCTTTTCATTTTTGTGTGGATTACAAAAGACGATTTTAATACAGCCCTAGCTATTTCTGTTTCTCTCATAGCAGTGATTATTGTTGCAGGACTTATAGGAACTTTTGTGCCATTATTTTTAGACAAAAGAGGTATTGACCCAGCTATTGCTACAGGCCCATTTATTACAACAAGTAATGATATATTCGGAATCTTAATTTATTTTTGGATTGCTAAAATAATTCTAGGCATTTAAAAAATTCCTTTGCCATTCCCTCCCTGATATTGATCTATAATAAGCATAGTGCTTCAATCCTTAACGTAAAAAACTTCGTAACTTTATAACATCAATTAAAAGTTAACTGTTATACCGATTTAGTTGGTGTATCTAAAAACATGAGATTCCCACTTTCGTGGAAAATGAATATGAAAGTAATAAACATTAAAGATAAACATGCTTTGTTTTCAAAGCAATGGCACCCTCATCGTATCGCAATAGTCGATGATATGCAGGTTATACTTGCTAAAATTAAAGGTGAATTTGTTTGGCATAGTCACGATAACGAAGATGAATTGTTTCAGGTAATTAAAGGTACACTTTATATGCAATTTAGAGACAGAACTGAAGTCGTAAAAGAGGGCGAAATAATCGTCGTTCCCAAAGGTGTAGAGCATAATCCGTCTACTAAAGATGGTGAAGAAGTACACCTTTTACTGTTTGAGAAATTGAATACAGATCATACAGGTAATATCAAAGATGAAATGACACAAACAGAATATCCTTGGATATGAAAGTATTACACCTAGACAAAAACCATCCTTTACTCATAGATCAACTCAATGATTTAGGTTTTACCAACCACGAAAATTATACAGCTTCAAAGTCTGAAATTGAAACCAAAATATCAGATTACGAAGGTATTATTATTCGTAGTCGATTTACTATAGACCAACAATTTTTAGATGTAGCTACTAATCTAAAATTCATTGGCCGAGTAGGTGCTGGATTAGAAAATATTGATTGTGACTATGCTGAGCAAAAAGGGGTATATCTTATTTCTGCACCAGAAGGTAACCGAAATGCTGTAGGTGAGCATACATTGGGAATGCTATTGTCTTTATTCAATAAACTCAATAAAGCAGACAAGGAAGTAAGACAAGGTAAGTGGTTACGCGAAGCCAATCGCGGTTTAGAACTCGATGGCAAAACTGTTGGACTTATTGGTTATGGTAATATGGGAAAAGCCTTTGCGAAAAAGTTACGTGGTTTTGATGTTGAAACCTTATGTTATGACATTAAACCCAATGTTGGTGATGAGAATGCTACCCAAATATCGCTTAGCGATCTTCAGGAAAAAGCAGACGTGTTGAGTTTGCATACACCTCAAACACCATTAACTATTAACATGGTGGATTCCGAGTTTATCAATAGTTTTAAAAAACCATTTTGGCTAATTAATACAGCGCGAGGTAAAAGCGTTGTTACCGAAGATTTAATAACTGCTTTAGACTCAGGAAAAATTTTGGGCGCAGGACTCGATGTTTTAGAATATGAAAAATCATCATTTGAGAATTTATTTAAAATTGATGAGCCTAAATTTCGTTGGATGCGAAAAGGTAAAAAGTCCAATCTACCTGAAGCTTTCGAGTACTTAATTAATGCTGATAATGTAATTCTCACTCCTCATGTAGCAGGTTGGACTGTTGAAAGTAAAATAAAACTGGCACAAACGATTGTAGATAAAATTAAAGCAAAATTTTGCTAATTTTAAAGTATGAAGAAAACCATTCTCGTTTTTGGATTGCTGATTCTTGCATTACTTCTACTATTTCAATTTAGTAAGTACACTATTGCTACAGGTGATATTAGTACAGAAATTGTTGTTTCTATTATCGCTATAGTATTTTTCTTTGTAGGTCTGTATATCAATAAAAAATCACGCAATACGCATAAAACAGAATTAATTACAATTGATCATAAAAAAATAAAGGACTTAGAAATAACCTCAAGAGAATATGAGGTTTTACAATGTATTTCCGAAGGCTTATCTAATAAAGAAATTGGTGAGAAATTATTTCTTTCTGAAAGCACTATTAAAACACATGTTTCAAATTTACTACTAAAACTAAATGCCAAGCGTAGAACGCAAGCCCTACAAATTGCTAAAACACTTAAAATTATTTAAAAACCATACTTTTAGACTAAAGTACTAAGGCTTTGGTACTTTAGTATGAACCCAAAAATAGCAAGAGAAGCTACTTTTGTTATGAACTAAAAATTTTAAAAACATGAAAAACACAGTACTTAAATTTGGTGGCTATGGCTTAATATTAGGAGCCGTTGTTTTTGGATTAGCCTTAACTTTTGGCGATGGCTTAAGCTATACAACTCAGGAAATTATTGGTTATGGCTCAATGGTAGCGTCTTTATCATTTGTTTATTTTGGCATTAAACATTACAGAGATAAGGTTAATGACGGTAAAGTCTCTTTTGGTAAAGCACTTTTAATAGGACTTTTAATTTCAGCTTTTGTTGGTTTTGGTGTAGGTATAATAGACTATCTATATACTACAGTTATTAATCCCGATTTTGCCGAAGAATATCTAACTAAAACAATAGAAAGCTACGAAGCACTTTATTCTGGCGAAGAGCTTGCTGCAAAAAAAGCAGAACTTACAAAACAGATGGAAGACTACGGAGGCTCAGGCTTTATGGCCACACTTATGTTTATAACCGTTGTCTTGATTGGATTTATTATATCTTTAATATCTGGCTTAATCTTACAGCGTAAATAATAACTAAAACATTTATAATTATGCAATACGAAGCAACATCACCAGAAGACTATATTAGTCAAGTCCCTGAAGAACGTCAGGAAACCCTTAAAAAACTGAGGAAAGTTATCAATGACAATTTACCTAAGGACTTTGAAGAAGGTATGATATACAAAATGATAGGTTATTACGTACCACATTCGGTTTATCCCGATGGTTACCATTGTAGCCCCAAAACACCACTACCATTTATGAGCTTTGCATCGCAAAAGAACTCGGTTAACTTATATCACAGTGGTATCTATGCTAAAAAAGAGCTACACGATTGGTTTGTCAATGAGTATCCAAAGCATAGCAAACGTAAATTAGATATGGGAAAAAGCTGTATAAGATTTAAAAAAATGAACGAAATTCCTTTTGAACTTATAGGAGAACTTACTAGAAAAATGACTTGTAAGGAATGGATAGATATATACGAAACAGCCTTAAAAAAGAAATAAGATGAAAAAAAGAGTAACGGGAGTAGGTGGTTTGTTCTTTAAGAGTAAAGACCCTAAAGCATCAAAAGATTGGTACAAAAAGCATCTGGGTTTCAATACGGATGCTTACGGTTGTACCTTTTGGTGGAAAGACAAAGACGGCAAAGATTGTTCTACACAATGGAGTCCATTTGCAGAAGATACCAAATACTATGAACCTTCTAAAAAGGATTTTATGTTTAACTATAGAGTTGAAAATTTAAATGAATTATTAGTGACTTTAAAAGAAGAAGGTGTCACAATAGTAGGAGAGATGGAAGAGTACGATTATGGAAAGTTTGCATGGATAATGGACAATGAAAATAACAAAATTGAATTGTGGGAACCTATTGATGCAGCTTTTAAATAATTGCATCTGTTTTTTTATTAAATTTAGACTCAATAAATTAACTCATAAAACAATTTAGAATTATGGCAGACGATAATAAAGATTTAGGAGATGAACTTAACGATATGTTAGGTGATGCTAAAGAAGGTGCTAAAAAAGCAGTAAACAAAGCCGAAGAAATGGCTGGTGATGCCAAAGAGAAAGTAAAAGAAGTATATCAAGATGCTAAAGAAGCAACTTCTGATTTTGCCGATGATGCTAAAGAAGTATTAAGTGATGGTAAAAATATAGGTATTATTGCTCATATTACGCTAATAGGATGGATTATAGCACTTGTGATGAATAGCAGCAAAAAAACAGAATTTGGCTCTTTTTATATTAGACAAATGCTAGGATTGATGCTTATTGGTTTTGCAACAGGTTGGATTCCTATATTAGGACTTATTATAGGGTTTGTTTTATTTATTGCTTGGGTGATGAGTTTAATCAGTGCATTGGGAGGTGAACAAAAACCGGTTTTTTTGCTTGGAGCACAATTTCAAGAATGGTTTAAAGGTCTTTAAAGATATCTAAACCCAGAATATTAATTCTGGGTTTTTTGTTTTTTAATCGTTTAAATCATAATCAAAAGGTAGCATATCACCTAAACGTTGATTGCCCATATCTCCACTAAAGTAGATACCAAGGATAGGCAAATAATAACCATACGAGTTTACAAAAAACTCTGGGACCAATACCCTTAAACTCGATTGAAATTTTTTATCATATAAGATAGAAACCTTATCTATAAGCACTACTTTTTTGTATGGACTATCCTTAACCTTTTCAATTTTAAAATAAGTCCATTCGTCTACTTTAAACCCTCTGTAATATATACTATAATTCTCATCTTTCAAGTTTTCATTATATAAGGAGCGCATAAAATGTTGTATAGAACCTTTGTATGCTTTTGCTCTATTTTTTAAAGTCTTTTTACGATCGGCATTTTTCAGGTTTTTATAAAAAGTTGTCCCTTGAAATGCCACAGTTTTTAACACAAACTCATTAACACTGGCATCAACATACCTAAATTCTATTGCAAAATCTTTTAAGTCAAAATTCACCTCGTATTGTAAGGCTTTATTTTTTACAATAATAGGCACTTTGGCACTTGCATATAATACTTTCTCTTGCTTATTATAGTTTAAGATGATATCACTCTCATTTAAAATTTTACAAGATTTTCCGAATCTAGAAGATCCTAAAAATTCTTTTCTAAATAATCTTAGTTTTTGTTTTCTGGTTAAACCATCGTCATATGCTATAAGAACCTCATCGAGTTCGTTATTGGCTTCAACCATTTCTATGGTGATGTTATTTTGGGTTCTAAAGTCTGGGATTAAAACTTTTTCATAACCTAGGTAAGAGATTACTAATGTAGATTGAATGGCTTCTGTATATGAAATTGAAAACTCGCCTTTTTCGTCTGTTGTTGTTCCAACTGTTGTATTGTCAAAATATACCGCTACAGTTTCTAAAGGTTGTTTTGTGACTTTATCAATAACACGTCCTGTAAGGGTTTGCGAAATACAAATAAGAGGGAGGAAAAAACTTATATAAACAAGTTTACTTATCTTCACCATTACCCATAAATTTTCGTTCTAATTCTGCCTGAAACTCTTCCATAACAGGTCTTACAGTGCTTTCTGGCAGATCAGCGATTTTTATATACATTAAACCATCAACTGCATTATTAAACAGTGGATCAACATTAAATGCTACAAGTTTGGCATTTTGTTTTATGTACTTTTTAAGTAAAACGGGTAAACGTAATGCACCTGGCTCAACCTCGTCAATTATTCTATCGAACTTATTTAAATCAGCTTCTGTAGAATCAAAAACAAAATCTTTATCGGCATCTTTGAGCTTTACTTTAAATTCTTTCTTAGGATGTACATATTGTGCTACATATGGATCGTAATAATGAGATTTCATAAACTCAATCATCAAACTTTTAGAAAAGTTAGAAAACTGATTACTAATACTTACACCACCAATTAAATATTTGTGCTCAGGATAACGTAAAGTAGTATGTACAATGCCTTTCCAAAGAAGAAATAAGGGCATCGGTTTTTGTTGGTATTCCTTAATGATAAAAGCACGCCCCATTTCAATGGATTGACTCATCATTTTATAAAGTTCGGGTTCAAACCTAAACAGATCTTGCAAATAAAAACCATTGATACCATGGCGCTCAAAAATTTGAGAACCTAATCCCATTCTATACGCACCAGCTACAACATTCTTCTCATTATCCCATAAAAACATATGGTGATAATAAGTGTCAAATGTATCCAAATCTATAGCTTCATTTGTGCCTTCACCAACCTCTCTAAAGGTAATTTCTCTTAGCCTTCCAAGTTCTCTCAGAATATTTGGCATGTCCTTAGCCGATGCTAAATACACTTCGTAATTTTTACTTACTAAAAGTCTACAATCTTTTTTCTTAAGTTGCTCAACTTCAGTAATCATAATATTTGTATCTATCGGAGTTACAATACGCTTTGGTACTTTAGATACTTTTAGTTGCGACTGTAGATTATCTAAAATTTTTGGTTTATCCTCAAAAGATTTTGATAGCATATAGGTTTTTCGTCTTAAAAATTCTGAAAAATCAGCAAGTGATTTATGTTCTTTTTGATCTTTCACAGAAATAGGTCTGCCTATTCTTACTTTTATAACTCTGCGTTTCTGCGTTAGCAATTCCGAAGGTAATTTAGCTGTCCTAAGGGTATCACTTATTTTAGATAGCCTATAGAATAGACGGCTATTTTTAGCGTGAAAATAAATTGGGACTACTGGGACTTCGGCTTTTTGTATAAGCTTCATTGCGGCTTCTTCCCAGGGTTTGTCCACTACCAATTTACCATCTTTGTAGGTAGACACTTCTCCTGCCGGAAATACTCCGAGAGGATGCCCTTCTTTTAAATGTAAAATAGCATTTTTAAATCCAGTAATACTACTTTTTATATCCTTACGATCCTCAAAAGGATTCACTGGCATTACATAAGGCTTGAGAGGTTCGATTCTATGAAGCAAAAAATTAGCAATAATCTTAAAGTCATTTCGTTGCTCTAACATTAGCTTTAGTAGTAGAATACCATCTATGCCGCCAAGAGGGTGGTTAGATATGGTGATATAGGCACCATCCTTAGGAAGTCGTTTTAAGTCTTCTTCGGGAATTTCGAATTTAATCTGAAAGTCATCAAGTAATGCGTTTAAAAAATCTAAGTTTGATAAGTGTTTGTTACGCTTGTAAATTTTATTTATCGTAGAGATCTTAAGTACTTTCATTAATATCCAACCGAAAAACGTGCCTAAGAAACCATATTTATCGGCATGGATTGCTTTAGCAACCTCTTTAGCTGTAACTAATCCCATATCAGATGATTTCCCCATAAAACAAATGTAGTAAATGTTATTTAGTTACGATTTGTACTGTTCCTTGTGTTAACTGCTTCAATAGCACGGTTTTATCTTTTTCGAGCTCCGTTATTGCAGTGTCATTATAATGTCTAATAGTATAAAGACTTACATTTTCGTAAGATGTGACTTTAAATTTTGCTTTTAAATGTTGGAATAATTTTTCGAGATTGTCGTATAAATTATCAATACAAACAGAAAAGCTAATGGCAGAATTTTGAATGACATCAACTTTCATTTTATATAAGTGTAATAAACTAAATATCTCACTAATATTCTCTTCAACGATATATGAAAAATCCAATGATGATAGTGAAATTAAAATCTGATTCTTTTTCACAATAAAACATGGAATTTCAGGCTCTAAGGTTTTTCCTTTACTCACACAGGTGCCATCGGCATTAGGATTTAAAAACGACTTTACATATAACGGAATTTCTTTGCGTTGTAATGGCTGAAGTGTTTTGGGATGTATGACCGAAGCCCCATAAAAAGCTAACTCTATTGCTTCTCTATACGAAATTTGATGAAGCAATTGTGCATTTTCAAAATAACGAGGATCAGCATTTAAAACACCTGGTACATCTTTCCAAATGGTAACGCTATTAGCATTTAAACAATACGCAAAAATTGCTGCAGTATAATCACTACCTTCTCTGCCTAAAGTGGTCGTGAAATTGTTAGTATCACTTGCTAAGAATCCTTGGGTAATATTTAGAATTGCAGTGTTGAGCTGAGAAGAAATCTGAGTTTGGGTTACGTCCCAATTTACGTTGGCATGTCTGTAATAGTTATCTGTTTTTATGTAATCTCTAACATCTAGCCAATTATTTTTTAAACCGAGATCATTGAGATAATGACTAATAATTGTCGTAGAGACCAACTCCCCAAAACCTATCGTTTGGTCATAAACAAAATTATAATCTGGGGATTTATTGCGTTTAAAAAACAAGGCTAATTCATCAAAAAGAGATTTAACAGCTAAAAATACTTTATGACGTTCGTTATCAAATAAATCTAACAGAATTTCATTATGATATTTTATAACGTCATGGATAGCGCTTTGCAGTTCTGCTTTGTTTTCAAAATAGTTTTTTACTACTAATTCCATGGCATTAGTAGTTTTTCCCATGGCAGAAACCACCACTAAAGTATTGTCATAACCTGTGGTTTTTAAAACTTTAGCTAAATTTTTTACACCTTCAGCATCTTTTACTGATGCTCCTCCAAATTTGAAAATTCGCATAATTAGTTCTCATAAAAAAGGAAATCTTTTTTAATTAATATTCCCTAAATAGTTTTTTATTCCGTTCTCATCGAGTTGAACCACATCCCAATCTCTCATAACATTTGCTCCTTTTTTTTCGTAAAATGCAATTGCAGATTCATTCCAATCTAAAACCTCCCAACTTATACGCTTTACACCAATTGAATGGCCATATTTTACAACAGCATCCAAAAGCATTGTTCCTAAACCTTTAGATCTAGATGTTTTACTTACAATAAGATCTTCGAGATGTAATGTTTTGCCTTTCCATGTAGAATATCTGGGATATACCAACGCCAAGCCTTCAACTTTATTTTTTACCTCTACAATAAAGCATTTAAACTTTGGTTGTTCACCAAAACCATCATGTTCTAAGTCTGAAAGAGTAATTTCAACGGCTTCAGGTTCTTTTTCAAATACAGCCAATTCTTTTATAAGTTCTAAAACTCTTGGCATGTCTTGTTTAGTAGCTGGTCTTGGATGATGCATCATTAATGATAAAAACGGAAATCAAATATAATCTAAAACTCGCTTTACTCCATAATTTATTTACGCGATAATAGTGATTTAAATACATATAAGCTTGCTTAAATATTTTATGCGTCGGCTCCAAAGATTGGGCTGTAATTTACTTGCAGATAGTTTGCGATACGAAAACGTTATAGTTTGTTAAAAAATGCGATATTTGTGTCATCTAATCAATATAATGCTACATGTCTAATTCTAAACTAAATCAAACCTTAGGTGAGTTTATCATTGAAAATCAAGCGTCTTTTAAATATACCTCAGGGGAACTTTCAAGATTAATAAACTCCATTCGTTTAGCAGCAAAAGTGGTTAATCACGAAGTTAATAAAGCAGGTTTAGTAGATATCATTGGTGCGGCAGGCGATACTAATATCCAAGGTGAAGATCAGCAGAAATTAGATGTCTATGCTAATGAGAAGTTTATACAAACTATGACAAAACGAAATATTGTCTGTGGTATAGCCAGTGAAGAAGAGGACGATTTTATTACTATAAACAGCCAGGACGAAAATCATCAAAATAAATATGTGGTGTTGATTGATCCATTAGATGGTTCGTCTAATATTGATGTAAATGTATCTGTTGGAACCATTTTTTCAGTTTACAGACGTGTAACACCTATAGGTACGCCTGTACAACTTGAAGATTTTCTGCAAAAAGGCAATCAACAAGTTGCGGCTGGATATGTGGTTTACGGAACTTCGACTATGTTGGTTTATACAACAGGAGATGGGGTTAATGGGTTTACCCTAAACCCTGCCATTGGGTCTTATTACTTATCGCACCCAAACATGCAATTCCCTGAAGATGGTCGTATTTACTCGGTAAATGAAGGTAACTATATTCATTTTCCAAAGGGCATTAAAAACTACATAAAATATTGCCAGGAAGAAGAAGGTGACAGACCATATACTAGTCGTTATATAGGCTCATTGGTTTCTGATTTTCATAGAAACATGATTAAAGGAGGTATCTATATGTATCCAAAAAGCTCTAAAGCTAGTAATGGTAAACTTCGTTTGTTGTACGAATGTAATCCTATGGCATTTTTGGCAGAACAAGCCAATGGAAAAGCTAGTGATGGTTTTACTCGTATTATGGATATACAACCCACAGAATTGCATCAACGTGTACCTTTTATCTGCGGAAGTCGAAATATGGTAGAAAAAGCCGAAGAATTTATGCGTAATGCATAATTCACTTTCTCCTTTTGTGTTTTGAAAACAAGCACACTATTTTATTAATCTTAATTAAAATTGGTAAGACACTCTTAATCAGTTTACTTTTTTTAAATTTAGAAGTAATTTAAAATACAGATAACTAAAGTGTCTAAAAAAGTATCTTTCAATCTTTTAAAAAAACAATTGCCTAATACAGATAAAGTAGCCGCACCTGCTATTTTATCTGCACTAGGTATGGCCATAGCTCTCATTGATCCAACAATGATATCTTCAAAATTAATTGCTAATGACAAATTACAAACATTACTTGCTGAAGGTTTAAAAATGGGTCTTCCAGAGTTTGTAAGCTCTTACATTGATGGTTATCAAAAAAGGGCGGAAGCAGAAAAAAATCACTCTAATTTAAAGTTGTTTTCCAGATCAGTTTTAAAATTGATGAATGAGGCATCAGAGAAGGTTTATTTGAAACTATTAGACCACCCTCGATGTTCTGATTTGTTTGATAAAAAAGAATCTAAAAGCATTTTTACTGATTTTACAAAAGAATTAACACAAGAAGCTTATGTGGAAGAACTGTTTAATAACAATGGTCATTTAGAGCCTGTTGTTTTTATAGAGAAGGCAATAAAAGACCATCTCGATCTAAACAAAATCTTTAATGCACCTAATTCTGAATCAAAAATATCATTAAAAGAGAAAAAAGAGATTGATGAGGTCATAGTAGAAACATTTAAAACAAGTTTTATAGATCGTTTTAAAATAGAATTGAATGATGATGACGTAGCAAGAGTAAGTTACCACACACATTTATTACATAGCTTAGAGGTTTGGCAAAAAAAGCTGGCAACAAGTAAGGAACTTAAAGAACTTTTTGAAAATGCGATTTCGCAACTAAAAAATGATATTATAACTCAGTTATCATCGATTAAATCCGATACTCAAAGACTTCCCTTTATTGAGAAAGGCCTAAAAGATATAAAGTCGAGTATTGACTCTTTAAACTCCAAAGTTACAGAACAGTCACTACCTAATCAATTAAACACTATAATTACCCAAAAACCTAAAACCTACAAAGATCTAAGAAGCATCGCAACTAAATTGTTTGAAGAGAATTTTGACAATCATAGTCATTTTCACAAAAAATATATAGAACCTATTTATCATGTTAGAAAAGGAGCTCACGAAAAATTTGATAGGTTTAAAACACAGACCAAGAAAAAATGTTTTGTAATAACAGGTAAAGCAGGTAGAGGTAAAACCTCTCTTTTTTGTAAGCTTGCATCGTCTTCCACAGGAATATATGATAACGGATTGTCCTTATTACTTAACTGCCCTGACTTAAAACTAAATAAAAACACTTTAATTAAAAAAATTGAGGCTAGTTTTGAAGGTTCAAGCCTACATGAGATTAGTGATATATTAAAGAATGAAGCTGATTTAAAAACTGAGGACACAAAAGGTAACGAACCACCAAAATTGGTTGTTTTCTTTGATGCTATTAACGAATTAGATCGCGACGATGATTTCGATGTTTTTGAAGTTTTTGGTCAACAACTCAATGAGCTAATACAATTAACAAAATCAAATAATTATCCGTTTCTATTTTGCGTGAGTTGCAGATCAGATTTTTGGAATTTCTTTTATGACCATGATTGGGTTCTAAAAGATACATTTGAACCCACATTAAGTCAAAACCCAAGCTACGAACTTGGGGATTATCCCGAAGATGAAATAGATGATATTATTAAAAAGCATTTTGATTGGTTTAGACTAAAGGGTGAGCCCAAAGGTAAAGCCAGAATCCAATGTCAAGACCCTTTAATGCTAAGGTACTTATGTGAGGCATATACCAACAGAGATAACGACGATAGAGTTAAACCACCATCACTAATTGATGTTGTAAAAGTTAAATCTCCTGAAATTCTTCAGAAAAAAAGAGTGTTTGACACCTTTGTTACAAATATCCGGAAAAGGATGATTAATCGCTTAAATAGAAATCTAAAATCTAAGAATTTAAGCGAAAAGAAGATAGCTAATTATACTACAAATTACTTAATTAGCTTGTGTGAATTAATGTTCAAGCAAAAAAGAGCATATATCACATTAGATGAAGCTATGGCTGTCGCAAAGCAAATAGATCATTTTGATGCAAAATTGTCTAAAAATGATTTTGATTCCTCTGATAAATCTATCTTTTATATGTTTATAGATGAAGGCTTGATTCTGGATAAAGAAGAGGAAGAAGGTAAATATAACTTTGTATTTGAATCGTATTTCGAATATACTTTAGGACGCTATATCGCATTAAAGCGTTGGGGCAAGTTTCTTAATAAACCTAATACCGAAGATTTAATAAAACAAGATTTAGAGAGTCTTTTAGATTTAGACAATCAACTCAAAGAAAAACAACAGCCATTTACTAACCTAGTAGGTGCAATACAATATGCTATTTTAGTTACCGAGGATGATAAAAAATATGAGGACTCCCCGTTATTGTTTTTAGATTTAATCCAAACAATTCTTCACAGTAAACATGCTAGTTTTATCCATTTGCAAAAAGCATTTGCCACATTGAGAATTTCATCACTTTTAGCTGGCTTTGTTAAAAAAGCAGATAAGAAAAAAAGTGATTATTTAATTAGACAAGCTCTTAGCAGGCTTAGAAATTTTGCAAAAAAAAGTGAAGATTTTGTTATCCTTTGGGATTTAGAAAACACTTTAGAAAAAATGGCCAAACTAGAACCAGAAATTGTGACTTCAAGTATGCAAGATTGGTCCGAAGAGAATAACAATAGAATTTTACAAATTTTTTCTACTCAAGTTTTGGCAAGACTATCAAAAATTGAATTAGGGACTTCTATTAAAGTAATAAAAAATCTATCTGTACAAGCTGAATATAAAAAAAGTTTTTGGTTATCCAGAAATTTGATCTTTGCTGTTAGTGAGATTATAAAAGATTCTGAATTAGTCCTTTCTGAGAAACAGCTAAAAGGTATTTGGAAAATATTAAATACGCTTATTGCAGAAAAAGAAGCATCAATTTACTCAAAAGATTTGGCCTTTTCGACATTGCCATATCTCGTTAAAGGAAATCAAAAATATGCTGAAAAAATCCTAGACTATATACACTCTGCTTCTATCTCTTTTTGGGGAATATGGAATCTAATATTTGAGCTCAAAGAATGGCACAAGTATGGAGATGTCTCAACAAACTCTTGGATATGGGATGTTTTAGAAAAAGCTCTTGAGTTAGATAATGCTCAATTAGATTATATTGTTAACGAAACTTTACTTAGTATTAAACTAACAAGAGAGCATTCTAGATATTTAAATTTGCTTGAGAAAATACCCGTAATAAGCTGGTCTAAAGAAAAGGTTAATACTAAAGGAGGCGAAATTCTGGATAAACACAAATGTGACAAAACAGGTTTGGTTTACACTCCTTTTTATTTAGAAACTTCATATGATAATCACACAGAGTGCCGCCAAAGAATACAAGCTGTATTAAATAAATTAACTCAATTGGGAGACACATATTATAATTGGGTTTTACCAATAAATCCGTCAAGAGCTCAACTCGAAGCTGTTCATGGAAAACGCAAAGAAAATGATTATCACAGTGATGGTACCTTATGGGAAAATTATTTAGTCGAGGTCAAACAAGCTAGTAATTCACTAAAGAAAGGAGAAAAGCGAAAACAAGTTGGACCAGCAGAATTAAGATATGAATCATTTGAGATTGCAAAACTTTCAGCTGGTGGTGTCATTAGTGCTATAGATTATATTATGAAAAATGAGGCTAATTCAGCTTGGTCTCTTGGGAGACCTCCTGGTCACCTAGCAAATAATGCTATATGCATACTTAACAATATAGCCATAGGAGCAAAGTATGCCCTAAAAGAATATAAAGAAACTATTGAAAGAGTTCTAATCATTGATTGTGATGCGCACCATGGTAAGCACACAGCTAAAGTATTTAGTGAAGATGATAAAGTCATCTATCTTTCTATTCATATTGAAGGAAGTCATGCAAAAGATGGTGGATTTCCTGAGCACATAGGAATAAATAAAGGTGTAGGCTATAATTTTAATTTAATGTACCCAAGTTATACTACAGACGAAGCTTATAATTATATAGCAACCAAATTTATAGAACCATTAGCTTTGGAGTATAAGCCAGATTTAATTATGATTTCAGCAGGATTTGATGGGCATTTTGATGACGAACTGAATCCAGGTGGTGCCTTTAGCGAAAAAGCATATATATCCTTATCAGAAAGTATTTTTAGAGTAATGTCTAAACTAAAGATTAAAACTGTTGGTGCTGTTGAAGGTGGTTATGGTTTAGAAGGATTAGCTAATAGCATTACACATATGATGAATATTATAGGAGATTGGAAAATTGACCAAAATGAAATAGGTTTTATAAAAAATAATAAGAAAGAAGACACAGAAAAACTCAAAGAGGTTAAAAAGATGCTTAAAAAAAGAGTTTTATCTATGAAAGATTGTAAAATAAAAAACTCTAATTATAAACTGTTCAATGATGAAAAGACTTGGAAACATTTACTTAGTTAGTGTTTTTTGTATAATACTTTTAAGTATTTCTTGTCGCAGAAATAATAACGATTTAAAAAATAGTAGTATGGTTTTTCAAAACTCAACAATAAATGCTTTGGTAGAAGGTATCTACAAAGGGGATATTAGCTTTGGTGAGCTAAAAGAATATGGCGATTTTGGTTTAGGTACCTTTCAGGATTTAGATGGAGAAATGATTGGGTTTGATGGTGAATTCTATCAAGTTAAATCTAACGGATCAATCGTAAAAGTGTCTGATGAGCAACTCACACCGTTTTCAGTAGTAACAAAGTTTAATAATAAGGAAAGTAGTAAAATAAGTGCTGTGAAGAATTTTCACCATTTAGAGTTAGAATTGGATAAGGTATTACCATCAAAAAACTACATTTATGCTTTTAGAATAGATGGCTTTTTTAAAAATATTAAAGCGCGTAGTGTCCCCAAACAAGAGACTAGCATTCGACTTACTGAAGTGGCTAAAGATATTAAACCTTTTATAAAACCTTCAGAAACCAGAGGAACTCTCGTAGGATTTTATTTCCCTTCTTATATGAAAGATATTAATGTAACGGGTTATCACTTTCATTTCTTATCCGATGACAAGTTATTTGGAGGGCATGTTCTTGATATAGAGGTTTTGAAAGCAGAACTTATTATTAATCCAATTTATGGATTTCAAATGATTCTTCCTAAAGACAATTCTTTTAAAAATGTTGATCTTACAAAAACAACCCAAAAAGAGTTAGATACTATAGAGAGATAAAAAAGACGAACATTATGTCCGCCTTTTTTATCTCTTGAAAATAATAATTACTGATTCATTTTTTTCATTTTCTCAGTAAACTCTTCTAGATCGACTTCATAATGTACAAGAGTTAAAGCTTTATCTGCAATGTATTTTACATTGTCTTGATTAAACCCTAATCCTATACAAAGTTTTTCTAATAACACTAACTGATTAGGGCCTTCAATATGATCTGCCCATACCATACGTGCTAAATCATACAAACGTTCTAAGCGCTTATCGTAAGAATGCGGAGCATTTATAGGGTGTGTTTTATAATCTTTAAGGATCTCTTTATATTCGTGCTCTGTGATATCTAATCGCGTAGCAAGACGATCTAAAAACGCTTTTTCTGCATCATTAATAATACCATCACTCATCGCTACTCTAACTATAGCAGCAAAATGATCACTATTACGTTTCTTAAACCCGCTTTCAAATAATTCTGAAAATGACATATATTCTGTTTTTTATGGTGCTGCAAATATAATTATTATTAAGTGGTTATAAAATGAAAAAGAATCCTAATTTCATTAAAAAACGCCTCCTAAAGAGTGGGTTTTTTATACTTTTTTTCTGACAAAACGATTTTGAACAATCTTATCTAAATATACTTTAGATGAAACACATTCAAATTGTAATTTTTCTGAAAGTTCACCAAAAAGAGAAAGACCTCCACCCAATAAAGTTGGAATGATGGTGATAATTATTTCATCAATCAAATCCTGCTTCAAAAAACTTTGGATGGTTTTTCCTCCATCTATATACAACCTATAAAGCCCTTTGTTGTGAATAGTTTGCAATACTTCTTTTAAGGTTCCATTGACTAAAAAAACTTTACCCTTTAAGTTTTGCGGTACCTTAGTTAAGGTTCTACTTAACACGAAAACGGGTTTTTTATAAGGCCATTCGATTCCAAAACTCAAAACAGTTTCAAATGTAGTACGCCCCATTAGCATAGCATCAATTTGTGATGTAAATGTTTCATAACCTGTATCAATGGTGTTGATTTCAGGGATATCATCCAACCAGGCTATACCTCCATTTTTGTCGGCAATATAACCATCAAGACTTGTAGCGATAAATACTTTGTTTTTTGGCTCCATATGACTTAAAATTACAAGTTACAAATTAGTCTTTTAACAATAACCTGCTATATTTGCACTCTCAATTTATAATACGTGAGCAAAACGCTTATCTCGCAAACGTATGCACAGGCTTTGCAATTGCAAAATCTGCAGGATTTTATTGTCCAGCCCGAAGGGAAAACACATTTAAAAGGTCTTGTTGGTTCTTCATTTTCAATAACTATAGCAGCAGCATTTAAATCAGTAGAAAAACCATTTCTTTTAGTCTTTAATGACAAAGAAGAAGCTGCGTATTACCTTAATGATTTAGAGCAACTCATTAATGATAAGGATGTATTATTCTATCCAGGTAGTTATAGAAGACCATACCAAATTGAAGAAACCAATAATGCTAACGTGCTTTTAAGAGCTGAAGTTTTAAACCGAATTAACTCACGGAAAAAACCAGCAATCATTGTTACATATCCTGATGCCTTGTTTGAAAAAGTCGTCACAAAAAGAGAATTAGAGAAAAACACCTTAAAGATTTCTGTTGGTAACGAATTGAGCATCGATTTTGTAAATGAAGTACTGTTTGAATATAAATTTAAGCGTGTTGATTTTGTTACTGAACCAGGTGAATTTTCAGTGCGTGGAGGTATTATAGATGTGTTTTCATTTTCGCATGATGAGCCTTATCGCATAGAGTTTTTTGGTGATGAGGTTGATAGTATTAGAACCTTTGATGTTGAAACCCAGTTATCTACTGAGCGTATAAAAAAGGTGAGTATTATACCCAATGTTGCCAATAAACAAATTGCAGAAAAACGGGAAAGCTTCCTTAAGTACATTTCTAATAAAACTGTAGTTTTTGCTAAAAATGCACCACTTTTATTTTCCAGGATCGATGCGTTTTACGAAAAAGCTGTTGAAGCATTTAATGCCTTAAATAGTGATTTAAGGCATGCTTCACCCGATGAATTGTTTTGTAATTCAGAATTACTAAAGCGTCAGTTTTTAGAGTACAATCTTGTTGAATTTGGGTCTGATACTATAATGTCTGGTAATACAATTACCTTTAACACAAAACCTCAGCCTTCATTCAATAAACAATTCAATTTATTAATTGAAAATCTTAACGAAAATCATCTTAACGGCATTACTAATTATATAGCTTGTGTAAGTGAGCAACAAGCCAAACGCTTTCATGATATTTTTGAAGACCATGAAGCTGAGGTACATTATAAAACAGTTGTGCTATCTCTTTATCAGGGATTTATTGACGAGGAACGTAAAATTGCAGTGTATACGGACCATCAAATCTTTGATCGCTACCATAAATTTCACCTAAAGAATGGATATGCTAAAAAGCAGGCCATTACATTAAAAGAACTAACTAATCTCGAAATAGGTGATTATGTAACACATATAGACCATGGTATCGGTAAGTTTGGTGGACTTCAAAAAATAGATGTAGAAGGTAAAAAACAGGAAGCTATAAAATTAGTTTATGGGGAGCGCGATGTGTTGTATTTAAGCATTCACTCTTTACATAAAATCACCAAATTTAATGGTAAAGATGGCAAACCACCCAAAATCTATAAGCTAGGAAGCAAAGCCTGGAAAACCTTAAAACAGAAGACCAAATCAAGAGTTAAAGAAATTGCTTTCAATCTCATCAAACTCTATGCTAAGCGCAAGTTGAAAAAGGGCTTTCAATATGCTCCAGATAGCTACATGCAACACGAACTGGAAGCTTCTTTTGTATATGAAGACACACCAGACCAAATTACTTCTACAGCAGATATAAAAGCTGATATGGAGAGCGAACGACCAATGGATCGCCTGGTTTGTGGTGATGTTGGTTTTGGTAAGACTGAAGTTGCTATAAGAGCAGCTTTTAAAGCGGTTGATAATGGCAAGCAAGTAGCAATTTTAGTGCCAACGACTATTTTGGCGTACCAACATTATCGCACATTTACTGAGCGTTTAAAAGACTTTCCTGTAGCTGTAGATTATGTTAACCGCTTTAGAACGGCGAAAGAAAAACGATTAACATTAGAAGGCTTAGAAAAAGGAAGCGTTGATATTGTTATTGGCACGCATCAGCTTGCTAATAAAAATGTAAAGTTTAAAGACTTGGGTTTGCTTATAGTAGATGAAGAACAGAAGTTTGGTGTTGCTGTAAAAGAAAAGCTAAAGACCATAAAAGAAAATGTTGATGTGTTAACATTGACAGCTACCCCTATCCCTAGAACGCTTCAATTTAGTTTAATGGCTGCAAGAGACTTGTCGGTTATTACCACTGCACCACCTAACCGTTATCCAATTGAAAGCCGCGTAATTCGTTTTAGTGAAGACATCATTAGAGATGCAATTAGTTACGAAATTCAACGTGGAGGTCAAGTGTTTTTTATTCACAATAGAATTGAAAACATTAAAGAGGTTGCTGGGGTGATTCAACGTTTAGTACCCGATGCCAAAATCGCTATAGGTCATGGCCAACTCGATGGTAAAAAACTAGAGCAACTTATGCTCGCTTTTATGAATGGTGAGTTCGATGTTTTAGTAAGTACCACTATTGTAGAAAGTGGCTTGGATGTACCAAATGCTAATACTATATTTATCAACAACGCTAATAATTTTGGCTTGAGCGACCTCCATCAAATGCGCGGTCGCGTAGGTCGTAGTAATAAAAAAGCCTTCTGTTATTTCATTACTCCCGAGTATTCTGCCATGACTACTGATGCTCGTAAGCGAATTACAGCTTTAGAGCAGTTTACTGAATTAGGAAGTGGTTTCAATATCGCTATGAAGGATTTAGAAATTAGAGGTGCAGGTGATTTATTAGGTGGCGAACAGAGTGGATTTATCAATGATATCGGTTTTGATACCTATCAAAAAATACTAAATGAAGCTATTGAAGAATTAAAAGAAGCAGAATTTGCTGATTTATATAAAGATGACGGCAAACCTAAGCAGTATGTTAAAGACATTACTATCGATACGGATTTTGAGCTATTATTTCCAGATGATTATGTCAATAATATTACTGAGCGCTTGAACCTTTACACCAAGTTAAATACTATTAAAACTGAAGAAGGGCTTAAACAATTTGAATCTGAAGTTATTGATCGTTTTGGGGAATTCCCTTCTCAAGTTGTTGATTTATTTGATAGTGTGAGATTGAAATGGATTGCTATAGAAATGGGGCTTGAAAAAATTATTATGAAACAAGGCAAATTGATCGGGTATTTTATTCAAGACCAACAAAGTAAGTTTTATCAAAGTGAGGCATTTACTAAAGTGTTACATTTTGTCCAGATGAATACAGGCAAATGTAAAATGAAAGAAAAACAAACAAGAAATGGTTTACGCTTACTCATTACATTCGAGAATATAACATCTACAAAGAAAGCCCTTGACGCACTTTCAAAACTCAATTGAATTGACAAATTTTAAATGAATGAAACAAAACGCTCATTTAAACCATTTACTCTGGCTTACCGTTGCTACCATTTTTATTAGCACATCTGGCGCTTTAGGGAAATTTATAGATATGCCTACGTCTGTTGTTATTTGGTGGCGCTCAATTTTGGCAGCAATTTTTCTGTTTACGTTCTGTTTATACAAAGGCATTAGCTTAAAAATTAATAGTGGTAAAGACCATTGGACATTTGTACTTGGAGCACTTTTTATGGGCGCACATTGGGTGACATATTTCTATGCCTTAAAATTGTCTAATGTTGCTATTGGTATGCTGTCATTGTTTACATTTCCGGTTATAACAGCACTATTAGAACCTTTATTTTCTAAAGCGAAACCCGACGCCATTCATATTGTTTTAGGCATTATCGTTCTCTTAGGTGTATACATTTTAGCTCCAGATTTTAACATAGAAAGTGGTCAATTTAAAGGTGTACTATTTGGTTTAATATCTGCATTATGTTACGCACTCAGAATTTTAATTTTAAAAGGAGAAGTTACTAAATACAATAGTACTATGCTTATGTTTTATCAAGTAGCCATCATAAGCATCGTGTTACTTCCTGTTTTGTACTTTGAAAGTACAGCTAACATTACTACTCAATATCCATATGTTATAATTTTGGCACTACTCACTACAGCTGTTGGACATACCTTATTTGTTAATAGTTTAAAATACTTTAAGGCAAGCACGGCAAGTATTATTGGTAGTGCACAACCTGTTTTTGGAATTATAATTGCCTATTTTTTCTTGAAAGAAACACCAACAATACATACATTTGTTGGAGGCGCCTTAATCCTTTGTACCGTTGTTATAGAAAGTATTAGATCTAAAAAGACATAATGGCTTAATTATTGAAGTCGTTATAACAATAAAATTATATAAAATGAAAAAAACAGTATTCATCCTTTGTATACTTCCTCTATTAACTTTTAGTCAGAGTGTAAAAGGTACATTTTCGCCAGCAGAAGATTTTTCCTATGCGTTTTTATACCAAGCCACACCAGAAGGGGCTAACTACGTTAATCGTGGCCAGTTAGATCGTGAAGGTAATTTTGAAATCCCATTAGATTCTACTGTTGCCCCAGGTATTTATAAGATTGTATATGCAATTCCACCAGAAGAAAATAATTTCGACTTTATTTATGATGGTAAAGAAACTGTGGCTTTTAATTTTAGTTATGATAAAGGTGTAGAATTCACAGAATCTGAAGAAAATAAACTTTGGAATTCGTACTTGCATAGTATGGATATGGTTAACCAAACGATTAGTAATTACTATTCTAAAGCCAATACTGATGAGGAAGGGTTTAATTCTATTTTTAAGGTTGTAAAAGACACACAATTAGCTTATGAAGAATCGGCCAATGGCAGATTGGTTTCTGCTTTTATAATGGCTAACAGACCTTATATTCCTACGATGTATGAAGATATAAGTACCTACTCAAACAATCTTAAAAACAACTTTCTAAGTCATATAGATTTTAGTAATTATTTATTACAGAGCTCCTCATTTTTAGTCGATCGTGTTACGAGTTATGTGTTTGATATTGTAGATAGTCCAAGTAATACTACATATAAAAAACACGTAGATGATGTTGCACATAGCATTAGTGATTTTGATCTGGTAATTAAAGCCAATTTAATAGAAATCTTATGGCAGCGATTTGTAACCTTAGAAAATCATGAATTGGCTAATTATATAACTGATAAATACCTTTTACAATTGGCTAAAAAGACTGAAAATAAAGTCTTAGCAGAAACCATCAACTCTTATAAAAACACCTCTTTAGGAACCAAAGCGCCTAATTTTGAAATTAGCTCTGGCGAAGACACTACAACCCTTCACGATTTAAAAGGCTCGGAATATTATCTGCTTGTGTTTTGGAGTAGTGGTTGTGGGCATTGTTTAAACGAGCTCCCAAAAGTAAAAGCGCTTGTAGCTAAAAAATCAAACATAAAAGTAGTTGCCTTTGGCCTTGAGGGTGAACCCACTCAATGGACAGAAGCCATTAAAAATTATCCTGATTTTATCCATAACATTGGTTTGGGTAAATGGGAAAACCCCATTGTAAAAACCTATGGGGTCGCAGCCACACCAATGTACTTTTTGTTAAGTGCAGACAAGATTATTATGGCGAAACCTTATGCATTTGAAGATTTGGAAGTGGTGTTGAAGGATTTGTAATATATTGACCATAAAAACATACAAAGCCCAATTCAATTGAATTGGGCTTTGTGATTATAACATTTCTTGACCGTATTTTATATTAAGGTAACCTTATTCCTTAACCTTAGTAATTTTTACTATAATTAACCCTCAATTTAATCTCCAAAGACCATTTCCCACCAAGCAAAATGCTTAGTATTTTAAAGCAAAATGCTCTGTGTAAAGTCAAGAAGCCACTCTAACTTTATGGTCTAATTTCGACCTAACAGAACTAAGCAGTTAAAATTTATTGCTAAAGGGATATTTAGTGTAAACACATAAAATTCCTACACTTTTTTCAGTTGGTCGATAAAACATAAATCGTTAAGACCTTTTTTCTATGAAAACGTATTTCAACATCCTTATGAGCATCTTTATGCTCACATTTTCAATTGGCACCTTGGCACAAGAGTTGCCAAATGTTGTCCCTCCCTCTCCTGAGGCTGCGGAATTGATTAAGTACTCGCAAACGGAAGTATCCCCTTATACAGGTCTTCCAAGTATATCCATCCCCTTTTATACCATAAGCCATAAAGGGGTTTCTGTTCCCATTGGTCTGGGATATAGTGGAGGTGGCATCAAAGTAACCGATATTGCGTCCTGGGCAGGTCTGGGATGGAATCTACAAGCTGGTGGGTTGGTCAGTAGGACTATAAGGGGATTACCAGATGATAGCTCATTGGGATGTATGAACACACCTTTTACTGTTGAGGATTTAACCAATGGAAACAGTAGTTATAAGTATAATCAGCTAGATACTGATAATGCAACAGATAGGGATTATCAGCCTGATATTTTTAATTTTAGTCTCCCAGGTGGATCAGGTCAGTTCTTTTACGATGAAACATTAGATGAGTTCGTACAATACCCTAAAACAAACTTCATCATAGAATCTATAGGTGGAACAGGTCGAATTACAGGATTTAGAATCACAGATACTCAAGGTATAAAGTATGAGTTTGGGATTGGTATATTAGATGAAGCCAGAGAGGCTATTTTAAGCGCAAAGACAAAGACACTGAGCAATGGTAATTTAATCACAGGTAATACAGCATTTTATTCTGCAGGAGGAACAAATGCATATTATCAAACCTGGATGCTAACCTCAATTATCTTTCCAAATACCACCCAAAAAATCACATTTAACTATATAACAGAAAACAATGTTTTAACTAATATTCCGCAAGGTGAAGACTATGTTAAACCTGGAATCCATGCACCAACTAATGTTGATGGCAATTGTTTTGTGGAAACTTACAATCAAAATTACCTCGAAAAGACATTTGCTCAGCCTAAAATAGAAAGCATCGAATTTCCAAAGGGGAAGGTACTTTTTCAGAGAGGTACTTCTGAACGATCAGATTTAAATAATTCTTACCCATTAGAATATATAAAGTTACTTGATAATGATGGTAAGCTTATTAGACAGTTTAAGTTAAATACCTCGTATTTTATAAGCCCAAATGATGAGAATCCTTTTTTCGATGTATATAATGAGGGGCAACACCGATTACGATTAGACTCTATTTCGCAGTATGATAAAAATTCTGTAAGTTCAATTCCTTACATATTCGAATACAACGCAGTTCCGTTACCAGATCGATTTTCAAGATCGCAGGACTATTTTGGCTATTATAATGGCAAATCTAATACAAGTCTGATTCCAAAATCGAGGTATACAATGTATAATTTTATTCATCGTCTTGGAGATGCTGATCGATCGATAGACCCTAATTATACTCAAGCCTGTATCTTAAAAAAGATAACATTCCCAACTGGAGGTTATGAAGAATTTGTATGGGAAAACAATTTTATCCAACAACCCAACGCCCTTTCCCCAGAAGTAGATCAATATGTGGACCATTTAATTAAGAGTCCTGTAGTACTACAAAACTCAGAGTGCCTGTTTGGGGATTCTGATCCAGATATTGACTTTTCAACACAATTCACATTAGACGTTAATAGCACAGGATGGGTAGATTTTCAAATTGCTATGGACGGCTGTCCAGGACCAGATCTTAACCTTACGACTTGCGCTTATAAGATTAGGTTAGAGGGAGTGGATACACCTTATTCTAATCCTATATTACAGAGTGATTTTGAATTAGAACTTCTCCCTGGGAAAACCTATAAAATTACGGCAGAGTCTAATACGCCTATAACCTGTTACCCATGTCAAAACCAAAACTGTACCATAGGAGCGCCGAGATATTTACAAGTTGTTGCCAATCATTATACAGACCCTACACCTAATGAATTTATGTATGGTGGACTGCGCATAAAAGAAGTTAATACCTATTCTGATCAACAGGCATCACCTTTGTCGAGAAGCTATGACTACAATCTATTTGGGGGCAATCAACTTACTAGTGGAAAAACGATAAGATTTATTGACAATTTTATAGATAATTGGAGAATAATTTGCTTTGCGTCACCACATAGTGCAGATATACTCACCTTTAAATTGTTTTCTGATAATAGTAGCTCCATGTTACAGACCAAAGGAAGCTATGTAGGCTATACCAATGTTACCGAAACCTTTAATGGGGTTAACGGAACCGGCTATAAAGAATACGAATTTTCTACCGATGGTTTCTTACAATTTGAAGCAACTCCTTCCCCAATAGGTTTTACTGCACCACCGATTCCAAACAACTTTGATTTTAAGCTAAATCCAGATTGGCTAAATGGTAATATTGATTCTTTAAGGGTATATGACAGATTAGGAACTCTAGTTCAGAAATCGATTTCTACATATGAAAGCTCTGGCAGTCAGTACAGCAATTACTTTAGTGTTCAATCCATGCGTATGCCAGTACTCATTTTAGTAGGTGGAAGTATTTTTAGCGCTGAAAACTATAAAGCTACAAAGTACGATTATCAAACCGAATACCATCGCTTAAAGTCACAGACCACAACAGAATACCGCAATACTGGAGACATTACAGTCACTAACGATTATTATTATGACAATAACCCACTTTTGGCATCACGCACCAGTACAGCACATAGCAGTGGTCATACGCAGGAGAACCATGTCACTTATGTGCAGGATTTGCAAAGCCCAACAACTGCCGAGCAGGAACTCATCAATCAAGATCGCTACGAGACTATACAGACCGATGCCATTTTAAAGAACGGCAACACCATCCTATCACAGAATACTACTAAGACCGTATATCACGATTGGGGTAGTGGTAGGATATTACCACAGATCGTTCAAACCCGAAAAGGTGAAGATTCTCAGAACAATGTATTTAAGGACCGTATTAAATTCCACTCCTATGACAACTATGGTAATCCCAAGGAAGTCAGTAAAGTAGATGGGACAAGAATTATGTACGTATGGGGCTATAACGAAACTTTGCCAATTGCCAAGATTGAAAATGCCAGTTATGTAGGCATATCTACAAGTCTTAATAGTGCCATCTCAGCAGCAAAGAATGCTTCTTACAATGATGATGATGCAGCTTCAGAAGCGGCACTTCGGGATGCCTTGGAGGCCTTGCGCAACCATCCCGATCTGCAACAGGCCATGGTCACGACCTATACTTATGACCCATTAATTGGTGTCACCAGTATGACCGACCCTAAGGGCTATACCGTATACTACGAGTACGATGACTTTAACCGTCTGCAACGCGTTAAAGACCAGGATGGTAAAATCATGAGCGAGAACAAGTACAACTACCATCTCCAATCCAACAACTAAAACATAATATGATGAAAACAGCACTAATAATCCATAAGATAGCCATAGTTTTTGTCCTTTGCCTTTTTGCAGGGACCTCTGGCGTATGTTCACAAAACCAAAACACCGATTGGTCTGCAGAAAGTTATCTGGTAACTGCTAACACTACCAAAGTTGAAATACATTCAATTCTAAGCAAGCAAGGCTCAAACTTTGTCTGGCAGCAGCTGGGTTACAATACCAACAGCTCTGATACTTATACCATCGTTGCAAGCTCAGGCAGTTGGGATACGCAAAACCATCTGGGAACACTCAGTTACGACCTTGAGTCCATTGACCAGCAAACGGCCACACTAAGTATCTCTGGCACAACTGAGACCATGACCATGACCCTGAGCATTCATCAGGCGGGCGGCAGTGATGATATTTACCTGTTTGAGATAGACACTGACACCTTAACCCACCTTTAAAACAAGAGATCATGAAAAGACAGAGAAACATCACATCGTTAACGCCATTTATGATGCTATTAGGGTTTGTACTTTTAAGCATACAGGCCTATGCTCAGAACCTCTCGGGGCTAACACCCGTAACGGTAGGTAACACCGAAACTTACACCTATAACGACGGTAACATAAAGCCCAACCTGAGCTGGAACATTATCGGTGGTACACAGGTAAGCTCAAGCTCTTCAGGGACCACCTATACCGTCGATGTCACATGGCCAACCATTGGTACCCATAAGGTTGAGGCCCGTGGTAAGAGCAACTCCTTATTGGAAAGTATGGACGTGGTTGTACAGGCCGCACCACCAACCACCAGTGTGGCCCTACTTAACTATATACATAACATTACACCGCGGATCGCTACCACAGATATCACTACGCTAAGCAATAATGAAAAGATAGAGAGCATCACCTATTTTGATGGGCTCGGACGTGCCAGCCAATCCATTGGGATACGTGCTGGTGGACAAAGTCAGGATATCATTACCCATATAGCCTATGATGCCTTTGGCAGACAGACCAAAGAATACCTGCCTTACAGTGCTACAACAAATATTGGCGACTTTAGAGTCGATGCCTTTGATGCCACCAACAGCTATTACGATGCCACGGCCTATGACGATGATTTTCCAGGGATGAGCGTTGCAGATATCAATCCCTATTCTGAGAAAGAATTTGACAGCTCACCACTAAATAGAGTGATGAAACAGGCGGCACCAGGTAAGGATTGGAAAATGGGTAATGGCCATGAGATTGAAATGGACTATCTCACCAACGGTACCAACGAGGTCAAACATTATTATGTAAAACTGTTTAAAGACGTTACCAACTCTGTAATCACCTACACTACCTCTTTGGAAGACAATGGCTATTATACTGCAAATGAGTTGTCCAAAACGATAACCAAAGATGAAAACCACGATGGTACAAGTACCAAGGCTCATACCACCGAAGAATTTAAAAACAAACAAGGCCAGGTGATTTTAAAGCGTACTTATGGAACCTCTGAAGTAGATGGGGTTGCTCAGACCAATGTGGCCCACGACACTTATTATGTCTATGATGATTATGGTAACCTTAGCTTTGTACTGCCACCAAAGGCCGAAGCCCATACCGCTAAGCCAGATCCTACAGAGCTTAGTGAGTTGTGTTACCAATATATTTATGACGACCTTAACCGTTTGGTAGAAAAGAAAATACCAGGCAAAGGCTGGGAATATATTGTTTATAATAAGTTAGATCAACCCATAGCGACACAAGATGCTATACAAAGGGGAAGTGCTCCTTACAAATGGCTAATAACAAAGTATGATGCCTTTGGGCGTGTGGCCTATACAGCTATAGAAGAGTCAAATACATTATATACCAGAACGGCTGTACAGGATGTAATCAATGGTCAAACACAGCAATACGAAACACGGCTTACCACACCCATTACTGTAGCAGGCACAACCTTATATTACACCAATGCCTCAGGGTTTATGCACTTAGAAGAATTGTTAACCATCAATTATTACGACGATTATAACTTCGATCTCGATGGTGGCAGCTCAGAAACGGCCTATGGCGTAACACCGATTACCAATGTTAAAGGCCTGGCTACAGGGAGCAAGGTAAGAGTACTGGGCACCAACGACTGGATCACCACCGTGACCTATTACGATGACAAGGCGAGACCTATCTATGTGTATTCTAAAAATGCGTATTTAGACACTGTAGATAAAATAAAGAGCGACCTCACCTTTGATGGTAGAGCTACAGAGACCACAAGCTCTAAGGAACGCTCTGGGATAACGCTGAGTTTTATAGACCAGTATACCTATGACCATACCAATCGTGTTTTGGAGCATAGAAACAAGTTTGCACATGCACCACTCTATGAGGTCATTACCGATAATAGCTACGACGACCTGGGGCAACTGACAGCTAAGGGTGTAGGTGGTAAGCAAAATGCGATCGATAGATTACAAGATATAGACTATACCTA